>NZ_JACAPL010000019.1:69886-70390 GCF_013385735.1 Pseudomonas sp. D2002 | reverse complement strand
TGGCCCAGCGCGGCTAACCCGGCGTCCTGCCGGGTTACCCACGGATTCAAGCCTGCGTTCGGCCAGCGTGGTTTAACGGGGCGCCTAAGATCAAAATCAAAAGCAAGATCAAAAGCAGAGCACGGCGGCCTAGTAGCCGACCTGAGTGGTTGGATCAAAAGCAAGGCCGAGGCGGCCTGACAGCCGACCTGATTTTTGAAGCTGAACTCAATCAAATGTGGGAGCTGGCTTGCCTGCGATGCAGACACCTCGGTGTGTCAGGTACACCGAGTTGATGCCATCGCAGGCAAGCCAGCTCCCACAGAAAAGCAGAGCACAGCGGTCTGGCGGCCGAACTCGGTTGAATTGTGGGAGCGGGCTTGCTCGCGAAGGCGGTGGGTCAGTGACACATGAGCCGGCTGACCCACCGCATTCGCGAGCAAGCCCGCTCCCACACTTGGATCGCAGTACATCAGGAAGATGTGCTTTTGCCCTGCTTTTGCTTCAACCACTCAGGTCGGCTAC
>NZ_JACAPL010000019.1:62270-69771 GCF_013385735.1 Pseudomonas sp. D2002 | reverse complement strand
TTTTTGCTTACTTTTTGGTCCTTCAAAAAGTGAGCCGCTGTAAGAGCGGAACCCTAAGTGGCCGTTACCGCAGGAATGGATATGTACTAGGTCTGATCAACCCAGCTCCCACATTTGGATCTGTGTACATCCGGCAGGTAAGATGCAGGCCTTTGGCGCAGCCCCTTCGCTGCGCCCTGCCAAGAATAAGCCCTGCCCATGCCCTTCGAACTCAGCGTTGACCTGACCACCCTCGCCATTCTTGCCGTCGTTGCGTTTATAGCCGGCTTCATCGACGCCATCGCCGGCGGCGGCGGCCTGCTCACCACGCCGGCCC
Organism: Pseudomonas sp. D2002; assembly: GCF_013385735.1. Classification (NCBI taxonomy): domain Bacteria; kingdom Pseudomonadati; phylum Pseudomonadota; class Gammaproteobacteria; order Pseudomonadales; family Pseudomonadaceae; genus Pseudomonas; species Pseudomonas sp. D2002. The sequence goes on along the minus strand of NZ_JACAPL010000019.1, from coordinate 69,455 downwards.
TGCTCACCGCCGGCATGCCGCCGCACATGGTACTGGGCACCAACAAACTCAGCTCCACCTTCGGCTCCGCCACCGCCAGTTTCACCTTCTACCGACGCAAGCTGTTCCACCCGCGCCAATGGGTGCACGCCATCGTCGGCACCCTGATCGGCGCCCTCGCTGGCGCGGTGGTCGCCCACTACCTGCCCGCCGAAACCCTGAACAAAATGCTCCCGGTGATCGTCTTCGGCTGCGGTGTGTACCTGCTGTTCGGCGGCACGCCCAAGGCGCCGCTCGACTTTGACGCACCGATCAAGAAGAAATGGCAAGCCACCCAAGGCTTCGGCCTGGGCTTCTACGATGGCGTGGCCGGCCCCGGCACCGGCGCGTTCTGGACCGTGAGCACGATGCTGCTGCACCCCATCGACCTGGTCAAAGCCAGCGGCGTGGCGCGCAGCATGAACTTCGTCAGCAACGCGGCGGCGCTGTCAGTGTTTATCTTCAACGGCTCGGTGGATTGGATTGTCGGCCTGGCGATGGGCTTCTCGGTGATGTGTGGCGCGTTCTTTGGCGCACGCAGCGCGATCAGCGGCGGCGCCAAATTCATTCGCCCGGTGTTTATCACCGTGGTCCTCGGCCTGACGGTGCGCCTAGCCTGGCAGCACTGGTTCAGCGTGACCTAAACGGCGCGCCAGGTAGAGGTCGATCAGGTAACGCGCAATCGAACGTGACGCCGGCAACGGCGGCAGGTCGTGGATGTTGAACCACTGCGCGTCTTCGATCTCATCGGCCTGGGGCACGATATCGCCACCGGCGTACTCGGCATGGAAGCCCAGCATCATCGAATGCGGGAACGGCCAGCACTGGCTGCCCATGTACTGGATGTTCTTGACCTCCACCTGCACTTCTTCGCGCACTTCGCGAATCAGGCAGTCTTCAGCCGACTCACCCGGCTCGGCAAACCCGGCCAGGGTGCTGTAGACGCCCGTGACGAAACGCGGCGAGCGTGCCAGCAGAATCTCGTCGCCGCGCGTCACCAGCACAATCATGCTCGGCGAAATGCGTGGGTAGCTGCGCAGGTCGCAGGCCTGGCAGAACATCGCACGCTCGCGCGGCACCTGGACCATGGCCTGGCCGCAACTGCCACAAAAGCGGTGCTCGCGCGCCCAGGTGCCGATTTGCGCGGCGTAGCCCAGCACTTTGTACAGCGTGTGGTCGCCTTGCAGCATGAAGCCGCGCAGGCCCTGCCAACTGCAACCGGGCACTTCACTGGCGGCGTTGAGTTCCAGCAGGTACACCGGCTCGCCGTCGAGGTGGCCGATGCCGTGTTCGGCGAACACTGAAAGGTCCTGGCGCTTGAGCCATTCACGCGGGAACAGCGGGCCGTTGGTGTCATGCAAAAAGCCTTCGCGGCTGCGGGCGACGGCCCAGCCGCCGGGGGCGTCGTTGTCCAGCAGCGTTGTGGTAATCCAGCCTGGGGTCATGTCGGTCAATCCACGAATTCGGGTTTCTGCTTACTCATATGGGCCGCGATGGCCACGCGCAAGTCGTTGGATTGCAACATAGCCGAGTTCCAGGTGGCAACGTATTCCAAACCATCATTGACCGAGTGGTCACGCATGTAGCTGATCATGGCCTTGGTGCCGGTCACGGCAATCGGCGACTTGGCGGCGATCTGCCGGGCAATTTCCATCACCCCGGCCAGCAGGCTTTCGTAATCCGCGTACACGCGATTCACCAGCCCGATGCTGCGCGCTTCCTCGGCACCAAACTGGCGGCCGGTGTAGGCCAACTCACGCAGCATACCGTCGCCGACGATGCGCGGCAGGCGCTGCAAGGTGCCGACATCGGCGGCCATGCCGATGTCGATTTCCTTGATCGAAAATTGCGCGTCTTCAGCGGCGTAGCGCATGTCACAAGCGCTGATCAGGTCGATGGCGCCGCCGATGCAGTAACCGTGGATCGCCGCCAGCACGGGCTTGCGGCAGTTGTCGACGGCATTGAACGAGGCTTGCAGTTCGAGGATCTTGCGGCGCAGCAGGCGTGCGTTGCGGCCCACGTCCTTGCCGAATTCATTGGCCACCGAGGCGAGCATCATCAGGTCGATACCGGAAGAAAAATGCTTGCCGGCGCCGCTGAGCACCACGGCGCGCACAGCGTCGGTGTCTTCGACCCATTGGAAGATGTCGATGATTTCGGTCCAGAACGCCGCGTTCATCGCGTTGATCTTTTCCGGGCGGTTGATCTGCACATGGGCAACGTTGCCGGTGAGTTCGACGACGAAAGCGTGGTATTCGGACATGGCAGTGATCCCTGACTGGCGAGTGATAAGGCCCGAACTATAACAAGGGAGCGCGACGGCGCATCGGCCAAAAACGGGACTGGCAACGTAATGGAATGTTGTGGGCGTGCGGTTCATGCACCCGCGTTACATTTCATCCCGGAAGCGCGCGTTATCGGCTATACAATCAGGGCCCTTGCCTGGAGCCGTGTATGCCGTCCACGTTTCGTTCATCGTTGATTCTGGCCCTGGTGGTCGTGCTGACCGGTATCGGCGCCGGCCTGGGCGGCATGCTTCTGGCGTTGCTGCTGCATGGCATCCAGCACCTGGCTTACGGCTACAGCCTCGACAGCCTGGTCAGTCATGAAACCTTCTTATGGGGCGTGACGGCCGCCGCGCCGGAGCGCCGGTTTATCGTCCTGGTGATGTGCGGCCTGGTCGCCGGCGTGGGTTGGTGGACGATCTATCGCTATGGCCGCCCACTGGTGAGCATCAAGCAGGCGGTGTCGGAAAAGATGCCGAGCATGCCGCCCAAAACCACCCTCGCCCACGCCCTGTTGCAGATCATCACTGTGGCCCTCGGCTCGCCATTGGGACGCGAAGTAGCGCCGCGTGAAGTAGGCGCGGTGGTAGCAAGCTGGTTGTCCCAGCGCGCACGCCTGGAACCCCGGATGCACCGATTAATCGTGGCCTGCGGCGCGGGTGCCGGGCTCGCGGCGGTGTACAACGTGCCGCTGGGCGGCGCGGTGTTTGTGCTGGAAGTGCTGGTAGCCGCATTCAGCTGGCCGGCGGCGGTGATTGCGCTGGCAACCTCGGCCATTGGTGCGGCGGTGGCGTGGATCGGCCTGGGCGCAGAGTCGCAATATGTAGTGCCGCACTTTGTGCTGAGCCCGGCGCTGATCGCCTGGGCGGTGGTGTGCGGGCCGGTGTTTGGCCTGGCCGCCTACGGTTTTACCCGCTTTACCGGCGCCGCCAGGGTGAATGCCGCGCGTGGCTGGCGCCTGCCGGTGTTGGCGCTGCTCAACTTCACGATCATCGGCGGGCTGGCGATGCTGCTGCCGCAAATCCTCGGCAATGGCAAAGGCCCGGCGCAATTGGGCTTCGACAATGAACTGACGATCACCCTGGCCGCCATTCTGCTGGTGGTCAAGGTGCTGATCACCGCCAGCAGCCTGCGCGCCGGGGCCGAAGGCGGCCTGCTGACGCCGGGGCTGGCGAATGGTGCCTTATTGGCAATCATCCTCGGCGGCGCCTGGAGCCTGGCGTGGCCCGGTGTGCCATTGGGGGCCTTTGCAATCATCGGCGCGGCGGCGTTCCTGGCGGCGAGCATGAGCATGCCGCTGACCGCAATTGTGCTGGTGGCTGAATTTACCCGCATCGATCACGACTTTCTGGTGCCGATCATCCTCGCGGTGGTGGGCTCAATGTGCGTGAGCAAGCTGTGCGCGCGCTGGGAAAACGCTGGAAAAAAGCCCGCCTAAGCGCCATCCTTTGCGCTTTAAGCCGCCCCACTCGCGGCGCTCGACGCTCAAAGGAAATGCCATGCACACCCAACCTCTCAACGCCGCCGATTTCGAATTCATCGAAGACACCCTGCTCAAATACGGCGACGATCATTCGGTGCTGAACCTGGCCGAACTCGACGGCTACTTCACCGCGCTGGTTTCAAGCCCGGCGCAAGTGGACGTCGCGCAGTGGTTCCCGGCCATTTGGGGTGGGCAGAACCCGGACTGGGAGAACGCTGAAGAGGCCCAGCAGTTCCTGGAACTGTGCGTGCGCCATATGAATACCCTCGCCGCGCAGCTGGCAACCGATGCGCAAGGTTTCAAGGCCCGCTTCGATGACACCGAACATCAGGGCCAAGTCGTGACGCTGGCTGAGGAATGGTGCTTTGGCTACATCCGTGGCGCCGCGATTGGCAATTGGCCTGAACTGCCCGTCGAGCAGGCCGCACTGCTGGAGAAAATTTCCTGGTGTGCCGAGCAGGACAACTTCGAGTTGCCGGCGGACCTGGATGTAGACGCCCATCAACAGCGAGTCAGCGCAATCGAACCGGCTGCGCGGGCACTGCATGATTACTGGTTGAGCAAACGCTGATCACTGTCCGCCAGCGGATTACGCGGCAATACACGCCGCACAACGATCCCTGCTCGACAAGCGTGGCGTGTTTGGCTGATTATTCGGGTCCCGTCGCGCCACTGCGCACCACCTCGCCTTGATCAGGAGCCTTGCACCTTGAGTTCGCAGAAAACCGTGACCGTTACACCGCCCAATTTCGCCCTGAACGGCAAGGTCGCGCCCCCCGGCTCCAAGTCCATTACCAACCGCGCCCTGTTGCTGGCGGCCCTGGCCAAGGGCACCAGCCGCTTGAGCGGCGCGCTGAAAAGCGATGACACCCGCCACATGTCGGTGGCCCTGCGCCAGATGGGCGTGAGCATCGATGAGCCGGACGACACCACCTTCGTCGTCACCAGCTCCGGCAAGCTGCAATTGCCGGCGCAGCCGCTGTTCCTCGGCAACGCCGGCACCGCGATGCGCTTTCTCACGGCCGCCGTGGCGACCGTGCAAGGCACCGTGGTGCTGACCGGCGACGACTACATGCAAAAACGCCCGATTGGCCCGCTGCTGGCCACCCTTGGCCAAAATGGCCTCCGCGTCGACAGCCCCACTGGCTGCCCGCCGGTGACCGTGCACGGCGTCGGCAAGGTGCAGGCCAAGCGCTTTGAAATCGATGGCGGTTTGTCCAGCCAGTACGTGTCGGCCTTGCTGATGCTTGCGGCCTGCGGCGAAGCCCCGATTGACGTGGCATTGACCGGCAAGGACATCGGCGCGCGTGGCTACGTGGACCTGACCCTGGACTGCATGCGAGCCTTTGGCGCGCAGGTCGACGTCGTCGACGACACCACCTGGCGCGTGGCCCCGACCGGCTACACCGCCCACGACTACCTGATTGAACCCGATGCTTCCGCTGCGACCTATTTGTGGGCCGCCGAAGTATTGACCGGCGGGCGCATCGACATTGGCGTGGCGGCACAGGATTTCACCCAGCCGGACGCCAAGGCCCAAGCCGTGATCGCCCAATTCCCGAACATGCAGGCCACCGTCGTAGGCTCGCAAATGCAGGACGCGATCCCGACCCTGGCGGTACTCGCGGCGTTCAACAACACCCCGGTACGCTTTACCGAATTGGCCAACCTGCGTGTAAAGGAATGCGACCGTGTGCAGGCGCTGCACGACGGCCTGAATGAAATTCGTCCGGGTTTGGCCAGCATTGAAGGTGACGATCTGCTGGTGGCCAGCGATCCAGCCTTGGCCGGTACATCGTGCAACGCGCTGATCGACACCCACGCCGACCACCGCATCGCCATGTGCTTTGCCCTCGCCGGGCTGAAAGTCTCGGGTATCCGCATTCAAGACCCCGATTGCGTGGCAAAGACCTACCCTGAGTACTGGAAGGCCCTGGGCAGTCTTGGGGTCGCACTGAGCTACTAAAGCAGCAGCATCGCCATTGGGGAGGGCTTGCATATGAACATTCGCCAACCCTGCCCACCCGGTGCCTGTGTCTGCGAACGCGAACAACTGCTGCAGGCGCCCGGCGCCGATCTGCGCATTTTGAACCTGACACGCCAGGAAGAGAAAAAGCTGATTGAGCGCCTCGAAGACCTCAAGAGCCTGCAAGACCTGGAGCGCATGCAGCAGCTGATGTACCAGCAATTGGGCATCCGCGTGCATGTCGCGCCGGGCTACACCGAGGTCAAGAGCATGCGCGGTATACAGATTGTTATCGACGACCTGCCGGGCCTGTGCCGCAAGACCCGGCAGTCGATTCCGGCAGCTATTCGGCGCGGCATGGAAAAGCGCCCGGAAATTGCCTACCGCTTGCTCGATGCCCACGATTTGTTTCGCGAAGGCTGAAATCCGAGCGCTTTGTCATGCCAGTCGTGCAGGCTGCTCAATCAGAACGAGATCTGCTGATCGTTTTCCGGCAGCATATTGGCGACCGGACTCAGGTTCACCATTTCGCTCTGCGACTTGGAGTTTACGTCAGCCTGAATACGCTTTTCATCGTTTCTCTTAGCGTCGCAGGCTTGTTCATCGCCAGTGTTCTTGCTGTTCATCTGAGACATATCAACGTTGCTGAGTGCAGACCCAGCGCTTAATCCGCCAATGTTCATAGAGGGAACTCCAAATAAAGTAGTAGGAACGCTGAACCAACTGCGTTGATCAGCAGACAGTCTGTGGTGCCAATGCTTGATTGAGTTCCGGGCTTTTCGCACAGACTCGGTCCTGCTGTCGTCAAATGCGCCTGGGCGCCAGCGCTTTCAGGCTCCAGCAGCCACTCGGATGTCAATCGCGGGCGCAGTTAAATAATTGTTCACGCGGGGGGAATAAAGCGGCGCGACGGGTGTTTACCTGAGTACGGCTTGTGAATACAGCACAAGGCCAGACCCCCAATTCGAAAACACCCTGGAGCTCGTCATGCTGAAAAAATTCTCCCTCGCTGGTGCCGTCCTGATTGCCTGTGCGTCGTCCATGGCGTTTGCCGCCCCGGCCAAAGTGGCCGACAGCGCCAAAGGCAAAGTACTGGTGGACAGCAAAGGGATGACCCTTTACACCTTCGCCAAAGACAGCGCGGGTAAATCGGTGTGCAACGGCCAATGCCTGGCCAACTGGCCGGCGTTCACCGCCCAGGCGGCGGCAAAAGATGCCGACGGCTACACCGTGATCACCCGTGACGACGGCAGCAAACAATGGGCCTACAAAGGCCAGGCGCTGTACACCTGGGTCAAGGACAGCAAACCGGGCGACATCACCGGTGACGGCGTTGGCGGCAACTGGAACCTGGCCAAGCCCTAAGCACTTGTAGCAAACAGGCTTGCTGCGGTCAGTGAGCAATTGTGGCAAGCAGGCCTGTCGTGGCAAGC
>NZ_JACAPL010000019.1:6751-62196 GCF_013385735.1 Pseudomonas sp. D2002 | reverse complement strand
GGCAAGCCCGCTCGCCACAGCAACCACAGCGGGCACTTTATTGTTCAGCGATAAACCGCTGAACCTTGCGCACCAACTGATCGAGGTGCCGATCGCGTTGTTTCTCGGCATCCACCATCGCGCGCCTGCCGTGTTTTTGCAGCAGGTACGTGTGAATCTGTCGCACTTCCAGCGAGCTATAAATCGCCGCCACGTCCAGCACGCCCATCAAACCGTCAGTGCCGTAGTCCCGGGTGTTCATCAGCACCTGCGTGCCGCGCGCGCCGCGTACTTGAAAACCCATGGCCGCAAAAGCCGGGACCTTTTCCACCGCACAGGCCAACTCGGCGTGGGGATAGCGCGCCAGCACGTCCTCAATCATCGCGCGGGCCACACCCTGGCGGCGCCTGCCGGCCTGCACCGCCATGAACGCGACGCCGCAGGCTTGCGGGTCATCCTTGACCGGCAGGTACAGGCAAAAGCCCACCAGCTGTTCCGCGTCCATCGCCACCACCAGTTCAACGGCAATGCCTTTCGAGCCGTTCAGTGCCTCCAGGTACAGGTGCACCTCAAAGCCAATGGCGTACTGGTAGATGTTGTAGAGCAAGTTACTCGGCGGCAGCGCCACGCTGCTGATGTCGGTGAGGTTATCCACCACCATCTGCAGGATCTGCGCGTTGATCGGCTCGGGGCACGGTGTGGTGTAGCGGGTAAGGCTGAACATGCAAATTCCTGGGGTTTCGCGTCAAGGCAGCGGCGATTGTACCTGTTGCAGCCGGGTCATGGCCCGCACACCTCGCGCAAACAACCGCGCAACCAGCGATGCGCCAGGTCGGCGTCCTGGCGTGGGTGCCAGAGCATGGCCACGGTAAACGTCGGTATCGATAACGGCAGCGCAAAGCTGTAGAGCCCCTCGCGTTGGTTGACGGTATAGCGTTCGGGCACGCTGGCGATCAGGTCTGTGTCGCGGGCCAGGGCAATCGCGGTGGCAAACCCGGCAACGATGGTGCTGATGTCACGGTTCAGGCCTTGTGCTTGCAGGGCCTCGTCGACCTGGCCACGGTCGAGCCCGCGCCTGGAGACGTACACGTGCCGGCCTTCGGCGAAACGCTCGGCGCTGACGGCGCCCTGGCTCAGCGGATGGCCGCTGCGCACCACGCCAACCAGGCGATCACGAAACAGCGCCTGGGTCAGCACCTCAGGGCCGGCGCCGGGGTCGACCACACCGATCACCAAGTCGACGCTGCCCTCGCGCAGCAGCGCAGAGTCGTTGTCGGTTTTGTTGACGAAGTGCAAGCGCACGCCAGGCGCCTCCTGAGCGATACGCGCCAGCAACGCCGGCCCGAGGTTTTCGACAAATTCCTCGCTGGCGCGCAGCGTAAAAGTGCGCGTCACCTGCCCCATGTCCAAGGTTTGCGCGGGGCGCAGTACCGTCTGCGCCTCCTGCACCAGTCGGCTGACCTGCTCACGTAGCTCGAGCGCGCGCGGCGTCGGCACCAGGCCGCGCCCGGCGCGCACCAGCAAGGGGTCGCCGGTGGTTTCGCGCAAGCGTGCGAGTGCGCGGCTCATGGCCGACGGGCTCAGGCGCAAGCGCTGGGCCGCACGCGCGACACTGCCTTCGGTGAGCAACACATCCAGGGTGATCAGCAAGTTGAGATCGGGCATGGGCACTCCTTATAAGGCGTTTGATGCACGTATAGGCTGCAAACCGTGCGCCTTCCGCCAGATTAGGCGACGACGTAGATTGGCGACAGCTACGTTCATTCAAGGAATCGCCCCATGCACACGTCTCCAAGAGGCAGCCTCGTCGCGCTGTCGCTGTCCATGTTGCTGGCCTCGCTCGGCACCAGCATCGCCAATGTCGGCCTGCCGCGCTTGGCGCAGGTGTTTGATGCATCGTTTCACGCCGTGCAATGGGTGGTGCTGGCCTACCTGTTGGCGATCACGGCGGTAATCGTCAACGCCGGCGGCCTCGGTGATCGCTTCGGGCGCCGTCGGCTGTTGGTCATGGGCTTGCTGCTGTTCACCCTGGCCTGCGCGCTGTGCGGCGTCGCGCCCACACTTGAATGGCTGATTGGCGCGCGCATCCTGCAAGGCCTGGGTGCGGCGGTCATGATGGCGATGACCTTGGGCATGGTCGGCGACACCGTTACCAAAGAGCGCACCGGGCGCGTGATGGGCTTGCTCGGCACGATGTCAGCCGTGGGCACGGCCATGGGCCCGAGTGTCGGCGGCGTGCTGCTCGGTGTGTGGGGCTGGCGCGCGTTGTTTCTGGTGGGTGTGCCATTGGGCGTGTTGGCTGCCGCCCTCGCCTGGCGTTATTTGCCGGTGGATCGGCAGCACGGCACCGCAACTTCGCGTGAGGCATTCTGGGTGCCATTGCGCGAGCCAGCGTTGCGCGCCGGCTTGGCGATGAGTGCGTTGGTGTCGGCGGTGATCATGGCTACCTTCGTGGTCGGGCCGTTCTATTTGTCCCATGGCCTGGGGCTCGACTCCGCCGCAATGGGCCTGACGATGGCGGTCGGGCCCTGTGTCTCAGCGCTCAACGGCCTACCGGCGGGCCACCTCACCGACCGCTTCGGCAGCCAGCGCATGACCCTCACGGGGTTGGGCCTCATGGCCTTCGGCGCCTTGTCACTGTCTCTCGCCGCAGGCCTGTTGGCGTACCTGGCCTCGCTGATCCTGTTGACGCTGGGCTACAGCCTGTTCCAGGCCGCCAATAACACTGCGGTGATGAGCGATGTCGCAGCCTCGCGACGCGGCACCATTTCCGGCCTGCTGAACCTGTCGCGCAACCTCGGCCTGATTGTTGGCGCCTCGGGCCTGGGCGCAGTGTTTGCCTGGGCCAGCCCCGATGTAACCCACGCCACGGGGCAAGCCGTGGCTAATGGCCTGCACGTGACCTTCGCCGTGGCACTGGCCTTGATCATCGCCGCCAGCACCTTTGCCTGGCGCCGCCACAGCGCCGTGAACGGCCTGCAGAACACCCGTTGAGGCAAAAAAACAAAAAAGGCGTTGCGCCAGACCGGGTTACATCGCGCATCATGGGCACTTTCAAGCTCAAGGGTAACGTCCATGCGCGTGCTGTCATTGATGATGGGTCTTACGACGCTGGCCGCCAGTCTGGCGTTCTGCGCCAGCGCGATGGCGAATGAAGAAAGTCAGTTGGTGCAACAGATCAATCAGTACCGCAGCCAGGTGCAGCGCTGCGGTAACCAGGGTTCCCAGGAACTGCCACCCTTGGCCAGCGATACGCGGCTGGTGCTGCCGGCAACCAATGTCGGCGACTTGCAGCAGGCGCTGGCGCGGGCCGCGTACCCGATGGTCAACGTGCAGGCCATCAGCCTGTCAGGCCCCAAGGATGCCCAGGCCGCCATGAAGGCCGTGCGCGAGAGTTTCTGCCGCGTGGTGCTCGACCCGCAATTTGTCGACATCGGCGTGAGCAACAGCGGCCAGGACTGGCGCATCGTGCTGGCACGCCCGCTGCTGTCCAGCGGCCTGGGCGATTGGCAGACCGAAGGCAAGCAACTGCTCAACCTGGTCAATGCCGCCCGCGCGCAACCGCGCCAATGTGGCACCCAAGCGTTCACGGCAACCACGCCGCTGTCGTGGAACGATGACCTGGCCGGTGCCGCCAACAGCCACACCCGCAACATGGCCAACGGCAACTTCTTCGACCACCTCGACCACGATGGCCGCACACCCGGCGACCGGGCCGAGCTGGCCGGGTATATCGCGAAAAACATCGGCGAGAACATCGCGGCGGGCCTCGACACCCCGCGTAAAGTCGTGGACGGCTGGCTCGCCAGCCCAGGCCATTGCGCCAACTTGATGAACCCGCAATTTCGCGAATTGGGCGCGGCCTATGCCATGGATCCAAAGAGTGACGCCGGGATTTATTGGACCGGGGTTTTCGGTTCGCAATAACGGTCAGGCGGCGCGTTTAACGCCGCCGCCTTTATCTGTTCATTTGGAGAGAGCATCAAAGTGCCATCTCATGGATAATTGCGCTGAACTGGCAACGTCCATGCAGGTCTGTAGCTGGATGTGCTGATGTTTTCAGGCATTCCAGAGGCCGCGGCAAATAAGGTGTTCACCCGATGATGAATTGGCTGCAAAGCAGCAGCGACATGGCTGAGAGGGTTCGCCAGCACGATTGGGCCAGTACCCCACTCGGCCCGCTGGAGCAGTGGCCTGATGTACTCAAGACCACGGTGGCCCTGTGCTTTGCCTCAAGCTTCCCCCACGCCATTGTTTGGGGGCCACACCTGATCACGCTCTACAACGATGCATTTGTGCCTATTCTTGGCGATAAACCGTATTCATTGGGGCGGCCGTTCAGCGAGACCTGGCGTGAGGTCTGGGATGAAGTCAGTCCGATAGCTGACGCAGCCTTTCAAGGGCATGCGACCTACGTCGAAAACTTTCCGTTGGTGATAGAGCGCGGTAACGGCCCCGAACAGGCCTACTTCACGTTTTGCTACAGCCCTTTGCGCGACCCTCAAGGCACGGTCGTCGGCATGCTCAATACCGTCACTGAGACCACCGCCACCGTGTTCCTCGCGCGCCGCCTGGCCGTACTGGATGCCATCGGCAGCGCCGTGACCAACGCCACCGACGCCGAAGCCATCATGACCACCACCACGCGTCTGTTGGCCGAGCACCTGTCAGTGTCCAATTGCGCCTATGCCGATATGGACGCCGATGAAGACGGCTTCACCATTCGCGGCAACTGGGCCGCGCCCGGCTCGCCGAGTATCGTCGGGCGTTACAGCCTGGCGTCGTTCGGCGCCCGTGCGGTCAAGCAGTTGCGCGCCGGTGAAGCGCTGGTGATTCGCGACAATCGCGACGAATTCCCGCCCGAAGAATCGGCCAGCTACCAGGCCCTGGGCGCCACGGCGACCGTGTGTTTCCCGCTGATCAAGGACGGGCGCCTGACCGCGCTGATGGCCGTGCACCACAAATCCGCGCGCCTGTGGTCGCCGTACGACCTGGCATTGGTGGGTGAAGTCACCGAGCGCTCCTGGGCGCATATCGAGCGCGTGCGCGCCGACGCTGCCGTACGCGAAGGCCTTGCCGCCATTACCGAGCTGAACGCGACGCTGGAGCAGCGGGTAGAACAACGCACCCACGCCTTGACCCAGGCCGAGGCTGCGCTGCACCAGTCGCAAAAGCTCGAAGCGATTGGCCAGTTGACCGGCGGCGTGGCCCATGACTTCAACAACCTGCTGACGATTATTCGCTCCTCGGTGGACTTCTTGCGCCAGCCAGGTTTGTCCGAAGAGCGGCGCCAACGCTATATGGGCGCCGTGTCGGACACGGTCGAGCGCGCCAGCAAGCTCACCAGCCAATTGCTCGCGTTCGCCCGTCGCCAACCGCTGAACCCGGAAGTTTTCGATGTGTGCCTGCGGGTGAAAAACATCGGCGAGATGCTCGAAAGCGTCACCGGCGCACGCATCCATGTGCAGATTGAACTGCCGCACCAGCCTTGCTACGTGCGCGTCGACCCCAGCCAGTTCGAAACCGCATTGATCAACATCGCGCTCAACGCCCGGGATGCCATGGACGGGTGCGGCACCCTTACGCTGCGCGTGAGCACGCTGACGGCGCTGCCACGCATTCGTGGCGAGGCCGAAGCCCGCCAGCCGTTTGTGGCGATTGCACTGGCCGATACCGGCAGCGGCATTGACGACGGCACCGTGGAGCGCATTTTCGAGCCGTTCTTTACCACCAAGGCCGTGGGCAAAGGCACTGGCCTGGGCTTGTCGCAGGTGTTCGGGTTTGCCAAGCAGTCGGGCGGCAACGTCGATGTGGCCAGCCACCTTGGCCAAGGCAGCGTGTTTACCCTGTATTTGCCCGCAGCTGAAGCTGCGGCTGTGCCGTCCAACCTGGTACAGGACGCGCGCAGCCTGGCTCACGACACCTCGCTGTGCCATATCCTGATCGTCGAAGACAACCTGGAAGTCGGCCGTTTCGCCAATCAGATCTTGCAGGACCTGGGCTACCAGACCACCTGGGCCACCCATGCAGAACAGGCACTCACGCTGGCTGGCCCTGCGGTTACGGGCTTCGACGCGATTTTCTCGGATGTGGTGATGCCCGGCATGACCGGCGTGGCCATGGCCAAGCTGCTGCGCGAGCGCCGGCCGGATCTGCCGGTGGTGTTGACGTCGGGCTACAGCGAAGAGCTGGCCGACAGTGGTTACGACGGGTTTGAGTTCCTGCCCAAGCCCTACTCCGCCGAGCAGGTGGCGCAGGCGTTGGCCAAATCGATGCGCAAGGACTGAGGCTTTATTCCGCCACCGCCACTTGATTGCGGCCCATGGCCTTGGCGCGATACAGCGCCTTGTCGGCGGTGTTCATCAGGCTGTGCAGGTCCTGGTCGAGGCTGCGGGTGGTGGCCACGCCGAGGCTGGCGGTCAAGCCCTGCACGGGCGCTGAAGCCAGGCCCGAAATCGCCTTGACCAGTTGCTCGGCGATGCCCCGCGCGGTCTCCAGCGACGTATTGGGCAACAACACCGCAAACTCCTCGCCCCCGAGCCGGCCATACACATCGGCCTGGCGAAACGACGCACTGATCACCCCGCCAATCTGGCGCAACACCTGGTCGCCGGCCTGGTGGCCGTAGGTGTCGTTGATGTCCTTGAAGTGATCCATGTCCATCATCAATGCGCACAGCGGCTGCTGGTTATGACGGCATTGCTCATACAACAGCTGGGCATGTTCGAAGAATGCGCGGCGATTCATCAGCCCGGTGAGTTCATCGGTCTGTGCGGCGCGGGTAGAAATATGGTGGGCACGTTCCATTTGCCGGGTCAGGCGGAAGGCCTTTTCCAAGGCATCGGAAAATTTGCGTGTGGCGCTGACCACAAAGGTCGAGAACACCAACACCGCCACCGCCACGCCCACTTGCATTGACGATGGCTGGAACAGCAACCACAGCGTGCACGGCAAGAGCACCAGCGCCATGGAGCCCATGGTCATGTAGCGATAAGCGGAATAACAGGAAACCGCGCTGACCGACATGCCGACGGTAAACAGCATGACCAGCACTTGCGATACACGATCGTCGGGGGGCATGACCGCCAGGGCGCCGATCCCCCAGACACCCGCAGAGAGCATTAGCGTGACCCAGTAACGGCGTTCCCAGCGGTCGGGCGTGCGCTCGTTGTCAGGGCAGCGAAACCATTCGGTGAACATCTTGACACGCAACAGCGAGGTAACTGCCAGCACCACCAGCCAGACCAGCATGACCTTGTGGTCGAAACGGTCCCAGCACAGCCAGCAGAGCATCACGGCGCCCAGGTAACTGCCGAAAATGGCGGCGAACGATTGGCGAAACAGCTGGTGCAAACGGTCCGTTCGCACCTGCTCCTCGATAAAGCAATCCTGTTCCTGTCCACGCCCAAGGCCGTTCATTAAATACGCCTGCTTCGACTGCCACGACAAAGGCGCCATTGTGGCACCCTGCCAGTAGCGCGGACAACAGAATCCGCCATGCTAGAGCCCTTAAAGCGTTTCCGGGCGCAGAATCAACACGCCCAACGGCGGCAGGTTCAACGACAGCGACACCGGTTGCCCATGACGCGGCTCATCCTGAGTAAACACTTCCCCGCCATTGCCGAAGTTGGAACCGGCATACATGTCGGCATCACTGTTGATCACCTCGCTCCAACGCCCGGCAAACGGCACGCCGACCGCATACGCCTCACGCGGCACCGGGGTGAAGTTGGCGACCACCAGGACCGGCTTGCCGTCTTTGCTCCAGCGTAGCCAAGCGTAGACGCTGTTGATCGCATCGTCGCCGATCAACCATTGGAAACCTTGCGGGGCGTCGTCCTGTTCATGCAACGCCGGTTCCTCGCGGTACAGGCGGTTGAGGTCGCCAACCAGCTTCTGCACGCCCCGGTGTTCGGGGTATTGCAGCAGGTACCAGTCCAGCTGCTGGTCGTGGTTCCATTCCCGCCATTGGCCGAATTCGCAACCCATGAACAGCAGTTTCTTGCCGGGGTGCATCCACATGAAACTCAGGTAAGCGCGCAGGTTGGCGAACTTCTGCCAGCGGTCGCCGGGCATCTTGTCGATCAGCGAGTGCTTGCCGTGCACCACTTCATCGTGGGAAATCGGCAGGATAAACCGCTCGGACCAGGCATACACCAGGCCGAAACTCAACTCGTTGTGATGATGGGCGCGGTACACCGGGTCTTGCTGGATGTAATGCAGCGAGTCGTGCATCCAGCCCATGTTCCACTTGTAATTGAAGCCCAGGCCACCTTGCTGGGTGCTCTGGCTGACGCCGGGCCAGGCGGTCGACTCTTCGGCAATCACCAGCGCGCCCGGCGCTTCCAGTGCCACCACGTCGTTCAAGTGGCGCAGGAAGTCGATGGCCTCCAGGTTCTCGCGGCCGCCGTGGCGGTTGGGCACCCACTCACCGGCTTTACGCGAATAGTCGCGGTACAGCATCGACGCCACGGCATCCACACGCAAACCGTCGATATGGAAGTGTTTTAGCCAGTGCAATGCCGAGGCCAGCATAAAACCGTGCACTTCGGTGCGGCCCAGGTTGTAGATCAGCGTGTCCCAATCCTGATGGAAGCCTTCCAGCGGGTTGGCGTATTCGTAGAGCGCCGTGCCGTCAAACTGGGCCAGGCCGTGGGTGTCGGTGGGAAAATGCGCCGGCACCCAGTCGAGGATCACGCCAATATTGGCCTGGTGCAGCGCGTTGATGAAAAAGCCGAAATCTTCCGGCGAACCAAAACGCGCACTCGGGGCAAATTGCGACAACGCCTGATAGCCCCAGGAACCGCCGAACGGGTGTTCCATGATCGGCATCAGTTCGATGTGGGTGAAGCCCAATTCCTGCACATACGGAATCAGACGCTCAGCCAGTTCGCGCCAGCCGTACTGGCGGGACACTTCACCGGCCTCGTCCAATTCGCACTGCCAGGAACCGACGTGCAGCTCATAGATCGACAGCGGCGCTGTGGGTTTCTGCTTGTCGGCGCGCGACTGCATCCACTCATGGTCTTGCCAATCCACCTGCAACGGCGCGGCGACTTTCGACGCGGTGTCGGGCGGCAACTGGGTGGCCAAGGCCATCGGGTCGGCCTTAAGTGGCAGAATGCCGTGGGCGCCGAGAATTTCGTACTTGTAGGCTGCGCCCGGTTGCAGGCGCGGAATGAAGATCTCCCACACGCCGGACGGGTGACGCAGGCGCATCGGGTGACGGCGGCCATCCCAGATATTGAAATCGCCCACCACCGACACGCGCCGCGCATTCGGGGCCCACACGGCGAAGCGCACGCCTTGCACGCCGTCGACGCTGGTCACCTGGGCGCCGAGGCAGCTGCTCAGGTCACGGTGATTGCCTTCGGCAAACAGGTACAGGTCCATTTCACCGAGCAGCAACTGGCTGAAACTGTAGGGGTCTTCGGTGATTTGCTCGCCGCCGGCCCACTGGATCTTCAGCAGATATTCCTGGCGAGTGGCGAAATGCCCCACAAACAGACCCGGCACTTGGGTTGCGTCGAGGCTGCCGATTTGTTCGCCGCTGTCACGGGCCAAGACCTTTACACTCAAGGCTTCAGGCAGGAACGCGCGGATAAATTGCCCGCCCTGCTCGTCATCATGGGGCCCGAGAATCGAGAACGGGTCGTGATGTTCGGCTCTGACCAGTGCTTCGACGTCCTTGGACGCCGGCATGGCCGTCAACTTCGGTTGCAGCGGTTCTTTATTTGTAAAGCTCATGACGTCTCCCCACCGCGTGCAGTTTTCGATATAGGTGTTAGCCCACTGAGCAGGCCGTGCAAACCTTGCAACGGCACCGGCAACCAGGTCGGGCGATTTTCCGCTTCGTAAGCCACTTCGTACGCGGCCTTCTCCAAACTGAACAACGTCAGCGCGGCGCTCTGGCCTTTGGCATCCTGCCAGTCATGCGCCAGTGTAGTCGTAGCCTGATGATAAGCCTGGATAAATGCCTCACGCGCCTCACTCAAGTAACGGTCGGTCACACGTTTGCGGGCGATGTCCGCCTCCGGCGAGTGATCCACGCCTTGCACATTCAGGGCCATGGCGGCGGCGTAATCAAACGAACGCAGCACACCACTCACATCTTTATACGGGCTGTGCTTGCCGCGCCGTTCATGCAGCGGCCGCGCCGGTTCGCCTTCAAAGTCGATCAAGTAGGCATCGCCTTTCACCACCAGTACCTGGCCCAGGTGCAAGTCACCGTGGACGCGGATCCGCAGGCCGCCCGCCGTGGCTTTCGCCAAGGCCTGGACGTGAGCGCCGATGGCTTTTTTCTGCGCCAGCAACTCACTGACCAGCGCCTGATCGGCAGGGTTCAATTGGCTTTGATGAAGTTTGAGCAACTGCAGGGCACGGTCGATCTGCGCGCCGACGTCCTTGGCCCAGGCCTGGGTGTCCTTGACGGTAGTCGCTTCGGGCTTGAAGTCTTTATTGGCGGTTTTCGCCGCCAGCACCACGTGCATTTCACCCAGGCGCTGGCCGAGCAGGCCGGCAAAATCCTGCAACTCGCCGAGTGCGTTGTAGTGCTGTTCCTGTTCAGAGATGGCTTCGGCCAGCTCGTCGCGAATCGCGCGTTCCAGGCTGTTCTGCGTCCAGGCCCAGGCATCGCCCTGATTGCTCAAATAGCCTTGGGCAATCATCAACAGGTTGTCTTCGCCCTGGGCATCACGCCGAATCATCGATCCGAGCAAGGGCGAAATGTTCGGGTAACCGGCGGCGGTCAGGTAGGCGCTCATTTCCAGCTCCGGGTGCACACCGCTGCTGACCTTACGGATCAGCTTGAGCACCAGACTTTCGCCCACCACCACCGAACTGTTGGACTGCTCGGCCGACAGATAGCGAACCTGCGACTCATCGCTCAGGTGCAAACTGGCCAGATGCGGCGTGGCCTCAAAGCGCAAATCGCCTTCGGGGGTGTTCAGTACGGTGCCGGCTTGCAAGCCGTGGATCACCGCACGAATAAAGTGCTCAAGGCTGAAGGCATCGGTCACCAACCCGACTTGACGCGTGCGGCGTACACGGGCCAGGGCCAGTTGCTGTGGCAAGGCACTGGTGAACTGGTCTTCGGCGAGGAAGCCGAATGGCAGCTGATAACGACTGACCTGGCCACCGCTGCTGACTTCAATTTCGCTGAGCAGCACCGGGTGCTGTGGGTCGCCGAAACGCACGCCGTAGGCAATGCGCACGCTGTCGATGGCCACGTCCTTGCCGGCGAACCAACGCCGCTTGGGCAGCCATGCCGGCAGTGAAGTCTGCTCCAGGGTGGTGCGGCACGGCTCTTCGAGCAACTCTTCCATGCGTTTTTTTAACACCAGCGTGGTGAAGTCCGGGATGCTTTGCGCCGGTTGCACATGCCAGCTCGGCATCTGGTTTTCCGCCGCCAGCACGAACCAGTAGAAACCGTACGGTGCCAGGGTCAGCAGGAAATTCAGCTGGCCGATTGGCGGGAAGGCATTACCGCCGAGCATTTCCACCGGCACCATGCCAGCGAAGGCCGACAGGTCCAGCTCAGCCGCCTGGGCACTGCGCGACACGTTGGCCACGCACAGGATGATTTCCGTGCGCCCGTCTTCGCCGGTGAATTCACGGGTGTAGGCCAAGATGCGGCGGTTGCTCGGCGAAAGCATTTTCAAGCTGCCACGGCCAAAGGCCTTGGACTGCTTACGCACTGCGAGCATGCGCCGGGTCCAGTTGAGCAGCGAATGCGGGTCCTGGGCCTGGGTTTCGACGTTGACCGACTGGTAGCCGTAAAGCGGGTCCATGATCGGCGGCAGCACCAGGCTGGCCGGGTCGGCGCGCGAGAAGCCGCCATTACGGTCGATGGACCACTGCATCGGCGTGCGCACGCCGTCGCGGTCGCCGAGGTAAATGTTATCGCCCATGCCGATTTCGTCGCCGTAGTACAAGGTTGGCGTGCCGGGCATCGACAGCAGCAGGCTGTTGAGCAACTCGACGCGGCGGCGGTCACGCTCCACCAGCGGCGCCAGGCGCCGACGAATGCCCAGGTTGATGCGGGCACGACGGTCAGCGGCGTAGTAATTCCACAGGTAGTCGCGCTCTTTGTCGGTGACCATTTCCAGGGTCAGTTCATCGTGGTTGCGCAGGAAGATCGCCCATTGGCAATTGGCCGGAATCTCCGGAGTCTGGCGCAGAATATCGGTGATGGGGAAGCGATCTTCCTGGGCCAACGCCATGTACATACGTGGCATCAGTGGGAAGTGAAAGGCCATATGGCATTCATCGCCGTCGTCGCCCTTCTTGTCGCCGAAGTAGAGCTGTGTGTCTTCCGGCCACTGGTTGGCTTCGGCCAGCAGCATGCGGTCCGGGTAATGGGCGTCGATTTCGGCGCGGATCTGCTTGAGGACGTCGTGGGTTTCCGGCAGGTTTTCGTTATTGGTGCCGTCGCGCTCAATCAGGTAGGGAATGGCGTCCAGGCGCAGGCCGTCGATGCCCATGTCGAGCCAATAGCGCATCACCGACAGCACCGCTTTCATGACTTGCGGGTTGTCGAAATTCAGGTCCGGCTGGTGGGAGTAGAAACGGTGCCAGAAATACTGGCCGGCGACCGGGTCCCAGGTCCAGTTGGACTTTTCGGTGTCGAGGAAGATGATCCGCGTGCCGTCGTATTTCTGGTCGTCGTCGGACCAGACGTAGAAATCCCGGGCCGCCGAACCCGGCTTGGCCTTGCGTGCTCGCTGGAACCAGGGGTGCTGGTCGGAGGTGTGGTTGATCACCAGTTCGGTGATCACCCGCAGCCCGCGTTTGTGCGCCTCGGCGATAAAGCGTTTGGCGTCGGCCATGGTCCCATAGTCGCTGTGCACGCCACGGTATTCGGCGATGTCATAGCCGTCGTCACGGCGTGGCGAGGGGTAGAACGGCAACAGCCAGATGGTGTTCACACCCAGGTCGGCGATGTAGTCGAGCTTGGCGATCAGCCCGGGAAAGTCACCGATGCCGTCGTTGTTGGAGTCGAAATAGGATTTGACGTGAACCTGGTAGATCACCGCGTCCTTGTACCAGAGCGGGTCTTTGATAAAGGTGGCAGCCTTGGGTTTCTTCGCCATTGGAAACTCCTGAAAATTCTGATTTTTTTGCAGGCTGGACGCGGTCAATGTGGGAGCGGGCTTGCTCGCGAATGTGGTGTGTCAGCTGATGAATTCGTTAACTGACCCACTGCATTCGCGAGCAAGCCCGCTCCCACAGTTGACCTCTGTCAGGCTCAGGGCGTGGTGAACCGCCATATACCGAACGGCATCTGCGGCTCCAGCCGCATCCACTGGGTCTTGCCGTACCAGGTCCAGCGATGGCCGCTCATCAAGTCTTCGCCCTGGGTCTGGGCATCATCCGGCAAGCCCATTTCCCACAGCGGCAACTCGAAGTTCGCTTCCTGGGCATTGAACGGATCGAGGTTGACCGCCACCAGGATGAAATTGCTGCCGTCTTCACTGCGTTTGCCGAAGTACAGAATGTTGTCATTCCAGGCGTTGTAGAGCTTCAGGCCCAGGTGCGTTTGCAGTGCCGGGTTCTGCCGGCGAATGCGGTTGAGTTGGGCGATTTCAGCAATGATGTTGCCCGGCGCCGTGAAGTCGCGCGGGCGGATCTCGTACTTCTCCGAGTCCAGGTACTCTTCCTTGCCCGGCACCGGCGCGGCTTCGCACAATTCGAAGCCTGAATACATGCCCCATAAGCCTGAGCCCATGGTGGCCAACGCGGCGCGGATCAAGAAGCCTGGGCGACCCGACTCATGCAGGAAGCCCGGGTTGATATCCGGCGTATTGACGAAGAAGTTAGGCCGGTAGCACTCGCGCCACGGCGACTCGTTCAACTGGGCAAAGTATTCACTCAGCTCGGCCTTGGTGTTGCGCCAGGTGAAATAGGTGTAACTCTGCGAGTAACCGACCTTGCCCAGGCGCGCCATCATCGCCGGGGTGGTGAATGCTTCGGCGAGGAAGATCACCTCGGGGTGCCTGGAGCGCACGTCGCTGATCAGCCATTGCCAGAACGGCAGCGGCTTGGTGTGTGGGTTGTCGACGCGAAAGGTCTTCACGCCCTCTTCCACCCAGCCCACCACGATGTCGCGCAACTCGGTCCACAGGCTTGGGATCGAGTCGGCGGCATAGAAGTCGACGTTGACGATGTCCTGGTATTTCTTCGGCGGGTTTTCGGCGTATTTGATCGTGCCGTCCGGGCGCCAGTTGAACCAGCCGGGATGCTCTTTGAGCCACGGGTGGTCCTGGGAGCACTGGATCGCAAAGTCCAGGGCGATTTCCAGGCCATGGTCGGCGGCGGCCTTGACCAGGCGGCGGAAGTCGTCGCGGCTGCCCAGTTGCGGGTGGATGGCCTCGTGGCCGCCCTCCTCGCTGCCAATTGCGTACGGGCTGCCAGGATCATCCGGGCCTGCCGTCAGGGAATTGTTCTTACCTTTGCGGTGGCTGCGGCCAATCGGGTGGATTGGCGGGAAATACAGCACGTCAAAGCCCATGTCATGGATCATCGACAGCCGTGAGTGCACATCGTTGAACGTGCCATGGCGCGCAGGATCGTCGGTGATCGAGCGGGGAAACAGCTCATACCAGCTGGCGAACTGCGCAGCCTCACGTTCCACATCAATCGGGTAGACGGGGCTGACGCTCAAGTAGGCGCGGTGATCGGCCTGGGTCATCAAGTGCGCACTGTCGTCGTGCAGGAACTGTGCGACCTGCTCGGTTTCCAGCAGCCCGGAGAGTTCGTGGTGCAGCAGCATCAAGCGGTCACGCAGCTCATTGTCACTGCGCTCGGCTGCCTGCAGCACCAGGCTGCGGCCTTCCTGCAGCTCAAGGCTGACCGGCACGCCGGCTTCGTGCTTTTTACGCAATTCGTAGCAGAAGCTGGCAAACGTATCGATCCAGGCTTCGATGCAATATTCATGGGGGCCTTGCTGAGCGACCGTAAACGCGCCTTCCCAACCGTTATTGCCGACGTCGGCCATGACCACGCTGTGCCAGCTTTCGTCTTGCAGCGGGCGCCAGCGGATCAGCACGGCCAGCTTGTCGTGGCCGTCGGCAAACACCTTGCTGGTGACAGTCACCCGTTGGCCAACCACGGCCTTGACGGCGAATTCGCCGCCGTCGATCACCGGTGCAGTACTTTCGATAGCGATCCTGGGCAATAGCAACGCCTGGGACAGCGGTAATGTGGAGTCGTCTGGAGCCAGTGTTTCAGCAGTCATCGAGCATCTTCCCCTTACGCCCTGTGGACGCTCTTTGCTTGATCCGAATTCTGAGGCGGCAGCGCTCTCCCTGAGCAGGGCCGTAATAGGTCCGAGCCTGCCGTGAGTGCAAAAGTTCAGGTGGATATACCGCCATTGGGCGGGGAATCAAATCTCCCCGGCGGTTGTCCACCGGTAGAGCAAAGCACAAAGGAGGCCACACCGATGAATATCCCGATTCCGGCTGAAACACCTGACCCGAACATCGACGACCCGACATTACCGCCTGCGCAGCCATCGCCGATTCCTGAACAGGAACCCCCTGAAAATGAGCCGCCGCCCGTGCAGGAACCCCCAACGAGCGAGCCGCCGGTCATCCTCTGACGTATTCGCTGTAGGTTCGGCGTCCGCTTGCTCGATCCGCGTGAGGGTGGCACTTGCACCAAGACGTGCAGGCGGACGTTAATAGTCGAAATTTCCCACTTACTTAAAAGGGAAAGCCCTAACTCCAACCGACCCGATACTTCCCATACTGACTTTACGCTGACCTCAACGCCAAGTCCGAGGCCCCAGCGTTCAGCCGATCCGTCTATGAGGAATCATCATGTCGACCATCCATACCCCATCGCAAGCTCGCTCAGACGCACCGCCAATCCACGCTATTTCCCCCGTCAGCCCCCCGGCACCCGAAGTCGTGTCTGCCAAAGCCGTGGACGACCTGCTCCAGTCCGGCCCCAACAGCGCACGGGAGCCAATGCGCCCCGATGAGCCCAAAATGACGCCTGAAAGCCGGGCCAAAATCGAAGCCGAGCTCGACGACCTCAGTGCCCAGCTAACCCCTAAAACGCTCGACCAGATGATGCGCCACCCTAAATCCGAGCAGTCAAAAGCCCACTTCGAAAAGATCGACCGTGTGTTGACCGCAGACAACATCAAAGGCGTGTTGAGCGGCCCGAACGCGGCGTCTTGCATAAAGACCCTTGGCAAGATCGAGACCCAGTTAAAACAAGAGTCGATCAACACTGCGTTCGATCCTATCGCGAACGAGCAGGTCGAGGCCTACCGCAGACACGTGGACTCGTTACTGTTCGATCTAAAGGCCCGTTTGATAATGGCCCCGGAGAGTGGTCGCTTTGAAATGGTCCGCGACTTTTCCCGAAAAGAGCAGCCCCGCCTGAACAGCATTCATGACTTTATGAATGACCTGCACGCCAAGGGTAGCCACCTTTGCGACATTGCCACCGAGGTGCATAAAGCGATCGGGGGGCTGCAATTTTCACACCCTGAAGGTTTGAGGCCAGAGAGATACCGCGAACCTGACCACACACAGCATTCCAAAACCTACAGCGTCAGTAATACCGCGGCATCCACCCTTGAACACCCCTGCGAAATCAGGGATTTCGTCTCTGACCGAGACAAAATCGACGTCACGGGTATTAGCAAGCAACTCAATAAACCCCTGCACTGGGTCAACCAGTTATCCGGTGCCAGTGGCGAAATGCAGTTGAAATACTCACGTGAAAATAATGCCACTGTGCTGGTGATTTCCGGCAACAAAGGGGAGCCCGCGCTGGTCGCGAAGATATTCGGCCACGTGAAAGAAAAGGACCTAGTGGTCTGACCGGTGGTCATCAGAGGCCTCGAATGCCCTGACAATCCTGGGCATCACGCTAAATACCGCCAAGGCCAACAACGTACTGAGCACCGCTGTAGATTCACGGCCCATTCCGGCAGCGACCCCAATCGCTGCGGTCATCCACAGGCCGGCGGCGGTGGTCAGACCTTTGACATGGCCCTCTTCATCTTCTTTGCCTTTGAGGATAGTGCCGGCGCCGAGAAAGCCGATGCCCGCAATGACGCCCTGCACCACCCGACTCATGGCATCGGCCTGATTGCCGGACATCTGTGGCACCAGCACAAAGAGGGCTGCGCCCAACGCCACCAGCATATGGGTGCGTACACCCGCCGCCTTGCCTTTGTGCTCGCGCTCAAATCCGAGAATACCGCCCAGGATCGCGGCAATCAGCAAGCGCACGGTGATCTGGGTGAGTTGCTTGGCATCGCCTATGTCAGCGAATTCGGCTTGCAAGGTTTGCCACACTTCATGCCACAAGGCGTCCATGGAAAGCAGTCCTTTGTAAGAGTTGGTAAAAGGTTGACAGCGGCGACCGCCAGTCAGTTGCCTGGAACCGTTGACATGGCCCCGAACCCTAACGTTCACCAGCTCAGGGAAAGGAAATCACCATGCCAGTCCGTATCGAAAACCAGACGTGCTATTTCAAGGTCGACGAAAGCGGCCAGGAGCGCAGCGTGCCCGCCGTGGATGTGACAGTCACTACCGACAGTCTCAAAGCCATGTCTTTTGTCACAGTGGATAACGACAGGATCTACATCACCGAAGCCGAGGCCGACGCCTTGACCGTGGCCGGTGCCGAGGACGGGCGTAAACACTTGAAGGCTACCGACAGTGATTCGGTGATCTGATTGATCTGTATCAGCATGCGATTGAAAGCGCTGCATTCCACGCGCCACGGGGTGCAGCAGATCGTCGCAGGCCTGTTTGAGCAACCCATCTGATCTGCTTTTTATCGCCATAGCTGAGCCTGTTACGCAAACAGTGCGGCGTTCATAGTTCATTCGCCTGATGGAGGCTGATGAGCGAACGACCATGAGCGAAAGAATCCCAACCGTGGAAACCTTTGAGCCCATACACCCAAAGAAGGTGAAGGCCAAATCCAGCGACAACCTGATCCATACCCGCAGTTTCACCGGCCTGTTCCGCACCTTGCGCGTGAGCGGTGCAGGCCTGCTGTTTCTGGCGTTTTTCGGCACCGTGTGGCTGAACTGGGGTGGGCGCCAAGCGGTGCTGTGGGACCTGGCTGAAAGCAAGTTCCATATTTTCGGTGCGACGTTCTGGCCTCAGGACTTCATCCTGTTGTCAGCGCTGCTGATCATCTGCGCCTTCGGCCTGTTTGCCGTTACCGTCTTCGCAGGCCGAGTGTGGTGCGGCTACACCTGCCCGCAAAGCTCGTTTACCTGGCTGTTCATGTGGTGTGAAAAGGTCACAGAAGGCGAACGCAACCAGCGCATCAAACTGCAAGCGGCGCCCTGGAGCCTGAACAAGCTGGCGCGACGTGCAGCCAAACATACGTTGTGGCTGGGCATCAGCGTGCTTACCGGGCTGACGTTTGTCGGCTATTTCACACCCGTTCGCCCCTTGGCCATGGAGCTGCTGACCTGGCAAATGGGCGGCGTGAGCCTGTTCTGGGTGCTGTTTTTCACCGCTGCCACCTACCTCAACGCCGGTTGGCTGCGTGAAGCGGTGTGCATGCACATGTGCCCCTATGCGCGGTTCCAGAGCGTGATGTTCGACAAGGACACCCTGACCATTTCCTACGACACCGCGCGTGGAGAAAACCGTGGGCCACGCAAACGCGACGCCAAGCCTGCCGACGTCGGCCTGGGTGATTGCATCGACTGCCAGCTCTGCGTGCAAGTGTGCCCCACCGGCATCGATATCCGTGACGGCCTGCAGATGGAATGCATCGGCTGCGCAGCCTGCATTGATGCCTGCGACTCGATCATGGACAAAATGGGCTATGCCCGTGGCCTGGTCAGCTATACCAGCGAACATCAACTGCAGGGTGGTAGCACCCAACTGCTCAGGCCACGGCTGATCGGCTACAGTGCCGTGCTGCTGGTGATGATCGCGGCCCTGGTGGTGGCCTTGGTGGGGAGGCCAATGGTGTCGCTGGACGTGACCAAGGACCGGGGCATGTTCCGCGAAAACAGCCAGGGCTTGATCGAAAACATCTACAGCCTCAAGGTCATCAACAAAACGCAGCAGCGTCAGGACTACCGCCTGGAGCTGGTCGATGCTGAGGGTTTCCAGTTGCAAGGCAAGACCGAGATCAGCCTGGCGCCGGGGGAAATCAGCGATATACCGGTGTCGGTGGCGTTGCTGGACGATAAGCCGGCAAGCAGTTCGCAGACCTTGCGGTTCAAGGTCACGGATGTGGATGAACCGTGGGTTTACAGTGCTGCCGACAGCCGCTTTGTGGCGCCGATCAACCGCTGAGCCGCTAAGCGATAAAGGTGGGAGCTGGCTTGCCTGCGATAGCGTCCGGTCAGCCAAGGATAAATCTGGCTGTGGCATCGCTATCGCAGGCAAGCCAGCTCCCACATTTAATCCTGCGTATAATTTTAGAAAGCTAATTAGGCCCTCATGAAACGCTACGAAAAATTCGCCGATGACATCGCAGAACTGATCCGCTCCGGCGTGCTCGGGCCCGGCCAGCGCGTGCCGTCGGTGCGCTATGCGAGCCAGACCCACGGGGTCAGCCCGTCCACGGTATTCCAGGCTTACTACCTGCTGGAGCGCCGTGGCCTGATCCGCGCACGGCCGCGTTCCGGCTACTTCGTCAACACCCACGCGCCGAGCCCATTCTCCGAGCCGGTGGTGAGCGAGCAGGTGCATGAGTCCACTGAAGTGGACGTGAGTGAGCTGGTGTTTTCGGTGCTCGACTCCATCAAGGACCCCAACACCGTGCCCTTCGGCTCGGCCTTCCCCAGCCCGATGCTGTTCCCGTTGCCACGCCTGGCGCGCTCCCTGGCCAGTGCCAGCCGTGAGATGGACCCGCGCCTGGTGGTCACCGACATGTCGCCCGGCAACCCGCAATTGCGCCGGCAGATTGCCCTGCGCTACATGGTCGGTGGGCTGATGCTGCCCATGGAAGAATTGCTGATCACCAATGGCGCCCTGGAAGCGCTGAACCTGTGCCTGCAGGCGGTGACCGAGCCCGGCGACCTGGTCGCGATTGAAGCACCGGCGTTTTATGCCTGCCTGCAAGTGCTGGAGCGCCTGAAGCTCAAGGCCGTGGAAATCCCTGTGCACCCGCGCGACGGTATCGACCTCAACGCCTTGGCACAAAGCCTTGAGCGCTACCCGATCAAGGCCTGCTGGGCCATGACCAGCTTCCAGAACCCCATGGGTGCCACGGTGCCGGAGGCGAAAAAACAAGCGCTGGTAGAACTGCTGCGCAGCCATCAAGTCCCGCTGATCGAAGACGATGTGTATGCGGAGCTGTATTACGGGCAACAGGCGCCGAAGCCGGCCAAGGCCTTCGACACCGAAGGCCTGGTCATGCACTGCGGCTCCTTTGCCAAGAGCCTGGCCCCAGGTTACCGCGTCGGCTGGGTGGCGGCCGGGCGCTATGCGCAGAAAGTCGAGCGTTTGAAGCTGATGACCTCACTGTGCCCCTCGATGCCGGCCCAGGCGGCAATTGCCGACTACCTGCAACATGGCGGCTATGACCGGCACCTGCGCAAATTACGTTACGCGCTGGAAGAACAGCAAAGCGCCATGCTCGCGGCCATCGCGCGTTACTTCCCGGCACAGACACGGGTCAGCCAGCCGGCCGGCGGGTACTTTCTGTGGCTGGAACTGCCGGAGAAGACCGATTCGTTGAAGCTGTTCCAGATGGCCCTGGCCCAGGGCATCAGTATTGCGCCGGGGCCGATTTTTTCGGCGACCCAGCGCTTTCGCAACTGCATTCGCTTGAACTATGGCAGCCCCTGGACAGAGGCGTCGGAGAAGGCGATGGAGACGCTGGGGCGGATCGTTCGCTCTTTTTGAGTTGGAACCAAACCCAAGCCTGGACCACATAGGAAGGTGCACTTTTCCCACACTGGAATGTGCGTTTTCTTAGTCAACATTAAGGTTTTTTATGACCCGCTTATCGCCCTCAGGTTTTAATCCCTTGCCTGTCCCACCCAACTACATGCGTGCAGCGGAGCAAAATCAAGTGCGCGAAATGACCGGCCCCATGGGCCGGCCGCCCGGCGACCACCGCTCGGCAGAACGGATTATCGAGCAAAGCTCGGTCATGAAACGCTTCCTGGAAGGCCGCGATTATTACCAGGTGGGTGAAGACCTCAAAAAGCAGGTTGGTGACTGGACGGATGCCAACCCCGATCCGCAAGCCAGGGCCGATGCGGCCTACGACCTCGACAAAGTACTGCGTTTTATCGATAACGTGGACGACCGAACCCTGAACGCCAGCCAAAGCCGCAATGGCTATATCGACGGGTTTTCCGAAGACGGCTTTGGCAACCTGCACAACTCGGAAGCCTCGCTGCTCCAGCAGTTTTCCTGGCACGGCTATGAAACGCTGCGCTATCTGCCAACCTGATCAGGCGACACGTTAACGACCGCCGCCCAAATCCAGGAATGTACCCGTGGTGTACGAAGCCTTGTCCGACAGCAACCAGATAATCGCTTCCGCCACTTCATCCGGGCGCCCGCCACGGGCCATGGGGATACCCGATTCCAGTTTGCTGACGCGGTCCGGGTCGCCGCTGAGGGCGTGGAAGTCGGTAAAGATGTAGCCAGGGCGCACGGCGTTGACGCGAATACCCTCACCCGCCACCTCTTTCGACAGGCCAAGGGTGAAGGTGTCCAACGCGCCCTTGGAGGCGGCGTAGTCGACGTATTCGCCCGGCGAACCCAGGCGCGCGGCCACCGACGACACGTTGACGATACTGCTGCCCTGCCCGCCATGTTTGGGCGACATGCGCAGCACCGCGTGCTTGGCGCACAGGATCGGCCCCAGCACATTGGTCTTCAGGATTTTCAGGATGCGGAATTCGGACATCTCATCAACCCGCGATTTTTGCCCGACGGTGCCGGCGTTATTGACCAGCGCGGTGACACGCCCCAGCTCAGCGTCCACGCGGCTGAACAGCGCAATCACCTCGTCCTCGATGCTGACGTCCGCGCGCACCGCGATCGCCTGGGCACCCAGGCCACGAACCTGCTCCAGCACACGGTGGGCAGCTGCTTCGTCAGACTGATAGTTGATGCAGATGCGGTAACCCTCGCGGGCGGCCAGCAATGCCGTCTCGGCGCCGATGCCACGGCTGCCCCCGGTGATGATGACGACTTTGTCCATGCGTGCGGTCTCCTGATTCAACCATTTGTGTAAGGTTGGATCCAAGAATACCCGTCAACCACGGCTTTTGTCAGGCGCGGCTGCAGCTTCGGCCCGCAGGATGTCGGCCATGAAACCGTCGGCCGGCAAGGGATGCCCCAGCAAGTAGCCTTGCAGGGCGTTGCAACCCAAGCGCGTCAGGAAACTCTGTTGCATATCGGTCTCTACGCCTTCGGCGACAATGCGCAGGCCAAGGGCCTGGCCGAGGGCAACGATGGCCGAGACGATGGCCGCGTCGTCACTGTCGTGTTCCAGATCGCGGACAAAACCGCGGTCTATCTTCAGCTCGTTGGCCGGCAGGCGCTTGAGGTACATCAGGCTGGAATAGCCGGTGCCGAAATCGTCGATGGACAGGTCGACGCCCATGTCCGACAGCTGCTGCAATACCGTCATGCTCGCGTCGGCATCGCTCATGGCGGTAGTTTCAGTGATTTCCAGGGTCAGGCTATTGGCCGGCAACTGATGGCGGTCGAGCGCTGCGGCGACACTTTTGACCAGCCCTGCATGGCAGAACTGCAATGCCGACAGGTTCACCGCGATGCGCCAGTCTTCATAACCCTGGGCGTACCACAGGCGCATCTGGCGACAGGCTTCATTCAGCACCCACTCGCCGATGGCGATGATCAACCCGGACTTCTCCGCCAACTCGATAAAGGCGGCCGGCAACAATAACCCCTGCTGCGGATGCTCCCAGCGCAACAGCGCCTCGGCACCCACCGGGAGACCGCTGAGCGCGTCGAACTTGGGCTGGTAATACAGCCGCAGTTGATTGTGCTCAAGGGCATTGCGCAGGTCCTGCAACAACTGCAGTTGTTTGCGCGCATTGGTGTTCATCGACACATCAAAGAAGCTGTAGCCGTTCTTGCCCATGCCCTTGGCGTGGTACATGGCGGCGTCGGCATTCATCAACAGTTCCTGAGGGTTGCCGCCATTGCCGGGGTACAGCGCGATGCCGAGGCTGGCGGAAATCTTCAGCTCATGCTCGGCCACCGTGAACGCCCGGTTGATCAGGCCGACCTGGCGCTCGGCGAGGCCCAAGGCATCGTCCGGCTGGGTCAATTGCACCAGCAACACGAATTCATCACCGCCGATGCGTGCCAGAGTGTCCTGGCTGCGCAGATCCTCGCGCAGACGCAAGCCCACTTCGCGCAGCAATTGGTCACCCATGTGATGACCAAAGGCATCGTTGACCGGTTTAAAGCCGTCCAGGTCGATAAACATCAGGGCAAAGCAACCGCCCTGCTCCTTCACGGCCTGGATGGCTTGCTGAATGCGGTCGGCGAGCAAGGTGCGATTGGGCAGGCCGGTAAGCATGTCGTGCAGGGCCAGGTGGGTCAGTTCCTGATTGGCCAGGGTCAGGGAGTCGGCGAGCACGGCGGTGCGCGCTTCGAGGCGCGCGTCGAGCAACGAGGTCAGCAGCGCGATGATCAACACCGCCAGGCTGGTGACCAGCACCAGATTGTCCAGGCCCTTGCCGCTGAGCCCCGTCAACGCGGCGCCGCAGAAACTGTTGTCATCAAACTGCGCGGCGGCCATGCCGGTGTAGTGCATGCCCACAATCGCAATGCCCATCACCACGGCTGCGCCACCACGCGCCAGGCGCACGTAAGGTGTGTTGCGACGCAGGTTGAAGGCGATCCACAACGCAGCGCCGGAGGCCCCGACAGCGATCAGCAACGAAGCACCAAACAGGGTTGGGTCGTAATCGATACCGGGGGTCATGCGCATGGCGGCCATGCCGGTGTAGTGCATGCTGCTGATACCTGCCCCCATGATCAGCGCGCCAAACGCCAGCTGCCATGCCGGCAGACGGGGTTGGCTGACCAGCCATAAGGCGAAGCCGCTGGACAACACGGCAATCAGTAGCGACAGCGCGGTGATGCCCAGGTCAAACCCGAGGGCAAATGGCAGGCGCAAGGCCAACATGCCAATAAAGTGCATCGACCAGACACCGACGCCCATCGCCAATGCACCGCCCGCGATCCACCCATAGACGGCCCGGCCTTTGGCGGTCGCGATGCGGCCGGCCAGGTCCAGCGCGGTGTAAGACGCCAGGATCGCGACGAAGAGGGAAATCACCACCAGGGAGGGGGAATAACTACCGATCAGCATGGGGTTTCTCAGAACTGACGGGCGTGGAACGCCCGTGCCAGATGGCAAAGCGGGCGATTGTAGCGAGAATAATTATTGGGCAGTTGATTAATTATCACAGGGCCATTAGTGGCGTTTTGACGTCAATCTACTGGCTTGAGGCTGCACTCAATCAAATGTGGGAGCGGGCTTGCTCGCGAAAGCGGTGGGTCAGCCAGCTCATGTTCAACTGACCCACCGCATTCGCGAGCAAGCCCGCTCCCACAGTTGGATCTCAGTACCTCAGGTAGATGTGCTGTTGCCCCGCTTTTGCTTCTACCCTCAGGTTGATATGTCCTCGGTCATTTCTTCTGCGTCAGAGCAGTCTGCCCATCCCAGCCACCACCCAACGCTGCAATCAACTGCACACTCGCCACCAACCGTGTCTGCAGCAACGTCAGCACCGTCCGCTCGTTACTCAGCGCCGTAGCCTGCACCGTCACCACATCCAGATAAGCAATCAGCCCCGCCTTGTACTGGTTTTCGGTCAACCGCAGCGACTCCCGCGCCGCCTCCAAGGCTTCATTGCTCACCACCGCCTCGTCTTCCAGTACCTTCAACTGCACCATGTAGTTTTCCACTTCACGGAAACCATCCAGCACCGTCTGGCGATACTTCGCCACCGTCTCATCGTAGGACGCCACCGTCCGATCAACCTCCGCCGACCGCTGCCCGCCGTCGAACAAGGTCATCGCCAACTTCGGCCCCACCGACCAGAAGCGATTCGGCAAGCTGATCCAATCGGCATAAGTGCTGCTGGAATACCCACCCGCCAAACTCAAGGTCAAATCCGGATAATAAGCCGCCTTGGCCACACCGATATTCGCGTTCGCGGCAATCACCGAACGCTCAGCCGAGGCGATGTCCGGACGACGTTCCAGCAATTGCGACGGCAGGCTCACAGGAATCTGTGGCAACGCCGGGATGTCCTTGCTCACCGCCAAGTTGAAATTGGCCGGTGCCTCACCGATCAACACCGCAATCGCGTTCTCCAGCTGGGCCCGCTGCCAGATCAGATCGATCAGGCTCGCCTGGGTGGTCTTGAGCTGGGTTTGCGCCTGGGCAATCGCATCTTTGCCGGACACGCCCGCGCGGTATTGGTTTTCGGTCATTTTCAGCGAACGCTGATAGGTGTCCAGCGTGGCCTGCAACAACCGGGTCTGTTCATCCATGACCCGCAGTTGCAGATAGTCCTGCACCAGTTCAGATTGCTGGCTCAAACGCATCGCCGCCAGGTCCGCCGAGCTGGCCTCGGCCGTGGCTTCATTGGCTTCCAGACCACGGCGCAATTTGCCCCACACATCCGCCTCCCAACTCACGCCCAATTGCGCGTTGAGGGTGTCGCGGATACCGCTGCTGGAACTGCTGAGGCTCGCGTTACTGCTGCCCGTGCCTTGGCTGGCGCGGGTTTTCCCGGCGCTCAGGTCCACCGTGGGGAAAAATGCACCGCGCGCGCTGCGCACTTGGGCCTGGGCCTGGCGAAAACGTGCTTCGGCCTGGGCCACGGTCTGGTTGGAAGTGTTCAGACGCGTGACCAGGTCATTCAACTGGCGATCGCCGTACAGCTCCCACCAGGCGCCACGCGCCAGCGAATCGCTGGGTGTCGCCTGAGTCCAGCCCTGGGCCTCCTTGAATTGCGCGGGTTCGATCACGTCCGGCCGTTTGTAATCGGGGCCGATGGCGCAAGCGCTGAGCAATGCACCGCACAGCACCATGGCCAACACCTTTACACCATTGCCGATGCGTGGGGTGTGGCGCAGGTTTTTTGGGGCTGCTGCGCAGCCCAGCGGGAGCAAGCTCCCTCGCCACATGGCAGTGGTTGAATCGGTCATAGTGCAGTGTCCAAGGCAGCATCGGTACGCACACCGCGCCAAGCGTTGAAGCGGTGGCGCGCGCGGTCAAGATAGAGGTAAACCACCGGGGTGGTGTAAAGGGTCAGGATCTGGCTGAACACCAGGCCGCCGATAATGGTCAGGCCCAGGGGCTGGCGCATTTCTGCGCCGTCGCCCGAGCCGAGCAGCAACGGCAAGGCGCCAAGGATGGCGGCGAGCGTGGTCATCAGGATCGGCCGCAGCCGCAACAGGCAGGCGCTGCGAATCGATTCCAACGGGCTCATGCCGTCGTGGCGCTCCAACTGCAGCGCCAGGTCGATCATCAGGATCGCGTTCTTCTTCACCACCCCGATCAGCAGGAACAGCCCCAGCAACGAGATCAGGCTGAACTCGCCGCCCAGCAGGTAGATCGAGAGCAACGCGCCGACACCGGCCGACGGCAAGGTCGAAAGAATGGTCAGCGGGTGAATGTAGCTTTCATACAGAATGCCCAACACCAGGTACACCGCCACCAACGCGCCGAGGATCATGAACGGCTGGCCTTTCTGGGTTGCCGCAAACGCATCGGCGGTGCCGGCCATTTTGGCGATCACATCTTCAGGCAAGCCCACCTTGGCAATCGCCCGTTCGATGGCGGCCGTGCCCTGCTCCACCGTCACCCCGGGCGACATGTCGAAGGCAATGTTTTCCGAGGCGAATTGGCCTTCATGGCTGACGCGGTCGTCGGCCAGGCTGTTTTCGTAATGGGCAATGGTCGACAACGGCACCCGCGCACCGGTGGAGGTAATCACCTGCATCTGGTTCAGGGTAATCGGGTCCTGGGCGTATTTCGGGTTGACCTCCATCACCACCTGGTATTGGTTGAGGCTGTCATAGATGGTCGAAATCTGCCGCTGGCTGTAGGCGTTGTTCAGCACTGCCGTGACCATGCTCATGTCGATGCCCAGGCGCTTGGCCTGGTCGCGGTCGACCACCAGCGTCACCTGCGCCGCACCACGGCCTTCTCGGGCGTCGATGGCGGTCAGCTCCGGCAATTCGCGCAAGGCGGCGACCACTTTCGGATACCACAGGCGCAACGCCGCCAGGTCGCCGCTTTGCAGAATGTATGAATACTGCGCACTGGTCTGGTCGCGGCTGCCGCCAAATTGCAGGTCCTGGTCGGCCATCAGGAACAGGCGCCCGCCCGGCACCAGCGGCACTTCCTTGCGGATGCGCTCGATCACCGCCTGGGCCGAGAGCTTACGCTCGGCAATCGGCTTGAGGCGCACCAGCATCACGGCGTTGTTGGTGCCGTTGTTGCCGCCAATAAAGCCGGCCACGCTGAGCACCGCCGGGTCCTTGAGCACCGCCTTGCGGAAGGTCTCCATCTTTGGCTGCATCACGTTGAATGACAGCCCGTCGTCGCCGCGCACAAACCCGATCAACTGGCCGGTGTCCTGCTGCGGCATGAAGGTTTTCGGCACCACCACGTACAGCGCGATGTTCACGCCCACGGTGAGCAACAGGCTCAGCAGGGTCAGGCGCCGATGGCGCAGTACCCAGTCCAGGCTGGTCGCGTAGACCGCGACCATGCGCTCGTTGATTCTGTGGCTCCAGCGCTGCAAACCGGTCATGCGGCCCTTGACGTGCGGCTTGAGCCAGCGCGCGCAAAGCATCGGGGTCAAGGTCAGCGACACGATCAGCGAGACGATGATCGCCGCCGACAAGGTGATGGAAAACTCGCGGAACAGGTTGGTAACGATACCGCCCATGAACAGGATGGACAGGAACACCGCCACCAGCGACACGTTCATCGACAACAAGGTAAAGCCGACTTCCTGCGCCCCCAGGTAAGCGGCCTTCATCGGCGGCACGCCATCGTCGATGTGTCGGGAAATGTTCTCCAGCACCACGATGGCATCGTCCACCACCAGGCCGGTGGCCAGGATCAGCGCCATCAGCGAGAAGTTGTTCAACGAGAAGCCGAACAGGTACATCACCGCAAAGGTGCCCACCAGCGACACCGGCACCGCCAGGGTCGGGATCAGGGACGCGCGGAAGTTGCCCAGGAACAGGTACACCACCAGCACCACCAGGGCCACGGCAATCAGCAAGGTCATCTCGGCTTCATGCAAGGTGGCGGTGATCACCGGCGAACGGTCCATGGCCAGGTTGAGCTTGACGCTGGACGGCAACACCGCCTGCAACGCCGGCAACTGTGCCTTGATCTGCCGGACTGTCTCGATGATGTTGGCGCCGGACTGGCGGTTGATCACCAGCAGCACCGCCGCGTCATTGTTGAAAAAGCCGCTGTTGTAGCGGTCTTCCACGCCGTCGCTGATCTTCGCCACGTCGCCCAGGCGCAAAGCGGCGCCGTTCTGGTAACGAATCAGCAGCGGCTCGTAATCCTTGGCCTTTTCCAGTTGGTCGTTGGCCTGGATCTGCCAGTTGCGGTCGCTGTCTTCAAGAGAGCCTTTGGGTCGGCGCTGGTTGGCGTTGGCGATGGTGTTGCGTACGTCGTCGAGGGCCACGCCGTACTGGTCGAGGGCCTTGGGCTCCAGCTCGATGCGTACCGCCGGCAAGGAGCTGCCGCCGATCTGCACTTCACCCACGCCCGGCACCTGCGACAGGCTCTGCGAAAGGATGGTCGAGGCCAAGTCGTACAACTCGCCCTTTTGCAGCACGTCGGAGGTCAGCGACAGCACCATGATCGGTGCCTGGGACGGGTTGATCTTCTTGTAGGTCGGCATGCTGCGCATGCCGCTGGGCAGCAGGTTGCGCGAGGCGTTGATGGCTGCCTGCACTTCGCGGGCCGCGCCGTTGATATCACGGTCGGAGTCGAACGCCAGGATCACCCGCGTCGAGCCCTGACTCGATGAACTGCTCATGGTGGTGATGCCGGAAATCGCGCCGAACGAACGCTCCAGCGGCGTGGCCACGGTGGACGCCATCACTTCGGGGCTGGCGCCGGGCAAGCTGGCCGACACCACGATCACCGGGAAGTCGATCTGCGGCAGCGGCGACACCGGCAACAAATTGAAGCTGACGCCACCGAGCAGCATGATCGCCAGGCTCAGCAGCATGGTCGCTACCGGCCGGCGAATGAACGGTCCGGACAGGTTCATGACTCAACCGGCTCCAGGCTTTGCGGCTCTTTGCGCCAGCGACGGCCCAAACGGTCGAAGTACAGGTAGATCACCGGCGTCGTGAACAGGGTCAGTACCTGGCTCACCAGCAACCCGCCGACCATCACCAGGCCCAACGGCTGGCGCAGCTCGGCGCCGGAGCCGGTGGCCAACATCAGCGGCACCGCACCGAACAAGGCTGCCAGGGTGGTCATCAGGATCGGCCGGAAACGCAACAGCGCGGCTTGATAGATCGCCGTCTGCGGGTCGAGGCCCTGGTTGCGTTCGGCGTCGAGGGCGAAGTCGATCATCATGATCGCGTTCTTCTTCACGATACCGATCAGCAGGATGATGCCGATGATCGCGATCATGCCCAGGTCATTGCCGCTGAGCAGCAACGCCAGCAAGGCGCCCACCGCTGCCGACGGCAAGGTCGAGAGGATGGTGATCGGGTGGATATAACTCTCGTAGAGCACGCCGAGCACGATGTACATGGTCACCACCGCCGCCAGGATCAGCAGCAAGGTGCTCGACAGCGACGCCTCAAATGCCTGCGCCGCGCCCTGGAACTGGGTCTGCACGCCAACCGGCATGCCGATGTCTTTCTGGGTCTGGTTGATCAGCTCCACGCCTTTGCCCAGCGCGACGCCGGGGGCCAGGTTGAACGACATCATCACCGCCGGGAACTGGCCGATGTGCGCAATCGCCAACTGCGCCTGGCGCTGCTCCACATGGGCCAGGCTCGACAGGCGCACCTGGCCGCCGTCGGTGGTTTTCACATGAATCTGGTTCAGCGCTGCCGGCCCGAGGGTTTCACCGGACTGGGCCTGCAGCACCACGCGGTACTGGCTGGCCTGGGTGTAGATGGTGGAAATCTGCCGTTGGCCGAAAGCGTCGTACAGCGCATCGGTGATGGTCGACACACTCACGCCCAGGCGCGAAGCCGCATCACGGTCGATCACCAGGAACACTTGCAGGCCTTTGTCCTGCAGGTCGCTGGCGACGTCGGTGAGTTCCGGCAACTGGCTGAGGGCGTGTACCAGCTTGTCGCTCCACAGCGCCAGCAACTCGGCGTCGGGCGACGACATGCTGAACTGGTACTGGGTGCGGCTCACACGGTCTTCGATGGTCAGGTCCTGCACCGGCTGCATGAACAGGCGAATGCCCACCAGCTTGTCGATTTGCGGCTGCAGCCGCGTAATCACCTGGGCCGCGCTCAAGTCGCGCTGGCCGTGGGCCTTGAGGTTGATCAACAAACGCCCGCTGTTGAGAGTGGCGTTATCGCCATCCACGCCAATATAGGACGACAGGCTTTCCACCGCCGGGTCAGCCAGGATGACCTTGGCCAACTCCTGTTGACGCTGGCTCATGGCCGCAAACGAAATCGACTGCGGTGCCTCGGAAATACCCTGGATCACGCCGGTGTCCTGCACCGGGAAAAAGCCCTTGGGCACCACCAGATACAGCACCACGGTCAGGCCCAGGGTCGCGATAGCCACCAGCAAGGTCAGCGGCTGGTGCTTGAGCACCCACTGCAACATGCTTGCGTAACGCGCGATCAACCAGTCGATCCAGGCGCCGCTGGCCTTGTAGAACCGGCTCTGGTCTTCTTCCTTGGGTTCACGCTTGAGCAACCGCGCGCACATCATCGGCGTCAGGGTCAGCGAGACCACCAGGGAAATCAGGATCGCCACCGCCAGGGTGATGGCGAACTCGCGGAACAGCCGCCCGACCACGTCCGCCATGAACAGCAGCGGGATCAATACCGCGATCAGCGACAAGGTCAGGGAAATCAGGGTAAAGCCGATCTGCTTGGCGCCCTTGAGCGCAGCATTGAGCGGCGTCTCGCCCTCCTCGATGTAACGTGAAATGTTCTCCAGCATCACGATGGCATCGTCCACCACAAACCCGGTGGCGATGGTCAGGGCCATCAGCGTCAGGTTGTTGATGGAGAAACCCGCCAGGTACATCACGCCAAAGGTGCCGATCAGCGACAGCGGTACGGCAATCGACGGAATGATGGTCGCGCTGACACGGCGCAGGAACAGGAACGTCACCATCACCACCAAGGCAATGGCGATGAGCAATTCGTGTTGCACATCGGTGACCGACGCGCGGATGGTCTGGGTACGGTCGGTGAGCACCGTCACATCCAGACCGGCCGGCAGGTTGTCGGTGATGCTCGGCAGCAACGCCTTGATGCGGTCGACCACCTCAATCACGTTGGCGCCCGGCTGGCGCTGGATATTCAGCAGCACGGCCTGGTTTTCATTGGCCCAGGCGGCGAGGCGCTCGTTTTCGGCGCCGTCGACAATCTGTGCCACGTCTTTAAGGCGCAACGGTGCGCCATTGTTGTAGGCCAGGATCAATTCGGCGTATTGCTGGGGCGAAACCAGCTGGTCGTTGGCGTCGAGCATCGACACCCGCGTCGGGCCGTCGAAGTTGCCCTTGGGCTGGTTGACGTTGGACGCCGCGATCAAGGTGCGCACGTCCGACAGGTTCAAGCCATTGGCGGCCAGGGCCTCGGGGTTGACCTTGATGCGCACGGCCTGGCGCTGGCCACCGGCGATGCTGACCATGCCGACGCCACTGATCTGCGCGATTTTTTGCGCCATGCGCGTGTCCACCAAGTCATTCAACTTGGGCAGCAACATGGTCTTGGAGGTAATCGCCAGGGTCAACACCGGGGTGTCTGCCGGGTTGACCTTGTTGTACACCGGCGGCGCCGGTAAATCCTTGGGCAGCAGGTTGGTCGCGGCGTTGATCGCGGCCTGCACCTGTTGCTCGGCGACATCCATATTGATGTCGAGGTTGAACCGCAGCGTGAGCACTGACGCGCCGCCCGAGCTGGTGGACGCCATCTGGGTCAGACCGGGCATTTGCCCGAACTGACGCTCAAGCGGCGCCGTCACCGCGCTGGTCATCACGTCCGGGCTGGCGCCGGGGTACAGGGTCATCACCCGGATGGTCGGGTAATCCACCTGGGGCAAGGCCGAAACCGGCAGCAAGCGATAGGAAATGATACCGGCCAAGACAATGGCCAGCATGCTCAGCGTAGTGGCAACCGGGCGAAGGATAAACAGCCGCGACAGGTTCATGACCCGACCTTTTGCGCCTTGCCGGCGTTAGCGCCGGTCTCCCCTTTTGCGGCGGGCTTGCCTTGCAGGTGTTCGGTCGGCGTGGTCGGCACTTCGCTGCTGTCGTTGACCACTTCGATGTCGCTGCCGTCCTTCAAGCGGTCGGTGCCTTCCAGTACCACGCGGTCGCCGGCGGCCAGGCCTTCCTTGATCACGGTGTTGTCGCCATCGGTATCGCCGACTACCAGCGGCTGGACCTTGACCTTCTTGTCGCCATCGAGCTTGTAGACAAAGGTGCCGTTGTTGCCGAACTGGATTGCAGCGGACGGCGCCAGCACCACGTTGTGCAAGGTGTCGGCGAGCAGGTGCACGTTGACGAACTGGTTGGGGAACAGCGCCTGGTCCTTGTTATCGAAACGGCCCTTGAATTTCAGGGTGCCGGTGGTCACGTCGATCTGGTTGTCCAGGCTCTGCAGCACACCGACGGCCTGTAGTTTCCCGTCGCCACGGTCCCAGGCTTCCACCGGCAGCTTGTTGCCGGCGTGGTAACGCGTGAGCACGGTGTCGAGCGTATTTTCCGGCAGGGTGAAGACCACGCTGATCGGCTGGGTCTGGGTGATCACCGCCAGGAAGGTGGTGTCGTTGGCAGCCACCAGGTTGCCGACGTCGACCTGGCGCAGGCCAACGCGGCCGCTGATCGGCGCACGGATCTTGGTGAATTCGAGGTTGAGCTTGGCGTCGTCCACCGCACCCTGGTTGGTCTTGACCGTGCCCTGGTATTGCAGGACCAACGCTTCGGCGGTGTCCAGGGTCTGCTTGGCAATACTGTCCTGGGCATACAGGTCGCGGTAACGCTGCACATCGACCTGGGCGTT
Source organism: Pseudomonas sp. D2002 (assembly GCF_013385735.1). Taxonomy (NCBI): domain Bacteria; kingdom Pseudomonadati; phylum Pseudomonadota; class Gammaproteobacteria; order Pseudomonadales; family Pseudomonadaceae; genus Pseudomonas; species Pseudomonas sp. D2002. The sequence continues at coordinate 28,996 of NZ_JACAPL010000019.1, read as the reverse complement.
TTTCAACTGCGCCTGGTTCTGCATCAGCGTGCCCTGGGCCTGGAGCAAGGCGTTCTGGTAGCTGCGCGGGTCGATTTCCGCCAGCAGGTCGCCGGCCTTGACCATCTGCCCTTCTTCAAAGGCGATCTTCACCAGCTCACCGCCGACCCGGCTGCGTACATTGATGGTGTTGAGCGCGGTCACCGTGCCCAACGCCTTGTAGTACACCGGGAACTCACCCGTAACCGCCGGCGCCACGCGCACCGGAATCGGGCCGGTAGAGCCACCGAAGCCCGGGCGCATCATCCCCGACTTACCGGCGTGCCCGGCCGGTTTCTTCTCGGCGGCATCCTTATGGCTGCCAGGCCAGAATTTCCAGCACAGGCCGGCGATAACCAGCAGCACGAGCAGGCCGAACAGCCAGCGGCGGGAGTTGCGGGGGGAGGATTGCATGGAGTGATCAACCATTGGGCGCGAGAGCTTCTACTTTGGGAGGCTGAAAGATAAGCACTGGGGCGCATTAAGAAAAGCGCCTTTACCGGCTATTTACCTTGGACTTACAACTTTTAACTTCTGAGCTTAGTCCGTCCGCTATTTCGCTAAACCGCTGACGCCAAATGAAAACGGCCTGGACTAGGCCAGGCCGCAATCATCTATCAAGCGTGTTACTGCGAAAAGACAGTAATGCGCTGAAACAGTTACTTCAAAACAGCCAGGGCTGCTTCGTAGTTCGGCTCTTGACCGATTTCGCTGACCAGTTCGCTGTGCAGCACGTTGTTGTTTTCGTCCACTACTACCACGGCACGGGCGGTCAGGCCCTGCAGCGGGCCTTCAGCGATAGACACACCGTAGTCAACGGCGAAGTCGGCGTTGCGGAAATCCGACAGGCTCAGCACGTTGTCCAGACCTTCGGTGCCGCAGAAACGCTTCTGGGCAAACGGCAGGTCGGAGGAGATGCACAGCACGACGGTGTTGTTGACGTCGTTGGCCTGGGCGTTGAACTTGCGTACCGAGGTCGCGCAGGTCGGGGTGTCAACGCTTGGGAAGATGTTCAACACTTTGCGCTTGCCGGCGAAGGTTTCCAGAGTTGCTTCGGACAGATCAACGGTGGTCAGGGCGAACTCTGGGGCGGTGGAACCGGTTTTCGGCAATTCGCCTTCAACCTGGACAGGGTTACCACGAAGGGTGACTTGAGCCATGAACGGAATCCTTATGCTGGGTTTGATTAAAACGAATTCGAGAGGCAGAAGTTAACCACAAACTGCCGTGGCTACCTATGGCCGAACGTAAATTGTCCTGCCGGCGCCTTGTTAACGGCGGCTATGGTTTAATTGCGCGCTTTTCACCCAGCCCTCAAGGAATCCGTTGTTGATGAATCAGCCCGCCACTAAAGTCCTGGTCATTGGTTATGTCTGGCCGGAACCCCGCTCCTCGGCCGCCGGCGGGCACATGATGCAGATTCTTGAGACGTTTCTGACACAAGGTTGGGACGTTACCTTCGCAAGCCCCGCGACCGTTGGCGAACACAAGGCCGACTTGCCGGCATTGGGCATCCATGAGTGCGCCATCGAACTCAATAACAGCAGCTTCGATGAATTTATCCGCGAGCTGGCCCCGGATATCGTGCTGTTCGACCGTTTCATGATGGAGGAACAGTTCGGCTGGCGCGTCGAAAAACACTGCCCTGATGCCCTGCGTGTGCTGGAGACCTGCGACCTGCAAAGCCTGCGCGACGCGCGCCAGCAGCGCCTCAAGGAGCATCTCAAGGCACACCCTCACGGCGACGACTTCAGCGCACTGTTCGCCCCGGCGCTGGTGGAAGAATTCCAGTTGATGGCCGACACGGACGTGGCCAAGCGCGAGATCGCGGCGATTTTACGCTGCGACATCAACTTGATGATCTCCGACGTCGAAGCCCGGCTGCTCACCGAACAGTTCAAGGTGCCCGCCGCCCTGCTCCACTGGTGCCCGCTGATGCTGACGCCACCGGCCGAGGCCTTCGCACCCTTTGAAGACCGTGCACACTTTCTCAGCATCGGCAATTTCCGCCACGCGCCCAACTGGGACGCAGTGTTATGGATGAAAAACAGCCTCTGGCCGTTGATCCGCCAGCAATTGCCCGGCGCCCAACTGCATATCTACGGTTCCTACACGCCGCCCAAGGCCACTGCCCTGCACAACCCCGCCCAGGGTTTTCACATCATGAACTGGGCCGAAGACGCGTTACAGGTGATGAGCGCCGCGCGTATCTGCCTGGCGCCGCTGCGTTTTGGTGCCGGCATCAAGGGCAAACTGGCGGATGCCATGCTCTGCGGCGCGCCGAACATCACCACCCCGATTGGCGCCGAAGGCATGGGCGATGAGCAGCCGTGGCCGGGTGCAATCGAGCACAGCGCCCAGGCGCTGGCCGCCGCTGCCGTGGCGTTGTATCAGGACCCGATTCGCTGGGCCCAGGCCCAGGAAGACGGCCGCCAGTTGCTTGCCCGTCGCTACGACCACGCGATCCACGGCCCGGCGCTGATTGAATGCCTGGAGCAGTGCCGCCGTAATCTTGCCGCCCATCGCCGGGACAACTTCATCGGCAGCATGCTGCGACATCACGCGCACAAGAGTACGCAGTACATGTCGCAGTGGATCGAGGCGAAAAACCGCAGCGTATAAACACCGGCGCTGGCGAGGTCGCGCGCAAGGGGGCATTATCCTACGCAGCAACCACAATAAAGCGACGGCAGCATGACCCGAGCAACGCGAATTACCGACCCTTCCTACGAGCTGATGGACGATCACAACGGTCTGTCCATCATTTATCGCCAACACGGCTTCCCCTGTCCGTTGGTGCGCTGGCACTTCCACAAGGAATACGAGCTGCACTTGATCGTCGCCAGCGCAGGCAAGGTGTTTATCGGTGACTATATCGGCAACTTCTACCCGCAAAGCCTGTTCCTCACCGGCCCTAACCTGCCCCACAACTGGATCAGCCAGGTGGAGGAAGACGAAGTGGTGCCCAAGCGCGACATGCTGGTGAATTTTACCGACGAGTTGTTTGAGGGCGGCAGCCAGATCTTCACCGAACTCAAGACTCTGGCGCCGCTGCTGGAACGCGCGCAATACGGCATTGAATTTCGCTGCAAAAAAACCATCGCCCAAGCCATGACTTTGATGCAACGCATCGAAGACGCCCAAGGCATGGCGCGCCTGGGGCACTTTTTTATTCTGCTGGAAGTGTTGAGCGCGTGTGAGGACTACCAGTTGTTGTCCGGCGTGACCACGCCGCAATTGGCCGATGAACACAGTATTGATCGCACCAACCGCGCAGTGGACTACATATTTGCCCACTACGCCCGCGAGCTGTCGCTGGAAGAGGTTGCTGAATACCTGGGCATGAAGCCCACCTATTTTTCCCGTGTGTTCAAACAGGCTACCGGCCGCACGTTTATCGAGTTTGTGAACCGCCTGCGCATCAGCAAGTCCTGCGAATTGCTGGCGGACGGCGACAAGGCGGTGACCGACGTGTGCTTCGAGTCCGGGTTCAACAATATCTCCAATTTCAACCGGCGCTTTCAGCAGCTCAAGGGCATGACGCCGTCCCACTACCGGCGCCTGGCGGTGCAGCGGCTGACCGAACAGAATCTGGCTTAAGCCTGACAGCGGCGACACACCTCGAACATAAACCCCCGGCCAAAACGGCCCCCTTCCCACGCACCCAGAGGAACCCTCTTTCTGTCCCTGCCACTCAGCGAAGGCATCGCCCGATTTCAATCGACGGGTGCTGCCACTCATTAACGCTAGAGCAAAAGGACAACCCATGATCAACGGCCTGCCACAACCCATTATTGCCCCCACCCCGCAACCTGCCGAGCCGACGCCGCCGCTCAATCAGCGGGAACACACCCCGAACCCGCCAAGCGCGCCCAATCCACCAATACAGGATCAGGCAAAACCCTCTGACCACCCCCCCGTCGCATCGGGCGCGCTCAATAGCTTGTTGCGCCTGCGCCTGGATCCGCAGAAACCGCCAAGCACTGCACTGATGCACACGTTCGCCGATGCGGTGGTTAAACACGCTGACCATGAACAGGCCAGTAGTCTCGCCAACTGGTTGATGGAACTGCGGCAAGCGGTTGACTCCGGTAACCCAACACGCTGGGATAAAACGGCGACTGTTAAGCCTGAATCGACCTTCGGCCGGTTGTGGGCCAAGTTCGATCAAGCCGTGGTATCGGAACCGTTCAAGTCCTATGCCGAAAAAAACAACATCGATCTGAACGACATGGTCGTTCACCCCAATGGAACGATTACCAATTTTAGCGGCAAACCACCCAGGACCTGGGATGCGAACGCAAGCGCCGAATCAAAAGCCGCTACGGCAGCCGTTATCGCTGCCGCCAAAGACCTCGTGGGGCCTTACCAGGACGCGCTCAACCCTCCCGTTGGGATAGGCTACTTAGCCTACGAATCAGATGTGACATCGATTGCTACCATCGCCCAGTTCTACGGCTTGCCTGTGGACACCACCAACAGCGATTCCATGACGGCCGCCATCGGCCAACTGTTACGCGAACAGACGTTCCCGAGTTTGAGCAGTAACGACCCACGCGATACGCCCATCAAGCAGCTGCAACAGGCGGCCGTGCAACGCATTGAGCAGCTTGAGGAGGAACCGCTCAACGCGCTTCTTGCCACGTTCGAAACTAAAGGTGGCATCCCTAGATTCAAAACCCCCGATGAGGCGTTGCAAGCGCTGTGCGCGCAAGCACTGGCAAAATTGCTTCCAGGTATGGGAAAGCACGAGTCACCACTCATGCTCGACAACATTCCTGAGGGCTCTTCATTCAGCCGGATTCACAAAAAAACCAAGGCAACGTTGGAAGAGGTCATGGACTTTTACAAAGAAAGCATGCCCGCCCAACATCAAGCGCCAGAACACCAATGGGAGAAAAAAAATCTCGATTCCTTATTGACCAAAGTCAGAAAGTTGAACAGTGGCCTAGGCTTCCCCTCAGCATTCGACCATCGAGTTTCTCTTTTCGGTCAGAGGTACGACAAACCGCTGTCGCCACTTGAAAAGCTGGTGCAAGCGGTTAAAGAGTCCAAGTCAAAGCCACAGTAAGCCAGTCACATTAGATTGGAACGAATGGGCAGCCCTTGCCTGACCCAAAGGGGAAACAGTTACTGCGTTTGAACGGCAGTGCTTTTCCCCTGATTGTGGGTGAACGCGTGCCTCACCGCGCCGTATCCTACCGAACCCACTGCCAGTCCCACCTCACACCCTGCAATACCAGAAGATGAACTTCTGCCCTCTTAAAACCAATCATCCTACGGTTAAACGATAAGTTTCCAAGACGCGTATTCGCAAAGTACGCACTAAAAACTACAGCCTATAAGTCAGCTGTCGTACCGCCCAGGAAGATACTCTGATGAAAATCGAACCCTTACGCTCTAGCCTGCTCCCCTCTTATACACCCGCCACTCAAACCCAGTCCGAACCATCCGCTATTGAGCATGCACGGCCCAAACGCGACAGTGCGGTGGTGGATCTGGAAACAAAAAAAGCCGCCACCACGCTGATCAGAGCAGGCGATGCCGCCCTCTCCTCTTTGCATAGCGCTGCAATGATGGATGAAGTCATGATTAAACCCACTTCCAAGTCTCTGCCGGTGCAGAGCTCGGTTATTTCCGATTTTCCTCCGGTGTCAACGTTCGGTAGAGCCTGGGCTCAGCTTACCCATGCGATTCAAAGCGAACCTTTTGCAAGTTTCGCAAGCAAACACAAAATTGACACTTCAACACTCAAAATAAACACGCAGTCAGGCTGGGTTATTGATTGCATTGCAAACAACAAACGTGCCTCTTTCAGCACCTATGATGAAGGCTATGAGCAGGCCACGGCTGCCGTTACCGCCGCCGCTCGAGCGTTTAACTCGCCGCCTAAATCATCGGTTCTGTATACCGGCGCAAACCGTGCCGAGACCGATGTAATCGGCAACTTCTACGGCGTGCGGCAAGACGGTACACAGGCGAACGCGCTCGGCTTGATCACCGAGCAGCAACACCACCTCACCTTCGACTCGCTGCGTGAGCCTGACTCCAAGGCACCCGAGTTCAACCCTGCGAGCTATTCGCGCATCCGAGAGCAACAACGCGAAGCGATAGACGACTTTGCCGGGGAAATCGCATTAAAGCCCGAGCTGCTCTCCCCATCGCAGCGCACGCCCAAACCGTCGGTTGAGGACGCAGATCGGGAAATGGCCAGAATGTACAGCGGTGCCTTGTTGAGCCGGCGGCCCGAAATGGCGGCATACGGCAAAGGCGCGCGCACCGGCTTTTCATTCTCGGAAATACCTGAATACTCAACCCTGGGGCAACACCTGCGTAACGCACAGGTGCCGCCTGGCAAAGACGCGCAGATCAGCCTCGCCGAGATAAGTGAGTTTTACGCCGAGCCGGCCCCCAGCGACCTTACGTTGGTGGGCACCCTTACACATGCGTCAAGGCTCACTCGCGACGGCTTTCGCGCCTTGAATAAAGACAACCCGCCAACAGATGAAAACTTGCGCGCGGTCCAGGCAAAGCAACGCGCTGCCATCCAGAGGCTCGAAAACCCAAGCGCCACTGAGGTGCCTGCCGCACCGACGCAAACGCCCACCGCCGCCGTCAACCCCGTGGCTGCGATTGCACGCCGTCAGTTCGCCGGCGAGCCCAACCTGTACTCGGTGGTCGCGCGATTGCTCAGCGAGCGGATAAAACAGGCGTCCCCGTCACTGGACGTCGACGTCAACCAGCTCGCCATTGAAACACCCGACCCGGACAACCCCGGGAACGTTAAGCGAACACAATTGATGGCGTTTGCCTTGGACTACCTGGCCGGCGGTGAGGCTCCAAACTTCACCAGCACCGACAGAGCGTTTGACACTCGCCCGGATTTATTTGCCCACACCGGCAACGATCCCAAGGTGCCGCTGCTCCTCGATTTGTCAGCCGTGAGCGCTGTCATAGGGGCACTGCCGAGCCTTCTGAACTCAGCCTACGAGGCTGATTCGCGCGACTATTGGAACAAATCGGCGTTCAGCTCTCCGACCCATGCCGAGAGCGTCTTCCCCGACAGCCGGCGTACGTTGATCAGTCATATTCTGCGCAGCAACCTGCAACTGGCCAGCATGAAGCAGCCCGGCCTGGACGAGGAACAACGTAAAACCGTGGACATGGTCGTGAGGCATCCCGAAGGCTCGACGCGGCCCGCACCACTTGACCGCAATTCATCGGGTGCCACCGTCTATACCTTGGGCGGTTCTACGCCGAACCTGCTGATTCATCGACACCTGTCGCAATCAAACCGCAACATTCTCTTGCTGGTGGAGCCCAGTGGAAAAATCACCCCCTATGACTCCTGGGATGACGTCGAAAAGGCAGGGCATGTCCGGGAAGCACTGACCGACAATATGTTCGACACCCAGGCCAACACCGTCATTAAACAGCATCAAGGCGACAGCCTATTCAACCCGCCACCAACGTTTGGCCCGGAGAACCCGACGCAAGCCAACACCAAGCTGCCCGACTGGATGAATAATGCCGACGAAGCGCAACGTTTTGTGTTGCACGAGCTCAGCCAGGGGCTGGCAAGCTTCATACAACGTAACAAAGGCCGTGCGTATAACAGCGGCATCCCAGACATCGGCACGTTTGCGCAAGAGCAATTTGACCGGTTGCCCGAAAGCCAAAAGCTGACGCGGCACCACGCCAAGGATCTGAGTGTGGTCTTCCAAATGGGTTACGGGCCGACGGGTTCTGGCAGTAGCTATTACAAAGACGAGAGCCTGACTGAAGTGCTGATTAATAACCTGTCGGGCTTGCCGAGTGGCACGCTGGAAGTCTCCAAGCGGGTCAAGGATGAAAACGGCAGAGAAGTCACCTTCAGGGTGCCCGCGCTCGAGAAGCACGGGGCACTCCAACAGGTGATTACTGACCTTGACATTGGTAAAACCTACCCCGCTTTACTCAAGGAAAAGCTACTCGACAACCCTGCCGAAATGGCGGAACGCCGATCACTGTTTGTCCAGCAAGTACCCATCGAGATACAGCTCAAGGCGCTGGAACTTGGCATCAAGGGCGAAGCCGGTTTCGACAATACGGGGGTCCGGTATGTCCAGGAGATATTCAAGCCGGGCACAGGCCCCAGGATGGTCGATGGGAACGAAATCGTCATCCGACCGCTGGCCTTTGATAACAAGAGTGACGGTAAAATCGATGTGGTCGAAAGTGCCTACCTGATCGAGCGCAAGGACGGCAAAGGCCCGACGGTTGTCTATCGCCCGCTCAATGGCAATGTCCCACTCCTGCAACATCCTAGTCGCCAGGCCCTGCTGGAAGCCATACAGACGCCAGGCGAGCTGCAAAGCTATATCATCCCCTGGTTTGCTGAAGCAAAAGCGCGAGAGACCTACAGCGGTAAAGGTACTACACACCCTAATTTCGTGGCCTTCGGGTTGAATTTTGGGTCCATTCCCTACAACGAGACCATCCCCTTGGCCATGGATACCCGACTGGAGCAAACGCTGCGGGAAGGGAAGTTGCTGGAGCACCTGTACCAGGCCAACGCGCAAAATTTGATCACCCTGGCCGAGCAACAATCGACATCCGACGCAGAAAGCCGCTGGGCGACTCTCAAGACCGGGGGGTTCCTGTTACTCAATTCGGTACTGCCGGCACTGCGCGGCCCCGGCGCCGTACTCGGCTATGTGCTGCAGGCAGGGGGCGTTATCAATGACCTGGAGGTTCTGAGCGATGAGCGCTCGCAGGGGAAAGACGCGGTGCTGGCCGATCTGTTGGTCAACCTGGCGTCCTTATTGGCCCATTTCAAGATCCGGTCACAGCCCGAGCCATCCACTGCCCAGTCAACCAGGCCTGTAATCGGCCGCGGCCCGTTGGTGACTGACGTTCCCGGCCGCAGCCTGTTGGTGGATGACGTGGCAGCACCCATTCCACCCTCGAATAACCGCATAGTCCTCGGGGGGCCAGCGAATATCAAACCCATTGCCGGCGACATTCAAGTCTTTGAGGACACCTACAACGGCAAGCCACGCCTCAACATCATTGGCCACGGTAAGAAACCGCCGAGTGGACAACCTACACGCATCGAAGGAGAAGATGGCAAGCGTTACGGGGCAGAAGATATTGACCAGGAGTTGTTGGCGCGTGGCATAGACATTCGAGACTATAAAGACGTGCGGCTATTAACCTGCTACTCCGCCAGCGGGGGTGAACAGTCCCTTGCAGCGAAACTGAGTGCACGCACGAACGTGCGTGTAAAAGGTTTTGAGCAGGAAATCATTGCAGACTACTACGGCATTGACGATGAAGATCCATTCAAAATCTACGAAAACGCCTCGGCGTATTACCAGGAAAACTATCCAAACCTCAGTGTCCGTGACGTCCACCGCCTGGCCGAAACAGAACTGAACCACAGGCTTGCTGGGCGTGATATCCAATTTAATGTCCGCAAAGGTGACGGCGCAGAGATTGAGGTAAATATCGGCAGTGACGAAAAGCCTCTGATCTATAAAACCAGGATCGACTATCAACCACGCACCTTTGGTAAACCGAAAATCAAACCTGTGCCGGTAAAGCCAATTGAAGTAGAGATGGGTTACTCGCATACCGTTGAAGACGCGCGCACCGTACTGGAGACTCGCAGCTTGACGGATTGCTCCGCACTCGCGGTGCTGACTGATCTGAAAGACGGGGTGTATCAAAACCGCACGTTGATGCACCTGAAAGGTAGCTATCTGGCGTTCGCTTTAGAACGCCAAGACGCTTACGAAGAACTGCAGAGGCTGAATGAGTCGTTGGCCAATGGCGGAAAGGTGATATTCGTAGCCGGTGTCAATTCAAGCTCTACGTCAGGGTTGGGGGATATATTGGGGCAAACGCACCAGGGCGAAAAACCGCTGCTGGATATCCTCACGAAGCCGGGCGTCGAAGCCACTATCGCCAGCTCTTCGGGGGTTGACATCAACCCGGATGGCACCTTCAAGTTGATTGAAGGCACAGGCAAGGGCGTGTTCGACAAAGCCATGACCCAGGAATTACTCGACCGCGCGCGTTGATCCAGCCCGTCTGCCACCCGCAGTAGCTGTTTGGAGCGACTACTGCGGGGTTTCAAGAGTGCAAAAAAGTATCAGTCCCAGTGCGCCCAAGGATTTGTCATAACCCCATTTGAAGGCTGTAATCAACGCACACTCTTCCTGACTGCTCGTAGGAAGACACAACAACAATAACTGTCCTTCTGTAGCCCCTGGGCGCGGAAATGGAGTGCGCGATGAAGTTCACAGCAAAAGCTCTGCTTGCCTGTACGTGTATGACCCTCAGCGCCGTCAGCCTTGGCGCGCAAACCCTGACCATTGCCACCGTCAACAACAGCGACATGATCCGCATGCAGAAGCTCTCGAAAACCTTCGAGACCGAGCATCCGGAGATCAAGCTGAACTGGGTGGTGCTCGAAGAAAACGTGCTGCGCCAACGCCTGACCACCGACATCGCCACCCAGGGCGGGCAGTTCGACGTGCTGACCATCGGCATGTACGAAGCTGCACTGTGGGGCGCCAAGGGCTGGCTGGAACCGATGAAGGATCTGCCGGCGTCCTACGACCTCGATGATGTATTCCCTTCGGTGCGTGACGGTTTGTCCGTCAAAGGCTCGCTGTACGCCCTGCCGTTCTATGCCGAAAGCTCGATCACCTATTACCGCACCGACCTGTTCAAGGACGCCGGGCTGAGCATGCCCGAGCACCCGACCTGGACCCAGATCGGCGAATTCGCGGCAAAACTCACCGACAAGACCAAAGAGCAATACGGCCTGTGCCTGCGCGGCAAAGCCGGTTGGGGTGAGAACATGGCGCTGATCACCACCCTGGCCAACGGCTACGGGGCGCGCTGGTTCGATGAGAAATGGCAGCCGGAATTCAACGGCCCTGAGTGGAAGGACGCACTGAACTTCTACGTCGACAACATGAAGAAATCCGGCCCGCCGGGTGCTTCCAGCAACGGTTTCAACGAAAACCTGGCGCTGTTCAACAGCGGCAAGTGCGCGATCTGGGTCGATGCCAGCGTGGCCGGCTCGTTTGTCACCGACAAGACCCAGAGCAAGGTCGCCGACCATGTCGGCTTCACCTTCGCCCCGCACGAAAAAACCGACAAGGGCACCTCGTGGCTGTACTCCTGGAGCCTGGCGATCCCGACCAGTTCCAAGGCCAAGGACGCCGCCAAGGTGTTCACCAGTTGGGCAACCTCGAAGGAATACAGCCAGCTCGTGGCCAAGACCGACGGCATTGCCAACGTACCGCCAGGCACGCGCAAGTCGACCTACAGCGATGAGTACATGAAAGCCGCGCCGTTCGCCAAGGTGACGCTGGAATCGCTGAAGGTTGCCGACCCGACCAAACCGACGCTCAAGCCGGTGCCGTATATCGGTATCCAGCTGGTGACCATTCCGGAATTCCAGGCGATTGGTACCCAGGTCGGCAAGTTCTTCTCGGGCGCGCTGACCGGTCAGCAAACGGTGGATCAAGCCTTGACCGCCGCGCAGACCACCACCGAGCGTGAAATGAAGCGGGCGGGTTATCCCAAATAGTACGGAACCCCGTAATTAATGTGGGAGCGGGCTTGCTCGCGAAAGCGGTCTACCAGTTGATGCATTCGTGACTGACACACCGCCTTCGCGAGCAAGTCGAATCGTCGCACCGCCGCTCCCACATTGACCGCGCTTCGACTCTAGTTTTGCATGTACCTGACTGGTTCTGATCCTATGAATACCACCACTGCCCAAGTGCAAACGACCACGCCTGAAAAGCCGCGCAAAAGCCGCCTGGCCAACCCCGGCTGGTTCCTCGTCAGCCCCTCGGTGGCCCTGTTGCTGCTGTGGATGATCGTGCCGCTGGGCATGACCCTGTACTTTTCGCTGATCCGCTACAACCTGCTCTACCCCGGCGAAAACCAATTCGTGGGCCTGGAGAACTTCACCTACTTCATCACCGACTCGGGTTTCCTGCCCGGCGCCACCAATACCTTGCTGCTGGTCGGCAGCGTGTTGTTGATCAGCGTGGTGTTCGGCGTGCTGATCAGCGCGTTGCTTGAGGCCAGTGAGTTTTTTGGTCGCGGCGTGGTGCGGGTGTTGTTGATTTCACCGTTCTTCATCATGCCCACCGTCGGTGCGCTGATCTGGAAGAACCTGATTTTCCACCCGGTGTCGGGGATTCTCGCCGCCGTGTGGAAGCTGTTCGGCGCCGAGCCGGTGGACTGGTTAGCGCACTACCCATTGCTGTCGATCATCATCATTGTGTCGTGGCAATGGCTGCCCTTCGCGATCCTGCTGCTGATGACCGCCATGCAGTCCCTCGACCAGGAACAAAAGGAAGCCGCGCGCCTGGACGGTGCCGGCGCCATCGCGATCTTCTGGCACCTCACCCTGCCCCACCTGGCGCGCCCGATTGCCGTGGTGGTGATGATCGAAACCATCTTCCTGCTCTCGGTGTTTGCCGAAATCTTTACCACCACCAACGGTGGCCCGGGCTACGCCTCAACCAACCTCGCCTACCTGATCTACAACCAGGCGCTGGTGCAGTTCGACGTGGGCATGGCCTCGGCCGGCGGCTTGATTGCCGTGGTCATCGCCAATATCGCGGCGATCATCCTGGTGCGGATGATCGGCAAAAACCTGACTGACAAGCCTTGAGGGCCGCGCCATGACGCTTCAACAATCCCGCCGCCTGCAAAGCCTGTTGCTCGGCACTTTGGCCTGGGCCATCGCGATCCTGATTTTCTTCCCGATCTTCTGGATGGTGCTGACCAGCTTCAAGACCGAAATCGACGCGTTCGCCACGCCGCCGCAGTTCATCTTCACGCCGACGCTGGAGAACTACCTGCACATCAACGAGCGCAGCAATTACTTCGCCTACGCCTGGAACTCGGTGGTGATTTCGTTCAGTGCTACCGCCCTGTGCCTGCTGATCTCGGTGCCGGCCGCCTACTCGATGGCGTTCTATGAAACCCAGCGCACCAAAGGCACCTTGCTGTGGATGCTGTCCACCAAGATGCTGCCGCCGGTGGGCGTTTTGATGCCGATCTACCTGCTGGCCAAGAGCTTCGGCCTGCTGGACACACGCATTGCGCTGATCATCATCTACACCCTGATCAACCTGCCGATTGTGGTGTGGATGGTGTACACCTACTTCAAAGACATCCCCAAGGACATCCTCGAAGCCGCGCGCCTGGATGGCGCCACGCTGTGGCAGGAAATGGTCCGCGTGCTGCTGCCGATTGCCAAGGGTGGCCTGGCCTCCACAGTGTTGCTGTCGCTGATCCTGTGCTGGAACGAGGCCTTCTGGTCGTTGAACCTGACCTCCTCGAATGCCGCGCCGCTGACCGCGCTGATCGCCTCCTACTCGAGCCCCGAAGGTTTGTTCTGGGCCAAATTGTCCGCCGTCTCGACCCTGGCCTGTGCGCCGATCCTGATTTTTGGCTGGATCAGCCAGAAACAGCTGGTGCGCGGTTTGTCCTTCGGCGCCGTGAAATAACGGTCTTTCAATAAAAAATTCAAAGCGGAGGCCCATCCCATGGCCAACCTGAAAATCAACAATCTGCAAAAAGGCTTCGAAGGCTTCTCGATCATCAAAGGCATCGACCTGGAAGTGAATGACAAGGAATTCGTGGTCTTCGTCGGCCCGTCGGGCTGCGGTAAATCCACTTTGCTGCGCCTGATCGCGGGCCTTGAAGAAGTCACCGAAGGCACCATCGAACTGGATGGCCGCGACATCACTGAAGTCACCCCGGCCAAGCGCGACCTGGCGATGGTGTTCCAGACCTACGCGCTGTACCCGCACATGAGCGTGCGCAAAAACATGTCGTTTGCCCTGGACCTGGCCGGCGTCGACAAGAAGCTGGTGGAAAGCAAAGTCAGCGAAGCCGCGCGCATCCTCGAGCTCGGCCCGCTGCTGGAGCGCAAGCCCAAGCAGCTGTCCGGTGGCCAGCGCCAGCGTGTGGCTATTGGCCGTGCGATTGTGCGTAACCCGAAAATCTTCCTGTTCGACGAACCACTGTCCAACCTCGACGCCGCCCTGCGTGTGCAAATGCGCCTGGAACTGGCACGCCTGCACAAAGAGCTGCAGGCGACCATGATTTACGTGACCCACGACCAGGTTGAAGCCATGACCCTCGCCGACAAGGTGGTGGTGTTGAACAGCGGCCGCATCGAACAAGTCGGCTCGCCGTTGGAGCTGTACCACCAGCCGGCCAACCTGTTTGTGGCGGGTTTTCTCGGCACGCCGAAGATGGGCTTCCTCAAGGGCAAAGTCACCCGCGTCGAAGGCCAAGGCTGTGACGTGCAACTGGACGCCGGCACGCTGATCAGCCTGCCGTTGAGCGGCGCCAGCTTGAGCGTGGGCAGTGCGGTGACCCTGGGTATTCGCCCAGAGCATCTGGAAATCGCCGCGCCTGGGCAAACCACCCTGACCGTCACCGCCGACGTCGGCGAGCGCCTGGGCAGCGACACCTTCTGCCATGTCATCACCGCCAACGGCGAGCCGCTGACCATGCGGATTCGCGGCGACATGGCCAGCCAATACGGTGAAACCCTGCAGCTGCACCTGGACCCGGCGCACTGCCATCTGTTCGACACCGACGGTGTAGCCGTGGCCCGCCCACTGCGCGCCGCCGCCTGATTTCGCGAGACTTGTGATGAAACTGAATAAACAGAACCTCACCCAACTGGCGCCGCACGTGAACATCCCGGCCTATGCGATTGCCAGCACCACGCAAGGCATCGCGCACATCGGCGTCGGCGGTTTCCACCGCGCGCACCAGGCGTATTACACCGATGCATTGATGAACACTGGCGAGGGCCTGGACTGGAGCATCTGCGGCGTTGGCCTGCGCAGCGAAGACCGCAAGGCCCGCGACGACCTGGCCGGCCAGGACTACCTGTTCACCCTGTATGAGCTGGGCGACACCGACGACACCGAAGTGCGCGTAATCGGCTCGATCAGCGACATGCTGCTGGCCGAAGACAGCGCCCAGGCGTTGATCGACAAGCTGGCCAGCCCGCAGATTCGCATCGTCTCGCTGACCATCACCGAAGGCGGCTACTGCATCGACGACAGCAACGGCGAATTCATGGCCCACCTGCCGCAGATCCAGCATGACCTGGCGCACCCGAAAACGCCGAAAACCGTGTTCGGGTTTATCTGCGCGGCGTTGACCCAACGCCGGGCGGCGGGTGTGCCGGCGTTTACCGTGATGTCCTGCGATAACCTGCCGCACAACGGCGCCGTCACGCGCAAGGCGCTGCTGGCCTTCGCCGCCCTGCACAACGCCGAACTGCATGATTGGATCAAGGCCAACGTGAGCTTCCCGAATGCCATGGTCGACCGCATCACGCCAATGACCAGCACCGCCCACCGCCTGCAATTGCATGATGACCACGGTATCGACGATGCCTGGCCGGTGGTGTGCGAACCCTTTGTGCAGTGGGTGCTGGAAGACAAGTTCGTCAACGGCCGCCCAGCCTGGGAAAAAGTCGGCGTGCAGTTCACCGACGACGTCACGCCCTACGAAGAGATGAAGATCGGCCTGCTCAACGGCAGCCACCTGGCCCTGACCTACCTGGGCTTTCTCAAGGGCTACCGGTTTGTGCACGAGACCATGAACGACCCGGTGTTTGTCGCCTACATGCGCGCCTATATGGACCTGGACGTTACACCGAACCTGGCGCCGGTGCCGGGCATCGACCTGACCGAGTACAAGCAGACCCTGGTGGATCGCTTCTCTAACCAGGCGATTGCCGATCAGCTGGAACGCGTGTGCTCGGACGGCTCGTCGAAGTTTCCCAAGTTCACCGTGCCGACGATCAATCGCTTGATTGCCGATGGGCGAGAGACCGAACGCGCTGCGCTGGTGGTGGCGGCGTGGGCGTTGTATTTGAAAGGTGTGGATGAGAATGGGGTGATCTACCGGATCCCGGATCCCCGCGCTGACTTTTGCCAGGGGCTGGTGACGGAAGATGCACTGATCAGCAAGCGGCTGCTGGGGGTGGAAGAGATTTTTGGTACGGCTATTCCCAATTCCCCTGCGTTTGTGGCAGCGTTTGAGCGGTGTTTCGAGAGCCTGCAGGATGTGGGTGTAAGCAAAACGCTGGAGCGGCTGCTCGCCAATCTCAACTGACGGAACCAAATCAAACTGTGGGAGCGGGCTTGCTCGCGAATGCGGAGTTTCAGTCGACATATTCTTCACTGATCCACCGCATTCGCGAGCAAGCCCGCTCCCACACCGACCGCATTTTCACTCCAACAATAATGCTGAGCACTCCACCATGACCCAGCAAAACCTCTACCTCGGCATCGACTGCGGCACCCAAGGCACCAAAGCCATCGTCCTCGACGCCACCAGCGGCAAGGTGCTGGGCCTGGGCGCGGCGGCGCATACGCTGATCAGCGGCGCCAATGGCCGACGCGAACAGCACACCCAGGAATGGCTGGACGCCTTTACCGAAGCCACGCACCGCGCCTTGCAACAGGCCGGTGTCGACGGCCAGGACATCCTCGGCATCGGCGTTTCCGGCCAGCAACACGGCCTGGTGTTACTCGATGACCACGGCCAGGTGCTGCGCCCGGCCAAACTGTGGTGCGACACCGAAACCGCGCCGGAAAACGAGCGCCTGCTGGCGTTTCTCGGCGGCGAGAACGGCTCGCTGGAGCGCCTCGGCGTGGCGATTGCGCCAGGCTACACCGTGTCCAAACTGCTATGGACCCGCGAGCAACACCCGGACATGTTCGCACGCATCGCACACATCCTGCTGCCCCACGACTACCTCAATTTCTGGTTGACCGGCCGCGCCGTGGCGGAATACGGCGATGCGTCAGGCACCGGCTATTTCAATGTGCGCAGCCGTGAATGGGACGTGGCGCTGCTGCAGCACATCGACCCCAGCGGCCGCCTGGAAGCTGCGCTGCCGGAGCTGATCGAAGCCAATCAAGCCGTGGGCACGATCCTGCCGGCCATCGCCGAACGCCTGGGCATCAACCCCAACGCCCGCGTCTCCAGTGGCGGCGGCGACAACATGATGGGCGCCATCGGCACCGGCAATATCGCCCCCGGCGTGATCACCATGAGCCTGGGTTCCTCGGGCACCGTCTACGCGTTTGCCGAGCAACCGAATGTGAGCCCGCAAGCCTCGGTGGCCACCTTCTGTTCGTCCAGCGGCGCCTGGTTGCCGTTGATCTGCACAATGAACCTGACTAACGCCACCGGCGTGATTCGCGACCTCTTCGACCTCGACCTGGCCACGTTCAACGCCCTGGTCGCCGAGGCGCCGGTGGGTGCCGACGGTGTGAGCATGCTGCCCTTTCTCAATGGCGAGCGTGTGCCCGCCCTGCCCCACGCCACGGGCAGTGTGCATGGCTTGACCATGACCAACCTGACCCGCGCCAACCTGTGCCGCGCGGTGGTCGAGGGCACCACCTTCGGCCTGCGTTACGGCCTGGACCTGTTGCGCCAGACCGGCCTGCAAAGCCAAACCATCCGCCTGATCGGCGGCGGTTCGAAAAGCCCGGTGTGGCGGCAGATGGTCGCCGATATCATGAATACCGAAGTGGTCTGCACCGAACAAAGCGAAGCCGCCGCCTTGGGCGCGGCGATCCAGGCGGCGTGGAGCCAGTCCGGCGAACCCTTGGCCAGCCTGTGCGACAAATGCGTCAGCGTCGATCCGGCCAGCCGCACGCTGCCGGTGGCGGCCAGCGTCAGTGCCTATCAACAGGTTTACGCGCGCTATCAACAACTCGTGGCAACCCTTTAAGAGCGAACGATTATGTATCTGGTGTGTGGCGAAGCGTTGTTTGATTTTTTCAGCGAGGAAGACGCCAGCGGGCAGGCTTCCAAGGTCAATTACAAGGCCATTGCCGGTGGCTCGCCGTTCAACGTCGCGGTGGGTTTGCGCCGACTGGGCATCGAGTCTGCGCTGTTCGGCGGGGTGTCCAACGACTTCCTCGGCCAGCGCTTGCTGCAAGTGCTCAAGGACGAAGGCGTGAGTGAGCAATTTCTGGTGGAATTCCCCGCGCCGACCACGCTGGCGATGGTTGCCGTGGGCGCCAATGGCTCACCGCAATACAGCTTTCGTGGCGAAGGCTGCGCCGACCGCCAACTGCGGGCCGCGCACTTGCCCGCACTGGGCCATGAAGTTCGCGGGCTGCACGTCGGCTCGTTTTCGCTGGTGGTGCAACCCATCGGCGACACCCTGCTGAGTCTGGTCAAGCGCGAAAGCGGCAAGCGCCTGATCAGCCTCGACCCTAACGTGCGGCTCAATCCGCAGCCGGATATTCAGCTGTGGCGCGATCGCGTGGCCGAGTTGGTCACCCATGCCGACCTGATCAAAGTCAGCGACGAAGACTTGCACCTGCTCTACCCCGACCGCTCGCCGGAAAGCGTACTGCAAGGCTGGTTGCAGCACCGCTGTCAGTTGGTGTTCCTCACCCGTGGTGGTGACGGCGCCACGGTGTTCAGCCGCCAGCACGGCAGTTGGTCGCAACCTGCCGTGAAGGTGGTGATGGCCGACACGGTCGGCGCCGGCGATACCTTCCAGGCCGCGTTGATTGCCTGGTTGACCGAGCAGCAGCTGGATTCGGTCGAAGGCCTGCAACAGCTCACCCGTGAGCAGATCGACGCCATGCTTGGTTTCGCCATTCGCGCGTCCGCCCTGACCTGCAGCAAGACCGGCCCCGACCTGCCGTATCGGCAACAGCTGGGCTGAACACGCGTTCATGAAGGTTTTGTCAGTTAGGGCAAAATTAATCCAAGGTTAATCCCGCCAGTCGACTGTGAAGGTGACCGCACACACCGCCTCCCGAGGCCCGTGCGGCCGCCGGCACATCGTGTTGATGCGCCCGCGAACGACTTGCGGAGAACCCTCATGAAACTGCGTACATTATTCTTCAGCGGCACATTGGCCCTCGCCGCGGTATCAGGCCTGGCGCACGCCGACACGCAACAGCCAGTCACCAAGCCAGTGCCGTACCAATATGGCATGCCTTTAAATATCGATAAGGTCATCGCCATGCACGAAACCGACACCGACGTGTGCAAGGTGATCAACGCTGATATCAAGTTTGTCGACAAAGCCGGCAAAATCGAGGATGTGGGTTATCGGAAAATGTCCGAAGCCTGTGATTTCCAGAATTGAACCGTTTGACTAGCAACAGAACCGTATGCAACAGGAACATCAGGGGCCTGGCGTTTACCAGGCCCGCAGTGCTTCGGTGACACACCCTCACAGGACGGCTTAGTAAACGCCGCGCGCGCCTACTCGTTGCAACGCAGGCGATTGGCTGTGCTTGAGGTCTTCGCGCAACCCAGCGATCAGGTTGCAAATGGCCCGACTGCTGTCGAGTTTTTCAGCGTTTATACCTTTGACTTCCAAATCCACTCGGTCACGGTCACGGTCGTCATACACCTTGATCGTCAACGAAGCGTCTTCGGCTTTGGTGCATTCGCACCGTTTGGGCAGGAAACTTCCTTCAATGATGCTGCGAAGCTCTAATTCCGAAAGCATGGCCAACCTATCCTTTTATGAGACTGCCAACAGATTATTGTGTGTCCGGCAGGCGCCTGCCTGCCACGTCTTACCGACCCTGGAAGACGCTTACATTCCTCAGCCTACTCGGCAAAATCGAATCTCGTTGTAACCTTTCCTCATAAGCAACTTGCGAAGTTATATAACTTTTGCGATGACGTGTTTACGCCGTTTAAATCATCGTCGAACGGCTGAGATTAAACGTTTAACTCGGGACCTTGAATTAAACGACACCTTGTGCGGCGACTCTTTCAGCAACATGTCGCAAACTATCAAAGTTGATATTGGCGCCCGAATTAATTGCCACCAGGGTTTGATCACGCACGCCATGTTGGGCGACATACGTGCGAATGCCCGCCACCGCCAGCGCGCCTGAGGGCTCGGTGATCGAGCGCGTGTCGTCATAGATCAGCTTGATGGCGCTGCACAATTCATCGTTGCTGACGGTGATGACTTCATCGACCCAGTCGCGGCAGATTTCAAACCCATAAGCGCCGATCTGCGCCACGGCGGTGCCATCCGCGAACCCATCGACACTGGGCAGCACCACCCGCTCGCCCGCGCGCAGGGCGGCCAGCAGGCAGCTGGAACCTTCAGGTTCGACACCGACGATACGCACATCCGGCCGCAGGTATTTGACGTACACCGCGATCCCGGCGATCAAGCCGCCCCCGCCCACCGGTACAAAAATCGCGTCCAACGGGCCCTGTTGCTGACGCAGGATCTCCATCGCCACGGTGCCTTGGCCGGCGATCACGTCCGGGTCATCAAAGGGCGAAACAAAGGTGCAACCCAAGGTTTCGGCCAATTGCAACGCGTGGGCCAGGGCAAATGGAAAGCTCTCACCGTGCAACACCGCCTCGGCGCCCCGCGAGCGTACGCCCAGCACCTTCAATTCAGGCGTGCTGCACGGCATGACGATACGCGCCTTAATCCCCAGCTCCCGCGCCGCCAGGGCCACGCCCTGCGCATGATTGCCCGCCGAGGCCGTGACCACGCCGCAGGCTTTTTGCTCTGCCGTAAGCTGCACCAGCTTGTTGTAGGCGCCGCGAATTTTAAAAGAAAACGTGGGTTGCAGGTCTTCGCGCTTGAGCAGCACCTGGTTGCCCAGCAGCGCCGACAACGCCGGCGCAGCCTGCAAGGGCGTACGCACCGCCAGGTCATAGACCGGGGCGGCGAGGATCTTTTTCACGTAGTGCTCAAGCAGTCCCGGGGCGGCGGTGTGGGGCGCGGTGCAGGTGCTCATGGGTGTCTCCTGGCTTTTTCGCAATGGGCGCTGGAGACGGAAAAACAAAACCCGCCTCTAGGGCGGGTTTGGGTACAGCAGCCGTGCGCTATCCCGCCATATGAGGAATGGCGGTAATAATGCTTGGCTGGCTGCGGAAGGCTTGAAATGTCATGACATGAAATTAACCGGCGTCTAGCGGGCAAGTCAATGGCGCGCCAGCCTTTTGTCGGCAGGGGTTTACGATGACTATACGAAACATATACGCTTCGTATATCAACTCTCCACATGTGAACCTCATGGGCATCGTCAAAATCACCGACCAATTGCACGAACAGCTTCGCCTGGCCAGCGCCGCCATGGACCGCTCCATCAACGCCCAGGCCGAGTTCTGGATCAAGATCGGCCTGCTCGCCGAACTCAACCCGCACCTGCCGTACAACGAGCTGATCAACAAGCTGTTGCTGGACAAGCCCGACCTGATCCGGGGGCGCAGCTGATGATCAAGACTGCCGCACAATTGGCCGTGATGCGTGAAGCCGGACGCCTGCTGGCGCAGGTCTTCACAATGCTCGATGGCTTTGTCGCCGCCGGGCGCTCCACCCTGGAACTGGACGCCGCCGTCGAAGCCTTCATCCGCAACGAACTGAAAGCCCGCCCGGCGAGCCTTGGGCAATACGACTACCCCTTCTGCATCAACACCTCGATAAACGAAGTCGTGTGCCATGGCATGCCCAGCGCCAAGGACGTGCTCAAGGACGGCGACATCATCAACATCGACATCACCCTGGAAAAAGGCGGCTTTATCGCCGACTCCAGCAAGATGTACATGATCGGCAACGTGGCGCCCAAAGCGCAGCGCCTGGTGGAAAAAACCTTCGAAGCCATGTGGGCCGGTATCCGACAGGTCAAGCCCGGCGCGCGCCTGGGGGATATCGGCCATGCGATCCAGAGCCACGCGCAAGCCAATGGCTACAGCGTCGTGCGTGAGTATTGCGGCCACGGCATTGGCCGCCAGATGCATGAAGACCCGCAAATCCTGCACTTCGGCCGCCCTGGCACCGGGCTGGAACTGCGTGAAGGCATGGTGTTTACCATTGAACCGATGCTCAACCAGGGCAGCGCCAAGGTGCGCAACCTCAAGGATGGCTGGACGGTGGTGACCAAGGACAACAGTTTGTCCGCGCAGTGGGAGCACACCGTGGCGGTCACCGCCGACGGGTTTGAGGTGTTGACCCTGCAGCCAACCGCCTGAACACCACCTGACTGTGGGAGCTGGCTTGCTCGCGAAGGCGGTGGGTCAGTGACACATGAGCTGGCTGATACACCGCCTTCGCGAGCAAGCCCGCTCCCACATTTTTGATCTCAGTACATCAGTTAGATGTGCTTTTGCCCTGCTCTTGCTGTGCTTTTGCTTCTACCACTCAGGTCG
>NZ_JACAPL010000019.1:0-6568 GCF_013385735.1 Pseudomonas sp. D2002 | reverse complement strand
GAACCAATACCAGCCGTGACCAAATAACGGATATGTACCCAGCAGCCCTGCCAAACATCAGTCGACAATTTATTGACTGACCCACCGCCATCACAGGCAAGCCGGCTGCCACAGTTGATCAGCCTTCACACGACATTGGCGCCGCCTGCAATCCGCTTAAGCCCAAGCACCATCAAACCGGCCCCCATCGCCATCGCCAGCAGAAACAGCGGGTACGACACCCACCACGGCGTGCCCGCCGTCATCATGCTGAACTCCGACATACCGCCCACGCTGGCAATCAGGTTAAGCGGCAGGAACACCACGTTAATCAACGTCAGCTTGCGCAGCAGGTTGTTCATGCTGTTGTTCATAAGGTTGCCGCGCGCGTCGATCAACCCGGAAAACACATTGGAATAGATCTCCGCCTGCTTGTAGCACTGGTGATTCTCGATGATCAGGTCATCAATCAGGCCCAGAATCTCGGCACTGAAATGCTCCTTTTCCGCGTGGTTGCGCAGGCGCGACAGCACCGCGCCATTGCTGTGCAGCGCGTTGATGTAATAGATCAGGCTCTCACTCAGGCTGAACATCTGCATCAGGTGATGGTTGCTCATCGAAGCGTTGAACTGCTGCTGCGACTCCCGCGCCACCAGCTTTATCACCTTGAGATGGCCCAGGTAGTGATGGATGTTGTTGAGCAGCAGATCGAGCAGCACATCCAACGGCGTGTGCAGCGGCCGGCGTGCGCCGAGCCCGGACAACGGGGTTTCATCGGTGGCGATCACCAGCAGGCGGTCCGGCGAAAACAACAGCCCGCAGGACGACACCTCAAACACCAGGTTGCCACCGCCGGAATAGTTTTCCGGGCGCTTCCAGATCAGGAACAGGTTGTCCGGGTGAAATTCGATGCGCGACACTTCATCCGGGTCGAGCGCCGAGGCCAGGGCATGTTCATCCAACTTGTGGTGATCGCGCAGCCACTCACGCTCGGCCTGGTTGGGGTTGTTGAATAACATGATCGGGGCGTCATCGCCCTCGCTACCGCGCAGCTTGCCATCGGTCAATTCAAAGCGCTGGATCATCGCGCGTCACCACACCTGGCCCTGGCGTTTCAACTCAAGGCGCCGCACAAACTCCTCCAGCACCAGGGCATACAGGTCGTCTTGCAGGTAGGCGTCTTCGATGCCGGCGTCCATGTTGGGGTTGTCGTTAACCTCGATCACCACCACCTTGTCGCCGGACTGCTTGAGGTCGACGCCGTAGAGGCCGTCGCCGATCAGGTTGGCGGTCTTCACCGCCAGCTCGACCACCGCCTTGGGTGCTTCGTGGACCGCCAGGGTGCGGCATTCACCGTTGATGTCCTGGCCGATGGCCTTGTGGTTGTAGATCTGCCAATGGCCCTTGGACATGAAGTATTGGCAGGCAAAGATCGGCTTGCGGTTGAGGACGCCGATGCGCCAGTCGTACTCGGTGTAGAAAAACTCCTGGGCCAGCAACAGCACTGAATGTTCGAACAACTCGGCGGTGGCCTTGAGCAACGCCGCCTGGCTTTCCACCTTGATCACACCGCGCGAGAAGCAACCGTCGGGGATCTTCAGCACCAGCGGGAAGCCCAGGCGTTCGCCGACCCGTTCGAAATCTTCCGGTCGCTCCTTGTACAGAATCTCGGTGGCGGGCATGCCCAGTTGATGGCTGTTGAGTAAGTCGGTGAGGTAAACCTTGTTGGTGCAGCGCAGGATCGACGCCGGGTCGTCCATCACCACCAGCCCTTCGCTTTCGGCCTTTTTGGCGAAACGGTAAGTGTGGTTGTCGACACTGGTGGTCTCGCGGATCAGCAAGGCGTCGTATTCGGCCAGGCGCGAGTAATCCTTGCGTTCGATCAGTTCCACATCAATGCCCAAGCCCTTGCCGACCCGCACGAAATTCTCCAGCGCCTTGGCATTCGACGGCGGCAGTTGTTCCTGGGGATCGTGGAGTATGGCCAGGTCATAACGGGCCAAACGACGCGAGCGCGGTTGGCGCCAGATTTTGCGGCTGAAGTTGTCGAGGGCGTGGGCGAACTGGTCTTCCTGGTCATCGCGCAACTTGTGCAGCACGCCGGATTTGACCCCTTCGATGTGCCAGCCGTTGTTCTTGCGAAACTCAACTAACAGGATCGGGCACGGAAAGGTTTCAAACAACTGGCGGGCCAACTCCTGCAACGGTTCTATATTGGTTCGGCCAAAATAAAGTGTCAGGGTAAAGCCTTCGGTATTGCTGTAGAGGTGATGACTCAAGGCTTTATCGAGGGTTTTATCCAGGTCATCCAGCGACAGGCCATACAACGACTTTTTGGTCAGTTCGCTGATGGTGCGCACCGACGGAATCACCTTGTGCCCGCGCGCCTCGGCCAGCAGCGAGCAGTAGTAACCGTGCCCCAGGTACTTGTAGCTGCGGCACAGATTGATCACCTGCACGCGCTTGCCCGTCTCGTTCTCGCGGGTTTGCTCGAGGTATTCCTGGGCGGTGACGATGTCTTCGCTGGGGAAATAGGAGGCCCAATCTTCCTTGCGTTCGACAATGATCACGACTTGACTGGAGCCTTTAAGAGGTGGAGAAAAATAACCTTTGGAAGTTATTGTCGCCGCGACAGTTTGCTCGGATACTTCACGCCAATGACTTTGTACCGCCGACATAATATTTGATCCGCTTTAGAGAACTCGACCTTTTCTATTAAGCACGATCTTTTAGAGAAGTCCCGTTTCGTTACGCAACTTTTACGGCGGTCATATGGCTCTTTCCTTTCGCGTTGCAACTCCCGCTGATGTGCCCGAACTGGTGGCACTGGAACAGCATTGTTTCACCACCGACCGGCTCTCGCCGCGCAGTTTCCAGTGGATGATCAGCCGCGCCCATGGCCAGTTGCTGGTCGCCGAAACAGACGCCGGTTTGCTCGGTTACGCCTTGGTACTGTTCCATCGCGGCACCTCGCTGGCACGCCTGTATTCCATCGCCATCGCCGAACATGCGCGCGGCATGGGCCTGGGCAAACAGTTGCTGGCGCGCATCGAAGCCTGCGCGGTGGCGCATGATTGCGCCTACCTGCGCCTGGAAGTGCGCACCGACAACCCCGGCGCCCTCGCCTTGTATGAGCGCACTGGCTACCGGCGCTTTGCGCTGATCAACGACTACTACGAAGACCACGCCCCGGCCCTGCGCCTGGAAAAACGCATCGTGCAGCCTCAGCACGCCCGCCCGCAAAGCGTGCCGTATTACCAGCAGACCACCGATTTCACCTGCGGCGCCGCGTGCCTGCTGATGGCCATGGGCGCGCTGGTGCCGGGCCGCGTGGCTGGGCGGCGCGAAGAACTGCAAATCTGGCGTGAAGCAACCACCGTGTTCATGACCGCCGGCCACGGCGGCTGCAGCCCGCAAGGCTTGGCGCTGGCGGCCTGGCGTCGCGGCTTTCGGGTGCGCATGCAGGTGAATGTGCGCGGGCCGCTGTTTCTGGACGGCGTGCGCGATCAGCATAAAAAGGACGTCATGCGCCTGGTGCACGAGGCGTTTGAGGAGGAACTGGCGGGCAGCGACGTCGAGCAGGTGCTCGGCGGCGCGCTGGATTTACCGCAGGTTTTGCAGGCTGGCGGGCAGCCGCTGGTGTTGATCAGCAGCTACCGCCTCACCCGCTCCAAGTCGCCGCATTGGGTGATGGTCACCGATTGCGACGACGACTTTGTCTACCTGCACGACCCGGACGTGGACCACAGCCAACACCGCCAGCCGCTGGACTGCCAGCACTTGCCGGTCAGCCACGCGGAGTTCGATCGAATGTGCCGGTTTGGCAACAACAAGTTACGCGCGGCGGTGGTGCTCTTCACTCGGTAAAGGCTCAGGCCACCTGCTTGATCCCGGCCTTGGCTTCCAGCTCGCGCACCAGCGGCAACACGCGCTTGCCGAAGTACTCGACTTCCTCCTGAAAGTGCAGGAAGCCCGCCAGCACCAGGTCCACGCCCACGGCCTTGAGCGCGACGATGCGCTCGGCAATCTGTTGCGGGGTGCCGATCAGGTTTGTCTTGAAGCCGTCGTTGTACTGCACCAGGTCTTCAAAGCTGGATTTGGCCCAGTTGCCCTCGCCTTCCGGAGAGGCTTTACCGGCCTGTTTGGCCGCGTCACCAAAGGCATTTACCGCCTCCGGGTCAGCCTTGTCGATAATTTCGGCGAGTACGGCACGGGCTTCTTCCTCGGTGTCTCGGGCGATCACAAACGCGTTGACGCCGACTTTCACCGAATGATTATTCGCGGCGGCCTTGGCGCGGATATCGTCGACCTGGGCCTTGATGCCTTCCGGCGTGTTGCCGTTGGTGAAATACCAGTCCGATACGCGCGCAGCCATGTCCCGCGCCGCCCGCGAACTG
The DNA here is from genome assembly GCF_013385735.1 of Pseudomonas sp. D2002. Classification (NCBI taxonomy): domain Bacteria; kingdom Pseudomonadati; phylum Pseudomonadota; class Gammaproteobacteria; order Pseudomonadales; family Pseudomonadaceae; genus Pseudomonas; species Pseudomonas sp. D2002. Next base: position 2,192 of record NZ_JACAPL010000019.1, on the reverse strand, counting down.
CCGCCCTGGAACACTTCCGGCTGGCCCAGTGGCTTGGGCTTGAGGGTGTAGTTGTTGAAACGATAGAAGTCGCCTTTGAAGGTGAAATCGTCCTGGGTCCAGATGCCTTTCAGCGCGCGGATAAACTCCTCGGAACGCCGATAACGCTCATCGTGCTCCAGCCAGTGTTCGCCGATGGCCTGGAACTCGCCCTTGAACCAACCGCTGACGATATTCACCGCGATACGGCCGTTGGTGAGCTGGTCGATGGTTGCCAGTTGCTTGGCCGCCAGGGCCGGCTGCCACGGGCCGGGCAGGATCGCCGCGATCACCTTGAGCGTGGTGGTCGCCGCCAGCAGTGCATGGCTGAAGGCCACGGATTCATGCTGGTTTTCCGCGCCGTAACCGGCGGTAAAGCGAATTTGCGTCAGGCCGTATTCGAAGCCGGCCGCTTCGGCCAGCTGCGCGAGTTTGCGGTTGTAATCGATGCCCCAATGGGTGCGTTGTTCAATCTTGCTCACCACCAGCCCACCGCTGACGTTGGGCACCCAATAGGCAAATTTCACAGCTTGCTGACTCATCTGGCAGTACCTCGCACGAAGGATGTACCCAGGGCTTGAGCAGCAAGCGTGCCAGGCAACGGCAAAGGCCCTGGCCATGGGCGTCACGGCCCTGAACGCAAGGTTGAACTGCCGAGCCTTTGATGTCGGGGATCGCGCCGGTTTGTCCATCTGCTGTTGCTGGAGCAACAGTGGGCGCAGCCCTTCGCCCGCAAATAGGGGCTGAAGGGTCCGGCACGGACTGTGCAATCACCCCAAGCATTGATCACTGCCAAGGAGCCGTCCCCATGACCGAGCAACACGTCATCAACCCGCTGTCTACCGGCGTCGACTACCCCACGTTGGCCGCACGCTTTCGGCCGATCTTCCAGCGCATCGCCGAGGGCGCGGTGGAGCGCGAACACACGCGCACCCTGCCCTACGAACCGATCCAATGGCTCAAAGACGCCGGGTTTGGCGCGGTGCGGGTGCCGGTGGAATACGGTGGCGGTGGCGCGTCGCTGCCGCAGCTGTTCGAGTTGCTGATCGAACTGGCGGCCGCCGACTCCAATGTGCCGCAGGCCTTGCGCGGGCATTTCGCCTTCGCCGAAGACCGCCTGAACGCACCACCGAGCGCGGGCCGTGAGGTGTGGTTCAAGCGTTTTGTCGACGGCGATATCATCGGCTGCGCCTGGACCGAAATCGGCAACGTGGCCATCGGCGATGTAGTCACCCAGGTCAGCCCTGACGGCGAGACGTGGAAACTCAACGGTGAAAAGTTCTACAGCACCGGCAGCCTGTTCTCCGACTGGATCGACGTGTACGCGCAGCGCAGCGACACCGGTGGCGATGTGATCGCGGCCACCCGCACACGTCAGCCTGGCGTGGTGCAAAGCGATGATTGGGACGGCTTCGGCCAGCGCACCACCGGCAGCGGCACCACGCGGTTTACCGATGCCGTGGTGGAAGCGGAAAACGTGATCGACTTTGCCACGCGGTTTAAATACCAGACCGCGTTTTACCAGTTGGTATTGCTGGCGAGCCTGGCCGGGATTGGTCGCGCGGCGCTCAATGACGTGGCGCATCAGGTGCGCAGCCGCAAGCGCATTTACAGCCATGGGAATGCTGCGCATGTCAGCCAGGATGCGCAGGTTCAACAGGTCGTGGGTGATGTGGCGGCGCTGGTGTATGCCGCTGAGGCCAGTGCGTTGAAGGCCTCAGTGCCGGCGCAACGGGCGTACGTGGCGCGGTTTGGTGGGGATGAGGCGGCAGAGCGTGAGGCGAATGTGGCGGCGGAGATTGAATCGGCGACGGCGCAGGTGGTGGTGTCCGCGTTGATCCAGCGGGCGACGACCGAGTTGTTTAATGCGCTGGGGGCGTCGGATGTGCGCCAGGGCAAAGCGCTTGATCGCCATTGGCGGAATGCGCGGACGGTGTCTTCGCATAATCCGGTGATCTACAAGGCGCGGATTGTGGGGGACTGGGTGATTAATGGGGCTGAGCCACCGTTTGTGTGGCAGATCGGGAATGGGCCGGGTAAGGGTTGAGGTTTATCTTGGGGGCGTTGGGTACATATCCGTTATTTAGGTTAGGGCGGCTATTGGTTCCGCCCTTACGGCGGCTCACTTTGGAAAAGCCGGAATGCCGGCCCAGCCCAAAGTAAGCAAAGGGCTC
>NZ_JACAPL010000002.1:439022-660686 GCF_013385735.1 Pseudomonas sp. D2002 | reverse complement strand
TCGGCGGTGAGGCGGTTTTGGCTGTCGTATTCGTAGGCTAACGCCCAGTGGCCGTCGTCGACGCTGAGGAGGTTGCCCTGGCGGTCGTAGGTGTATTCAACAACGTTGGAATCGGGAAGGGTTTTTCGTACGAGGCGGCCGGAAGCGTCTCGCTCGTAGCGGGTAATGAGCTGACTACCATCGTCGCCGTGTTCGGTCTTTTCCAGCAGGTTGCCGTTGAGGTCGTAGACGTACGCCGTGCGCTGGCCATCAAAACCGATTTCCTGCTGGATCAGGCCGTTGGGGTGGTAATCAAGTTGGTAGATTTCACCGACCTCGTTTTCGATCTCGGTCAGTAGTAACCGGGTGTTGTCGTAGCGGTAGTTGACCTGGGTGCCATCGGCGTTGAGGCGGCGGCTGATCAGGTGCAGTCCGTCGGCGTATTCGTAGCGGGTGACGTGGCCCAGTTCGTCACGTTCAGAGGTGATTTTTCCGTACGGGTTGTAGCTGTATTCTCGCGCTGCGCCGCCAGGAAGTACGACACGAACCAACCGACCCACACCATCCCACTGATACTGGGTCAGCGCGCCATGCTCATCCTCACGCGCAACCTGTCGCCCAACATCGTCATAGCGATACCGCTTAACCCCGCCATTCGGCAGTTGCTCTTCAAGGAGCTGCCCACGCTCATTCCAGACCAGCCGATGACAGCCGTTATCCGGATACCAAACCCCAACCAACTGCCCATGTTTGTTATAGGTGTAGTCCGTAACGTTGCCGTCAGGATCTGTCTGACGCGTAACGTCGCCCTGTTCATTACGCTCATACTTCCAAACCGCCTCACCCCGCCGCACAACCCGTACGAACCCGTTGTCATGCTCGTAGGATGTCGGCTCATCCTCCCCCGGAAACAACGCCACCAAGCGTCCAGCATCGTCATACTGATACGCCGTCACCGCCCCCAGCGGGTCCTGCTCAACCGTCAGTCGGCCCTTGTCGTCGTAGGATTTGAAGTGCTCGGCGCCATCCGGATCAACCCGCTGCACCAGCCGCGCGCGCTGGTCATGGACATACACTTCCTGACTGCCATCAGCGTTGTGAACCGTAACCTTGCCGTTGTCATCCCAGGCATACCGCGTGTCCATCTGCGAAAAACTGGCCCAGTGCCGAACGCACCGCGCCGCCTTGCCGGAACGTTCCCACTCCCAAAAGAAACTCGCCCCACCGGCCAATTGCCGCTCAAGAATGACGTGCTGATCGTCGTACCGATAAACCTCACTTTCGCCTACGGCATTGGTCGCCGAAACCAGTCGTCCAGCGTCGTCATAGGCGTAGGAAACGACGTTCTGCTCCGTCACCCAGACATACGGCTCACGGCCTTTGGCGCGATGAACCTGATAGTCCACCGCCACAATGCGCCCAAGCTCATAGCGCAAAAACAAAGACCGGCCTACACCGTTATCCAGTCGCTCAATCCGCCCCAAACGATCACGAGAAATCCGCAGACGGTTGTCATACGCGTCACTGATCGCTGTCAGCTGACCATCGCAAAAGTGATAAAAGCGTGATGCCTGAGCCAGTACCAACTCATCGGGCAGGGCACCCAAGTAGATCGCCGCTTCGGCCAGGCTGTTGGTAATCGCAGGCCGGGAAACGCTAGGCAACGGAAACTCAGTAATGCGATTCTCATGATCCGTCCAAACCACCGAATCACCCGAAACTACCAACCGCTGTGCCAGCGAATGGCTCCAACCAAACCCCAACCCACAGTCCACTTCCACCGCACTGGTGCGATACAACCGCGTCCACTCAAACGGCAAAATCCCGTCCAGCGCGCCATCGGTGAGGGTCAGCAATTCTTCCCCGGTAACCATCGACACCGGGCAGCCATTGGTGGCGGTTTTATCCGCAGGGGCCGCCGCATCGCCCTGGGGATTTTTCGCAGCGACAGGCACATCATCGACATGTTCCTGGCGCGCCAACGTCGTCTGCTGGGTCTTCTTACGAACTGCAGGCACCGCATTCGCAACCAGATTTTCCCCAGCCTTCAACGACGCAACCGGCACCGTCTTAATCTGAGTCGCCGCACTACTGGCCAGCAACGGCTTAACCACTTCGGCATGCGGCTCCAACTTGGGCATGACCAAGGTTCTAGCCAGCAACTCCAGCAAACCTCGCGTCCGCCCAGACTTGATATGCCCAATCACCTGAGCACCCAGGCGCACCGCCACACCCATGCCCGCCGTCGCCCAGATCAGCAGCAAGTTAATCAACACCTCGCCAGTGATTTCCCCCATCAACTCATTCATTTCTTGCGGTGGCAGCATGCGCATCCAGCTGACCATCGCCGACACATAAATGAACAACAGCGGCTCATCGCTGAGCACCAGCAGGCCGTTGGCAATCGTGTCGTTGCCGAGCTTCAGCAGTTCATCAAGTTCGGTTTGGGAGAGGTATTGCAGCAACTTTTCGCTGTTGGGCTTGATGTCCGCCAACAGGTCGTACAGCTGCGTTATGTTGTCCCACAGGCTGTACAGCGCTTTGCCCATGCCGCTGAGAAACGCCGCTTCCAGCACCCTGCGGCGGTCCAGCGGGGTCGCGTCCGTATAGTCCTTCCACTGCGCCTGGAACCTGTTGTTCCACTCGTCGCGCAGACGCGCTTCCAGCGCCGCGATCACCGCCTGATAAGACGCATACAGCGCCTTGACGTGATCCTGGGAAACGTTGGGGTAAAAATTGATTCGGTATTGCTGGTTGCGATCACACTCGGTGATTTCGAGAATGCCGCTGGGGCCGATGGTCTTGCGGATCGGCTCGCCCAGTGGGCCGCCGTTGGGGTCGACGCGTTGCAGTATCACCGGCGTGTTGCCGATGGGCACAAACCGTGTGCTCTGGAACATGTGCACCAGGGTCAAGGTGCCGTTGGCCTGGCAGGTGGCGACGGTGCTGCTGGGATAAAGAGAGCGGGTGATGGGCGCGACCAGCGCCACTTCATCACCCACCTTGAACACCTGCTCGACCTCCAGCGCCGAAAAGCTCCAGAAGCTCGAAGCCCATTGGTCAAAGGTGTTCAGGCATTGCCGAAAGTCGCGCAAGACGGTTTCAACATCGACCGTCTTTGCATCCATTGGGGCCAGGGCCAGCCTGCCAATGGCCGGGTTCAAGCGACAGCCCCATCAACAGGGGTTCCAACACAAAAAACCATCTGCAATCCCTCGCACTGTGTGATCAGGCGAAGGACTTTGCAGAGGTTTTCAGGTGATATCTGTAGAGCTTATCCGGGTGTGGCGTGGGATGTTTCAGTAGTCTTCGTCCGCTCCCGCCCAAGCACCAGGCTGCACAGCGCCGGCAGGAATAACAGCGTCAACACCGTGCCCACCAGCACGCCGCCAATCAGCACATAGGCCAACGAAGACCAGAACACCGACAGCGTCAGCGGGATAAACGCCAGCGCCGCCGCCAACGCGGTCAAGATCACCGGCCGTGCGCGGCGCACGGTGGCTTCGATAATCGCCTCGCGAATCGCCATGCCGTGTTCCTGGTTCTGGCGAATCTGGTCGGTGAAGATCAGCGTGTTGCGCATCAGGATCCCGCCAATGCCGATCAAGCCGAGAATCGCGTTGAACCCGAACGGCTGGTTGAACAGCAGCAAGGTCGGCACGGCGCCGATCAAGCCCAGCGGCGCGGTGGCGAAGACCATGAACATCACGCCGAACGAGCGTACCTGGAACATGATCACTGTGAGCGTCAGCAGAATCATGATCGGGAACAGTGCGGCCAGGGCGACGTTGGCCTTGGCGCTTTCTTCCACCGGGCCGCCGATGTCGATCTGGTAACCGGCAGGCAGTTTGGCGATCAGCGGTTGCAGGTCTTTGTACACGGCCATTTCCACGTCGGGCGGTTGTACGCCGTCGATGATGTCGGCGCGCACTTCCACGGTGCTCGCGCGGTTGCGGCGCTTGAGGATCGGCTCTTCCATGACCGCCTGGAAATGCCCGACCTGGGCCAGTGGCACCGAAGTGCCGGCGCTGTTGGTCAGTGTCATGTTGTTGAGGTTGCCGAGGTTTTCGCGCTGGCTGCCCTGGGCGCGGGCGACCACGGACACGGTGCGGTTGCCTTCGCGCACCTCGGTAATCGGGTTGCCGCTGAGCAAGGCATTGAGCTGCGATTTGACCTCGTTCGGGGTGAAACCCAACAGGCGCAGGCGGTCCTGATCCAGCACCAGGCGATAACCGCTGGTGCGCTCACCCCAATCGAGGAAGGCGTCCTTGGTCAGCCGGTTGGCGGCCACCACGCGACGCACCTGCTCGGACAGCCCGCGCAGCACATTCACATTCGGCCCCGACACGCGAAACACCACCGGAAACGGCACAGGCGGCCCGAACAACAGCTGCGTGACCCGCACCCGCGCCGCCGGGAATTCACCGGCCGCAATGCGCTCCCGCATGCGCAGTTTCAATGCGTCGCGGGCCTGCGAGTCCGGGGTTTGCACGATCAGCTTGGCAAACGCCGGGTCGGGCAGTTCGGGGTTCAGCGACAGGAAAAAGCGTGGCGCGCCGCCGCCCACATAGGTGTCGACCATACGGGTCTGCGGCTCCTGCAGCAGGGCTTTTTCCAGTTGCGCCGCCACCGCCTCGGTGCTTTTGAATGCGCTGCCGGGCGGCATATACACCTCAAGAATCAACTCGGAACGGTCGGAGTTGGGGAAGAACTGCTTCTTCACCACGCCCATGCCCAAGCCGCACACCACAAAGGCGGCGATGACCAAACCGGTTACCAGCCAACGCCTGCGCACGCAGGCTTCGACTAAACCACGCAGTTTCTGGTAGTAACGCCCGGCGTAAATGGCATCGTGGCCACCCGGCACCGGCTTGATCTGCGGCAGCAGTTTCACGCCGAGGTAGGGCGTAAACACCACGGCCACCAGCCACGACGAAATCAGCGCAAAGCCAACGATCCAGAAGATATTGCCGGCATATTCCCCGGCGCCCGAGCGCGCAAAACCCACCGGCAGAAAGCCAATGATCGTCACCAGCGTGCCGGTCAGCATCGGCGCGGCGGTGGAACTCCAGGCGAAAGTGGCGGCGTGAATCCGATCAAAGCCTTCCTCGAGTTTCACCACCATCATCTCGATGGCAATGATCGCGTCGTCCACCAGCAAGCCCAGGGAAATAATCAGCGCGCCGAGGGTAATGCGGTCGAATTCACGCCCGGTGAGCAGCATGATCACAAACACCACCGACAAGGTCAGTGGCACTGCTGCGGCCACCACCAAGCCGACGCGAAAGCCCAGCGCCAACAGGCTGATGATCATCACCACGGCCAGGGCGACGAAGAATTTCAGCATGAATTCATTCACCGCCAGGCTGATGTTTTTCGCCTGGTCGGAGACCTTGGCGAAGTTCACCCCCAGCGGCAGGTCGGCCTGGATTCTGGCTTCCTGGGCCTTGAGGCTTTTATCAAGTTCCAGGCCGTTGAAGTGCTTCTCCATGATCACGCCGAGCATCAACGCCGGGTCGCCCTGGTGGCGGATGCGGTAGCTGGGCGGGTCTTCATAGCCGCGGCTGACCGTGGCCACATCGGCAATGCGCAGCACGCGGCCATTGACTTCCAGCGGCACGTTTTCGATCAGCGCCAGGCTATCGAACGCGCCGTCGATGCGGATATAGGCGCGCGCGCCGGCAGTTTCGACGAAGCCCGACGGCGCCACGGCGTTCTGCGCGGCGAGGGCGGCGAAGATCTGGTCCGGCTTGATGCCCAACGTTGCCAGGCGCTCATACGAGAACTCGACGAAGATCCGCTGGGCCTGCTCACCGAGGATGTTGACCTTTTTCACGCCGGGCAGGTTGAGCAAACCCTGGCGCAGCTCTTCGGCCATTTGCACTTGCTGGCGGTGCGGCAAGTGCTCCGCTTCCAGTGCGTAAAGGGCGAAGTAAACGTCGGAATATTCATCGTTGAAGAACGGCCCAATCACGCCTTTGGGCAGTTTCGCGGCTTCATCGCTGAGCTTTTTGCGGGTCTGGTAGAACAGGTCCTGGATTTCACTGGGGCGCGTGGACTCTTTGTAGGTCATGCGCATCGACACAAAACCCGGCTGGGCGATGGTCTCGACGCGGTCGTAATAGTCGAGTTCCTGCAGGCGTTTTTCCAGGCGGTCGGCGACTTGCTCCTGCATTTCCTCGGCGGTGGCGCCGGGCCAGGCGGCGGTAATGGTCATGACCTTGACGGTAAAGGACGGGTCTTCGGCGCGCCCCAGTTTGCCGAACGAGAAGATCCCGGCGGCGAGGATCGCAATGATCAAAAACAGCGTAACGGCGCGGTGTTTCACCGCCAGTTCGGAAAGGTTAATGCCGCGCATGCTCAGTGGTCCTGTTTACGGTTGAGGACCAGGGCTTGGGCGGGCAGCAGGCGCACCGCGTCGCCACTGTGCAGCAGGTGAGCGCCGAGGGCGACGATGGTCTGGCCGGGGGTGAGGCCGCTGTCGATCAGGGCGTCTTCCTGGCCGAGGCTGGCGACCTTGATGGGCGCGAAGCTGACCTTGTCGTCATCACCGATCAGCCACACGCCGGTGCCAAGCCCGGCGTCTTGCAAGGCGCCGATGGGCACGCGGGTTTGCTGGGCCTGGCCGTTGCCTTGCAGGCGCACGGTGATGGTCGAACCGAGGGCGAAGCGGTCGACGGCGCCGTGCAACACGTAGCGCGCACGGTAGGTGCGGGTAGTCGGGTCGGCGCTGGCGGACAGCTCGCGCAGCGTGGCGGTCACGGCCTGGTCCGGCGCGCCGAAGGGGAAGGCCAGGGCTTTTTGCGAGGCTTGGTCGCGCTGGTTTTCCGGCAGGTTGACGATGGCTTCGCGGGCGCCGTCATGGGCCAGGCGCGCGACGATTTGCCCTTCGGCGACGACTTGGCCACGGTCCACGCGCACATCGGTGATGATGCCGTCGCCGTCGGCCTTGAGCACCGAGTAGGTGCGGCGGTTTTCAATCTGGCTGGCATCCGATTGCGCCGCAGCCAGCTCGGCTTCGGCGACGCGCAGGTCTGTCGCCGACTGGTCGAAGATTTGCCGCGACACCGCGCCGGTGTTGGCCAGGCGCTGGTAGCGGTTTTCATCGTCACGGCGCTGGCGCAGTTGCGCCTGGGCGGCGTTTACGCGGTTCCTGGCCGAGCGCAGGGCCAGTTCGAAGTCGCCGATGTCCAGCACTAAAAGGGTGTCGCCGCGGGACACGTGCTGGCCGGGGTCGACCTTGCGTTCGATGACTTTGCCGCTGACCCGGAAGCCCAAGTCGCTTTCGGTGCGGGCCGCCACCACGCCGGTATAGGCGCTCTGCTGGGTGCCGGCCGCTTCTACCTTGGCGGCCAGAACCGGGCGCGGCGGGGGCACTTCGGCGGCGGTGTCGGCCTGGCTGTTGCAGCCGCTGAGGATGATCAACAAGGCCAGGGGCGTGAGAAGACGCGGGGCGAGAGGGTTCATGGCAGGCTCCAGGAGGGTTGACCATTAGGCAAAAAAATTATGGACATAATTTTTTACGCATATTATGGTCGAAATATAAATTAATCCAGCCCCCCGGATATTCCTCATGGCAAACGCCCCGGCCCCGTCGCGAAGCGTGTTGTTTTTACTGGTGGCCCTCACGGCACTGGGTGAAGTGTCGACCCAGTTGATCATCCCTGGCCTCGGCGCCATCGAGCAGGCGCTGGCGGCGCCAGCAGGCTCGGCGTTGATGGCGTTGTCGGCGTTTGTCGCTGCATTCGGCCTTGGGCAGTTGCTGTTCGGGCCACTGTCGGACCGTATTGGCCGCCGCCCGGTGCTGATCGGCGGCCTGGTGTTGTATGTGCTGGCGACCTTGGCGATGTTGCTGGTCAATGACATCGGCCAGTTCATCGCCGCCCGCGTGCTGCAAGGCCTCGGCGCCTGCGCTGCGTTGGTGTTGGCGCGTACTGTGGTGCGCGATGTGTGGAAGGCCGAAGCGGGGCCGGCACTGGCCCTGACCATGATCGGCATGCTCTACGCCATCGTCGTCGCGCCGATGATTGGCGGGCTGCTGATCAAGCTGCTGGGCTGGCATGCGCCGATCGTGCTGGCGTTGATCATTGGCAGTGTGGTGCTGGTGTGGGCGCTGCTGTTCTTTCGCGAGAGTAACCATTACCTCGACCCCAAGGCCGGCCATTGGCGCACCCTTGGCGGGCAGTACCTGGATCTGCTCAAGGGCCGCCAATACCGCGCATACGCCGTGGCCCTGGCGTGCACTTATGGCGCGATGTTCGCGGTAATTGCCGGGTCATCGGCGGTGTTTATTAACCTGCTGGGCTTCAGCAGCCTGGAGTACGGCATCAATTTTGGCGTGATTGTGTCGATGCTGATCGTCGGTTCCACCTACACCCGGCGCAACATCTTGCGCCTGGGGCCGCAGCGGATTGTGGCGATGGGCGTGACGCTGGTGGCTATCGGCGGGATATCGGCGGTGCTGGTGTATGAGCTGTTCGGCCTGTCGGTGCCGGGCGTGGATATTCCGGTGGCGCTGGTCACCCTCGGCGGTGGCCTGGTGTTGCCGGGTTCGGTGACGGGCGGGGTGATGCCCAACGCGCACCGCGCCGGTTTGGCGGCGGGGTTGATGGGGTTTTCGCAGATGTTCGGTGCCACGTGCAGCGGCCTGTTGCTGAGCCATTTACGCGATGGCAGCGCCACGCCGATGATCATCATTCAGGCCAGTTTTGCGGTCACGGCGTTTGTCGCGTTCCACCTGTTGCGCCAACGCCCAGTCAAGGGATTGTCCTATACGTAGGACGATCAGGGCCGCTTTTGCCGGCTAGTACTCCAAGGCTGGCGGACTTATGGTGTAGCCAACCTGGAGGAACACCATGAAAAAAATCATCGGCATCTACACCAGCCCCCGCGCCCATTGGGTCGGCGATGGCTTCCCGGTGCGCACGCTGTTTTCCTACGACGCCATGGGCAAGCACATCAGCCCGTTCCTGTTGCTGGACCACGCCGGTCCCGCCGATTTCACGCCCACCGAACAACGTCGCGGTGTAGGCCAGCACCCGCACCGTGGCTTTGAAACCGTGACCATCGTGTATGACGGCGAAGTCGAGCACCGTGATTCGACCGGCGCCGGTGGCACCATCGGCCCTGGCGATGTGCAATGGATGACGGCCGCTAAAGGCATCATCCATGAAGAGTTTCACTCCCAAGCCTTTGCCCGCAGCGGCGGGGCGCTGGAGATGGTGCAGCTGTGGGTCAACCTGCCGGCCAAGGACAAAATGGCCGACGCCGGTTACCAGACCATTGTCGACGGCGATATCCCAGTGCTGCCGCTGGCCAACGACGCCGGGCAGTTGCGCCTGATTGCCGGTGAATTCGCCGGTGCCCAAGGGCCGGCGCGTACCTTCACGCCGATTGACGTGTGGGACTTGCGCCTGAACGCGGGTAAAGCGCTGACGCTGGACCTGCACGCCGGGCGCAATACCGCGCTGGTGATTCTGCGCGGCACGGTATTGGTCAATGGCGAGGAAGTGGCGCGCCAAGGGCAACTGGCGTTGTTCGAACGCGACGGCGAGCACATCACCCTGGAGGCCAACGACGACGCCAAGGTGCTGCTGCTCAGCGGTGAACCGATTGATGAACCTATCGTCGGCCATGGCCCGTTCGTGATGAACACCGAGCAGGAAATTCATCAGGCGTTTGCTGATTACCAGTCCGGCCGTTTCGGACAAATGCAGGCCTGACTGCCCACCGCAAAACCCTTGTGGGAGCGGGCTTTTGTGGCGAGGGAGCTTGCTCCCGCTGGGGTGCGAAGCGCCCCCAAAAAAGCCGGCTCCAGCTGCGCTGTCGAACGGGAGCAAGCTCCCTCGCCACAGCAAGCCCGCTCCCACATTTTGCTCTGCGCTATACCCGACATCTCCGATTCATGCGATCTTCTGAGCATTCGCCCTGGAGTCGCCTGGATGCCCTCATTTATCGCCGATCACCCGATGTTATGCGCCGTGGCGCTGATCTTTATCGACATCGCCGTGTGGCGCCTTATTTCCGCCAATCTCGCCAACTGGAAACTGGCGGCGCGCCTGGCGATTTTTGCCGTGTACAGCGCCGTGCTGTTCAACGACGGCATGAACCCCATGCAGCTCGCGCCGTACGCCGACGACACCGCCTTGCACCTGGCGGCCACGGCGTTGCAGATCGGTTGGTGGCTGTTCGCTGCGCGCACCCTCACGGTGTTGCTCGGCACGCTGATGATGCAGCGCGTCGGCCACGGCGGGCGGCTGTTACAGGACTTGATGGGCGCGGTGATTTTCCTCATCGCGATCATCGCCGCCATGGCCTACGTGCTCGACCTTCCGGTCAAGGGCGTGCTCGCCACCTCCGGCGCGGTGGCGATCATCGTCGGCCTGGCGTTGCAGAGCACCTTGAGCGACGTGTTTTCCGGGATCGTCCTCAACACCACCAAGCCGTATCAGCTGGATGACTGGATCTCCATCGACGGCACCGAAGGCCGCGTCACCGACATCGACTGGCGTGCCACACGCCTGCAAACCTCCCAGGGCAGCATGGCGGTGATCCCCAATTCCCTGGCGGCCAAGGCCAAGATCATCAACTTTTCGCGCCCGGCGGACATGTTTGGCCTGGCGGTCAGCCTGCAAGTCAGCCCGCATGCGCGCCCGCAAACCGTGATCGAAGCGCTGGAGCGCGCCATGCAAGGTTGCCGGCCGCTGCTGGCCAAGCCTGCGCCGAGCGTGGCGTTCAAGACGTCCGCCAGCGGCGGCGTCGAATATGAAATCAGCGGCTTTGTGCCAGCCATGACCCTCAAGCGTGAAGTGCGCAACCAGCTTTACGACCTGGCGTTCCGGCATTTGCAGGCGGCGGGTGTGGGCCTGTTGTCCGCCACCGAAGGCAACACACCGGCGGCGATGTCCGGCGCGCGGGCGCTGCTGGAGCGTTCGTCGATTTTCTCCACGCTGCGCCAGGAAGAGAAAGACACCTTCAGCCAGAACATGACCCTGCACACCTACCGCCCCGGCGACATGATTCTGCCGGCCGGTGAGGTCAGCGATCATTTGTTTATCGTCGAGTCCGGCGTGGTCTCGGTGATGTTGATCAAGGGTGGCCACAAGTTCGAAGCGGGGCGCATGGGCCCGGGCGAGGTCATTGGCGAGGCGGGCATTCTGTCCGATCAGGCAACGCTGGCGGACTTTTCCGCCAAGACTTTTTGCACGCTGTACCGCATCGAGAAGGAATACTTGAAACCCTGCCTGGATGCGCGGCATGACATCAGCGAGGCGATGAAGGCGCTGCTGGATTTCCGCGTGCACGCGGCGCAGGCAATGACCCAGGAAGTGCCCGTGGTGCCGGTCAAAAAAGGCTTTTTACAGTGGTTGCGCAGTCGCGGGCTTTAAGCCATTCAAGGCGCCATCGCGACGCGGTAGCGGTCATCGAAATCATCCGCCAACTGTCGGTTAGACGCGGTTCCCATCCACCAACTGTTGGAACAGCGGCGTCAGCAAGTTGATCAGCACCTGTGGATCAGCCTTGGCCAGCGCCGACAGTTCCAGCATCTGGCGCATCACTTGGAAGCCTGACACCAGCGCCATCACCAGCGCTGCGCGCTCTTGGTGATGCGCGCCCTGTAGCGTGGCGGCCAGTGTGGACTGGTGACCTGTTTCGATTTGCTCGCGGCCAATCGCCGCCGCGCGCTTGTTCGACGCCGCGTGCAGCATGATCAGGAAACCTTCCAGCGGCGTGCTGCCGGCTTCAGTGATGCTGACCAGTGCGGTGGCGAGCGTGCGGCCGAGGTTTTCCGCGCTGAGGCTGCCTTGCGTCAGGGCCAACGGTCTCGCCAAGGCTTCGGCGACTACTTCGGCAAACAGCTGCTCCTTGGAGGCGAAGTAGCGGTTCACCAGCATGACCGTCACCCCCGCGCCGGCGGCGATTTCACCCAGCCCGGTGCCGTCGTAGCCTGATCGGGCAAACGCCTTGCGCGCAGACAACACAATGGCGTCGCGGGTGACGGCGGCGTCGCGCCGGCGAGGAATGGGGTTGGGCATGGGTGTCCTGACATGGCTGGAAACGGTGGGCGCGAAACCGGTGCGCGCGCACAGGGTACAGGGTCTTTTTGCTGTCGAGGAAGTCCAACAGTGCGGCATTGAACAACGCCGGGTCTTGCAGGAAGGCGAAGTGGCTGGTGTTCGGCAAAATCAGCAGCCCGGCGCCGGGAATGGTCGCGGCGATGTACTCGGTGTGTTCGCGCTTGATCGCTTCGTCATGGTCGCCGTCCACCACCAGGATCGGGGTCTTGATGCTCGCCAGACATGGCGATTCCTTTTTTGCAGTGAGAAAGCGCTGAACTCCAGCATTCGGGTTCGTCTGGAAAATACGCATTTTTGTCTATCAAACTGCGCCCCATGAAAGAAAAAATACAGGTATATCAATGGGATAAAAGCGTCTAAGGGCTCAGGGTGATTTTCTTCAATACCTCGCCCGTTCAGCCCTTTACCGTGATGCCATCTTCGCTTGGCATAACAAAAAGGAACCGCAATGAGCTTGATCATCTCCATGGCCGCCTTCGCCCTGGCCACCTCCATCACACCGGGCCCGGTGAATGTGGTCGCGCTCAGCGCTGGTGCGCGCTTCGGGTTTGCCGCCAGCCAGAAACACGTGTTCGGCGCCGCCGTGGGCTTCACCTTGCTGCTGGTGCTGATCGGCCTGGGCCTGCATGAAGTGCTGGTGCGCTGGCCGATCCTGACTCAGTTGATCCAGTGGGGTGGCGTGGCGTTTTTGCTCTACATGGCCTGGAAACTGGCGGTGGACGATGGCCGCCTTGACGCAGAGGGCACCGCCACCGCGCCGTCGATGCTCTACGGCGCGATCATGCAATGGCTCAACCCCAAGGCCTGGCTGGCTTGCGTGGCGGGCATGGGGTTGTTTGTGGCCGATGGCGACGCCGGCCAAGTGTGGCTGTTCGCAGCGCTGTACCTGGTGATCTGTTACCTGTCGGTGGCGTGCTGGGCGTACGCCGGGACTTTTTTGCGCCGCTACCTGAGCAACCCGCAAGGCGTACGCCTGTTCAACCGCTCAATGGCCGCGTTGCTGGTGGCCAGTGTGGGTTATTTGCTGATGGCTTGAGCAAGTCGCGGTACTGCCCCGGCGTGGCGGCGAAATGCTGTTTGAATGCACGCTGGAAATGCGCCTGGTCGGCAAACCCGGCGGCCAGCGCCACATCGGCGATCAGCTCGCCGTTGCGCAATTGGGTGCGCGCAAACTGGATACGCCGGTTGACCAGAAAGGCATGCGGCGTGAGCCCGTAATACTGCTTGAACGCGCGGATCAGGTAAGACGGCGACAGCTCGGCCGCCAGGCAAATCTCTTCCAGCTTCACCGCCTCGGTGCAGTGCGCGCGGATGTACTCGGCGGCGCGCTCCAGCTTGTGGTTGACCTCGCGCACCGGCGTCAGCGAAGGGTTCAAACGCTGCTGCACTTCAGTGAAATAACTTACCAGCGCGCTTTGCTTTTGCAGCAGCTCGGCGTGCTCATCCAGCAGAATTGCGTACAACTCGATCAAGCCGTTGTACAACACCGTGTCGCGGGTGTGGGGCGTGTTGAAGGGGCGATAACCCTGATCGGTGCTGAAGCCCAATTGGTATTGCAGGTCCGTCAGCCACGGCGTGTCGAGGTAAATCATGTGATACGACCAGGGCTGATCGTAGATAGGGTTGCACGCATGCACGTCGCCGGGGTTCATCAACACCACCGTGCCGGCGCTGATCTCAAAGGTCTGCTCGCCGTAGTGGTAATAACTGCGCCCGGTGGTGATCGCGCCGATGGAAAAATGCTCGTGGGCGTGACGCGTGTAGGTGACCTTGCGCCCATCGGCGATGGTCCGCGCCTCGATGAACGGCAGGCGCGCGTCACGCCAGAAGCGCGGTGCAGTAGCGGCGGTCATGGGCAGGCTCCCTTGCGGCGATCAAATACGCAGGAGAGCAGCCTTATACAAAACCCGCCATTGTTCAAGCCTCAACCCAGTATCAACGCCACATCGCGCAGGTACTCCGCCCAAGGGTCGCGGCCGCTGGCGGCGGCTTGCAGAGTGATCGGCTGCCGGGCTTTGGCACGCCATGCCAGGCCGTCGTGCAGCAGGTGGTGCTCGATAATGATCCTCGTCAGAGCCTTTGAACGTGCTGAATCGAAGGTGCGCGGTACGCGGCGGCTCAGGGCATCCTGGGCGGGAATGTCGGTTGCTGCAGGCAGGTCGCGGTCGAGCCGGCTGATCAGCAGGTCAGTGCTGGGCGCGGTGGCAGCGATCTCGGCAGGTTTGGCGCCGTGTGCATACGCCGGCCAGTCGAAACGCATCCACGGTTGCGGGGTGGCCGCTTTGACGGCGTGCATGAGCTGCGCGTAATCAATGTCGCGCCGAGGCCGGATCAACAGCTGTCGAGGGAAGCATTCATAGAGGTGTTCATCGCTGTAATAAGCGACATACACCAGGATACCCAGCCGACCTACCTCGGCGGGCGTGTCGGCCCGTGAGCTGGCTCGGCTCAAGGTGAAAAACCGCACTTCGCCATATTCCAGGGCTTCGCGCCGTGGCAACGTCAGGTCAGCCAAGCCGCACCGGATGGACTCCGCGTACGCGGCCTGCAACTGCTCAAGCTTCTGATTGAAGGCGTTGGCAAATATGCCGTTGATCTGCCCGAGCAAATAAAAGCGCTTGGCCATTTCCCGGTACTTGATCGCTTTATTTGAGGAATGCCAACGGTTTGAAGTGACGTCCAGGCTCGCGGCCATATGCAGGTCGACGAACGAGTATTTGGGGCCGGTATGCACCCCTTCGAACTGGCCCTCTTCGGAAAAGGGCGAGTGCTCCGGCAGCCACATCAATACCGGGGTTTCGAGCAAATCGTTGTCGGGATAAACCCTGCGCAGATCCTCCAGTGCGGTCTGGCGCAGCGTCACGATGGGCTTGGCAAACGCCTGCAGGGTCGATGTCAGGCGGGTACGTTGACCGTTCAGGGCCGTTAATGCGCGGGTAAATTCGAGTGCGTCATAGCGTGTCTTGGGCGCCAGCACGCCGTTGGCCACCGCCCAGTCCAGGATCGGCCCTTTGGCTTCGCTGCCGGCGAGGTAAGCTTTCCAGCTGTTCTCCGGCGTGAGGTTTGCCAAGGTCATGGTGTGTTCGTAGTTCAACAGGCGCGAACTTCCGGGAACGACTTTTTCCATCCAGGCGACGCGGTGACGCAGCAGAACCCAGGCCTGTGAGCTCAAGTAGGGGGTTATTTCAGGTAGGTCGCGCACCAGCAACTGCGGGCTTTTTTCGCAAAGCACCAGGTGCGCGGCCAGGGCTGCGACCAGTGGGCTAAGCCCTTGCAGGCTGACTTCAATCTGGTAGCGCACAAACGACACCGGCTCGCCCCAGCAGTCGGCATCGTGCCAGTCGAAGTAATTGAGGCGTGTGGGATGGGCTTGCGGCTGGGGATCCAGGCTCAGGATCAGCGCGGCCAGGATCAGCCCGTTGCGGCTGCCGTGCCACTGCAAGGCGGTTGCCAGCGCTTCACCGAGCTGCTGGGCCAAGGGCGATGCCAGCAGGCGCACCATCAAAAAGTCCGCTTCGGCGCGCACATCCGCCACGGACTTACCGGCCAACCCGGCACGCCCGAGGTACTCGAACAGCGGCACTGCCTGGCCGGCCATGAACGTGGCGTTGACCGTCAGGATCGGCTCGCGATGCAGCGCCAGGAGCTTCCACGCCGAGGGCTGAGCATCGTCCAGCGGTTTGAGCGCGCGCCAGAAATAGTGTTGGCCGGGTGGAAACGGCGGGCTGAGCTCCAGGCGCCGCAGTGTCTGGCGAGCCTCTGGCAGCGTGTCGGGCAAGATGACTTTGTACATCTTCAGGGCCTGGCCGAGGCTGATCAGGCCATTGGTGCGCAGATCACCACCGGTCTTGGCCGCCAGTTTCTTGAGGGGGCGCAGCAGTGTGGCCAAATCGGGCTCGTTCATGACGGCATCCGTGAGGAGTTTCCAATTGCCGTCCAGGTCGATTGCGCCAACGCTGCCGGATGCATCCAGCAAAACATGGCTGCTGGGCGCAATGCGTTCGCGCCTGCGAATGGCCAGGAATGCGGGGTCGTCAGTCAGCACACGCAATCTTGCACAGGCTTTGTTTACGACCACCTGGAGGGTGTCCGGGTCGCCGCTGACAAACATCCCAAGGCCGTCTGGCCCCTGTAATACTCCACCGCTGATCAGCTTGGCCAGCGCACTGCAGAGGGTGAAGTGGTCATTTAACAGGCCCACATATTGAATAGCGTAATAAAGCTCAGTAAGGGCGCGCGCAGAGCTGAGCACTACCGGCACCGCCGGCGCGGGCCATTGCCGCAGGCGACTCGCCAGGGCGGTGGTCGCTGGTGCATCCAGCGGAGGGGCGATGGCGTAGGCGTGCAATGCGGCGGCAACGCTGAGGCTATGGTCCGGGTAGATATCAATGTGCAGTTGTTCGCTCAGTGCTACCAGCCTGTGCCAGCGCGCATCCTGCGTGACAGCCACCTGTGGCTCCAGCTCGCCCTTATCGTCACGCCCGGCGACACAGAGCCGTTTTCGTTGATAGTCGAAGTACGTGGCGCCCGATGCGTCTGTTGTCGAACACGGATCGCTTTCAGCGTTAATCGCCTGTAACAGGGCCGCCGCCTCCTTGAGGTGCCTGGCCAGTCGCGAGTCCGACGTTAACTGCAGGCGGCGGCGATAGATATCCAACCCGGAGAGGCTGTCTTGATCCTCAGCCAGAGGGCGCAGAACGTCGGCCAATTGCAGGCAGTCGCGCGCCTGTTCGCGCAATTCGGCGTAGAGACTCGATGTGCTGCGGCCGCTGCTGTCAAACCCGGGGAAGCCCTGCAAGGTACGCAGCTCTTCGACGAGGGTCAGTGCCTGGAGGCGATTGGCGGGCACCGGCAAGCCATGGAAGGCCAGTGTCAGATTCAACGGCAACGTCAGTGCTGTCATGTCTGTTGCCGCGTCAATGTAGGGCCAGCCCAGTGTCATCGGGTCGACCACGTGGCAGATGTAGATGATCGGGTTGGCGAGTGCCCACCAGGCCGACGCATCGGCCAGGTTGAGCACCTTGAGCTGGCCGTGTGCACGAACCCGCAACGTGCTGCCCTGTAGGCGCAGCGTGTTTAGATCAAAGCCCTGCGCGCGCGCCCAGGCGATAAAACCCTTGCCGTTGATGGCCTTGATGAACACCTTGCACCACTGGCCCAGCAGTGAGTGCTCGGCAATCGGCACCGGCCGCGAGGGGAGCGACAATGCCTGGCCCGCTGCGGGGGTAAGCCGGTTGATCAATTGCTCGAGCAACGCCTGGTCACCTGCAACGCGCAGGGCCTGGCGCTCATTCAAGTAAGTGGCCGATGGGTTGTAAGTGACAGGCAGCGCGGTATCGCCGGCCGATGTGTCCGACGTCTGAGCGAGGGCGCGAAAGTCTTCCATGAGGACGGTTCCGGGTTGAGGAAACCCGGATCATCCCACTGCGCCAAAGGGGCTCAGTAGCAGGTGTTTCCGCAATGGCCGTGGCTTGTATCCACCACGGCCCGACGTACAACCCCGACGCTCAAAGTTGCTTGCACAAAAACACCCGGCTACTGCCCGCAGGCGTGCAAGGAATCTCGCCAAACCGCACCCACCCATGCTTCTCGTAAAACCCCGGCGCCTGGAAGCTGATCGTGTACAGCACCGCATTCAGGCAACCCCGGCGCCGCGCCTCGTCTTCGAAAGCCTGCAGCAACTGGCTGCCCAGGCCCGCGCCGCGCAGGGTGTCGGGCAAGTGGAACAGGTCGAGAAAGGCCATGCCCAAAGAGGTTTTGCCGGTGATGCCGCCGAGGATTTGCCCGGTGGCGGGGTCTTTGATCAGCACCGTGAGCGGCCGACGATCATTGGCGCCGGTGACGGCTTCATTGAAGGCGGCAAGGCCACTGCCAAGCAGGTGCTCGGCGTCGGGGTTGGCGTGGTCGCTGATTTCAATCAAGGGTGCGCTCATCCCTGCCTCTCGATAGGTGCTTGTGGGGCGGTAGGCAGCAGCGTTGCTGCGCGCCATACCGCCGGTTGCGTTACGCCTGCGGGCCGGCCTTGGCCTCGAAATCTATGGCTTCGCGGTAAGGATCGCCAAGCGGTTTGTATTGGCCATCGCCGGCGTTTTAGGTGGGTTACCGGATTCGTGTGGCGGGGTCGAATATTTCGGTTTGATTCTCGGGACCATCATCTTTGGAGTTGGGCCTTGGTATGTCGCTGTCGATACGGACTGGTTCAAACTGGTTGTGAAGGTATTCATGCCATGCTGCTTGGCGGTCTTGGTAGGTAAGGCCATCGTCGGCGTTCTGGGTGGGTTGCCAGATTGGGTCGCCAGGGAGGAATAATCCGGCACGATCATCTTTGGGGTGAGGGCTTGGTTCGCCGCTGTCGGTATATTCTAATTTACGCCGAAACAATTCCCCACGCAGATTGGCGAGGAGAGCATCATAGGGTTCGCGGCTGTTGACAGGGGTTGTTCCAAACTGGTTTTGAGGGGATTCACGCAGATCTTTGTCGGGCAGATAGCCATGCGGTGTGCTGCTTACCATCAGGGAGTCATGCTCACTGGACGGGTGTCCCTTCAGGATGTCA
The DNA here is from genome assembly GCF_013385735.1 of Pseudomonas sp. D2002. NCBI lineage: Bacteria > Pseudomonadati > Pseudomonadota > Gammaproteobacteria > Pseudomonadales > Pseudomonadaceae > Pseudomonas > Pseudomonas sp. D2002. The sequence goes on along the minus strand of NZ_JACAPL010000002.1, from coordinate 642,074 downwards.
TACCCACCGGACGGGCGTAACCTCAGGACGTCATTACCGCGCCCATCTTCAGCAGGCGTGGGTGTTGGTTTTTCATTGCCGTTCGTGTGGGCTGCGTGAAAAAAATTTGCCAAAGCTGCAGACATACCGACTGAAACCATGATTTCACCTCTCTGATATTTAAGAAAAAGATCAGCCAACACCTTTGTTGACTGCTCGAAACCCAAGTTATCGAGCAGTGGAAGGGCGTTCAATGAGGTGATTTGGAGAGGATGTTACGGAGCAAAACCTCACTCGCCACGCTCACAATGTGAGCTGCGTGGCTGTAGGCCGAGGCTGAAAACCTCGTTTGACGTTTCACGTCAATCGCCAGAGGTTGGCCCGAGCGACAAGGTTCTTACGTGCTGAAATACAGTAGCCCTTTGAGCGCCGGGCTACCGTCACAAATCCCGACACACAAAGGCGCTGAGCACTTGAATCGGTTAAAGCGCCATCACCATCTCATGCCACGCCATCCCGCCATGATCCGACGGCGAAGGCTGCACATAGGTGTAACCCATGCGCGTGTACAACGGCACGTGCTGCTCCTTGCACATCAAATGAATCGTCTGCTTGCCCAGCGCGCGCATGCGCTGCACAAACTCCGTCATCAACAGCTTGGAATAACCCTTGCCCTGATGCGCCGGGTCGACCACCACCGACATGATCACCACATTCGGCGCCTCGGCCGAATGCCCCACCAACTCCTTGAACGCCTCATCCGACATCACCACCTGATGGGCGCAGCCACAGTTGATAAAGCCCACCACCGCGCCATCCGCCTCCAGAATCAAAAAGCCCTCGGGGTACTGCGCGATGCGTGTGGCGATCTTTTCCAGGGTCGCGGCTTCGTCGCCTTCGTAGGCAGTGATCTCGATTTCAAAGCAGCGCGCGGCGTCGGCGGGGAGGGCGTTACGGAAGGTGAGGGCGGGCATGGGCGTTTCCTGGTGCGATAAACGAAGGGCTACATGATAGGCATCGGTAGAGCGCGCCGCCAGCGGCTTCCATAAGTTGGAACGGTGCGCTTTATCCATCATGAGAAGGGCTAACGAGTTAGTGAAATCAATTCATTATCTCTCAAGCAATGTCGCTGCCTACAATACGTCTTAATTATAGTTCTTATAAATATCATCGAGATCAAGGCGTGGCGTCGGGCTTTATCTCAGGAATCAGAGTGTCAGATTAAAATGAATAACGAATTTGCATTTTCGATCAAGCGCATTCGTTTCGATGAGGATTATCACCCCTCCGAAAATACGCGCATTACCACCAACTTTGCTAATTTGGCCCGGGGCAAAAGTCGCCAGCAGAACCTGCGCAATACCTTAAAGATGATCGACAATCGCTTCAATGCCCTGGCGCATTGGGATAACCCCAAAGGCGATCGTTATGCTGTCGAGCTCGAAATTATTTCCGTCGAGATGAAAATTGATGCTGATAACAAGGGCAATGCCATCCCTTTAATCGAAATACTCAAAACAAACATCGTTGATCAAAAAACCAACGAGCGCATTGACGGCATTGTCGGCAATAACTTCTCTTCCTACGTGCGGGATTATGATTTCAGTGTGCTGTTGCTGGGCCACAACAAAGGCCGCACCGAATTCAGCACACCCGACAATTTTGGCGAGCTGCACGCAAAGCTGTTCAAGTGCTTCGTAAATTCAAGCACTTACAAAGCCAATTTCAGTAAGCCGCCGGTGATATGCCTGAGCGTGTCGAGCAGCAAGGTCTACCATCGCACCGAAAACCAGCACCCTGTACTGGGCGTTGAGTACCAGCAAGATGAATACTCACTGACGGATGAATACTTCAACAAGATGGGCCTGAAAGTGCGCTACTTCATGCCGCCCAACAGCGTTGCGCCGTTGGCATTCTATTTTTCCGGTGATTTGCTCGGTGATTACACCAACCTTGAGCTGATCAGCACCATCAGCACCATGGACACTTTCCAGAAGATCTACCGCCCTGAGATCTATAACGCGAACTCCGCAGCCGGTAAATCCTATCAGCCCAGCTTGCAGCACCAGGACTATTCATTAACGCGCATTGTTTATGACCGAGAAGAGCGTAACCGCCTGGCCATCGAGCAGGGGCAGTTTGTAGAGCAGAACTTTATCAAACCCTATCAAGCTGTGCTTGAACAGTGGTCCGCTCATTACGCGCTTTGACGCATTAAAAAATCCAAGGTCATCTGATATGAAAAAATTACTACCCACGTCCACTGCCGGCAGCTTGCCTAAACCCGCCTGGCTCGCGCAGCCTGAAACACTGTGGTCACCGTGGAAACTGCAAGACGAAGAATTGATTGAAGGCAAACAGGATGCGCTGCGTTTGGCCTTGCAAGAACAACATCACGCCGGAATTGACATCGTCAGTGATGGCGAGCAAACGCGTCAGCACTTTGTCACCACCTTTATCGAACACCTCAGCGGCGTCGATTTCGAGAAGCGCGAAACCGTCAGAATTCGTGATCGCTACGACGCGAGCGTGCCAACCGTCATCGGTTCGGTGAGTCGCCAAAAGCCCGTGTTTGTTGAAGACGCCAAGTTCTTGCGTCAGCAAACCGATCAACCGATCAAGTGGGCGCTGCCAGGCCCAATGACCATGATCGACACGCTTTACGACGCCCATTACAAAAGTCGCGAAAAACTCGCCTGGGAATTCGCCAAGATTCTCAACCAGGAAGCCCGCGAACTCGAAGCGGCAGGCGTGGATATCATCCAGTTCGACGAGCCCGCCTTTAACGTCTTCTTTGATGAAGTGAACGAGTGGGGCGTCGCCACCCTGGAAAGGGCCATCGAAGGCCTCAAATGTGAAACCGCTGTGCACATTTGCTATGGCTACGGCATCAAAGCCAATACCGATTGGAAAAAGACCCTGGGTTCCGAATGGCGGCAATACGAAGAAGCCTTCCCCAAACTGCAAAAATCCAGCATCGACATCGTCTCGCTTGAATGCCACAACTCCCATGTGCCGATGGACCTGATTGAACTCATCCGCGGTAAAAAAGTGATGGTCGGCGCCATCGACGTGGCCTCCAATACCATTGAAACCCCCGAAGAAGTCGCCAACACCCTGCGCAAGGCACTGCAGTTTGTAGACGCCGACAAACTCTACCCTTGCACCAACTGCGGCATGGCGCCGTTATCCCGTGGCGTCGCCAGAGGCAAGCTGAACGCCTTAAGTGCCGGCGCAGAGATCGTCCGCCGCGAACTCTTGAACCCGCGCTGAGCCAACCTCAAAAGAGCTGCGCGGGGAGGGTGAGGCGGTGGATTGAAAAATCACCGCTTCAAGCCTTCGACCTGCACCCCATAGCCAGGACTTACCATGTCACTTCCCAGTACTGCCATCGAGCCCCTGCACTTTCGCGAAGCGCTCGGGCACTACGCCTCCGGCATCACCGTGATCACCTCGCACCTGGAGGGCGAACCGATCGGCTTCACCTGCCAGTCGTTCTACAGCGTCTCCATGAGCCCGCCACTGGTGTCATTCAGCGTCATGTCCACCTCGGCCAGCTACCCCAAAATCCGCCAGGCCGGCCGCTTTGTCGTCAACATCCTCTCCGGTGAACAAGTCAAAATCTCCAACCAGTTCGCCCGCCGAGGCACCGACAAATGGCACGGCGTCGACTGGCAACCATCGCCACTCGGCAACCCCATCATCGCCGGCAGCCTGCACTGGCTCGATTGCCAAATCCACGCCGAACACGCCGCAGGTGACCACCTGATCGTCATTGGCGAAGTCAAAGCGCTAAGCCTGCAAGACACGGTGGCGACGCAGCCGTTGCTGTACTTCAAAGGGCAATATTGCAACCTCGCCGCCGATGGCGTGGGTTGAGCGGTCTAGCAAGGCCAAGAGACCAGAAAACCCGCCAAAGCGGGTTTCCTCACAGCTCACATCACATCAACTCACAGCAGCCACATCAAACCCCCGCCGCTCCATCACCGTAAACACATCCGCCACATCCTGGACCATGATCCGAGCGGTATTGGCGACGGTATTGATGTCGTGCTCGGCATAGTCGGATACGTTGGAACAGGCCATCAGGTGCAGGTAGGCGAGGGCGGCGTTCAGACGCTCGCTGGCGCAAGCGTGAAGCTCGCGGAGCGGGGCGTCGCTGTCGATGAGGAGGACGGGGTAGTCGGTTGCGGTTTGGGACATTGGGGTGAAGCGGCGGGGTGGGTGTTGAGTAGTCATGGTAATAGTCCTTAAGAAAGAAAAATTGCCACCTTTTGCTGCGAAACAATTGGGTGGCAGCTGTGCGCGGGTTCGCAGACCGGGGGACTATTACCATAACCCGGCAGACCCGAAGGTCTCCCACGCACAACCGCCATAAAACGAGAGGCAGCTGTGAATCGGCTGCGTCGGGTTTGACGGTACTGGTAATAGTTTTTAGGGCTGCGAAACCCTGTCGCTGGCCTGGGCCGGCGACGGGGCGAACTATAAGGTGCCCTTTGCCTAGGTGCAACCGAGAGGATGTATCAAACCCCATTCACCAAATTCAACCCATCAATCTTCCAGAGATGGGGACAGCGAGATTGCGGACACGATTGACGAAACGCGGCCAATTGATTTTTAGTGCAACGGGATGAAAATAATTGAGAACCCTCGAACGTGAATGGCGGCAAACGGCCAAAAGCTGTCAGTTTCCGCAGCCAAAAGCAGCCAGACAGCGTTTAGGAAAGGAGGGTCGCAACTATCCACAGCTCACGGTGCAGCTGACGCGCGCCAAAGGAAAATGGCAAAAGATTTTTATTGATCGTTATTGGTAATGCTAACTACATTATATAGGAATTGTATTAACGATTTCGTTTGCCCCTGTAGCTAAATTATTTGGGCTATTTAAAAACTTTTGCTCCGGGTTTATCAATGATACGCCGACTATATATTCTATGAGACTCTGTAGCGTTTTAGTCGCTCCTGGTGCGTCCGCAAGCCCGCTCGTGAGAGCAGCTACAATGACTAATGACCCAATCATGGCTTGCCATTTTGGAGCTTTAGATTTTGCTTCAGTCTTTATTTCTGCAAGATAGTTGCTTACCAGTAACCTAGTCTCGCTGGACAGCGTTAACGACTGATTTATCTGCTCTTCTGCCCTTTCGATTAACTCAACAACCCTATCTTCCTTGATTCTCGAAGGTTTAAAAATTTCACTCTCTAGCTCTTCTCGACGCCGAAGAACATCTTCAGCAATTTTAAGTGTAGATAACAACTTATCACAGCTAACTATTGTTCTTTCGATTGAGATACTTTCTTCGCCGAATATTCGCTTGGTCTGTGATGATGAAAACACCCTTCCATCAAAAATGATTTCGGCAAGCTTTGAAAGTGGTGAGGTATATTCAGGGTGGCGCGACATTTGAAGTTTAAGGTTGATCAGTGATATCTGGTCGATCAGCGAAATTTCCTTGTCTAAGTACTCTAGTTGCGAATAAGTTTCCATATCAAAAGGCGCAATGTTTCGCTTCAATAAATTGAATAGCTCTGGAAATTCGTCCATCGCAGCTGTCGCATCATCAAAGTCATAAATTTCTCGCGCTACGTGCAGCCCGTGACGTGCAATCCGCGATTCCATTGATGCAATCTCAATGAGAAACCTTCTGATAAGTTTGGTTGATTTTCCCAAGCTATACGGTGCATACCAATCCATTTAATAAACCTGCCTTACAGATTTTGCCCGCATATCAAAGTTGACGTCAGCCAAAACCGACATAGATATCAAGATGCCAAAAATCACACGGTACCGCCGCGCTCGCAGGTTGTCTACCTCTGAACCTTGAAAGTCTGCAGAAACCATGTTTCTTCCGTCGTCTGGCTGGTTGGGGGACGAAGTCGGCCATTTTTTCATGTAAGGATCAGATCTGCGCATAGCCATGGGTTACCTTTCACGATTGTCCACCATCCAATGTCTTACTGATTTCAAAAAACGGGGGAACAGTGGGAACAACCAATGTTTCCGGGGGGGGGGAGCGGAGGAACCTATACCCCAGTGTTTTTTGGGGGAAACAGAGACTGCCAGATCCACAGCGCTACTTGAGTTAACCAACTGAGTTAACCAGTTAACTAACTTTGGCGGGGCGCCGCTAACGAATTTACGCGATTCTTCGCACCCGCGTTCCTCCCCAGCGTTTTTTTTGGAGCGCGGTTCCCACGCCCACCGCCGCCGCGGCGGTATCTTTTGTCATCACAACTGCCGAAGCGCCGATGGGTTGGTGTATTTCACCTGTCCTGTCGCTCGATATTGGGCATAGGAGGGCTTACGGCCAAATAGACCATGAGGAGGAGAACCCCGTTATTCAAGGCCTTCAGCCTGAGTGGATGGTTAGACTGGACGCACTTACAAAACAACAAACAACGTACGGAAATGGTTCATAAGTAGCGAAGACGTAGGGCCTGAATTACCCTTGGGCTTGCCTCTCCAGGAGCCCCGCGAAATTCAGGGAAGTCCACGATTCACGTGCAATGTCAGGCTAAGATCGGCGCTGCAGCGCATAGCGTTTATCTGATTCAGACCTCGGACGAATCTCCGACCTTTACTACGTTACTCCCCCCCACATGCTTAGCACATTCATGATCTTTAGAAGGGCATATCTGAATCCCTCTCTGAACTATCCCCACCTGCCAAAGGAATAGTCGGTGCCAGTGCCAGATTGTCGGCGTGGACAGCAGATAGGTCAGGGACGAGTATGGGCAAATCCGGTATATCAACGGCGCTAACTACTAAGCTACCGTCTACATTAGCGCTGATGCCGTCCTGAATACCGTCCGAAAGCTCATCCGGATCGAGATCGACATAATCATCGCCCATCATCATTTTGTAGTGAGCGTTATGCTTAGCAGCTTTGAAAATCTTGAAGAAAATCTTCATATAGCTGGCTGCCATATTTTCACCGATAGCCACGTACAGCTCATCCGGAGCGTAATGCGAGCCATCATTGACCCAGCTGATTAGGGACTGACACTGTACCTTTTCAAGACCTTCAAATTTTCCGACCAGAACGTACGTATCTATACCTCCCAAAATTTTGAAATAATTTTCCAAAATCCTTCGCATGGTGTTCTGTAACGTAAGCGCTGGCACAGGAGTTTTCTTCAACTCTGCCCAAAGTAACTGGTAGGAAGTTCTGATGGGGTTGCTCGGATGAAACTCGACTAAAGAGTAATCACCAGGCTTTCGGACGATCCAAAAGGTCTCATCACTGAGGGAAGTTTCGGACTTCCGCCGTTGGTCGTAGGTAATCTCTTTGTGAAAGTGGACGTTGTGGGTCAACACCCAAATCTGTTTGAGATGGCTATCCTTCTTTCTGACCTCCGCAAAGAGTTCTTTGATCAAGCTACTCACGATAAAAAGCACATCACTATCGAGACTTGAAACTGGGTCATCAATGACGACGATCCGGTCACTTGTGATGCCTGATGTCGTTATGCTTCCTTTGAGCAGGTGGTAGAAGTATAGGAAAGTTACGAAGGTTTTTTCACCCTCGCTAAGAGTTTGCTTTGCGTCTTTGCCATCACTTCGGATAAGCCTATAGGAGTTTCCTACACAGGCAGGATCGAGCGAAAAACTACGAAATCCAAAATTTTTGAGGATCTTGTTTATGGCGATGACTGTCGGTTTCACACTTGTCAGTGCTGTTTCAATCTTGTCAATTTCGATCTCAACAGCTTTGATATTATTCGTGGCCGTGTCCCGACTCGATGTGATGCCACCGATGGATTTCTGCAACTTGTCCTTTTCGGACGTGTAGTCGGTTAACGTATTTTTTAGCTCGACATCGATGATATACTTCCATACCTCTCCGGTGAGCTTGTTCTGTTCAGCGGCGAAACTGGCTACAAGGCGATTGTGTTCAGACACTTTCACATTCGCAGCATCGACAATCCCCGCGACGCCATCCTGAATATCCGTCAGCCCCTCAAGCTCAATTTCAGAGCTTGGACTAGAAACCTTTTTGTCCACTCGATCCTTGTTTACAAGAATTACAGTCTCCAGGGTTTGGATCTCAAGACTGATCTTGTTTTTATCCAGGTGGATACAATCCGAAACCAATAGAGCACGTGCCTGATTCAATACTTCATCTGCAACCTGGAAATAGGTAGAGCGCAGAGTAGAAACTGCCTTGAAATCGGCTTCAAAGCTTTCGTCAAAGTAGTCAGCAAGGTTTTTCTCGAAATCATGTGGAATACTCTGTTGGCAAAACGGGCATTGCTCGTCTGTGTGTTCCAGAAATCTCATACCCTGCCGAACCCAGTCGCTGTTACCTAGTCGCTGGATAATCGCTGAGATGCTGACATCATCCCTACCAATTACCTTCTTGGCCAGAACTGGGCTTGTTTCGAATGCAATCAGCCGCCTCAAGTCCAAGGTCGGAACAGAAGACATCTTCAAAGGTTGATCACCATATAACACCAAGGCTCTTGCCTGGAGGTCAGCTAGATCGACCAAAGATGAAGTACTGCTCGCATACTCTTGCAATACCCTAACCTTAAAGGCCTCTCTATTATTTCTCAAGCCGGTAAAAGCACCCTTGAAATGTTCGTCATGTTTTGTCTTTTGTTCCCAGCACCGGGCGACCAGTTTTGTTTCTAAAGAAACGAGTTCGGCATTCTTTCCTGTCCTACCATCCTCGCCATCAAGAAGAATGACTGACTTCGTCTTCATCTGTTCGTGGCGCTTTCTTTCATCCTTGAGTAACGCTAGGCGATCAAGCTGGGCTTGCTCGGCCTTCCCCAGCGTGAAAACACCCTGCAGTTCTTTCGAGTCGGTGAAGTTAGAGGTGACGAAGTCATTGTTGTAAATCATTGCCGGGATCTGGCTGTTCCTCAGCCACTTGATCCGAGAGTGCGCCGAAATGGCAGGATTTTCGATCAGCCGACTAATAGTGGTCTTGCCCGCGCCATTTGCACCGTAGAAGAAATTTATCGGTTTTAGGTTAACGATTTCTTCTGCCTTGTCGGGGCTGTAGGTGGCGATATTAGAAAGGCTAATAGACTCGATCATTCTTTGCGCTCATGCAGGGAGCGGAGCCAGGCTGGCCGCGCACACTAAAATTTCGAGGGTCGAGACCACGCGGGTGGCAGCCTAGCCCAAGCCTCAATCGCGTGGTGGCGATTAGCCTATGCAGCTTATGCGCTCCGGCCAACCCTGCAAGTGAACCGCTGCTCATTTTCGTAGACATTGAACGACCGCATTTGGCCGTTTTTTGCTTATCACCGAGATTAGAAAAACTCGCAGAGAAACGGCGCTTCCGATGGCCGTGGTAGCTGGGCGCGCCGAAAATAGATCGTCTCGAGAAGGCTATCGGTTTATTTTTCGTCGGCCTGAGAGCCCAACCGCCCACCACCATAATAATTCAAGAACTCCCGCATAACCGGCGTAACCACCTCCTGCGAAGCAATCTGCCAAAACCTTCTATCCCCCAAAACCGGCTCCAACCGCGTGATAAGTTCCTGCGCCGCATTGTGCTGACCCGTACGCAACCAGTGCCTGAACATATCCTCGTTTTCCTGCCTCGATAGCTGCGCAGCCTGGAGCAGTTTGAGTGTGTATCGGTAGTTCAGTGGCCACAGTTGCTTCAGAAAATCGAGTCTCTCAGCAATGGGAAGCCCCACTAACCAGTGCCTCACATCCTTATCCACCTGAGCAGTGCCAGATCGGGATGCCACCTGTTCCGGTGTGAAACGAATGTCGTCCATGGTGTGCGAGGCCGAAGAGATCCAAGGAAGATCTCATTCTGTCCCAAGCACAGGAATAACGGGCAGCTTTATTTTGTCGCTCACACGGCACTCAATTTCGCAGCCCCTCCACAAACGAAAAAACCACCCACACCCCAGCCGCAAAGCCACGATTTGGATGGTCCCTTCAATCACTCTCAAACCACTACATTCAGCCACCTCAAACCCCGTTTTTCAATGCCCGCTTTTGGCGGTTAGCTACACCTCGTGTAAGGCAGCTTTGGGTCGTAAGCCGCACCATGGGTTCTTGCTAGCGGCTAGAGCGCAGTCATGACTTATTTAACACTTCATAACCACTACTGGAGAACTCCACCATCTTGCCGATCTCGGTCTTAGGGTCATCCAAGAGTCCGCCTAGCCTTCCAGACTCTGGTCGTCTGCTTTGGCCCCTTCGCAAACTAGGGTCGTTATCAATGAAATGAGCCACATGCGCCAAGCGGTACATGGCATCGGCACGAGATTCAGGGTCTGGATTGTTTTTGGTGAAGTCACCTACGCGCCTTATCAGGGCGTCGCGAATCCTCAGCGGATATCCTTCCTGCGGGTTACGGTCCATTATTTCCTGCATAAATCCCGCGTTCAGAATAGGGTTGCCGTCGAAGATATCCGCGGCTGAACGTTGATCGCCTGCGGGACGCGTTTCCTCGCGTGAAGGCGGACTCGACACATTGGCCTCACCGCGTACGGCAGGTTCCGTCCCAAGAGGAGCGTTTTTTTTCTGAGCCGCGTCATTGGCGGCATCCATCAACGCGGGATAACCGCCCCGAGCAAACGCCAATACCAGTCGCGCTTCGGAGCCTTCAAAAGAAAAATACTCGCTCTCCGGGTTTAGAAGCATAGGAACAATGTGCTGTTCGCCGTCGATTTTGCCGTTTCCGGCTGTTGAATCGGCGCCACCCTGCCTGTCGATGAAGCGAAGTACCGCCTCAGCTTTCAGTGCATTAGCCTTTTGAACGTCCGGGGGCAGGCGGTAGTCATCCCACTCACCCGTGTGCGTTTTAAAGGCTTTCAGGTCTTCAGGGTTCAATATGTAGTCAAGATTCTTGAACAACGGGCCCGCCGTAATTTCCGATACCGAACGTTGGTCAACCCTCTCGCCTTGAACAGAAATTGGTTGCTTTGAGCCTGGGGCGACTTTACTAGGTGTACGTTCTGTAACGGGAAGGTTTTGAATTAGGCTGGATATCTGAGTACTCACAGAAGGAATCGTCATATTTACCTGCATTTATAAAGGTTGGATAGGCAACCACACATAGGCGTGGCCCCACTCTAATTGGTCAGGGCGCAGGAATTGGTTCCGTCTCAGAGGTTGGCGCTTCTGTACTTTCCAGAGAAATTCTTGCTGTAGGTAAGATCGGAAGCGCCTTGGGAGAAGGCACAGGGAAATTTCTCTATAGGATGGCGGGGGATTAAATGGTCTTTGAATATATCGGCATGTGCGCTGGGGTCGCCATGACACTAAGCTTCCCGCTCTTTTTTTGTGCCATGTTCAAAAAGCTCGACGCAGCAGAGCGCTATGTGGAGGGCAGCGCTTACATCACTGTGCACAGGGATATTATTTGTCATGCTCCATTTGATGGAAGGCCTCAGCGGCTGATTGCTATGGGTATCATCATTCTTATTCCAAAAATACTTCAATGGAGGCGTTTAGTACGGGTCGAGGACGTTGATAAAATTCCACGACATCTCAAGTGCTGGATGGTCATACCAACACTGATTGCTTTCACATCCGCAACCGTCATGTGTATCAGCTGGCTCTTGATAGAAAACTAAACCGCCCGCCCCAAACTGAAAAACCACCCAAACCCCGGCCGCAAAACCAGGATATGAGTGGCTCAAAACATCAGGATCAAATCACTACATTCAGCTACCTCAAACTCCGTTAACCAACTTCCCCCCATCCATCCTGCGCTTATACGCACTGTCCCGACTCGCCAACCAAAAATACAACGGCGACGTCACCACCAACCCCACCACCCAGGACAAGTCCGCGCCGTTTATGTGTTCCGAAATCGGCCCCACATACAGCGGTGTGTTCATGAACGGAATCTGCACCGCAATCCCCACTGCATACGCCAGCAGCGCCTGTGGGTTGTACTTGCCGTAGATGCCGCCATCCACGCGGAAGATTGAGGCGATGTCGTATTTGCCTTTGTGGATCGCGTAGAAGTCGATCAGGTTGATCGCCGTCCACGGCACCAGCACCACGAGCAGCACCAGCACCATGTCGACGAAGTGGCCGATGAAGTCTTTGGAGGCGAACACGGCTGCGATGGCGCAGGCGGCGAGTACGAGGATGGAGATCACTGCGCGGCTTTTGGCAGTGGGGATCCAGCGGTAGGCGAAGGTCTGTACCAGAGTGATGATCGACAGTACCGCGCCGTACAGGTTGAGGGCGTTGTGGCTGATCACGCTGAGCAAGAACAGCACGAGCATCAGCGGGCCGATGGCGCCGGTGGCGAGTTTGACGGCGTCCATGGTGTCCATGCCGACTGGGGTGGCGAGCACGGCGACGGCGCCGAAGATGAAGGCCAGGCTGGAGCCGAGGGCGGAGCCCAGGTAGGTGGTCCAGAAGGTGGACGCAACGGGCACGTCGGCCGGCAGGTAGCGGGAGTAGTCCGACACGTAGGGCGCGAAGGCGATTTGCCACAGCGCGGCGAGGGACACGGTGGCGAGCCAGCCGGAAATGTTGAAGCTGCCACGGGTCAGAAAGTCCGTGGTTTGCACGTGGGTGAAGATGTAGCCGAAGCCCAGCACGATGCCGGCGCCGAGTACCCAGGTGCCGATGCGGTTGAGCACGTGGATGAAGCGGTAGCCGATGATGCCGATGATGCCGGACCCGATGGCGCCGATGACGATGCCGACGGGCACGGGCACGCTGTCGACTACGCCGTGCAGGGATTTACCCGCCAGCACGATGTTGGAGGCGAAGAAGCCGATGTACATGACGCCGGCGATGACCACCACCAGCAGGGCGCCGAGGGAGCCGAACTGTGCGCGGCTCTGGATCATTTGCGGGATGCCCATTTGCGGGCCTTGGGCCGAGTGCAGCGCCATCAGCACGCCGCCGACCAGGTGGCCGACGAGGATGGCGACGATGCCCCAGACCAGGTTCAGGTGGAACAGTTGCACACCCAGCGCACCGGTGACGATCGGCAGCGGCGCGATGTTGCCGCCGAACCACAGGGTGAACAGGTCTCTTACCTTTCCATGGCGATCTTCCGGGGGCACGTATCCAATCGTGTGTTTTTCGATAAGCGGGGCGGAGGATGTTGCAGTGGTAACCATGACGAGCTCCAAGGCAAGGTGAGTACGTTGACGTACTTCGCTGTGCGACGCGTGTGCGGCGCTTTGTTGTTGGAGTGATCATCTGCAATGGGCGCGGGGAGGTAAATTAGTAAGTTTGTTGCTATAGACCTTAAAAAAAGTATCTCGCCGGATTTTTTGCTCCGGTATGTTGCAGGTGCTTGAATCAGTGTGAAAAAGCCGATTTTTACGCACGTGTTTGGGGCGAAGTCCCCCGTTTTCGGAGGTCCCGATGGCCGCGTATAACCTGCGCCAGCTTAGATATTTTGTTACCACGGCCGAGTGCGGCAGCGTCGCCGAGGCCTCGCGCAAGCTGTATATCGCGCAGCCGTCGGTGTCCACGGCGATCAAGCAGCTGGAAGACAGCTTTGGCGTGCAGTTGTTTATCCGCCATCACGCCCAGGGGGTTTCGCTCACGCCCAGCGGCGCGCGGTTTTATCGCAAGGCGCTGGAGCTGTTGCGGGTGGCCCATGAGTTCGAGCAAAACGCCTTGGCCGACAATGATGTGGTGGCGGGGCAGATCGATATCGGCTGCTTTGAGACGGTGGCGCCGTTGTATCTGCCGCGTTTGATTGCCGGCTTCAAGGCGCGCTGGCCGGGCGTGGAAATCCGCATTCGCGACGGCGAGCAGCAAGAGCTGGTGCAGGCGCTGACGGCGGGCAGTATTGATGTGGCGATGCTGTTTGAGCATGACTTGGGTGGCACGATTGAAACCACGCCGTTGATGCCGCCGCAGCAGCCGTACGCGTTGCTGCCGGCGGACCATCGCTTTGCGCAGCAGGCCAAGGTGTCGCTGGCGGACCTGGTGCTGGAGCCGATGATTTTGCTGGATGTGCTGCCGAGCCGGACGTACTTTGTGAGCATCTTTGAAGAGCGTGGGCTGACGCCGAATATTGTGTTCAGCTCGCCGTCGATTGAGATGGTGCGGGGCATGGTCGGGCGCGGGTTTGGGTTTTCGATTTTGGTGACCAAGCCGTTTACCGAGTACACCTATGATGGGCAGAAGGTGGTGTGTGTGCCGTTGGCTGAAACAGTCACGGGCTCCGGGTTGTCGGCCGTTTGGCTACGACGGGCGCCGTTGACCAAACCGGTGCAGCTGTTTGTCGACTACTGCCGTGAAGAGCTGGCCCGTTTGCTGGGCTAGTGCTCGATCGTTGCCACGCTCTGCGTGGGAATGCATCCGCTGACGCTCCGCGTCACGCTTGCGCTGAGGTCAATGGCGGGACGCGGAGCGTCCCTGGCGGTATTCCCACGCAGAGCGTGGGAACGATCACGATCAGAAGGGCGTGCCTTTACCGGTTAACTTTCAGGCCCGTAGTTCTTGATTCCCTCGACGCGCAGCCAATCGTTAAACAACTGGTTTGTGTTGTTTACGGCGTCCCGATATTTTGGACTGTAAGTACCGTCGGCTTTGTCTGGGTCGAAGTTGAAACTGAAGGTTTCAGTCTTCATCGGCCCATCGCCATAGTCCAGGTCACTTGATGTCGGCTCCTGAATTGACACTTGGGTATCATTGCGCCTGGCGGCTTCACTGAGCAGGTCGATCACTCTCGGATAGTTTTCTTCCGTTACGGTGATGCGATTGTATTCATTGTTCGGCCTGTTATGGGCGTCAGCACTCCCTGCGCTTGGCGCCACTTGAGGCGTCATAGGGGAGAGAAAAAAAGCAGAAGGCGCAATGTTAGTCATGGTGTACACCTAAAAATTGATGGGTCTGTAAGCATCCAAGTCGGCTGCCTCTTTAAGTGGCGAACAAATTCTTTCAGTTCCCAGGCATTGTTCAGTAGGCGTGAGGCGAATTTTCACTCTCACTTCCCTGCGGTTTTTACACCTTAGGCACCGGTCGGTTACATCATTGATCGTTTCCCACGCTCTGCGTGGGAATGCATCCGCTGACGCTCCGCGTCACGCTTGCGCTGAGGTCAAAGGCGGGACGCGGAGCGTCCATGGCGGCGTTCCCACGCAGAGCGTGGGAACGATCATCAAGCCCGTTCCCACATTTGACCTGTATGGTCAGGGCGCAATGCCGGCGATGAGCTTGAAAAAGGGTTCTTGTTTCAATGCAGCACTTTGGCTTTCGGAGCCCACCCGGTTGCTTCGGTCTTCATTGCGATAAGACACGTATCCCCACGCTGGCGCTGATACATCGGAGGCGGGTTTGTGCTCGCTTTTGCTGATGCCTGCCTCTTGCAGCGCCTGCTCGATGGCCTTAACCAACGCCTGGATTTTCCCCATGTGCTCGGGGCTATAGGTGCCATCCGTGCGGTCGGGTTTGGGATAAAGCGTGAACTGGGCGCCCTGCGATATACGCGTGTCTCTTGGGTCGGCACGGCTGACATCGGTGGCTTTCCAGCTATTGATCGGGCTGTCTTCTGAATTAATAAGCTTGCCGACAACTTCAAAAGCCTTGGCCATATCCTTTTGCGCGACGCTGATGTGGAATTTGTCGCCCACTGATCGGCCTTCTTGTTTGGCGGGCGTGCGCGTGAATTTGATAAAGGGGAAGTTTTTATATTTAAGGGCTTTGTTTTCGCTGCTCCATCCCGCAAAGATCTCACCCGTGGACTGCTTGGCGACCTCATAGGTCGGCACGCCATGATTGGGGGTAAAACTTACGTTTGCATGGCGCGCAACCTCGGCGTTGCTCATGCCCTCCAAGCCGCCGGTGTCAAAAGGGTTGCGGCCGTTTAACAGTAAATCTTTGATGCCCGAACCGAAAAAGGAGGCTTGGGGGGTATCTACTCGCATGTGGAATACCTTTTTTTCGAAAAGATGCGGCAGTCACAGGACTGCTCAACGCCTGGCTTTTCGGATACAGATGAAAGTCGATATCTGTGTGGTTTTACACACGTTGCGAGTTCCACTTCAGCCCCTCGCAACGGGCTTATGCGCTGCGCACGACTGTCGCGAAGAGGGGCGTGAACGTGGGCTGAACACAGGCCCAAACTGTGGGAGCGAGCTTGCCCGCGAAAGCGGTGAATCAGCCAGCACATCGATCGTTCCCACGCTTTGCGTGGGAATGCATCCGCAGACGCTCCGCGTCACGCTTGCGCAGAGGTCAACGGCGGGACGCGGAGCGTCCCTGGCAGCATTCCCACGCAGAGCATGGGAACGATCATCAAAGCGGTGAATCAGCCAGCACATCGGGTGACTGACACACCGCCTTCGATCGTTCCCACGCTCTGCGTGGGAATGCATCCGCTGACGCTCCGCGTAACGCTTGCGCAGAGGTCAACGGCGGGACGCGGAGCGTCCCTGGCGGCATTCCCACGCAGAGCATGGGAACGATCATCAAAGCGGTGAATCAGCCAGCACATCGGGTGACTGACACACCGCCTTCGATCGTTCCCACGCTCTGCGTGGGAATGCATCCGCAGACGCTCCGCGTCACGCTTGCGCTGAGGTCAACGGCAGGACGCGGAGCGTCCCTGGCGGCATTCCCACGCAGAGCGTGGGAACGATCAGGGCGATCAGGGTGACAGGTTCGTGTTCGGCTTAAGCGCGAATCGAGTCGAGCATGCGCAGCAACATCGCCTCACAGCCCGCCAGCTGCTCCACACTCACAAACTCATCCGGCTTATGCCCCTGATCCATACTCCCAGGCCCGCACACTACGGTGGGAATGCCCACCGCATCAAACAACCCACCCTCGGTGCCAAATGCCACGGTGCCAAATTCCCGGGAACCGCTGAACGCCGCGATCAGTTCGGCAGCCTGGCTGCGCTCATCGGTGACCAACCCCGGATAGGCCGACAACTCGGTAAACCGAATCGCACTCTGCGCACTCACGGCCTGCATGCGCGGCAGCACCTGTTGCTGTGCGTAGGCTTGCAGTTCTGAAGCCACCTCGGCTGGGTCCTGCGACGGCAACGCGCGAATCTCGAAATCAAACCGGCAATCCGCCGGCACGATGTTCAGCGCCTTGCCTCCCGAAATCACCCCGGTCTGCACCGTGCTGAACGGCGGGTCAAAGCGTGGGTCTTGCGTCTCGCGCAGCCGTTGGCCAATCCGGCCCAGCTCACCGATCAACTCGGCCGCGTGTTCGATGGCATTCACGCCATAGGGCGCATACGCCGAATGGCAGGCCTCGCCATGCACATCACAGCGCATGGCGAGCTTGCCTTTATGGCCAAGCACCGGCTTCAGCTCAGTCGGCTCGCCGATGATGCACAACATGGGTTTCACCGGCCGCTGCTCCAGCACCGCCAACAAAGAGCGCACGCCCAGGCAACCGACTTCTTCGTCGTAGGACAGGGCGATATGCACCGGCACGCGCAGGGTGGCCTTGACCAGCGCCGGCACCAGCGCCAGCACACAGGCGATGTAACCCTTCATATCCGCCGTGCCTCGGCCATAAAGCTTGCCGTCGCGCTCGGTCAGCGCGAAGGGCGGCACTGTCCATGGCTGGCCGTCCACCGGCACCACATCCGTGTGCCCCGACAGCACAATGCCCGGCAGTTCCGCCGGGCCGATGCTGGCAAACAGGTTGGCCTTGCTGCGTTCTTCGTTGTAGACCAGCTCACTGGCCACGCCGAACCCGGCGAGGTAATCGCGCACGCATTCAATCAACTGCAGGTTGGACTCGCGGCTGGTGGTATCAAACCCCACCAGCGTCTGCAGCAACTCGCGGCTGCTGCTCATCGCTCGTCTCCGGCCACGCCGTAGCCGGGGGACCGGTCGGGGGCGAGGGCGCGGTCGATGTAGTCCTGCACTTGCGGGCGGTAGGCGTCCCAGAGCTTTTGCAGTTCGGCGATGGGCTGTTCGTCGGCCCAATCCACGCGCAGGTTGATGATCGGCCAGGTCAGTTCGCCCACCACCACCAAGGCGGCGGAATGCACCGGGCCGGCTTCGCCACCGGCGGCGATGGCGGCGTGCATGGCCGCCAGCAGCCGGTCCGCCAGTTGGCCTTCGGCGTGTTCGAAGGCCTTGACCATCGCCTCGATCACCGCGCGGTCGGCGAGCATATTGCCCGCCGCCACACACTGTTCACCCGACACCGCGTTGTGGGTGCCAAGGGTTTCGCTGCCGCTGAAATGCACGCTGCGGCCCAGGTGATCAATCGCCGTGAGTTGCCGGTATTGGCTGTAGCCGTTGCGTGTCAGGGCTTGGTCGACGGCGGCGGCGGGTTCAAGGCCTTGTTCGAGCAGGTCGAGCACGTCCGGGCCCAGCGCCGGCAGCGTGATGTTCTGGGTCGAGACCGCGCCCACGCCGGGGCGCAGCCACGGGCAGCGGGCGCCCACGGCGATGCTCGATGAGCTGATGGCGATGCCCAACTGGCCGGTGTCTGCGCAACGCGCGACGATTGAAAAGGTCATGTGCGGCTCCTTATTCGGGGATGACGGCGATCACGTCAATTTCCATCAACCACTGTGGCTGGCCCAGGGCCGACACCACCAGCCCGGTGGAGATCGGGAACACGCCTTTGAGCCACTTGCCGACTTCCTGGTATACCGGCTCGCGGTAGCGCGGGTCGATCAGGTAAGTGGTGGTTTTGACGATGTGGCTCAGGTCCGAACCCGCTTCTTCCAGCAGTTGCTTGACGTTTTTCATCGCCTGCTCGGCCTGGGCACGTGGGTCGCCGAGGCCAATCAGGTTGCCGTCGAAATCAGTCCCCACCTGGCCTCGCACATACACGGTATTGCCGGCACGCACGGCCTGGCACAGGTCGTTGTCCAGGCTTTGGTTGGGGTAGGTTTCCTTGGTGTTGAACATGCGGATGCGAGTGTGAGTAGGCATAAAAAAACTCCAGAAAATAGGGGTCAGGCACTGACGGGCGATTTATGAACAACCGGCGCCGCTTCGCGGTATTCGAGGTACTGGCGCTGGATGGCGATGTGGTCGGCGACGTATTTGGCGTCGTGCCACACACCCCAGATAAACGACGAGCCACGGCGCGACTGCCATGGCAAACCGAGGAAGTAGATACCCGACTCAGGGGCCACGCCGCGCTGGTGTTGCGGCTTGCCGTTCGCGTCGAAGGCATCGACTTTCAGCCAGCTGTAATCCACGGCAAAACCGGTGGCCCAGATGATCGAGGTGATACCGGCCTTGGCCAGGTCCAGCTCCAGAATTGGGTTTTTGATGCACTCGGCATCGGGGAATACGCGGCGGGCTTCGGGCTCCACCGGCAGGTCGAGGCCATTGCGTTCGATGTAGGCGTCGGCGGCATCCAGCAGGGCCAGGTAGTTTTCGTCACCGCGTGCCAGGTTTTCCACCAGGTTCGCCTGGAAGGTGGCGGTGGAGCCGTTGAAGGCTTGGGTCAAACCGACCAGGGTCATGCCTTGCTGGGCCAGCTCGCGAAAATCAATGGTCTTGCCGCCGTGGGCGCCGCTGACTGCAATGGTCACGTGCTCACGGCCGGGTTTCATCGCGGCCTGGTCCCACTCGCCCAACACGCCCAGCCACCAGCAGAAGTCGCGGTTGCGATAGGCGCGGGGCGGGCGGTCGTGGGCGCCAACCGAGAGGTACACCTGGCGCCCGGAGCGCTGCAGTTCATCGGCGATCTGCACGCCGGAAGAACCGGCGCCCACCACCAGCACGGCACCGGCGGGTAGTTGCGCCGGGTTGCGGTAGTCGGCGGAATGGATTTGATGCAGCGCGGTGTCTTTCGGCGCAATCGCTGGAATCACCGGTTTCTGGAATGGCCCGGTGGCGGCGACGACGCGGTTGGCTTCGATCACGCCTTCGCTGGTGTGCACGGTAAAACCTGGGCGGCCGACGTTGCGCACCACTGAGGTTACGTCCACGCCGGTGCGAATCGGCGCATTGAATTTGCGTGCATAGGCTTCGAAATAATCCGCCACGCGCTCTTTCGGCGCGAAGCCATCGGCGGCGACATCATCGAATTCCAGGCCCGGAAAGCGGTCGTGCCAGGCGGGGCCGTTGGCTACCAGCGAATCCCAGCGGCCGGTGCGCCAGCGCTCGGCGATGCGGCTGCGTTCCAGCACCAGGTGCGGCACGCCTTGCTTGCTCAGGTGCTCGCTCATGGCCACGCCAGCCTGGCCGGCGCCGACTACCAGCGTGTCTATTGTTGTTATTGCTTGGGTCATGTGTCTGTCCTTGCGTAATGCAGTTGGATTCAGCGTGGGCATGACTTCAAGGCTAGGGGGAGGGCGGTTTTTAATAAAATATTATTAAGCTGGGAACAGAGCATAAATATCGGATGCAGAGCGGCCAGCCAAACGCCGCCGAGCAAAAAAATGTGGGAGCGGGCTTGCTCGCGAATGCGGTTTTTCAGTCACTATAGCCTTCACTGACCCACCGCCTTCGCGAGCAAGTCGAATCGTCGCACCGCCGCCCCCACATTGGACAGATGCCATGCCCGCGCTTCGCGTAATGACCCCAGCCGACTACGACGCCGTCCTCACCCTCATGCAAAACACCCCCGGCATTTCCCTGCGCGATGCCGACTCTCGCGAGGCCACCGAGCGCTACCTGGTGCGCAACCCTGAGATGAGTTTTGTCGCTGAAGCTGACGGCCGGGTGATCGCCTGCGTGATGTGCGGCCATGATGGGCGTCGTGGTTACCTGCAACACCTGCTGGTGCTGCCGGACTATCGCCGCCAGGGCATCGCGCAGGCGCTGGTCGAGCGTTGCCTGGCTGCGCTGGAGCAACTGGGCATCCATAAATGCCATCTGGATGTATTCAAAACCAACACCCACGCCGCCCAGTATTGGCAAGGCCAGGGCTGGACACTTCGAACGGATATCGACCGTTATTCATTCACCCAAAAGGGCAATGAAAACGCATGAAAGGAGAACGTAATTAGCGCAGGCATGTATCCCCATCATCAAGAGACTTACCGCGCTCTAACTAACACAGCTAATCCCCTGTGGGAGCCGTCGAGCTCCAGCGAGGCCGCGAAAGCGGTGGGTCAGGCAACCCCTGTCCCAACAGTGCCGCCGCCTTCGCAGCTTCGCTAAAGCTCGACAGCTCCCACATTTGATCCTCACTCGCCGCTGAAGCTCGCGCGCAACCGCTCAAAGCGGCTATCCCCGATCTAAACAACACCGCACATCCCCTGTGGGAGCCGTCGAGCTCCAGCGAGGCCGCGAAAGCGGTGGGTCAGGCAACCACTATGCTGACAGTGCCGCCGCCTTCGCAGCCTCGCTAAAGCTCGACAGCTCCCACACTGGATCTTCACTCGCCGCTGAAGCTCCCGCGCAACCGCTCAATGCGGCTATCCACGATTTAACCAACACCGCAAATCCCCTGTGGGAGCCGTCGAGCTCCAGCGAGGCCGCGAAAGCGGTGGGTCAGGCGACAACTATGCTGACAGTGCCGCCGCCTTCGCAGCCTCGCCAAGGCTCGACAGCTCCCACATTTGATCTTCACTCGCCGCTGAAGGCCATGCGCAACCGTTCAAAGCGGCTACCCACGATTTAACCAACACCGCAAATCCCCTGTGGGAGCCGTCGAGCTTTAGCGAGGCCGCGAAAGCGGTGGGTCAGGCAACCACTATGCTGACAGTGCCGCCGCCTTCGCAGCCTCGCCAAGGCTCGACAGCTCCCACATTTGATCTTCACTCGCCGCTGAAGCTCCCGCGCAACCGCTCAATGCGGCTATCCACGATTTAACCAACACCGCAAATCCCCTGTGGGAGCCGTCGAGCTCCAGCGAGGCCGCGAAAGTGGTGGGTCAGGCGACAACTATGCTGACAGTGCCGCCGCCTTCGCAGCCTCGCCAAGGCTCGACGGCTCCCACATTTGATCTTCACTCGCCGCTGAAGGCCATGCGCAACCGTTCAAAGCGGCAACCTCCGATCTAATCAACACCGCACATCCCCTGTGGGAGCCGTCGAGCTCCAGCGAGGCCGCGAAAGCGGTGGGTCAGTCGACAACTGTCCCAACAGTGCCGCCGCCTTCGCAGCCTCGCCAAGGCTCGACAGCTCTCACATTTGATCTTCACTCGCCGCTGAAGGCTGCGCGCAACCGCTCAATAACCCGCTCAACCGAATCGCCCTGAATCGCCGGCGGTGTCAAACTCTCGCCAAATTCGCGCCACACAAACAGCGTCAATTCCGCCCCATCTGTCAGCGTCTGCGCCAGGTCCGGCGATCCAAAGTTTTGCAGCAGGCGATAACGTTCATCCTGCCAAAAAGCCCGCTCCACCCAGTCATACATCGGGATGAAATGAAAGTGCAGCGGGTAGCCCGGCATGTGCCCATAGCGGCTGATATACAGCCATTTCGGCCGCAGCTGCGCCTCGATCACCCGCTGGGTGTTGGCCAGCAAACCGCCCAGTTCCGCCAGCGCGGCCTCCGGCATATCGGCCAGTGAGTCGATCGGCGTCTTGGCGCCCAGCATCAGGTAACCCGGCAGCTTCGACGCCAGGTGATGGTTGAGCCGCCAGTGCTCGGTCTCGTGAAGGATGAAAGCGGGGTCGATCTGCATGAGTACGCGTCCTTGATGGGCGAAGCTGTTTGTCGTGAGCTGAGCCTCACCCTCGGCGATACACCCCACCCAATTCCCGCGCCAAGGCAATAAAATTTTGCAGCGGCGCCGACGGGTTGAACGTGCGCCGCACCAAAGTAATCGGCGCCAGCAGCTTTGGCCTGGCGTCCTTGATCCGGCAGTACACCACGCTTTCGCGGTGTACATCGCGCATCGACGCCGGCACCACCGAGATGCCTTCGCCGGCCGCTACCAGGCTGACGTTGGTGAGCATGCGTTCCACTTCAAAGGCGATCCTGGGCTCGAAACCGGCGTTCTGGCAGGCCTTGATCAGGTTGGCGTACATGCCCGGCGCGCCGGGGCGGCGGACCAGGATGAAGCGTTCGTCCTTGAGCGCGGTGAGTGGGATAGCGCTGGCGGGGTCTTTGAGCAAGGAATGGCCGGTGGGCAGGGCGAGCAGCATTTCTTCGTTGAGCAGGCGGTGGAAGGTCAGGCTTTGATGAGTGCTGACGGGCGCGCGGAGGATGCCGATGTCGAGGCGTTTTTCGATGCTGTCCTCGGTCACTTCGCGGGCGCTGCCTTCGTTGATCGACAGTTCCACGCCGGGGTAGCGTTCGCGGTAGGCGCGGATGATGCGCGGGATCAGCGGGTGAGCAGCCGCGGAGCTGGTGAAACCGATCATCAGCGTGCCTTCGATGCCCTGGGCAGCGCGGGCGGCCTTGAGGGCGCCGTGCTCAACGCGAGCGAGGATCACGCGGGCCTCGTCGAGAAACACCAGGCCACCGGCCGTCAGGTCGACGCCTTTGGGGTGACGTTTGAACAGGTCGAAACCCAGCTGTTGTTCAAGGGCGCGAATCTGTTGGCTAAGGGGCGGTTGCTGCATGTTCAGGCGCGCGGCGGCCCGGGTGAAGTTTCGCTCTTCGGCCACCATGATGAAATAACGTAAATGGCGAAGTTCCATGGTGGTATATCCCGTGGCAAGACTTTATTATTTGCGGCCTGCAGCGGCCAGGCGGTCAATATGCCGAAAGCCGCGGACAACGACAATAACAATAAATAAAAATAGGCGGGAGCGTTGATGTCAGCCCGATTGGCCAAACATGGAACACTGCCTATTTTAATTGCCATCGTACTTGGCATGCTCTTGGGTTTGGTGTATCCAGACCTGGCGATTAAAATGAAACTGCTCAGCGACGGCTTTATAAAGTTAGTCGGTTTATTAATGCCGTTCCTGCTGTTTGTATTGGTCGCCACCGGTGTCGCCGGTATCAAGCGCGAGCGCTACCACCGGCATGTGGTGCGGCGGATCATTGTGTATTTCCAACTGATGTCCTGCGCTGCGCTGATGGTCGGCATGGCCACCGGGTGGGTGTTCAACCTGGAACATAGCGCTACGCCTGTTCCCCCATTACCCGCGCAAAGCCTGCTGCACGAACTCTCACTGTTGTCGGCGTCGTCCACGCTTTATCACGTATTTACCCAAAGCCTGGTGCTGCAAGTAATGCTCGCGGCGCTCATCTGCGGGTTGCTGCTGGGGCGCGGCAGCGCCTTCGGCAATCGCTGCCTGGGTGGGTTCGAAGCGGGCGTTAAAGGGCTGTTCTACCTGCTGCGGATTATCTTGAAATTTGCGCCGTTGGCGGCCTTTGGGGCGATGGCCTTTGTAGTGGGAAAGTACGGTGTTAGTTCGGTATTGCCGCTGTTTAAGTTTGTGCTGATTATCTACCTGGTGTGTGGGTTATTTGTGGTGGTGGTGATGGCAACTATTACTCGGATAGTGGGGGTTAAGTTGTCGCGTCTGATTGTTTATTTAAAAGAAGAGTTGTTGTTGGTGACCTTTACCGGTTCTTCCTTGGCGGCACTTCCCGGCTGCGTGAATAAACTTGAAGCCTTGGGCTGTGACCGTCAATTAGTGCGACTGGTGTTGACCACCGGCTACACCTTCAACCTGGCGGGCACCAACCTGTACCTGACCACGGCGATTATGTTTTTAGCGCACATGGCGGGCGTGGAACTGGCGCTGCCGCAAATGCTCGCGGTGTTGCTGATTTGCCTGGTCACCTCGTTGAGCTCCACCAGCGTGGCGGGCTCTGCGTTGTTCACCCTGATCGCGACGTTGAACATCCTGCAACTGGTGCCGCTGGAAGGCGTGGGGTTGCTGCTGGGCGTGGAGCGCTTGATGAAATGCCGGTCGCTGACCAATGTGCTGGGCAATTGCGTGGCGTGCCTGGCGATTTGCGGGTGGCAGCGGTTGATTGATCGCGAAGTGCTGCAGCGGGAATTGGTGATCTAAAATGTGGGAGCGGGCTTGCTCGCGAAGGCGGTGGTTCAGTCACTTGTTCATCGACTGACACGCCGCCTTCGCGAGCAAGCCCGCTCCCACATTTGGAAGGCGTTTTAACCTTTAGAATTGGCCAGCTTGTCGAACGCCTTGTCCAGATTGCTTTCAGCGCTTTGCAGCTTCTCACGCCGCTCTTTCAGCCACTGCTGATCCCCCTCCAAGGTCTTGCGCGCCTCCACCAGCATGCGCTTGACCTCCTGCGGCTGCGGGCCGCCGGTGCCTTTGCGGGTCTGCACCATGGTGGTCGGCGATAAGGCCGCACGCAAACCCGCTTCATCCAGCGGCAGGGTGTTCGGCGTCCACTTGTACTTGTCCGCCGCCTGGCGATACAGCTTCTGCGCGTCGGCATAGGCGAAGGTTTTCGGCGTGGTGCCATTGCTGCGGGCTTCGGTGACGATCAGCGAGGCAAAGCTGTGGCCGATGCGGAACGGCACCTTGTATTGGCGCTCCAGGGTGTCGGCCAGCTCCATCGACGTGGTCCATTCCGATTCGAGTTCTTCCAGCGCGCGCTGCGGGTTGATCTGCAGAGCGTCGAGCACCGCGTCCATGGCCTCGAACATCTCTTGGGTCGAGCGGAACACGCCCAGCGAGTCGAAGGCAAACTTGTAGTCGGTCATGCCGGTGGTGACGTTGTGCGCACGCAAGGTCACGGCCTGGGCCAGGCCGACCACGTCGGAAGCGCTTTCACGCGCACGCATCAGCAGGCCAGGGTTACGTTTTTGCGGCATGGCGCTGCTGGTGTAGGTGGCTTCTTCATCGAGCAACAACCACGGTCGAATCTGGTGGTATTGGGTGTGGATGTCGCCAATCATCGCGCCCACGCGAATGGCTGACGACGACGCCAGGTTGGCCGCCTCGATGGGAATGTCGTAGGTTGAAACCTGGCTTGAATCCAGCGAGTTTTCGCGCACGCCATCAAAGCCCAGCAGTTCGGCCAGGCGCTCACGGTTCAGCGGGTAAGCCGAGTTCGCCAGCACGGCGGTGCCCATCGGGCTTTTGTTCAGGCGCGTGTAGAGCTCGCGGATACGCTGGCCGTCGCGGTCGAACGCGGCTTCAAACGCCAGCAGGTAATGCGCGTAGCTGATCGGCATGGCCTGCACGCCGTTGGTGTAGGCGGGCACCAGCGTGTCGACGTTCTTGTCGGCGATGTTCAGCAAGCGCAGGCGCGTGGCATTCAGCGCCTCGCTGTAGGCCAGCACCTGGCTGCGCAGGGCGGCCAGGCGGTAAGTGGCGAGCATGTCCTGGCGGCTGCGGCCGGAGTGGATCAATGAGGCTTCAGGGCCGATCTTGTCGGTCATGATTTTTTCCAGCTGCAGCACATCGCTTGGGCGCGTGCCGCCGGGCTGGTCGGCCTGGGCGATGGCGTAACGCACGCCACCGGCGATCTTCTGGCCCATGGCCGGCGCGACGATGCCCTCTTCGGTGAGCATCACGATCGAGGCTTTGTTGATGCGGTTCAGCCAGGCGAACTGGGTTTGGGTCGGGTCGCCCTTGGCCTTGTGCTCGGTTTGTGAGCTATCGGGTGTGGCGCCGACCTTGGCCGCCTGGGCCGCGCATTGTTCTGTGGTGGTGCAGGGCAGTTCGCCGGTGTTGGCCGCATAGGCGCCGAAGCTGTTGAACAGGGCGAAGGCCACGGCCAGGTGAAGCAGGCTTTTGAGGGCGCGGGGAGATGTGTTCACAGGGATACCCGATTATTTTTGGAATTATGAGCCGCCGCACGCTGTGAAGCGCGCGCGTCAAAATCAGGCTATCGGGTCTGTTTGCAGATTGAAAATATAGAGTAAGTGTTGATGGTAGAGGTTTTGGATATGGAGGTTGCCTGTCGGGGGGGGCTTGTTGTGACAAGCCCGCTCGCCACAGGTTTAGTGCATCTTGCTATGGTCCATACCATCCAGCCCACGGGCCGGCGCTTTGACTTCAATCGACTGTTTCTCGCCCTTGGCGTTTTCCACCGTCAGGGTCAGCGGCACCTGGTCGCCTTCCTTGATCTGCCCGGTCAGGCCCATGAGCATCACGTGGTAACCGTTCGGGTCGAGCTTCACCGCTTTACCGGCCGGCAGTTCCACAGAGTCCACCGGGCCCATGCGCATGACGTCGTCCTTCATGCTCATTTCATGGATCTGCACGTCCTTGGCCACCGGCGACGCCACGCTGAGCAGTTTGCTGTCAGTGTCGGCAGTGACAGTCATGAAGGCGCCGCTGGACGGCTGGCCCGGCACCGAGGCGCGAACCCACGCGTCAGTGACCAGCACCTGGGCGCTGGCGTGCGCCGCAAGGCCCAGCAGGGACAAGCCGATGAGGGTGCGCTTGAGGTGTTGAACGGCAGTCATTAGCAGACCTCCATGACGGTGAGCAGGTCTTCTGCGCACTCTTTAGCGGTAAGGGATGCCGACAGGCCCAGGCGCAGGTTGCCGCGGGTGTCGAAGACGAAACTGGTCGCGGTGTGCGACAGGGTGTAGGTGTCGCCGGCGGGGATCTTTTCATAGAAGATCCCGAACTCCTTGGCGGCCACGGCGATTTCTTCCGGGGTGCCATACAGCGCTTCGAAGCTGGGGTCGAAGGCCTTGACGTACTTGTCGAGAATTTCCGGGGTGTCGCGTTCGGGGTCGAGGGTGATGAACACCACTTGCATGATCTCGCCGTCGCGGCCCATCAGCTTCTTGGCCTGCGCGGCGCGCGCCAGGGTGGTGGGGCACACGGCCGGGCATTGGGTGAAACCGAAGAACACCACCGGCATCAGGCCACGGAACGAGCTCAGGGTGACGGTTTCGCCGTCGGTGTTCTTGAGCTTGAAGGTGCGGCCCATGATCTTGTCACTGAGGTCCTTGCCGTACTTGAAGTTCAGCTTGGGGCTGTAGTCACAGCCGCCCAGCAGGCTGCCCAGGCCCAACAGGCCCATACCGGTCAGCACTTTGCGGCGGGTGAATAACGTACTCATCAACTGTGCATCCTGTGAAACGCCTGCCGTGCGCTGGATCAACATTTCAGGCTTTGAAAAGGAGTAATGATGCGGGTGCACAGTCTACCAACCCAGGCCAGCCCACGTAATCTGCGACGTTCTGCCACAGGCGCGCGCGGTGCTTCATCCCTTTAGGGCTTCGGTGGTAGAGTCGCCGCCATGAAATTGAGCCACCCCGACCGTTCGCTGATCGCCTGGGCCCTGTACTTTTGCCTGCTGATGAACCTGTTCGCCTGCGGTTTGGGCCATGGGCAAATGGTGGGCCAGCAGCTCAATGGCATCGGTGGCGCGTTCTGTTCGGTGGGCGGTAGCCAGGCGCCACTTTCCGACAAAGGGTTGGGAAACCCATCTTCCGGCAACATCTCGAACTACTTTGCCTGCCCGGTGTGTGCCGCCTTGACCGTGGCCATTGTGTTCCTGATCGGCCTGGCCTGGCTGTTAGGCCTTGGGCAAACCCCACGCCCGGCCCATGAGCGCCGCAACAAAGCCCCGCCGCGATACTCCTGGCCCTCGGCCAACCCCCGCGCTTCCCCCGCATTCTGACGTGTGCCTTGGGCCTCCTGTGAACAGGAGGCGTTCTATCGTCACGACTGTGAGTGCGTTTCATGAATCATCTAGTGCCTGCTGGCGCCAGCCGTCTGGTCAGCAAGGCGACCCGCCGCGTGCGCGCGGAACCGCCGCTGCCTGAATACCCGAGCAATTCCCGCTGCTTCGTGCACCTGGATGCGCGTTTGTTGCCGTATTGGCACACCTTGTTCGACATCTGCCCGGCACTGCTCAAGCTCGACCCGCCGGAGGGCTTGAACCTGTTTCGCAGCTTCATGACCTGGGCTTATCGCAACCAGCCACCGCAGGACTGGACCTATCACCTGAACGTCTGCCGATGGCTGCTCAGCTCGCCGTATCGATCACAAATTGATGAGGAGCCGATAGAGGCCTTCATGGCGGCCGCGGCAGCGTGCTGGATAAATACTGATGACAGCCAGGCGCACGGGCTGGTGCTGGCCTGGCGAGGTTCGCGGATTTTTGACTGGAAAGGCGACGCTTTAACTGAAGCCGAACAGCAGGTATTGCCAGCCAGTACAGGGGATTTCGCCTGGAGCCCGCTGACCCGTCAGGGTGGTTTCAGCGGCTGGCAGTCGGTGCCCTGACGTTGACTTTCGCCCGGCGCGGGAGCAGTTCGACCCGCGCTACTACCTTAGTTGTCCTTGGGCGCTGCCTTCTTTTTAGGCTTCTTGCTGTCTGACTGCTTATGGGATGAGCCGCCGGTAGTGGCCTTTTCCTTCGGCGGTGTCTCAGCTTTCTTGTCGCTGTCGGAAGGGCTGCTCGGGTAAGTGCCGGGTGGCAGGGCGGAGCCGGCGGCGCTGTTGCCGCTCAGCGAATTGGCTGCCGGGGCGATGGCATCGCCGAAGGCGGCGAAAGCAGGGCTGGCCAGCAGGGCTGAAAAGCCGACGATGAGCATTATCCTGTGGGAAGTTCTGGTCTTCATGACTCAATCCCCTTGCTTGAACCGCAGCCCGGAAAACCCGGGCCACGGTAACGCATCAATCAAGACTTCTTGCCGGCCCCGCCGGAGCTATGGGCTCCGCCTTTTTTGCCGGCTTCGGAAGCCTTTTCGCGGTCATTGGCAAAATTGCCGCCGGAGCCCTGGCCGCCGCTTTTCTTGGCTGCGTCTGGCTTGGCTTTACCGCCTGCACCTGTTGTGGTTTTTCCGCTGGTAGCCATTTCAAAATCCCTCTTCAATGAATGAATCAACGGTGTCGCTTAATTGGGAATGCCGAAGCGAAATCAAAGTTTGAAAAACTTCGCGCGCATGCGACGAACGGGTATCAAGCCGCGATCGGCTTGGCGCCCTGGGCTTTTTTGTGGGCTGCCTTCATCGCTTCCATTTCTGCGCCAAGCGCTTCAAGCACGGTCTTGCCCAGCAGCTTTTTCGCCTGCGGGAACATCTCGGTTTCTTCTTCTTCGATATGGTGCTCCAGCAGCTCCTTTACCACTTTCACACGGCCGGAAAATTCGGTGGTGGACGGCTCGGTTTGCTTCAGGTCGGGCAGCACCAAGGCGTCGACAGTGCGGTGCTCTTCCTTGGCTTCGTGGTACATGATGTCTTGCTCTTTACCGCCGGCTTTGCGGAAGGCCGGGTAAAGAATCTCTTCCTCAAGCCGCGTGTGCAGGCTGATCTCCATCTCGAGTTTGGCCAGCAATTCAGTGCGTTTCTTGACGCCGCGCTCGGTGGACTCACTCAGTTGAGTCAGCAGTGCCTTGACGCGTTCGTGGTCAGCTTTGAGAAGGTCGATGGCATTCATGGTGGAACCTCACGGATAGCAGTCGGGCGTGTCGAAGTGCGCGCCTCGTCCGCTAACGGTTGCATCAGGTGTACCAACTTGAATGATTTCTAAAAGGCTTTGCTAATCAGCTAATTGCGACGGCAGTTGGCGAGTCGCTGCCGTGCAGCTTGCATGGTCGGGCGGGTGGCCGGTTGCAAAATACCGATTAGCCACCGCTGACCTTCCAATGCTTGATGTCTTCGGCAAACACCACCTGCTGCACCTCGTGGGCGATTCCATACGCCAGCGACTCGTGGGCGGCGATGACTTTTTCTTCGGCCGACAGGCACTTGAAAATATCCAGCTGGGTTTCGGCTTGGGTGGTCTCCAACTCGTAGATCTTCACGTAACGCGCCAGGTCGTTATCCAGGCTCGACAGGTATTCGCGCAGGCGCTGGTGGTCCACCGAGCTCTGGCTGAAATACCAGTTCATCGGGTGGATCAAAAACCGTGAGTGTGGCGTGGTGATACGTCGGTCGGCGGCCAGGAACATGATGATGCCCATGGATTCGATATTGCCCGCGTTGATCGCGCACAACGGCACCGGCAGCGCCTTGAGAAAGGTGTAGAGGGTAAAGCCGAAATTGGTGCTGCCACCGGTGGTCGACAGGTTCAGCAGCAGGGAGCTGGCGCCTTCGCCGATGGCATCCAGGCAGCAGTCGCGAAAGCGTTCGGTGGTGCCCTGGTCGATCTGGCAATGAAAGTGGA
Organism: Pseudomonas sp. D2002; assembly: GCF_013385735.1. NCBI lineage: Bacteria > Pseudomonadati > Pseudomonadota > Gammaproteobacteria > Pseudomonadales > Pseudomonadaceae > Pseudomonas > Pseudomonas sp. D2002. The sequence continues at coordinate 611,287 of NZ_JACAPL010000002.1, read as the reverse complement.
TAACGTGCTCGGTCATCCTGAACCTCCTTAATTCAATGCAGGCGAGGTGATTCAGTCTTGAGTCTAGAAGGTCGCGCAGGATTAGCTGCAACCGTTGGGCGTGAGCGCGCGGGTGCAAATCGGATGGAACCCTCGGGCCATCTGCTTGACCTAATGCATAGACCTCAGGAGGTGAACTATGCAATTGGAAACTATCTGGATCATTTTGGCCGTTATTCTGCTGATCCTGGAATTGTGGGCGATCAACGTTGTATTGCGCAGCACCGGTGGCTGGGAGACCAAGGGGCTGTGGCTGATCATTCTGATTTTTGTGCCGCTGTTCGGGCTGATTGTCTGGGCGCTGTTCGGGCCAAAACGTGAGATGGCTGATCAACGTAAAAGCTGACCATTGGGTAGTGCCGGCAACCAGTATCCTGTGGCGAGGGAGCTTGCTCCCGTTGGACTGCGCAGCGGTCCCGTTCTTAAAAGAGCGGGCTGCTTCGCGGCCCAGCGGGAGCAAGCTCCCTCGCCACAGTTACGATGGTGTGCTTCAAGCGGCGGGTTTAGCCTGCAACCACCTTGGCAATCGCCGTGCTGAACGCCGGCAAGTCATCCGGCGTACGCGAGGTGATCAACGTCCAGCCATTGGCCTGGCATTCCTTGACCTCGGCATCCACCCAACCGGCAGCGCCGGCGTTTTCCAGGTCGATGCGCACGCTTTTGTAGGAGGTCAGGGTCTTGCCCTTGATCACACCAGCGTCGATCAGCGCCCATGGCCCGTGGCAGATGGCGGCGATGGTTTTACCGGCCTTGACGAAGTCATTGATCAGGGCCAATGCGGCCGCATCCTGGCGCAACGTATCGGCGTTGACGGTGCCGCCGGGAATCACCAGCGCGTCAAAATCGCTTCCCACCACGTCCGACAGCTTGGCGTCGGATTCCACGGTTTTGTCCTTCTCCGTGTCGCCGACGAAAGTCTGGGTGGTGCCGCCTTTGCTGGACGCGTGCGTCACCGTCGCGCCATAACCGCGCAGCGCTTCCAGCGGCTTGAGCAGCTCATCGCGCTCGATGCCGGTGTTGGAGGTGATGATGAGGATTTTCTTGCCGTTGAGTTGCGAACTCATGGTCGAGTGTCTCCTTGGGTCGTAGATCAGGGAAAATTAATGGTCGTACTTGGCTTGCAGCTCCTTGGCCATTTTCAGGTGGGCTTCAAGGGTCGGCAGGGTTTTGCTGGCGAAAGCCTTCAGCTCGGCGTTGTCCGAGGAAGCGGCTTCTTTCTTGAACAATTCCACGGTCTTCTCGTGGGCGGCCACCTGATTGTTGGCATAGGCCTTGTCGAACGACTCATCGCGCATTTCTAGGATGGCTTTCTTGGCCTTGTCAGTCAGGGCGGCATCATCCGGCACTTCGATATCCAGCTTCTTCGCCAATGCCGCGAGTTCTTCGTTGGCTTTGGTGTGGTCGGTGACCATGTGCTGGGCGAACGTTTTCACGTCGGCCGCGCTGCTTTTTTCCAGGGCCAGCTTGCCGGCTTCCACCTCGGTGATACCGCCTTGGGCGGCGTCCTCAACAAAGCTGTTGGACGTGGCGGCCATGGCCGTGGACATCGAGCCTGCGACCAGTGCAAAGGTCAGGCCCATTTTTTTCATCAGCAGAGTAGTCATGGTGGATCTCCTTGAAATCGACAGTGGCGTGATGCCGTACCTGACTGTTGAGCGGGGCCTTCGCCAAAAGGTTTAAATTAATTCGCGCTTTTTTCTCCGGTGGTGCTGCACGGCAATTTCCTTGAACTATCGAATTTCAGTGGGCTCTGCTGCATACGTGCCCGCCATTTTTCGTGGGCCTTCAACTGCTTGGAGAAACGCCGTGACTGCCGACAAAACCCCCACCCCGATCAGCTCGGAAGACGCCCAGAAAGGCACTGAAAAAGCCGACAAGGGCCAGACCCTGGAGCGCCCGAACCCGAAGACCGAGACCGTCGACAAGGTGCTCACGCCCACCTCGATCAAAGAAACCGAACGTCAGACCGATGCGATCAATGAGCAGGCAGCCAAGGCCGAGCGCAAGCTGGGCCACTGAGTATGGCCAGGTCGATTACCGCGTCTGAATTGGGCATCGAACTCACACCCGAAGACGACAGCAGCCTGTTCAAGTGGTTTATCGCCAGCTTCCTGATGGGCAAGCGTATTCAGGCGCCCATCGCCGCGCAGGCCTACAAGGTGATTGTGGAAGAGCAAGGCCGCGATACCGCGCGCAAGTTGCAGCACTGCACCTCGCGCGAACTGGTGACCATGCTCGGGCGTGCGCATTACGTGCGTTACGACGAAAGCACGGCGCAGCGCCTGCTCGACCTCAGTGCCAAGTTGAACGCTGAATACGGCGGCAAGATCAGCCATATCCGCAGCGCCAGCGCCGACCGCAAGGCGTTTGAAAAACGCCTGGGTGAATTTGATGGAGTAGGGCCCAAGACCATTGAGATTTTCATGCGCGATGCGGCCAGGGTGCTGTTTTGACCACAGCGCTGCAGGTGGGCTGCGCGGGGTGGAGTTTGCCCCGCGAACACTGGCCGGCTTTTGCCGAAGAGGGCACGCATTTGCAGCGCTACGCATCGCGCTTCAATGCGGTGGAAATCAACAGTTCGTTTTACCGGCCGCACCTGCCCAAGACCTATGAACGCTGGGCACAATCGGTGCCGCCGGGGTTTCGTTTTTCGGTCAAGATGCCCAAACACATCACCCATGAGCTGCGCTTGCAGCGCTGCGAAACGGCGCTGGACGCGTTCCTCGAGCAGTGCCTGCAACTGGGCGAGAAACTCGGTTGCTTGCTGGTTCAACTGCCGCCATCGCTGGCTTACGAACCCGCTGTAGCGGCGCAATTCTTCACGGCATTACGCCAACGCTTCGCCGGTGCTGTGGTGGTTGAACCGCGTCACGCGACCTGGCGTGAAGCCGAGCCGTTGTTGCAGGATTTGCACATAGGGCGCGTGTTCGCCGACCCTGCTGTCATCGACGCAGGCGCCGGTTGGCCAGGCGTGCAGTATTGGCGTTTGCACGGATCGCCGCGTATTTACCATAGCGCCTATGGACCGGAACGCGTGCACGCGTTTGCGCGCCAGTTGAGCCAATCCGCCGCAGCGGGCGTTCCCACCTGGTGCATCTTTGACAATACCGCCAGCGGCCATGCGGTGGCCGATGCCTTGTATCTACTTAACCTCGACCCTACTCAACCTCGACCCGCAGCACTTCCAAGCCTAATTGCTCATACGCCTCGACACTCGGCACATGCCACTCGGTGATCAGCGTGTGGATGCGACTGCACGGGCCCACCACGAAGGGTTCCACCGCGCCGAGTTTGTCCGCCATGGTCACGGCCACCACGTGGGAGGCGCTGTCGAGCAGGGCTTGCTTGACGGCCACTTCATCGAAATGCAGCGAGCTGATGCCGACTTGCGGGTGCAAGGCGCACACGCCGGTAAACAGCAGGTCGGCCTTGATGCTCTGGATAAGGCGCACAGCTTCCTGGCCGCTGGTGGACAAGGTGGCGGGGTTAAGTTGGCCGCCAGCCAGAATCACCTTTACATCGGGATGGTCGGCCAGGGCGATGGCAATCATCGGCGACGGCGTGACCACGGTCAGGCGGATCGAGCGTGGCAATGACTGGGCAATCTGCAGCGTGGTGGAGCCGGAATCGAACAGCACGATCTGGCCGTCTTCCACGCGGTCAGCCGCCAGCCGTGCCAGGTGGCGCTTGACCTCGTTGGTCTCGCCAACGCGGGTGAAGAAGTCTTTGCCGGTGTCTTTGGGCCGGGGCAGGGCGCCGCCGTGCACGCGTTGCAACAGGCCGGCGGCGGCCAGTTCGCCAAGGTCGCGGCGGATGGTGTCCTGGGACACGGCAAAGTGATCGACCAATTCAGCGGCCGTGACCTTGCCGTCGCGCTCCAGCAGCAACAGGATTTTCTGTTTGCGTAAGGAGGGCAGATCGATGGCTTGATGAGTGTTTTGCATGTTTGTGCGTCTTTATGCGGGTTTTTGCGAGATTAGGCTTCTGGCGATATAAACGCAATGACTGGTTGCACGGCCGATGGACGGTTACTCTCTGGGCTCAGTTCAGGGAGAGGTGACCTAGATGTCGTTGATCACAACCATCGAAGACTTACGCAAGCTGGCGCAAAAACGTGTTCCAAGGATGTTCTACGACTACGCCGATTCAGGCTCCTGGACTGAAAGCACCTACCGGGCAAATGAAAGTGACTTTGCCCGCATCCAATTCCGCCAACGCGTGGCGCGCAATATCGACGAACGCTCGATTCGCGCCAGCATGATCGGCCAGGACATGGCCATGCCGGTTGCCCTTGCACCGACGGGGCTTGCGGGCATGCAACACGCCGATGGCGAGATCCTCACCGCCCGTGCCGCTGCCAAGTTCGGCCTGCGCTACACCTTGTCGACCATGAGCATCTGTTCTCTGGAAGACATCGCCGAACACGTCGGCCAGCCGTTCTGGTTCCAGCTGTACGTGATGCGCGACCGCGGGTTTATCGAGCAGTTGATCGAGCGCGCCAAGGCTGCCGGCGTCGATGCGCTGGTGCTGACCCTCGATTTGCAGATCCTCGGCCAACGCCACAAGGACTTGATCAATGGCTTGTCGGCGCCGCCCAAACTGACCCTGCCGAATATCCTCAACATGGCCACCAAGCCGCGCTGGGTCATGGGCATGCTCGGCACCCAGCGCCGGGGTTTCGGCAACATCGTCGGGCATGTCAAAGGCGTGGCGGACATGAGTTCGCTGTCGTCGTGGACCGCCCAGCAATTCGACCCGCGCCTGAGCTGGGACGATGTGGAATGGATCAAGAAATGCTGGGGCGGCAAGCTCATTATCAAGGGCATCCTTGATGTGGAAGATGCGCGTCTGGCGGCCAATTCCGGCGCGGATGCGTTGGTGGTGAGCAACCACGGTGGCCGTCAGCTGGATGGCGCGCCGTCGAGCATCAGCCAATTGCCGGCGATTGTTGAGGCGGTGGGCGAGCAGATTGAAGTGTGGCTCGACGGCGGCATTCGTTCTGGCCAGGACGTGCTCAAGGCGATGGCGCTGGGCGCCAAAGGCACGATGATCGGCCGCCCGCATTTGTACGGTTTGGGTGCCATGGGCGAAGCCGGTGTGACCAAGGCCCTTGACATCATCGCCCGTGAGTTGGACGTGACGATGGCGCTGTGCGGCTATAACGATATACGCGATGTGAACCGCGACATTTTGCTGCCAGGTAGCTTTCCCACAGGGGTTTACTGAGCAAAAAAAACGTAAAAAAGTAAAAAGAGTTGTCCACGAAAACCGTGGGTATCTCTGTGGATAACTTTGCGAAGGCCCGGCAGGGAAGGCGATTTAACCCTCGGTTAATATTTGATCAACTTTCAGCGCGGGCCAGTATGGGCAGGGTTTGCGCTTGACAGCCAAGCGCGAACCCAGTGCCGAAAAGCAGTTTTACGAGTCGCCATCACGGCCGGTGGAGTGCGTAACAACCTGTGCCGGCGCCTTGGCGCGCATCAGGTTATCCAGCGCCTGGGCATAACTGCGCCCGGCCAGGTTCATGCTGTTGTTATGGGTGGCGCCTGGCACCAGCAACAGCCGCTTGGGTTCCTGGGCGGCGTCAAACAATTGCTGGCTGAAGCGCGGCGGCACGTATTGGTCGGCCAGGCCATGGACCACCAGCAGCGGCATATGCACGTCGGCAATCTTGTCGATGGAATCGAATTTCTGCGACAGCAGCCAACGCACCGGTAACGAAGTATTGGCCACCGCAGCGGCCGCATCGCCCAGGGAGGTGAAGGTGGATTCGATCACCAGCCCGCGTACCGGCACGGGTGTCTGCTTGCTCAACGCTGCCGCGAGGTCGATGGCCACCGCGCCACCCAGGGAGTGCCCATAGATCAGGCGTTTGGCGGGGTCGGGTTGCAACACCTGGAAGCGCTCCCAGGCGATGCGGGCGTCTTCATACACGCTGGTTTCCGACGGCAAATCGCCGTGGCTTTGGCCGAAACCGCGATAGTCGATGGCCAGCACCGAGAAGCCCAAGGCGTGTAATTGCTCAATGCGGAAAAACTGCCCGGTGAGGTTCCAGCGCACGCCGTGCAGGTACAGGATCGCCGGCGCGTCCTTGTTGTCTGCCGGGTACCACCAGCCGTGAAGGTTCTGCCCCGACTTGAAGCTGGCGGGTTTGATATCGAATTCCTGCACCGCCTTGGGCAGGCCGGTAAACCACCCGGCAGTGCCCGGCTCGATGCGGAACACCAGCTCGCGCTCCTTGTGTTGCAGCACGGCGCAGCCCACCGGCAAGCCGACGATTAACAGTGCCATGCACAGCAGGGGAAACCAGCGCAGGCCCAGGCGAGCCATAAAACGAGAGGACATGAAGGTTCCAGGACAAAAGCGAAGCTCGGGTTTTACCAGATGGCTTCTGGGGGCAGGAAATAATTCGACAGCCGTGAATGGGGATTGCTTGCAAAGTGTTACAGCATTGAACAAGGGCTGCACGGGTTGTTAGGGTGGTGGGCTGAACAGGAGAGCAAGCACATGGACTTTACCGGTAAAACCGCAATTATCACCGGCGGCGCACGTGGGTTGGGGCTCAGTTATGCGAAGGCGCTGGCCGTTGCGGGTGCGCGGGTTGTGATCAGCGATATCGGCGCCGACAAGGTCGGCGCGGGCACCGACGCGTCGGTGGTGCAGGCGGCTGCCGAGGCGTTGCGCGCCGAAGGGCTGACGGTGGTGGCGCATGGCGGCGACTTGTCCACGGATGAGGGCTGCCGGAAATTAATCGCCTATGCGATCAAGGCATTCGGCCGGCTCGACATCCTGATCCACAACGCCGGCTGGGTCGGATACCAGAACATTGCCGACCTCGACGCCGCGTTCCTGCAGCGCGCCATGGACATCAACCTCTACGCCCCGCTGTGGTTGTGCAAGCACGCATGGCCGCACCTGCTGCAATCCAGCGCGCCGCGTATCATCCTGACTACCTCCGACCGCGCCATGTACGCGCAGTACGAGCAAACCGGGCTGGTGGCCTACAGCGCCGGCAAGATGGCGCAACTGGGCATCATGAACGCGCTGAGCCATGAAGGCGCCGAGGCCGGAATACGCGTCAACGCGATCTCACCGGTGGCCAAGACGCGCATGTGGGGCGTGACCGAGGAACCGGATGAACTCAAGCCGGACTGGGTGACGCCGGGCGTGGTGTTTCTTGCCTCGGCGCAGTGCCTGGACAGCGGCTACATCCTGCGCGCCAGCAATGGCCAATTCACCGCCACGCGCTTCACTGAAAACCCTGGTGTGGAGTACCCGCGCAATCTTGCACGGATAAAGGCCGACAGCGCCGAGGCGGTTGCCGCCGCATGGGAGCGCATCAAGCAAAGCCCTGGCAGTTAAGGCTGGGCTTACTTGACGCTGGCGACGTCGGCGCCCGTTGACCGAGTGCAGTTTCAGTGCTCAGGTCTTAAGCCGATGGAGCGAAAGCACAGCAACACACTCTCTGCCTGATGTACCGAGATCCAAATGTGGGAGCGAGCAAGCCCGCTCCCACATTTGATTGCGTTCAGCTTCCAACTCGATCCATTTCCTGAGGCCAAAAAAAACGCCCCAAACCAGTCGGGGCGTTAGATCGTGCGGCATTGCGGTTAGGTCTTCCGTGGGGCCGCAATGGCCGTGTACTCAGTCACTCAGTGGAACTGTTCTTCTTCAGTCGAACCGGTCAGCGCCGTCACCGACGAGGTGCCGCCCTGGATCACGGTGGTCATGTCGTCGAAGTAGCCGGTGCCCACTTCCTGCTGGTGGGCCACAAAGGTGTAACCCTTGGCGGCGTCAGCGAACTCCTGCTCTTGCAGTTTCACGTAGGCGGTCATGTCGTTGCGGGCGTAGTCGTGCGCCAGGTTGAACATGCTGTGCCACATGTTGTGAATGCCGGCCAGGGTGATGAACTGGTGTTTGTAGCCCATAGCCGACAGTTCGCGCTGGAACTTGGCGATGGTCGCGTCGTCCAGGTTCTTCTTCCAGTTGAAAGAAGGCGAGCAGTTGTAGGACAGCAGTTGGTCCGGGTATTCCTTTTTGATCGCTTCAGCAAAGCGACGTGCTTCGTCCAGGTCCGGCTTGGCGGTTTCGCACCAGATCAGGTCGGCGTACGGCGCGTAGGCCAGGCCGCGAGCGATGGCCTGGTCGAGGCCGGCGCGCACTTTGTAGAAACCTTCCTGGGTGCGTTCGCCGGTCACGAACGGCTGGTCGTACGGGTCGCAATCGGAGGTCAGCAAGTCGGCTGCGTTGGCGTCGGTGCGGGCCAGGATGATAGTCGGTGTACCGGCCACGTCAGCCGCCAGGCGTGCAGCGGTCAGCTTTTGTACGGCTTCCTGGGTTGGCACCAGTACCTTGCCGCCCATATGGCCGCATTTTTTCACCGAAGCCAGCTGGTCTTCGAAGTGCACGCCGGCAGCGCCAGCTTCAATCATGCTCTTCATCAGTTCGTAGGCGTTGAGTACGCCGCCGAAACCGGCTTCAGCGTCCGCCACGATCGGTGCGAAGTAGTCGATGTAGCCTTCGTCGCCCGGGCCTTTACCGGCTTTCCACTGGATCTGGTCGGCACGGCGGAACGAGTTGTTGATGCGCTTGACCACGGTTGGCACGGAGTCCACCGGGTACAGCGATTGGTCGGGGTACATGGATTCAGCGGAGTTGTTGTCCGCTGCCACTTGCCAGCCGGACAGGTAGATCGCCTGGATACCGGCTTTCACCTGTTGGACTGCCTGGCCGCCAGTGAGGGCGCCCATGCAGTTGACGAAATCTTTCTCGGGGCGGAAGGACGGCTTGGCACCCTGGGTGACCAGCTTCCACAGTTTTTCGGCGCCGAGTTTTGCAAAGGTGTGCTCAGGTTGAACCGAGCCACGCAGGCGGACGACGTCAGCAGCGGAATAAGCGCGGGTTACGCCTTTCCAGCGTGGGTTTTCAGCCCAATCTTTTTCAAGGGCTGCAATTTGCTGTTCGCGTGTCAGTGCCATGGGGAAAAACCTCGTCGCATAGGTCTAGGTGGAGAATTCCATTTGCCAGCCACGTATTCAGTGCGTGGTGATGGCTGCTCGCTGACCAGAAGCTTAGGCGGTCAAGTCGGGTTTGGCGGGGAAGGCGACGGGATGAACGAATGGCTCAAGGGGGAGTTGAGCAGGTAAGGGCAAACTGCGAACGGTCTTCGGGCATCGTGGGCCTCTGTACGATCCATCAGTGTGTAGCCGGGTTACCTGGTTAGCTTCCGTCCCTCGGGACAACTTCGTTCCAGTCGCAACCAAAGTCAAACACACCTTGTGGGCGGTACAGACACGAATCGGCTCAGGTGGGTAGCTTAGAGCGGCGATCCGAAGGCCCTTGCCAGGGCCCCTGATTAGCGGGAGCGAGGCCATCATGCACAGGCTTTTTTGGATCGTCAAATGTTTTGTAGTGCTTTTTTCAAAGCACTACATCTTTAGTCTAAGACGACTCATCAGTCAGTTTTTGGTGCTTCAGTTCAGGGTGTCGACCTTGACCCGCAAAGTCAGGTCATCGCGGCCCTGAGTAGAGTAGCTGCGGGTTGTAGAGGATTTGTCGGCCTGAGTCTCGCGGTTGATGCCGGCCAGCGGTATCCATTCACCCAGGCGGCCGCTGACGGTTGTGTCGGTACTTTGCACGTTCACTACATCGGGACGTTCCTTGCTCATGCGGTCACGGTTGGTACTGATGGCCAGGTGTACGGTCTCGCCGGTGACGCTGGCGGTGACGTAAAAGCCTTGGGTGACGTTGCGATACTGGGTCTGGTTTTGCGGGCGGCCGTAGGCGTCAGGCTGGGTGGTGGTCAGCGGCACGCTCTGGCCCACCTGGATCAGCGCGGGCACGCCTTCACTGGCCTGGATCTGCTGGATGCCGCCGTCACGGCTGGCGGTGCCGTAGCTGATGATGCGGGTCTGGCTGTCGCCGGTGTTCTGCTGGCTGTTTTCGTTGGTGTCGACGGTGATCAGCAGGCGCTTGGCGGGGGTGTCCAGTTGCGCGAGCAGGGCGCGCAGGTCTTCGATCTTGCCAGGGTCGGCTTTCACAATGAGCTGGTTGCCGTAGGCGCTGACGGTGCCGTCCTTGCCGATGAAGTTCTGCGCCACCGGCAGCAGGTCGGCGCTGGTGCGATTGTTCAGGTTGACGACGGCGGTGTCGGCCACGGCTGAGACGCTGGCAGTCAGGAGGAGGGCGGTGAGCAGGGTGCGTAGGGACATGTCCGTTATCTCTGCGAGTCATTTAGCGTGATAGTGCCAGTTTGTCGGCCTGGTGGGTCGCAAGTTGAATCGTAGACGGCAAAATGCCCTGGCAGGCAGGGCATTTGGGGTGTTGCCGAGATTGCCTTCGCGAGCAAGCCCGCTCCCACATTCGACCGCATTCCAAAGGATGTACTCGGTCCAAGTGTGGGAGCGGGCTTGCTCGCGAAGGGCGCGACGGGGTCTCGGATCAGCCCCCGCGCACCATATCTACATGCGGAATCCCGACCTCAAGAAACTCATCGCTGACAATCTTGAAACCCAACCGCTCATAAAACGGCGCCGCATACACCTGCGCGCTGAGGAACTGTTTGGTCTGGCCACGTTGCTCGGCCAACCCAATCACGGCGTCCATCAGCTTGTCGCCGACTTTCAGGCCACGCCAGTCCTTGAGCACCGATACGCGGCCGATTTCGCCACTGGCCAGCAGGCGTGCGGTGCCAATCGGAAAATCGCCTTCGAACGCGAGGAAATGCACCGCGTCGGCGTCGTCCGAATCCCACTCAAGCTCAGGTGGAACCGATTGTTCAGCGATAAATACCGCTTCACGAATGCGCCGAATCTCGTCGATATCCTTTCGCCAGTCCGCGACACGTACGCGAATCTTATTCATCGGCAAATCCCAGGCTTCCTTGCTTGACCAGTTCGCACAGCAGGTCGCGACCATCCTCGTCCGCGAGCCATGCGCCAAGGTTGTCACTGTGCAGGGCGTCGGCCGAGCACACCAGCTTCAGCAGCTCGCGCAGCTTGCCTGGCAGATAACGGCTTTGGCCGCTGGCGAACAGCAGCACGTCGTCGTCAACTTCCGACCAGGCCATGCGCGCGCTTGGGTTGCGCACTAGGATCGCGCCGCCTTCCAGGCTGTTGATGAAGTCTTCTTCGCCCAATTCTTCGCCGGCCACCAGTTCCGGGTAGCGCGGTTCGGTCATGAACTGGCCGAACCAGGTCAGCAGCATGCGCTCATCGCTCATGTGCTCGGCCAGCAGGCTTTTCAGGCGGTCGAGGGCGTCGCCCTGAATCTGATGCGGGTCGCTGACCGGTTGGGCGTCAGCGTCGGTGTAGCGCTCTTCGTCCGTCAGGTATTGGCTGAGGAAGTCGGTGAAGTGGGTCAGCACTTCAGCAGCACTTGGCGCACGGAAGCCTACCGAGTAGGTCATGCAGTCATCTTCGGCAATGCCGAAGTGCGCCAGGCGCGGCGGCAGGTAAAGCATGTCGCCCGGTTCCAGCACCCATTCTTCAGATTGATCGAAGTCGGCGAGGATGCGCAGGTCGGCGTGCTGCAGCAGAGGGCTTTCGGAATTGCACATCTGGCCGATTTTCCAGTTGCGCTTGCCTTGGGCTTGCAGCAGGAACACGTCGTAGTTATCGAAGTGCGGGCCAACGCTGCCGCCGGGTGCGGCAAAGCTGATCATCACGTCGTCGATGCGCCAGCTTGGCAGGAAGCGAAAGTGCTCCAGCAGCTCGGCCACTTCCGGCACGAACTGGTCGACGGCCTGCACCAGCAGGGTCCACTCACGCTCCGGCAAGGTGCTGAAGGCGTCTTCGGCGAACGGGCCGCGGCGCAGTTCCCACGGGCGTTCGCCGTGCTCGATCACCAGGCGCGATTCGACTTCTTCTTCCAGGGCCAGGCCTGCCAGTTCGTCGGCGTCGATGGGGCTTTCGAAGTCAGGGATGGCCTGGCGGATCAGCAGCGGTTTTTTCTGCCAGTAGTCGCGCAGGAATTCCCGTGCCGTGATGCCGCCCAGAAGTTGAAGAGGGATATCAGGATTCATGTGTAACCTATTGAAAGAAAGCACTTTTCAGACTGGAATAAAAACGCCCGGCGCGGCCGGGCGTCTCAAGAGGGCTTGCGCTGATCAGATGCGCTTGGCTTGGGCCACCGCGTTGCCGATGTAGTTGGCCGGGGTGAGCAGTTTGAGCTCGGCCTTGGCCGCGGCTGGCATGTCCAGGCCGTCGATGAAAGTTTGCAGCGCCTCAGGGCTGATGCCCTTGCCGCGCGTCAACTCTTTGAGTTTCTCGTACGGGTTTTCGATGTTGTAGCGGCGCATCACGGTCTGGATCGGCTCGGCCAACACTTCCCAGCACGCGTCCAGGTCAGCGGCGATTTTCTGTTCGTTTAGCTCAAGCTTGCTGATGCCTTTGAGGCTGGCTTCGTACGCGATCACGCTGTGAGCGAAGCCCACGCCGAGGTTGCGCAGTACGGTGGAGTCGGTCAGGTCGCGCTGCCAGCGGGAGATCGGCAACTTGCTGGCCAGGTGCTGGAACAGGGCGTTGGCGATGCCGAGGTTGCCTTCGGAGTTTTCGAAGTCGATCGGGTTGACCTTGTGCGGCATGGTCGACGAACCGATTTCACCGGCAATGGTGCGCTGCTTGAAGTAGCCCAGGGAGATGTAGCCCCAGATATCGCGATCGAAGTCGATCAGGATGGTGTTGAAGCGTGCAATCGCGTCGAACAGCTCGGCAATGTAGTCGTGCGGCTCGATCTGCGTGGTGTACGGGTTGAAGCCCAGGCCCAGCTCGTCTTCGATGAAGGCGCGGGCATTTTCTTCCCAGTCGATTTCCGGGTAGGCAGAGAGGTGGGCGTTGTAGTTGCCCACGGCGCCGTTGATCTTGCCCAGCAGCGGTACGGCGGCGACTTGAGCGATCTGGCGCTCCAGGCGGTACACCACGTTGGCCAGTTCTTTGCCCAACGTGGTCGGCGAGGCTGGCTGGCCGTGGGTGCGCGACAGCATTGGCACGTCGGCGAAACGGATCGCCAGTTCGCGGATGGCGTTGGCGGTCTGGCGCATCAGCGGCAGCATCACGTCATCACGGCCTTCGCGCAGCATCAGGGCGTGGGACAGGTTGTTGATGTCCTCGCTGGTGCAGGCAAAGTGGATGAATTCGCTGACCTTGGCCAGTTCCGGCAGCTTGGCCGCTTGCTCTTTGAGCAGGTATTCGATGGCTTTAACGTCGTGGTTGGTGGTGCGCTCGATCTCTTTCACACGCTCGGCGTGCTCCAGGGAGAAGTTTTCCGCCAGGGTGTTCAATACAGCGTTGGCTTCGGCGGAAAACGCCGGCACTTCGCTGATAGCGGGGTGAGCGGCCAGGCGCTGGAGCCAGCGCACTTCAACCAGAACACGAGCACGGATCAAACCGTATTCGCTGAAAATAGGGCGCAGGGCCTGGGTTTTGCCGGCGTAGCGGCCGTCAACAGGGGAAACCGCAGTGAGCGAAGAGAGCTGCATGGGGTGTTCTCGGACAGTCGGGCAACGAAATGGGGCGCGTATCATACATGAAAAAATCCGCCGATCCGTTGCCAACTGACCGGCGTATTACGCGTAAGGCGATAAAAAACTGGGTTGCTGCGACTTATTCGTTGCGCATCAACGGGTAAAGCTCTTTAAGCAATTTGCGTCGGCTGATCACCAGTTGCCAGCGATGGCCGCCCAACTGGCGCCACAACCGCGCCGAACGAATACCGGCCAGGAGCAGGGCGCGGATTTTCGAGGCGTTGTTCGGTTGCTGCAGGTTGCGCATGTCGCCGTGCACCTGAATGCGCTGGCGCAAGGTGCTCAGGGTGTCCTGGTACAGCGCGCCACAGGCGGCGATCACGTTTTCGTGGGCCGGGCCGAAGTGTTCCACCTGGGACTGGATTTGCGGCAGGCGCTTGCCGATGGTTTCCAGCAGGTCGTCACGCTTGGCCAGTTGGCGCTCAAGGCCGAGCATCGACAGGGCGTAGCGCAACGGCTCACGCTGCAAGGTGCTGGGGTCGCGCTCCAGGGCGCCAATCAGCGCGCGGTAGCCTTCACGCAGCGCCAGGTCGTCACCGCCATACACCTCGAGGGTGTCCTTGGGGTCGCGGATCAGCAGGCTGCCGAGCATGCACGTCAGGCCGGCCTCGGTGACCTGGCCGGTCTTGGCGATCTTGTCGACCAGTACCGCGGCGAGGAAAACCCCGCCGAGTGCGGTCAATTGCTCCTGGGTCGGGCTCATGCCGATTTGCTCCAGGGTTCGGCGACTTCAATCACGCCGCCGCCCAGGCAAATTTCACCGTCATAGAACACCACGGACTGGCCAGGCGTGACCGCGCGTTGCGGGTCATCGAAGGTGGCGCGATAGCCGCTGGCGGTTTTTTCCAGGGTGCAGGGCTGGTCGCCTTGGCGGTAACGCACTTTGGCGGTCAGGCGGCGCGGGCTGCTCAGGTCGATCGGGTTGACCCAATAGATGTCCGAGGCCAGCAGCGCGCCGGAGAACAGCAGCGGGTGTTCATTGCCCTGGCCGACGATCAGCACGTTGTGTTCCAGGTCCTTGACCAGCACGTACCACGGCTCTTCACCTGCGTCTTTCAAACCGCCGATGCCCAGGCCCTGGCGCTGGCCGATGGTGTGGTACATCAGGCCGTGGTGGCGGCCGATGACATCACCTTCGGTGGTTTTGATCTCGCCCGGTTGTGCCGGCAGGTATTGCTTGAGGAAGTCGCTGAAGCGGCGCTCGCCGATAAAGCAGATCCCGGTGGAATCCTTTTTCTTGGCGGTAGCCAGGCCGTGTTTCTCGGCAATCTTGCGCACTTCGGGTTTTTCCAGCTCGCCCACCGGGAACAGGGTCTTGGCGATCTGTTCGCCGCCGACGGCGTGCAGGAAGTAGCTCTGGTCCTTGTTCGGGTCCAGGCCTTTAAGCAGTTCGGTGCGGCCATCGACGTCGCGACGGCGCACGTAGTGGCCGGTGGCGATCAAGTCGGCGCCGAGGATCATGGCGTAGTCGAGGAACGCCTTGAACTTGATCTCGCGGTTACACAGGATGTCCGGGTTCGGCGTGCGGCCAGCCTTGTATTCGGCCAGGAAGTGCTCGAACACGTTGTCCCAGTACTCGGCGGCGAAGTTGGCGGTGTGCAGCTTGATGCCGATCTTGTCACACACGGCCTGGGCGTCCGCCAGGTCGTCCATGGCGGTGCAATATTCCGTTCCATCGTCTTCTTCCCAGTTCTTCATGAACAGGCCTTCCACCTCATAACCCTGCTCCATGAGCAGAACGGCGGAAACGGAAGAATCCACGCCGCCGGACATACCGACGATGACGCGCTTCTTTTGTGTGTCAGAAGGGGCTGGATCACGCATAGGGTTTCAACGGGTGTCTTGAAAAAGGACGCGATTCTAGCAGGCTCGCGCCCGCAAGGCTAAAGAGAAGGGCGGATCAGTTCGAGACTGTGGCGCTGGCCGGCCAAATAATCGTCGATACAGCGGATGATCAGCTCGCTGCGCCAGTCGTCGCGCAAGGCCATCAGCTCGTCACGGGTCAGCCAGCGGGCGCGGACGATGCCGTCGTCGAGCTGATAGTCCGGGTGGTGTTTCAGCGCTTTGGCGGTGAAGCACACGCGCTGATAGGTCACGCCATTGCTGGGCGCGGTGTACAGGTAGATGCCGACAATGCCGGTGGCCTCGACGTCCCAGCCGGTTTCTTCGAGGGTTTCGCGCACGGCGGCTTCGGTCAGGGTTTCGTTCGGGTCCAGGTGGCCGGCGGGCTGGTTGAGCACGGCGCGGCCGCCCTTGAGTTCTTCGACCATCAGGAAGCGGCCGTTGTCTTCGACGATGGTGGCGACGGTGATGTGGGGTTGCCAGGTCATTCAAAACCTCGATTCATGGTGCGGTGCGGTCTTTGGGCAGGATTGCAGCCAGTGTGGGAGCGGGCTTGCTCGCGAATGCGCTGGGTCAGGTTGCGCATCGGGCGACTGGCACACCGCCTTCGCGAGCAAGCCCGCTCCCACATTTTGATCCGGTATATTCAGCAAAACCGTAGTGTCCTGAAACAGAAACCCCGGCACGGGGCCGGGGCTTCTTTGCATCCTTACAACCTTACTTCAACTTGGCAATGGCCGCGTTGAGGGTGTTGCTTGGGCGCATGGCTTTGCTGGTCAGCTCCGGGTTCGGCGCGTAGTAGCCGCCGATGTCCACTGGCTTGCCCTGTACGGCGTTCAGCTCGGCAACGATGGTTGCCTCGTTGTCGGTCAGGGTTTTGGCCAGTTCGCCGAACTGCGCTTGCAGTGCAGCGTCTTCGGTCTGGGCGGCCAGGGCTTGAGCCCAGTACAGCGCCAGGTAGAAGTGGCTGCCGCGGTTGTCGATGTTGCCGACTTTGCGCGATGGCGACTTGTTGTTGTCGAGGAACTGGCCGGTGGCCTGGTCCAGGGTCTTGGACAGCACCAGGGCTTTCGGGTTGTTGTAGGTGACACCCAAATGCTCAAGGGAAGCGGCCAGGGCCAGGAACTCGCCCAGGGAATCCCAGCGCAGGAAGTTCTCTTCAACCAGTTGCTGCACGTGTTTCGGAGCCGAACCGCCGGCGCCGGTTTCGAACAGGCCACCGCCGTTCATCAGCGGCACGATCGACAGCATCTTGGCGCTGGTGCCCAGTTCCATGATCGGGAACAGGTCGGTCAGGTAGTCGCGCAGCACGTTACCGGTCACCGAGATGGTGTCCAGGCCCTTGCGGGTGCGCTCCAGGGTGAACTTCATCGCGTCGACCGGCGACATGATGCGGATGTCCAGGCCTTCGGTGTTGTGGTCTTTCAGGTAAGCCTGAACTTTCTCGACCACGACGCCGTCGTGAGCACGCTTTGGGTCCAGCCAGAAAATCGCCGGGGTGTTGCTGGCGCGGGCACGGTTGACGGCCAGTTTGACCCAGTCCTGGATCGGCGCGTCTTTGGTCTGGCACATGCGGAAGATGTCGCCGGCTTCAACCGCCTGTTCCATCAGCAGGTTGCCCTTGCTGTCGGTGACGCGGACAACGCCGTCAGCCTTGATCTGGAAGGTCTTGTCGTGGGAGCCGTACTCTTCGGCTTTCTTCGCCATCAGGCCAACGTTTGGCACGCTGCCCATGGTGGTTGGGTCGAAAGCGCCATTGGCCTTGCAGTCTTCGATGACGGCTTGGTAGATGGTGGCGTAGCAGCGATCCGGGATCACCGCCTTGGTGTCGTGCAGCTGGCCGTCGGTGCCCCACATTTTGCCGGAGTCACGGATCATGGCCGGCATCGAGGCGTCGACGATCACGTCGCTCGGCACGTGCAGGTTGGTGATGCCTTTGTCGGAGTTGACCATCGCCAGCGCTGGGCGAGCGGCGTAGACCGCCTGAATGTCAGCTTCGATCTGCGCTTGCTGGTCGGCCGGCAGGGCCTTGATGCGAGCGTACAGGTCGCCGATGCCGTTGTTCAGGTTAAAGCCGATCTGCGCAAGCAACGGGGCGTGCTTGGTCAGGGCGTCTTTATAGAACTCGGCAACGATCTGGCCGAACATGATCGGGTCGGAGACCTTCATCATGGTGGCTTTCAAGTGAACCGACAGCAGCACGCCTTGTTTCTTGGCGTCTTCGATTTCAGCGGCGATGAACGCGCGCAGGGCTTTTTTGCTCAGCACGGCGGTGTCGATGATTTCGCCGGCCTGTACCGAAGTCTTCTCTTTCAGGACGGTCGCTGTGCCGTCTTGAGCGATCAGCTCGATTTTGACAGCGTCAGCGGCTTCGATCTGCACGGCTTTTTCGCTGCCGTAGAAGTCGCCGTTGTTCATGTGCGCGATGTGCGACTTGGAGTCGGCAGCCCAGGCGCCCATTTTGTGCGGGTGCTTGCGCGCATAGTTCTTGACCGACAGCGGTGCGCGGCGGTCGGAGTTGCCTTCGCGCAGTACCGGGTTCACGGCGCTGCCCTTGACCTTGTCGTAACGTGCACGGGTTTCTTTTTCCGCGTCGGTGGTTACGGTTTCCGGGTAGTCCGGCAGGGCGTAGCCCTGGGCCTGCAGTTCCTTGATCGCCGCTTGCAGCTGCGGGGTCGAGGCGCTGATGTTAGGCAGCTTGATGATGTTGGCTTCAGGCGTAACGGCCAGGTCGCCCAGTTCGGCGAGGTGGTCCGGGATAGCCTTGGCGCCCAGTTGCTCGGGGAAGCTTGCGAGGATGCGCGCGGCGAGGGAAATGTCGCGGGTTTCCACGGCAATATCAGCGGAAGCGGTGAAGGCCTCTACGATAGGCAGCAGTGAATAGGTGGCGAGGGCCGGGGCTTCGTCGGTGAAGGTGTAGATGATCTTCGAGCGGGTGGGCATATTCGGATTAACTCTCTTCTTTGCTGAAAGCGTGCGCAGAAACTCGAGATGCGCCGGGTGGAGCGCGTTCGTTCAAAGTCATCCATGAGCGAAATGTCGAGGTTTCTTCGCGGTGATGTTGGTTTGCATCAGTCGAGCGTCAAGCGGGTGGACTATTGTATTAGTCCTGCTTTCTGGCGGAGGGCGTTGTTCTAGAGCGGTCCGCCGTCGTGACTCTTGGGTCAGCGGCGGCATTATACATAGGTCGCTATGCTTACGCCGAGCCTTCATACAAAAGGTGTGTCGTCCATTGGTCTAAAGGTCGCAGGCGTCAATCTGTCGCCACGTTGGCACGATGTGCTCAAGATTGGCGATTTTGCCTTTGCTTTCAGGCTTGTAGGCGACAAATTATGCTGTTTTCGATGCAAATGAGCATGGCGCGAGGTTTCAGTCGCCATTTATCTGGAGTAGGCTCGAACGCAGCCAGATGTTCAATCCATAGATGGAGTTCAGCATGGGATACAAGAAGATTCAGGTTCCGGCAGTCGGCGACAAAATCACCGTCAATGCAGACCATTCTCTCAATGTTCCTGATCAACCGATCATCCCTTATATAGAAGGTGACGGTATTGGCGTCGACATCAGCCCGGTAATGATCAAGGTGGTCGACGCAGCTGTTGAAAAGGCTTACGGCGGCAAGCGCAAAATCTCCTGGATGGAGGTGTATGCCGGCGAGAAAGCCACTCAAGTCTACGACCAGGACACCTGGCTGCCCCAGGAAACCCTGGATGCGGTCAAGGATTACGTGGTTTCCATCAAAGGTCCGCTGACCACGCCGGTGGGTGGCGGCATTCGTTCCTTGAACGTGGCACTGCGCCAACAGCTTGACCTGTATGTGTGCCTGCGCCCGGTGCGCTGGTTTGAAGGTGTGCCGAGCCCGGTCAAGAAACCTGGCGACGTCGACATGACCATCTTCCGTGAGAACTCCGAGGATATTTACGCCGGTATCGAGTGGAAGGCCGGTTCGCCGGAGGCGATCAAGGTGATCAAGTTCCTCAAGGAGGAAATGGGCGTGACCAAGATCCGCTTCGATCAGGACTGCGGGATTGGCGTCAAGCCCGTGTCCAAGGAAGGCACCGAGCGCCTGGCGCGCAAGGCCCTGCAATATGTCGTGGATAATGATCGCGACTCGCTGACCATTGTGCACAAAGGCAACATCATGAAGTTCACCGAAGGTGCCTTCAAAGAATGGGCCTATGGCATCGCCGAGAAAGAGTTTGGCGCGACCCTGCTCGACGGCGGCCCGTGGATGCAGTTCAAAAACCCGAAAACCGGCAAGAATGTGGTGGTCAAGGACGCTATCGCCGACGCGATGCTCCAGCAAATCCTGCTGCGCCCGGCTGAGTATGACGTGATCGCCACCCTCAACCTGAACGGTGACTACCTGTCGGACGCCCTGGCGGCGGAGGTGGGCGGTATCGGTATTGCGCCGGGCGCCAACCTGTCGGACACCGTGGCGATGTTTGAAGCCACCCACGGCACTGCACCCAAATATGCCGGCAAGGATCAGGTCAACCCGGGTTCATTGATTCTGTCGGCAGAAATGATGCTGCGGCACATGGGCTGGACGGAAGCGGCTGACTTGATTATCAAAGGCACCAACGGTGCTATTTCGGCCAAGACCGTGACCTATGACTTTGAGCGCTTGATGGAGGGCGCCAAGTTGGTGTCGTCGTCCGGCTTTGGCGATGCGTTGATTTCGCATATGTAAGTCTTAGGCTATAAAAAAACCGGCGGTCCTGATGAGTCAGGACCGCCGGTTTTTTAGTTGTTCAAGCGCTGATCAGGCCGTTTGTGTGTTTTTTGAATGAGTGGGTTGATCAGTCTTGAGCCCCTTGTCGTGAGTGTCGTCGTGGGCTTTTCCAGGTTCGGCCACGCATGCTGCGCAAATGCCGACAGCGTGCAGGCCCTTGGGGCCCTGAACGATGTTGAACTGCACGGCTTGGCCCGCTTTCAGCGTCTTGTAACCCTCCATGGTGATCGCTGAGAAATGCGCAAAGAGGTCTTCGGTCTCACCTTCTTCGTTGATAAAGCCATACCCTTTGGCATTGTTGAACCATTTGACCTTTCCGATCTTGACGCCAGACATAACCATATCCCTCTGCACCAGACTCCATCACTGGAGTATCATCCAGTTTATCCGTCCTAACCCGAATAAATAAGGTTGACTGCGCGGACCTTTTTTACCCACTGTGGGCTCTATTGGTTGTAACACCGTTTCGCCGATAGTCAAGGCGACCATACGGTCAGTGTTGAAATTCTGACAGGTCGCCCCCATCACTGTATTTGAACCACTGACGAACCTTTCTTTCCATGCATGCAAACAGCCAGATTCGACTAACATTCAATCAGGATCGCCCGGATCAGGAACACGATGACGACGGTTCTGCAGGCATTGCTGTTCAGGAAGCGAAGCCTGCCCTACAGGCGCCGCCGATGTACAAGGTGGTTTTGTTCAATGATGACTACACACCGATGGATTTCGTGGTCGAAGTACTCGAGGTGTTTTTTAACCTGAACCGCGAGTTGGCGACCAAGGTAATGCTGGCCGTTCACACAGAAGGACGAGCAGTATGTGGAGTGTTTACCCGCGACATCGCCGAGACAAAGGCCATGCAGGTCAACCAGTACGCCAGGGAAAGCCAGCATCCGCTACTCTGTGAAATCGAGAAGGACGGTTAACGCCGACCACTTGGGTATGAGGTGAAGCTATGTTAAACCGCGAGCTCGAAGTCACCCTCAATCTTGCCTTCAAGGAGGCTCGTTCGAAGCGTCATGAGTTCATGACCGTCGAACACCTGCTGCTGGCACTTTTGGATAACGAAGCTGCCGCCACCGTTTTACGTGCGTGCGGCGCCAACCTCGACAAACTCAAGCATGACCTGCAGGAGTTTATCGACTCCACCACGCCGCTGATCCCCGTGCATGACGAGGACCGCGAGACCCAGCCAACCCTGGGCTTCCAGCGGGTACTGCAGCGTGCTGTTTTCCACGTACAGAGCTCCGGTAAGCGTGAAGTCACAGGCGCCAATGTGCTTGTGGCAATCTTCAGCGAACAGGAAAGCCAGGCGGTGTTCCTGCTGAAACAGCAGAGCGTTGCCCGTATTGATGTCGTCAACTACATCGCCCACGGTATCTCCAAGGTGCCTGGGCACGGCGATCATTCCGAGGGTGAGCAGGATATGCAGGACGACGAGGGCGGTGAGTCTTCTTCTTCGGGCAATCCATTGGATGCCTATGCCAGCAACCTCAATGAACTGGCGCGCCAGGGGCGGATCGATCCGCTGGTGGGGCGTGAGCTTGAGGTTGAGCGTGTAGCGCAGATCCTCGCGCGTCGTCGCAAGAACAATCCGTTGCTGGTGGGTGAGGCGGGCGTGGGTAAAACCGCAATTGCCGAAGGCCTGGCCAAGCGCATTGTCGATAACCAGGTGCCTGACCTGCTGGCCAACAGCGTCGTCTACTCCCTTGACCTCGGCGCGTTACTCGCCGGTACCAAGTACCGTGGCGATTTCGAGAAGCGCTTCAAAGCGTTGCTCGGTGAGCTGAAAAAACGCCCGCAGGCGATCCTGTTTATCGATGAGATCCACACCATTATTGGTGCCGGTGCGGCATCCGGTGGGGTGATGGACGCCTCGAACCTGCTCAAACCGCTGCTGTCGTCGGGTGATATCCGCTGCATCGGTTCGACCACGTTCCAGGAATTCCGTGGCATTTTCGAGAAGGACCGCGCCCTGGCGCGGCGCTTCCAGAAAGTCGACGTGTCCGAACCTTCGGTTGAAGACACCATCGGCATCCTGCGCGGCCTCAAGGGGCGTTTCGAAGCGCACCATGGCATCGAGTACACCGATGAGGCGCTGCGTGCCGCGGCTGAGCTGGCGTCGCGTTACATTAATGATCGGCACATGCCGGACAAGGCCATCGACGTCATCGACGAGGCGGGTGCCTATCAGCGCCTGCAGCCGGTCGAGAAGCGCGTGAAACGCATCGACGTGCAGCAAGTCGAGGACATCGTGGCGAAGATCGCGCGGATTCCGCCAAAACACGTCAACAGTTCCGACAAGGAGCTGCTGCGTAATCTGGAGCGCGACCTCAAGCTCACCGTGTTTGGTCAGGATGCGGCCATCGACGCGTTGTCCACCGCGATCAAGTTGTCGCGTGCGGGCCTCAAGTCGCCGGACAAGCCTGTCGGTTCGTTCCTGTTCGCAGGCCCGACCGGCGTCGGCAAGACCGAAGCGGCGCGGCAGTTGGCCAAGGCCATGGGCATTGAGCTGGTCCGCTTCGACATGTCCGAATACATGGAGCGTCACACCGTGTCGCGCCTGATCGGTGCGCCTCCGGGCTATGTCGGGTTTGACCAGGGCGGTCTGTTGACCGAGGCGATCACCAAGCAGCCGCATTGCGTATTGCTGCTCGATGAAATCGAGAAGGCCCACCCGGAAGTCTTCAACCTGCTGTTGCAGGTCATGGACCACGGTACCCTGACCGACAACAACGGGCGCAAGGCGGACTTCCGCAATGTGATCGTAATCATGACCACCAACGCCGGCGCTGAAACCGCTGCGCGGGCTTCGATTGGCTTTACGCACCAGGATCACTCTTCGGATGCGATGGAAGTGATCAAGAAGAGCTTCACGCCGGAGTTCCGCAACCGTCTGGACACCATTATCCAGTTTGGTCGCCTCAGCCATGAGGTCATCAAAAGCGTGGTGGACAAGTTCCTTACCGAGCTTCAAGCGCAGTTGGAAGACAAGCGCGTGCAGCTGGACGTGACGGATGCGGCGCGCAACTGGCTGGCCGAAGGTGGCTACGACGCGGCAATGGGCGCTCGCCCAATGGCGCGTCTGATCCAGGACAAGATCAAGCGGCCATTGGCCGAAGAGATCCTGTTCGGCGAACTCTCCGACCATGGTGGCGTGGTGCATATCGACCTGAAGGACGGCGAGCTGACCTTCGAGTTCGAAACCACGGCTGAAATGGCCTGATTGATAGTTGCAGGAAAAGCAAAAGGCGCCGAAAGGCGCCTTTTTGCTGTCTTGAAAACGATGCAAATCAAATGTGGGAGCGGGCTTTCTCGCGAAGGCGGCGGGACAGTTGACTCATCTGTAGCTGATACACCGCATTCGCGAGCAGGCCCGCTCCCACATGGGTTTTGCGGTGCTAGACAAATCACGCACACACAAAAACGCCCGGCATAACCGGGCGCTTTGTATTGACTTGATTAGCGAGCGCGGTAGGTGATGCGCCCTTTGCTCAAGTCATAGGGCGTCAGCTCGACGCGCACTTTGTCACCGGTAAGAATACGAATGTAGTTCTTGCGCATCTTGCCGGAGATATGCGCGGTTACGACGTGCCCATTTTCCAACTCCACACGAAACATGGTGTTGGGCAGGGTGTCGACGACAGTGCCTTCCATTTCGAAGCTGTCTTCTTTCGACATGCAGTAAAGCCCTCGGTATCCAGTGAATGGCCCGGTGCAACTGCGCCAGGCAAAAGCGGCGTGCATTGTGCCCGAAAAAGGGTGTTTAAGCCAAGGGGTTCTAGTTAAGCGTTACCCATCTTTGATTAATCAGCAGCTCAATGGGCCGATATTGGGTCTTGTAGTTCATCTTTTTGCAGTTTTTGATCCAGTAGCCGAGGTACACCGCTTCGAGTTCCTGGCGCAGGGCTTCGCCGATTTGCCACAGGATCGCAAAGCGTCCCAGGCTGCGACGTTCTTCGGTCGGTTCATAGAAGGTGTACACCGCCGACAGGCCGTTGGGCAGCAAATCGGTGACGGCCACCGCCAGCAGGCGACCCTCCAGGCGGAACTCGTAGAAACGTGAAAACGGCAAGTCGCGCACCAGGAACGTCGAAAATTGATCGCGGCTGGGCGGGAACATGTCGCCGTCGGCATGCCGCTGTTCGATGTAGCGCTGGTAGAGGTCGAAATATTCTTCGCTGAAGTGCGGTTTGGTCGCGGTGATGGTCAGGTCGGCATTGCGCTTGAGGATGCGCTTCTGGTTGCGGTCCGGCAAAAACTGCGCAGTCGGGATGCGCGCCGGCACGCAGGCATTGCAGTTCTGGCAGTGGGGCCGGTACAGGTGATCGCCGCTGCGCCGAAACCCCATCTCCGACAGGTCGGCGTACACATGCACGTCCATCGGCTGGCTGGGGTCGAGGAACAGCGTGGTGGCCTGCTCGTCGGGCAGATAGCTGCAAGAGTGAGCTTGAGTGGCATAAAACTTCAAGCGCGCCAGCTCGGTCATGATCAACCCTCGGGATAAGCTTTGAAATAAGTGTAAGCCAGGTGCGAGGAAGTCGCCTAGGAAACCCACGGTCCAGAGCTGGGTTGATCCAAATGGTTGCGCAAAAAGTCCGCGAATTCACTGCGCGGTATGGCGCGGGCGCCGAGGCTGTGCAAGTGATCATTGGGCATCTGGCAGTCGATCAGCACAAAACCCCAGGCCTGCAGTTGCCGGGTCAGCGTGGCGAAGCCGAATTTCGAGGCGTTATCAGCGCGGCTGAACATCGACTCACCAAAGAACAGTTGGCCCATCGCCAGGCCATACAGGCCGCCGACCAGCTCGCCCTGGTCCCACACCTCCACGGAGTGCGCGTAGCCGCGCTGGTGCAGCGCCAGGTAGGCGCTCTGGATGCCTTCGGTGATCCAGGTGCCATCGGCATAGCTGCGTGGCGCGGCGCACGCCTGGATGACGGCGGCGAAGTCCTGGTCGAAGGTCACGGTGTAGCGCTGCTGGCGCAACAATTTGCCGAGGCTGCGCGAGACGTGCAGCTCGTCGGGAAATATCACCGTGCGTGGGTCCGGCGACCACCAGAGGATCGGCTGGCCTTCGGAAAACCACGGAAAGCAGCCGTGGCGATAGGCCTGGATCAGGCGTTCGGCCGACAAGTCGCCACCGGCGGCAAGCAAGCCATTGGGTTCGCGCATGGCCTTGGCCAGCGGCGGAAATGTCAGGGAATCGCGTTGCAACCAGGTCAGCATGGCATCCAGGCTTACGGAAGGGGAGGGCAGTGGCAGGTCTGTGGCCTGCCGCAAGAGCGGTGATTATTGTCGACGCAGCGCTGTGGGGCCAGCCCGAATCCGATATCCGCACGCTTAAGCGTGAGCGCGTGTTGCTGCAACTCTGCTCCGTGGGTGCGGTCGTAATCGGGGCTGGGCCATGCAGGCCATTTGCCAAGCTTGCCTGGATTGCTAAAAACAGCTCATAAGCCTTTGTCAGCAAAGACAATGCATGCTCAAATTGAACATGCTGTGACACTTCAATTGTCTATGCTCTCCGGTGATGGGCAAGGGCGTGGCATCGTCGGCGCAAACCCGTACAATGCGGCCATTGTGGCGTTGTCGCCATTTCACCCAAACATCAGCGGGTGTTAAACGTAGATTCACTGATATTGGTTAATTTTCAGCTGCTCGGATTGGGCAGTATTTGCAGTCATTCAACAGATGGACGCGCTAAAGGCGCAGGAAAAGACCCGTTTTGAAGAAATCCGCCGCAACACCTAAAGCAGCAGTCGTGCCCGCCTGGCGCCAGCACCTGCACTACCGACTCAAGGAAGGCGCGCTGATTGCCATTGGCGCGCTGTGCCTGTTCCTGATGATGGCCTTGCTCACCTATGGCAAGGACGATCCCGGCTGGAGCCACAACAGCAAGATCGAAGACGTGCAGAACTTCGGCGGCCCCGCCGGTTCCTACAGCGCCGACATCCTGTTTATGGTGCTGGGTTACTTCGCGTATATCTTCCCGCTGCTGCTGGCGATCAAGACCTGGCAGATCTTCCGCCAGCGTCACGAGCCATGGCAGTGGAGCGGCTGGCTGTTCTCCTGGCGTTTGATCGGCCTGGTGTTTCTGGTGCTGTCCGGCGCCGCGCTGGCGCATATCCATTTCCATGCACCGACCGGCCTGCCGGCGGGCGCGGGCGGTGCGCTGGGCGAAAGCCTCGGCGACCTGGCGCGCAAGACCCTGAATATCCAGGGCAGCACCTTGATGTTTATCGCGCTGTTCCTGTTCGGCCTCACGGTGTTCACCGACCTGTCGTGGTTCAAGGTGATGGACGTGACCGGCAAGATCACCCTCGACCTGCTGGAGCTGTTCCAAGGCGCCGCCAACCGTTGGTGGTCGGCCCGCGTAGAGCGCAAGCGCATGGTGGCGCAGCTGCGTGAGGTGGATACCCGCGTCAATGAGGTGGTGGCCCCGACCACGCCGGACCGGCGCGAGCAGGCCAAGGTCAAGGAACGCCTGATCGAGCGCGAGCAAGCCTTGAGCAAACACATGTCGGACCGCGAGAAGCAGGTGCCGCCGGTGATCGCCCCGGCGCCGCCCAAGGCGCCCGAGCCGAGCCATCGTGTGCAGAAAGAGAAACAGGCGCCGTTGTTTGTCGACAGCGCCGTGGAAGGCACCTTGCCGCCGATCTCGATTCTCGACCCGGCTGAAAAGAAACAACTTAATTACTCTCCGGAATCCCTGGCTGCTGTCGGCCACCTGCTGGAAATCAAGCTCAAGGAATTCGGCGTCGAAGTCTCCGTGGATTCGATTCACCCAGGCCCGGTGATTACCCGTTACGAAATCCAGCCGGCTGCCGGCGTCAAGGTCAGCCGCATCTCCAACCTGGCGAAAGACCTGGCGCGTTCCCTGGCCGTAACCAGCGTACGGGTTGTGGAAGTGATCCCCGGCAAGACCACGGTGGGCATCGAGATTCCCAACGAAGACCGTCAGATCGTGCGCTTCTCCGAAGTGCTGTCGACGCCGGAATACGACAACTTCAAATCGCCGGTTACCTTGGCCCTGGGCCACGACATCGGCGGCAAGCCGGTGATTACCGACCTGGCAAAAATGCCGCACTTGCTGGTGGCCGGTACGACCGGTTCCGGTAAGTCGGTGGGCGTGAACGCGATGATCCTGTCGATCCTGTTCAAGTCCGGCCCGGATGACGCCAAGCTGATCATGATCGACCCGAAGATGTTGGAATTGTCGATCTACGAAGGCATTCCGCACCTGCTGTGCCCGGTGGTCACCGACATGAAGGACGCCGCCAACGCCTTGCGCTGGAGCGTCGCCGAGATGGAGCGCCGCTACAAGCTGATGGCGAAGATGGGCGTGCGTAACCTGTCGGGCTTCAACGCCAAGGTCAAGGAAGCCCAGGACGCGGGCACGCCGCTGACCGACCCGTTGTACAAGCGCGAAAGCATCCACGACGAAGCACCGCTGCTGACCAAGCTGCCGACCATCGTGGTGGTGGTCGACGAGTTTGCCGACATGATGATGATCGTCGGCAAGAAGGTTGAAGAACTGATCGCGCGTATCGCCCAGAAGGCCCGTGCTGCCGGTATTCACTTGATCCTGGCGACCCAGCGGCCGTCGGTGGACGTGATCACCGGTCTGATCAAGGCCAACATTCCTACGCGCATGGCGTTCCAGGTTTCGAGCAAGATCGACTCGCGCACCATCATCGACCAGGGCGGCGCCGAACAGCTGCTGGGCCACGGTGACATGCTCTACATGCCGCCGGGCACCAGCCTGCCTATCCGGGTTCACGGCGCGTTCGTTTCCGATGACGAAGTACACCGCGTGGTGGAAGCCTGGAAACTGCGCGGCGCGCCGGAATACAACGACGACATCCTCGCCGGTGTCGAAGAAGCCGGCAGTGGCTTTGACGGCGGCAGCAGCGGTGGCGACGATGACGCCGAAACCGATGCGCTGTACGACGAAGCCGTGGCCTTCGTACTCGAAAGCCGCCGCGCCTCGATCTCTGCGGTGCAGCGCAAACTGAAAATTGGCTACAACCGCGCCGCCCGCATGATTGAAGCCATGGAAAACGCCGGCGTCGTGACCGCCATGAACACCAACGGCTCGCGCGAAGTCATCGCCCCCGGGCAGATGCGCGACTGATCCCGTGCCGCGTGGCAGCACGCGGCACGCCCTAACGACTCAATGAGGACTCCCATGCGTCTTATCCGCATGCTGTTGTTGCCGGCCCTGGCCCTGACCGCCCTTTCGGCCCACGCTGATCCGGCCTCCGTCAAAAGCCTGACCAACCTGCTGGACCAATCCAAGACCCTGACTGCGCGCTTCTCACAGTTGACCCTGGATGGCGGCGGCACCCAGTTGCAGGAAACCGCCGGTGAAATGGCCGTGCAGCGCCCAGGCCTGTTTTACTGGAAAACCGACGCGCCGAACGAGCAGACCATCGTCTCCGACGGCCAGAAAGTGACCTTATGGGACCCGGACCTGGAACAGGCGACCATCAAGAAGCTCGACCCGCGCTTGAACCAGACCCCGGCGCTGCTGCTGTCGGGCGATGTGTCGAAAATCAGCGACAGCTTTGATATCACCTCCAAGCAAACCAGCAACGTCATTGAGTTCACCCTCAAGCCGAAATCCAAGGACACGCTGTTCGACAGCCTGCAATTGTCGTTCGGCAACGGCGTGATCAATAACATGCGCCTGATCGACAGCGTCGGCCAGCGCACCGATATCCTGTTCTCCGCGGTCAAGGCCAACGGCGTTGTCGATGCCTCCAAGTTCAAGTTCGTCATCCCCAAGGGTGCCGACGTGATCCAGGAATAAACTGCCCAGAGGTTTCAAGCGCTGCCCATGGATTTGTTTCGAAGTGACCCGATTGCTCAACCCTTGGCCGCGCGCTTGCGTTCGACCAACCTGGATGAGTACGTCGGGCAAGAACACCTGCTCGCTCGCGGCAAGCCTTTGCGCGAAGCCCTGGAGCAGGGTGCGCTGCATTCGATGATTTTCTGGGGGCCGCCGGGGGTGGGTAAAACTACCCTGGCGCGGTTGCTGGCGAAGGTTTCGGATGCGCACTTCGAAACGGTCTCGGCGGTGCTGGCCGGGGTCAAGGAGATCCGCCAGGCGGTTGAGGTGGCCAAGCAGCAGGCCGGGCAATACGGCAAGCGCACCATCCTGTTCGTCGACGAAGTGCATCGCTTCAACAAGTCTCAGCAGGATGCGTTCCTGCCCTATGTCGAAGACGGCACGCTGATATTTATCGGTGCGACCACCGAAAACCCTTCGTTTGAACTCAACAACGCCTTGCTCTCGCGGGCGCGGGTCTATGTGCTCAAGAGCCTCGACGAAGCCGCGATGCGCAAGCTGTTGCAGCGCGCCTTGGGCGAAGACAAGGGGTTGGGCAAGCGCCAGCTGAGTCTCAGCGACGAAGGCTTCAAGATTTTGCTGAGCGCCGCTGATGGCGACGGTCGGCGCTTTCTCAACTTGCTGGAGAACGCGTCCGACCTGGCGGAAGACAACAGCGAGATCGGCGTCGACCTCCTGCAAAGCCTGCTCGGTGACACCCGCCGCCGCTTCGACAAGGGCGGCGAGGCCTTTTATGACCAGATCTCGGCGCTGCACAAATCCGTGCGCGGTTCCAACCCGGATGGCGCGCTGTACTGGTTTGCGCGGATGATCGACGGCGGCTGCGATCCGCTGTACCTCGCGCGCCGCGTGGTGCGTATGGCCAGCGAAGACATCGGCAATGCCGACCCGCGTGCGCTGAGCCTGTGCCTCGCGGCCTGGGAAGTGCAGGAGCGCCTTGGCAGCCCGGAAGGTGAGTTGGCGGTGGCGCAGGCCATTACCTACCTGGCCTGCGCGCCGAAAAGCAACGCGGTGTACATGGGCTTCAAGTCGGCCCTGCGCGCCGCTGCCGAACACGGCTCGCTGGAAGTGCCGCTGCACCTGCGCAACGCGCCGACCAAGCTGATGAAACAATTGGGCTATGGCGACGAATACCGCTATGCCCATGACGAGCCGGAAGCCTATGCCGCCGGCGAAGACTATTTCCCCGATGAGCTTGAGCCGCAGCCGTTCTACCAGCCGGTGCCCCGTGGCCTGGAGCTGAAGATCGGCGAAAAACTCAATCACCTCGCCCAACTCGATCGCCTCAGCCCCAAACAGCGGAGAAAGTAGTGCTCAAGACGATTCTTGCCGTGTCCGTAGCCGGCATCGCTGGTACATTATTGCGTTTCGCCACCGGTACGTGGGTGAGCGCCAATTGGCCGAAGCATTTTTATGCGGCGACCCTGGCGGTCAACCTGGTGGGTTGCTTGATCATCGGGCTGTTGTACGGCTGGTTCCTGTTGCGCCCGGAAGTGCCGATTGAGATTCGCGCCGGCTTGATTGTCGGCTTTGTAGGCGGTCTGACGACCTTTTCATCCTTTTCACTGGACACGATACGCCTGCTGGAAAGCGGGCAAGCCCTGGTTGCCTTCGGGTACTTGGGCATCAGCGTGTTCGGCGGGCTGCTCGCCACCTGGGCTGGCCTGTCCTTGACCAAACTTTGATAAACGAGAGACCGACATGCTCGATTCCAAACTGTTACGTAGCAACCTTCAGGACGTAGCGGACCGCCTGGCATCCCGTGGCTTTGCCTTGGATGTTGCGCGCATCGAAGCGCTGGAAGAACAGCGCAAGATCGTCCAGACCCGCACCGAAGCACTGCAGGCTGAACGCAATGCGCGCTCCAAATCCATCGGTCAGGCCAAGCAGCGCGGTGAAGACATCGCGCCGCTGATGGCGGACGTCGAGCGCATGGGCACCGAGCTGTCCGACGGCAAGGTCGAGCTGGAAGGCATTCAGAGCGAGCTGGATTCGATCCTGCTGGGCATCCCGAACATTCCGCACGAATCCGTGCCGGTGGGCGAAGACGAAGACGGCAACGTCGAAGTGCGCCGCTGGGGCACGCCGAAAGCCTTTGATTTCGAGATCAAGGACCACGTTGCCTTGGGCGAACTGACCGGAGGCCTGGATTTCGAAACCGCCGCCAAAATGTCCGGCGCACGCTTTGCCTTGCTGCGCGGCCCGATTGCGCGCATGCACCGTGCCCTGGCTCAGTTCATGATCAACCTGCACACCGGCGAACACGGTTACGAAGAAGCCTACACCCCGTATCTGGTGCAGGCGCCGGCGCTGATGGGCACCAGCCAGTTGCCGAAATTCGAAGAAGACCTGTTCAAGATCAGCCGCGACGGCGAAGCCGACCTGTACCTGATCCCGACGGCCGAAGTGTCGCTGACCAACATCGTCGCCGGCGAAATCCTCGACGCCAAGCAACTGCCGATCAAGTTCGTGGCCCACAGCCCGTGCTTCCGCAGTGAAGCGGGCGCTTCGGGGCGTGATACCCGTGGCATGATCCGCCAGCACCAGTTCGACAAGGTCGAGATGGTTCAAGTGGTCGAGCCGTCGACCTCGATGGAAGCCCTGGAAGGCCTGACTGCCAACGCCGAACGCGTGCTGCAACTGCTGGAGCTGCCATACCGCGTACTGGCGCTGTGCACTGGCGACATGGGTTTCAGCGCCGTCAAGACTTACGACCTCGAAGTGTGGGTGCCGAGCCAGGACAAGTACCGCGAGATTTCGTCGTGCTCCAACTGCGGCGATTTCCAGGCGCGTCGCATGCAGGCGCGTTTCCGTAACCCGGAAACCGGCAAGCCGGAGCTGGTGCACACCCTCAACGGTTCGGGCCTGGCCGTAGGCCGTACCCTGGTGGCCGTGCTGGAAAACTACCAGCAGGCGGACGGTTCGATCCGTGTGCCGGAAGTGCTCAAGCCGTACATGGCGGGCGTTGAGGTCATCGGCTAAATGGAATTTCTGCCGCTGTTTCATAACCTGCGCGGCAGTCGTGTGTTGGTCGTTGGTGGCGGGGAGATTGCCTTGCGCAAATCCCGGCTGCTGGCCGACGCCGGTGCGTTGCTGCGGGTGGTTGCTCCCCAGATCGAAGACCAGTTGCGTGAACTGGTGCTGGGCAGTGGCGGGGAACTGATTTTGCGCGGCTATCAGGAGGCCGACCTCGACGGTTGCACCCTGATTATCGCCGCGACCGACGACGAGCCACTGAACGCGCAAGTGTCCAATGATGCCAAGCGTCGCTGCGTACCGGTCAACGTGGTGGATGCGCCGGCCTTGTGCAGCGTGATCTTCCCGGCGATTGTCGACCGTTCGCCGTTGGTGATTGCCGTGTCCAGTGGCGGCGATGCGCCGGTGCTGGCGCGCCTGATCCGCGCCAAGCTGGAAACCTGGATACCGTCCACGTATGGCCAGTTGGCCGGGTTGGCGGCGCGTTTCCGTGCCCAGGTCAAAGGTTTGTACCCGGACGTGCAGCAGCGTCGTGCGTTCTGGGAAGAGGTGTTCCAAGGCCCGATTGCCGACCGCCAGTTGGCCGGGCAGGGCGATGAAGCCGAGCGTTTGCTGGTCGAGAAAGTCAACGGCAAGCCGCCGCATGCGCCGGGCGAGGTGTACTTGGTGGGCGCAGGCCCAGGTGATCCGGACCTGCTGACCTTCCGCGCCCTGCGCCTGATGCAGCAAGCCGATGTGGTGCTGTATGACCGCTTGGTCGCACCGGCCATTCTCGAACTGTGCCGTCGCGATGCCGAGCGTATATACGTCGGCAAACGTCGCGCCGACCATGCCGTGCCGCAAGACCAGATCAACCAGCAATTGGTGGATTTGGCCAAGCAAGGCAAACGTGTGCTGCGCCTCAAAGGTGGCGATCCGTTCATCTTTGGCCGCGGTGGCGAAGAGATCGAAGAGCTGGCGGCCCATGGCATCCCGTTCCAGGTGGTGCCGGGGATTACCGCGGCCAGTGGTTGCGCGGCGTATGCCGGGATTCCGCTGACCCATCGCGACTATGCGCAATCGGTACGCTTTATCACCGGGCATTTGAAGAACGGCACCTCGGACCTGCCTTGGCATGACTTGGTCGGGCCGTCGCAGACCCTGGTGTTCTACATGGGCTTGATCGGTTTGCCGATCATCTGCGAACAGTTGATCAAGCACGGTCGAGCGGCGGATACGCCGGCGGCGCTGATCCAGCAAGGCACCACGTCCAACCAGCGTGTCTTCACCGGCACCCTGGCGGACCTGCCACGCATGGTGGCGGAGCATGAAGTGCATGCGCCGACACTGGTGATCGTTGGTGAGGTGGTGGTGCTGCGTGAGAAGCTGAAGTGGTTTGAAGGCGCGCAGTCTCAGGTCTGACACTGCTCGTTCCCACGCTCCGCGTGGGAATGCCTCCTATGACGCTCCGCGTCGTGCTTTTAAAAGCGGACGCAGAGCGTCCAGGGCTGCATTCCCACGCTGAGCGCGGGAACGATCATCAGCTCCACACAGCTTTACCGCTCAACCGCTCACGATCATGCCCCGCATCAAACCTTTGCGACGGCCCCTTCGGCACAATTCCCGTGGGATTAATCGTGCGGTGGCTCGCGTAGTAATGCCCCTTGATATGGGCAAAATCCACCGTCTCGGCCACGCCCGGCCACTGATACATCTCCCTTAGCCAGTTCGACAAATTCGGGTAATCGGCGATCCGCCGCAAATTGCATTTGAAGTGGCTGTAATACACCGCATCAAAACGAATCAGCGTGGTGAACAGCCGCACATCGGCCTCGGTCAGGTACTCACCGGCCAGGTAACGGTGCTCACCCAAGTGCTGTTCCAGGTGATCCAGCTCGGCAAACACATCATCAAACGCGCTTTCGTAGGCCTGTTGCGAGGTGGCGAAGCCTGCGCGGTACACGCCGTTGTTCACGGCGGGATAGATGCGCTCGTTCAGCGCGTCGATGGTCGGGCGTAGCCCTTCGGGGTAGAAGTCCAGCGAGTTGCCGGTCAGCCCGTTAAACGCGCTGTTGAACATGCGGATGATCTCCGCCGACTCATTGCTCACGATGCGCTTGAGCTGCTTGTCCCACAGCACCGGCACGGTTACGCGGCCGGTGTAGTCGGCAGTGTCGGCGGTGTAGCGCTGGTGCATGTAGTCGAAGCCATCGAGCTTGTCGCCGGTAGAGCCGTGGGCCTTGTCGAAGGTCCAGCCGTTTTCCAGCATCAACCAGCTGACCACAGACACGTCGATCAGGCTTTCCAGGCCCTTGAGCTTGCGCATAATCAGGGTGCGATGGGCCCAGGGGCAGGCGAGGGATACATACAGGTGGTAGCGACCGGCTTCGGCCTTGAAGCCGCCGTCGCCACTTGGGCCGGGCTCGCCGTGGGCGGTGACCCAATTGCGCCGCTGCGCCTGTTCGCGCTGGAACGCGCCGTCTGCGCTACTTTCGTACCACTGGTCTTTCCAGTGTCCTTCGATCAGCAAACCCATGACTGGCTCCTCGGCTAATAAGCGTTGGAGCCCAGTCTAAAGGGATGAGTTCGAACTAAAAGCGCAAAGACCGGGCGCTAATGATCGGTTAAATCGATCTGTCCCGTGCGTCCCAATACTGCTGCGCCAATTCGAAGGCGTGTTCCCGTGGGTGGCCGAGGCCGCGCAAGGCCAGGGCCATGGTGGCGATCAGGGCCAGTTGCGGGTAGCTGTCTTCGACATCGCCACGCCATAGCGCCTTCAGCTGTTCAGGCTCAAGGGTGGCGGGTTTGACGTGGCGTTGGGCGGAGAGGGCAGGCCACTCTTCGTCCCAGCTCTCGCCGCTGGTGGTGCCGTACAGGTGGCTGATCGTGTCCGGGTTGATCTCGACTTCGCCGCCATCGCCCTTGACCACAATCACGTTGTCACCGAGCAGGCCGCTGGCATCGCGGTGCACGCCCTGGTAACCAGGGTGGAAAATACTTTGCAGCCCGCAACGCGCGTTCAGCGGGTTGAGCAGCCGCGCCAGGGAATGAATCGGCGAGCGCAGGCCCAGGGTGTTGCGCAGGTCGATCATGCGCTGTAACTGCGGCGCCCAGTCGCCCAGTGGAATAAACGCCAGGTTGCCGTGCTCAAAGGCCGTCTCGACCTGCTGCCAGTTGCGGCACAGCGGGATTTGCAGGCCTTCCAGCAGTTGCTCGGTGTACAACCGGCCCGCGGTGTGGGCGCCGCCGCCGTGCATCAGAATGCGCACACCGTTTTGCGCCAGGCACTTGGCCGCCAGCAGATACCACGGCAGGTGGCGTTTCTTGCCGGCATAGGTCGGCCAGTCCACATCCACCTTCAGCGCCGGGGCATTCAGGCGTTCGCGCACGGCCTCGGTGAAGCCGGCAAGTTCTTCCGGGCTTTCTTCCTTGTGGCGCAGCAGCATCAGGAAGGCGCCGAGCTGGGTGTCTTCGACTTTTTCGTCGAGCAGCATGCCCATGGCTTCGCGGGCTTCCTCACGGGTGAGGTTGCGCGCGCCGCGCTTGCCTTTGCCCAGGATGCGCACGAACTGCGCAAACGGGTGCTCGGCAGGGGTTTCAAGGGTCAGCGGGGCAAAGTCGGTCATAAGCAATTCGTCGGCCTGGGCAGGCCCGCCAGCTTGGCGGCGAGTTTGGCGGGAGTGCCGTTGAACAGTGTGTTTAAGTGCAGGCTGTTGCCTTTTTCCGGGCCCAGCTTCAAGGCGGTGTACTTGATCAGCGGGCGCGTGGCGGGCGACAGCTGGAACTCTGCATAGAAGCCGCGCAGCAGTTCGAGGATTTCCCAGTGCGCCGCAGTCAATTCCAGCGGTACGGCGGCGGCGAGGGCATCGGCGACCTCGGCAGACCAGTCATTCAGGTCGACGAGGTAGCCGTCCTTATCCAGCTCAAGGGTGCGTGAACCGACGGTCAGGGTGTTCATAGCCAGGTGTTGACCTTGTCGTAGTCAATCGACAGTTGCACAAAACCCGGGTAGTCCACGCTGTCGGCCCAGTCCGGCAGCGGCAGGTTGCGCGCCTGCATGTCTTCGGCCAGCACAAATACCTTCACGCCCTGGGTTTGCAGGGCCGGGTTATGCAGGCCGTAAGCGCCATCGCCGCACAGCAGGATCGCGTCGGCGCTGCCGCACACGCGCAGGCAACTGGCCAGGCGGCCATCGGTAAACGGGGAGTGAGACACCACATGTAAAGTCGACATCAGAGGGTAATCACCTGGTCGTAACGGTCAATCAGCTGGGAGATTTCTGTGCTGCTCAGCGGCTGGGCGCTGGCGGGCGGCGCCATGCCGCGTTCGGCCAGGCTGTGGTGGCAGGCGAACACATCGTCAATGCCGAACAGACCCAATGCCTGCAGGTTGGCGCTAAGGTCTTTTTGCTGCACGGCCTTGGCATTCTGGTGCGGCGCCAGTTGGAACACGCCGTCATCCATAAACAGCAGGCCGATCGGCAGATCAAAGGCGCCACCGGCCAGCACGATATCCAGCGCTTCACGCGCGCTCGGCCCGGACCACGGCGCCTGACGGCTGATCACCAATAAGGATTTGGACATGTCACGGCCCTCCAAAACAAATCAGGCGGTCGGCAGACTGGGCCGCGTCGTGCAACTGCCCAAGGCCTGACAGCGCCCACGGCGCATCAAGGTTCACTGCGCCGCGTTGATAGCGCGTGGCTTCTTCGCTGTTGAGTACGCCACGACGCAAGGCGGCGGCGATGCACACCACGCCGTCGAGCTGGTGGGTGTTGACGAACTCGCGCCATTGACGGGCAATGTCTTGCTCATCCTGGGGCGCAACGATGTTATTGGACGCGCTGTAGACGCCGTCCTGATAAAAGAACAGCCGCACAATCTCATGCCCACCCGCCAGCGCCGCCTGAGCGAACAGCAAGGCGCGGCGCGAGGAGGGCGCATGGGCGGCGGAAAACACAGCAATGGCAAACTTCATGGAGCACTCTGCAAGCAAACGTGGGCCAATGATAAAGCCGCCGCCGCGAAAAAGCCCGCCGTGATCAAAACGGTCACTGTCGCTGATCGTTCTGACGATTGCCGGTAGCGCCAAGCCTGCCTACGCTGTGGGCATTCGAAACCGAAATGGAGTGCCCATGTCAGGTCCCTTGGCGTCGCTTAGAGTGCTGGATTTTTCCACCTTGCTGCCTGGCCCGTTTGCGTCCTTGATGCTGGCGGACATGGGCGCCGAGGTATTGCGCATCGAATCACCGACGCGCATGGACCTGTTGCGGGTGTTGCCGCCCCATGACCGGGGCACGTCGGCGAGCCACGCCTACCTCAATCGCAACAAGCGCAGCCTGGCGCTGGACCTCAAGCAGGCCGAGGCGTTGGCGATCGTGCACGAGCTGGTCAAGGACTACGACATTCTCATTGAACAGTTTCGCCCCGGCGTGATGGAGCGCTTGGGGTTGGGTTATGCGGCGCTGAAGGCGATCAACCCCCGGCTGATCTATGTGTCGATCACCGGCTACGGCCAAACCGGGCCCTACAAGGACCGCGCCGGGCACGATATCAACTACCTGGCGCTGGCAGGCATCGCCAGCCACACCGGGCGGCAGGGCAGCGGGCCACTGCCGCTGGGCGTGCAATTGGCGGATGTCGGCGGTGGCTCGCTGCACGCGGTTGTGGGGTTGCTGGCGGCGGTGATTGCGCGGCAGCACAGCGGAGTCGGCCAATACCTGGACGTGAGCATGACCGATTGTTCGTTCAGCCTGAACGCCATGGCCGGTGCGGGTTACCTGGCGTGTGGGGTCGAACCGGAATGGGAAAACCATGTGCTCAACGGCGGCAGTTTCTACGATTACTACCGCTCCCGGGATGGGCGTTGGATGTCAGTCGGCAGCCTGGAGCCTGTCTTTATGCAGCAATTGTGCGCGGCGTTGGGGCGGCCGGAGTTGGCGGTGCAAGGCCTGTCACCCAACCCCGAGCAGCAAAAAGCCCTGAAGCTGGCGCTGCAGGTTGAGTTCGAGAAGCGCAGCTTTGCTGAGTTGTGTGAGCTGTTTGCCGGGCTGGATGCCTGTGTGGAACCGGTGTTGAGCCTGAGTGAAGCGCTGGAGCATCCGCAGTTGAAGGCGCGGGAATTGGTCAGCCAGGTGCCGCGCGGCGATGGCTCGACTCAGGCGCAGATAGCCTGCCCGTTGAAATTTTCTGAGGGGTTGCCGCAGGCTCGGCATATGGGTGTGGCTGTTGGGGCGCACAGCGATGAGGTGTTGGCTGAGTTAGGCTTCAGTGCTCAGCGCATAGCAGAGTTGCGGCTGGCCAAAGTGATTGGTTGACTGCCCGGGCGCTATCGCAGGCAAGCCAGCTCCCACATTTTGGCCCTGTGGGAGCTGGCTTGCCTGCGATGGGTCACTCACTCCACCCGAGTTTCCCCGGTATACACCAGGGTATGCCGACACCGCCGACACAAATACCGCCGCCCCTGGCTCACCAATGCATGGCGCTGTGACGAAAACGGGAAATCACTGTCGGCACACGGGCAGCGGTAGATGTAGCGAGTCACCTGCCGGCGTTTGATTTCATAGGTGTGGCAGCGATCCGGCGGCAGTTCGTAAACCCCGCGCATGATCAGCTGCCACTCCTCGCCGTGGGGCTGGATGCGTTCGCCAAACAATTGATGGGCGATCAGGTGCGCCACCTCATGGGCCACGGTCTGTTTGAGGAAGTGCTGGCTGTTTTCACGGTACAACTGTGGGTTGAAACGCAGCAGGTTCTCGTGCAAATGCGCGACACCGGCCTTCTGGCCCCGCAGCTTGAGGCTGACCTGGGGGCGTTTGAAGCTTCGTTTGAAAAAGGATTCGGCTTGCAGGAAACAATCTTCGACGCGGGTATTGAGTTGCTCGGGCATGCTGACCATATCTCCAGAGACGTCCAGTATGCCGCAAAAGCAGGTGTTTCCGAATCTGTCAGGCGCCGAATGGTCGTGCATCACGCACAAAGCCACCTTGCGGTGGCTTTGCCTACGGTTTTATCAGGTTAATTTGTATAGATCGGGCCTACGCCCAAGCCCCAGACGATGACGGTAAATGCCATGATCGCCACCAACACCACCAGGCCTACCGCCAGTACCGAGCTGGAAAACAGGAAGCCTTCGTCCGGGTCGATGCTCATGAACGTCGGCAGCCCCACATAGAGCAGGTACACCGTGTAGCAGATGGCGGCCGTGCCCACGACCATCCCCAGCCACATATGCGGGTAAAGCGCTGCCAGCCCGCCGATGAACAGCGGTGTCGCGGTGTAGGTGGCAAACGCCACGCAGCGCGCCATGCTCGGGCTGGCGTCGTAGGTGCGGGCCATCCAGTGAATGAACGCGCCCATCACCGCCACGCCGCCGAGCATGGCCGCATACGACATGAGGGTCATCCACAAGGCGCTTTCCTGAGTGAGCATGACCGGCGCGCGGCTGCCGATGACCCAGCCGACCCGGGTGGTGCCGATAAAGGCGGAGACGGCGGGGATCGCTGCGAGAATCAGGGTGTGAGTGAGGTACATGTGGCCGATGCTTTCTTCTTTATCGCCACGGATTTCCCGCCATTCCTGGTCGGGATGGGTAAACAGCCCCACGACGTGATGGATCATGCCAGTCACTCCTGTCGTTATTACTATCGCCCCCCATCGGAGCGCCCACGGGCCAAATGGCCTCAAAGGTCCTGGATAGTTGTGCGACCTCAAGTCGCAGTATAGGAAGTGATGACCGGAAAAACTGTGGGGCTTTAGAGCAAATTGCGCTGTAAACATTGGCCCTAATCGCGGTGAGGTCTGTCAGGCGAGGCGCGATTGGAAATGTGGGAGCGGGCTTGCTCGCGAAGGCGTTGTGTCAGTTGATACATTCATCACAGGTACACCGCTTTCGCGAGCAAGCCCGCTCCCACATTGGATCTCGGCCAGTCTTAGCAGTAAAATACCCGGCTTTTCGTCACACACCTCTAGCGGATCCAAGCGCCATGGGCACTCTTACGGTCAACCAGAACAAACTGCAAAAACGCCTGCGTCGCCTGGCCGGTGAAGCGGTCGCCGATTTCAACATGATCGAGGAGGGCGACAAGGTCATGGTCTGCCTCTCTGGCGGCAAAGACAGCTACACCATGCTCGACGTGCTGCTGCACCTGCAAAAGGTCGCACCGATCAAGTTCGAGATCGTCGCCGTCAACATGGACCAGAAACAACCGGGCTTTCCCGAGCACGTGCTGCCGGCCTACCTCAAAGAGCTCGGCATCGAGTACCACATCGTCGAAAAAGACACCTATTCGGTGGTCAAGGAGTTGATCCCGGAAGGCAAGACCACCTGTTCGCTGTGTTCGCGCCTGCGCCGTGGCACGCTCTACACCTTTGCCGATGAGATCGGCGCGACCAAGATGGCCCTGGGTCATCACCGCGATGACATCGTCGAAACCTTCTTCCTCAATATGTTCTTCAACGGCTCGCTCAAGGCCATGCCGCCCAAGCTGCGCGCCGATGACGGGCGCAACGTGGTGATCCGCCCGCTGGCGTATTGCAACGAGAAAGACATCCAGGCCTACTCCGACTTCAAGCAGTTCCCGATCATCCCGTGCAACCTGTGTGGCTCCCAGGAAAACCTGCAGCGCCAGGTGGTCAAGGAAATGCTCGTGGACTGGGAGCGCAAGACCCCGGGCCGCACCGAAAGCATCTTCCGCAGCCTGCAGAATGTGCAGCCGTCGCAGCTGGCCGACCGCAACCTGTTTGACTTCACCAGCCTGAAAATCGATGAGAGCGCCGCTTCGCGCTTCGTCAATGTTGTGAACCTCTGAGCCCATTCAACGCTCTGACACACGGCGCTTGCGAGCGCCGTTTTCAATTCAAATCCCAGGAGAGGGCATGCGCGATTACAAGTGGCTGCACGAATATTGTCTGAACCGCTTTGGTTCAGCGGCCGAGCTGGAAGCCCATTTGCCTGTACCCAAGACCCCGGCGCAATTGCGCAAGATCAGCGACGATCGTTACCTCTCGACCCTGGCGCTGCGCGTGTTTCGCGCAGGGCTCAAGCACAGCGTGGTGGATGCCAAGTGGCCGGCGTTCGAGCAGGTATTTTTTGGGTTTGACCCGGAAAAGGTCGTGCTGATGGGCGCCGAACACCTGGAGCGCTTGATGCAGGACACACGCATCATTCGTCACCTGGGCAAGCTCAAGAGCGTGCCACGCAACGCGCAGATGATTCTGGACATCGAGCAGGAAAAGGGCAGTTTCGGCGCGTTTATCGCCGAGTGGCCGGTAACCGACATCGTTGGCTTATGGAAGTACCTGAGCAAGCACGGCCACCAATTGGGCGGGCTGTCGGCGCCGCGCTTTTTGCGCATGGTCGGCAAGGACACGTTTGTGCCGAGTTATGACGTGGTCGCGGCCCTGAATGCGCAGAAGATCGTCGACAAAGCGCCGACCAGCCTGCGGGATTTGGCCACGGTGCAAGGGGCGTTTAACCAGTGGCACGCCGAAAGTGGGCGGCCGATGTGCCAGTTGTCGATGATGCTGGCTTACACGGTGAATCATTGAGACCGAGGTGAGGCCTTCGCGAGCAAGCCCGCTCCCACATTCGACCGCATTCCAAAGAATGTACGCGGACAAATGTGGGAGCGGGCTTGCTCGCGAAGACTGACTATCAGGCGCTGAATCTCTATCCGGCTGCCGCCAACCGCCGATTCAACTGATGCCGCCACCGCACATACAGCAGCGCCGTGCAAAACACCGCCAGACTCGCGAGCATCTCCAGCACCCCGAACCACTGCCGGTTCGGGTCATAGGCCGCCAGCGCGCCCTTGATGAAGTACAGGTTCACCACAAAGCACAGCCACGAATGCCCGCGTGCGCTGCCCAGCAGCATGCCCGGCGCCAGCACCAGCAGCGGCACCAGCTCGATCAGCAGGATGACCCACGGACGTGCGCCGTGCAGGTCGGCGATGAACAGGTAATACACACACAGCAGCGCCACCAGGCCAAGAAACGCCAGCAGGCTCAGCGCGCGTGCCACCTTCACGCGTGGTTCCAACCACGACTGGGGCGGCAGGACCTTAGGCTTTCTGGCCACGGCCGTTCTCCAGCAGCGTGGCGGTGGTGGCCAGGCGCAGGCCGAGGGCGCGGCACAAGGTGATTTCATGTTGATCGAGCATGCGCTTGCCGTCCGGCCCGGCGTGGTGGCTGGCGCCATACGGCGTGCCGCCGCCCTGGGTGTCGAGCAGCGCTTGTTCGCTGTAGGGCAGGCCGGTGATCAGCATGCCGTGGTGCAGCAACGGCAGCAGCATCGACATCAGCGTGGTTTCCTGGCCGCCGTGCAGGCTGGCGGTGGAGGTGAACACCCCGGCCGGCTTGCCGACCAGGGCGCCGGTGAGCCACAGGTTGCTGGTGCCATCGAGGAAATACTTGAGCGGCGCAGCCATATTACCGAAGCGCGTCGGGCTGCCCAGGGCCAGGCCCGAGCAGTTTTTCAGATCATCCAGGCTGGCATACAGCGCGCCTTCGTCGGGGATGCTTGGCGCCACGGCTTCGCACTCGGTGGAGATTGCCGGCACGGTGCGCAAGCGTGCTTCCAGCCCGCCTTGCTCGACGCCGCGGGCAATCTGCCGGGCCATTTCGCTGACCGAGCCGTTGCGGCTGTAATACAACACCAGCACATACGGCGCGGTCACGGCAGCAGCTCCAGCACGTTTTCGGGCGGG
Organism: Pseudomonas sp. D2002; assembly: GCF_013385735.1. Classification (NCBI taxonomy): domain Bacteria; kingdom Pseudomonadati; phylum Pseudomonadota; class Gammaproteobacteria; order Pseudomonadales; family Pseudomonadaceae; genus Pseudomonas; species Pseudomonas sp. D2002. The sequence goes on along the minus strand of NZ_JACAPL010000002.1, from coordinate 568,635 downwards.
CGGCCAATGATGGCTTTATCGGCGGTTTCCAGGATCGGGCGCTCCATCAACTTCGGATGCTCGGCGATGGCAACAATCAGTTGCGCTTCACTGAGGCTGGCGTCGGCCAGGTTGAGGGTTTTGTAGTCGTCTTCGCCGGTGCGCAGCAGTTGGCGTGCGCTGATGCCCAGCTTGCCCAGCAAGGCCTTTATTTGCGCGGCATTCAGCGGCGTTTCCAGGTAGCGCACGATGGTCGGCGTCAGGCCACGGGCTTCCAGCAGTTCGAGCGCACCGCGGGATTTCGAGCAGCGCGGGTTGTGATAAAGCGTCAGATCGGTCATGTGCGGGTCGCATCTTGCGTAAGGTGGCGGGTATTCTACCTGCGCAGCGTCCCGTCCTTAAACCGTAAGAGGCGATAGGTCGCAGCCAACGTTCATTTTTTTGCAAAGGATTACCCCATGACAAGGCGACTGATCGGTGCATTGGCGATCATCACAACCCTGCTGCTCAGCGGCTGCGGTAACGACTACGGCGTTGACCAGTACGGCAAGAAAGTCGCGTCCGAGCGCCTGGACAAGCAATGGGTAGTGGTTAACTACTGGGCCGAATGGTGTGGCCCGTGCCGCACGGAAATCCCGCAACTGAATGCCTTGGCCGAGCAGTTGAAAGGGCAGAATGTGGGGGTGTTCGGGGTCAACTTCGACAACGTGCAGGGTGAAGAACTCAAGGCTGCCAGCGAGAAACTGGGGATCAAGTTCACCGTACTGGCGCAGAACCCGGAGGAGATTTTCGATATTCCGCGCAGCGAGGCACTGCCGGTGACCTACATCATTGATGACAAGGGCAAGGTGCGTGAGCAGTTGATGGGCGAGCAGACGGCGGAAGGGGTGCTTGCGAAACTTAAGGCCTTGCGCGGCTAGAGAGTTGTACCCAATCAAATGTGGGAGGGGGCTTGCTCCCGAATGCAGTGTGTCAGTCAATACATTAGCTGACTGATCCACCGCCTTCGCGAGCAAGCCCGCTCCCACATTTAGATCCCACCCATCCGCAGATTGGGATTATCAGCCTTCTTCAAGCCACAGCCGAATCGGCTTGCCTTCAGCGGGCCAGAAACGCGTCTGTTCGAGGGGGGAGATGTCCCAGCGCTCGACGCCTTGCAGAGCCTGGAAGAAGCGGTGCTCCTGCTCCATCAACGCCTCGGCGCAGAGTTTGCGGGTGCTGCCGATCTTGCCGAAGCTCAGCTTGTCGCCCTCCACGGTGTACGGCGCAAACCAGTGGTTGCAACCGCCATTGCCGTAGGCGCGGCCATCGGCGCCGAGGGTGACGGTCAGGTGCGCGTAATCCATCAACGGCCGCTCACCAATCCACTCCACCACGTAGCTGTGATCCTGCTTGAGCTTCACTGCATCGCCAGCGCAGCCCGTCAGGCCAACGCCAACGGCCGCGAGCAGAAGCAGGCCTTTCATTGTGCCGCCTGCTGGCATTTCGGGCAGCGGTGCTTGTCGCCCATGCTCGCCCAGCCCAGTTCCTGGATGCGTGCGTTGGCAGCTGGCTGCAGCGGCTCTTTGGTCAGCTTGGTTTCTACCGCGAATTCAAACTCCAGCACGCTGTCGCAGCTGTCGCAGTTGACCTTCCAGGTATGAATCTCCAGCTCGCCGAATTTCGGCCCCTGGGCCATGGCGACCCACTGGCCCGCCGGGCGGATGGAGTAGCGCGCATCACCTTCGACGGTCAGGCGCATCGACAGGGTTTTACTGCCGCGCAGGGTGACGATCAGCACGTCGCCATGCTTGATCGAACCCCCATTGCCGGTGATTTGATAACGGCCCGGCACCAGGGCGCGGCATTCGATCAGGGTGTGTTGCGGGCTCAGCAAGCTGAAGCGGAAATCGTGTTCGGCCATGGATCCTCCAAATAGGCGCGGCATCCTATCACGGGTGCCCGCTCATCATGAGCCTGGTATGTGACCGCTGATCATCCTTCAACGAGGTTTTGTGGCTGGCCTTTGGCCCACGCGGCGATGTTGCTCAAGGTGGTGCCGGCGATGGCCGCCAGGGCTTCGCGGGTGAGGAACGCCTGGTGCGCGGTGATGATCACGTTGGGGAAGGTCAGCAGGCGCGCGAGCACATCATCTTGCAGCGGCAGGTCGGAGCGGTCCTCGAAAAACAGCTGGGCTTCTTCTTCATACACGTCCAGCCCCAGGTAGCCGAGTTGGCCATCCTTGAGGGCGTCGATCAGCCCCGGCGTGTCAACCAGGCCGCCGCGCCCGGTGTTGATCAGCATCGCGCCGCGTTGCATCCGGGCCAGGGAGCGGGCGTTGATCAGGTGTTTGCTGTCGGCAGTCAGCGGGCAATGCAGGCTGATGATCTGCGCTTGGGCGACCAGCTCGGGCAGGCTCATGTAACGGGCGCCGAGGGCCAGAACCTGCGGGTTGGGGAAGGGGTCGTACGCCAGCAACTGGCAGCCGAACCCGGCCATGATTTTGGCGAAGGTGGCACCGATCTGCCCGGTGCCGACCACGCCGACGGTCTTGCCCACCAAGTCGAAACCGGTCAGCCCGTGCAGGCTGAAATCTCCGTCGCGGGTGCGGTTGTAGGCGCGGTGCAGGCGGCGGTTAAGGGCAAGGATCAGCGCCACGGCGTGCTCGGCCACTGCGTGCGGCGAGTAGGCCGGCACGCGCACGATGGTCAGGCCCAGGCGCTTGGCGGTAGGCAGGTCGACATGGTTATAACCGGCCGAGCGCAGGGCAATCAGGCGTGTGCCGCCGGCGGCCAACTGTTCCAGCACCAGCGCGCTGAGGTCATCGTTGATAAAGGCGCAGACCACCTCGTGGTGTTCGGCCAGGGCCACGGTGTCGAGGTTAAGCCGGGCAGGTTGGAATTGCAGCTCAAGGCCCGGCGGCAGTGGCTCGCCGAGAAAACTGTCGCGGTCGTAGGTCTGGCTGCTGAATAGAATCACGCGCATCAAAATAGCTTCCTGCTCTTACTCACTAAATACATTACCCCTGTGGGAGCGGGCTTGCTCGCGAATGCGGTGGGTCAGTCAATACATCCTGGGCTGACAGACCGTATTCGCGGGCAAGCCCGCTCCCACACAAGGCGGTCCCCCAGGCAAGTAGCCTCACGCGCTGACGCGCGCCTCACTGGCCAGCCGGGCGATCGCCATGTCGAGTTCGTCCAGCGCGGCCATGGCCTTGGCGTCGTCTTGCTTGAGCAGGGTTTCCGCGCGTTGGCAGGCGGCGCGCAGTTGCGGCACGCCGCAGTAGCGGGTGGCGCCGTGCAGGCGGTGGACGCGTTCGATCAAGGCGTTGTTGTCGTTGGCTTCGCGGGCGACGGTAATGGCCAGGCGGTCGGCTTCCAGGGACGCCAGCAGCATGGCGAGCATATCGGCGGCCAGGTCGGTTTTGTTGGCGGCCAGGCGCAGGCCTTCTTCATGGTCGAGTACCAACAGTTGCGCGCCACTGCCAACACCGTCGGTCACGCGTTCCGGCCCTTGATTGCGCAGGGCCAGGCCGGTCCATTTCAACACCACCTGGGCCAGTTGCCGTTCGCTGATGGGTTTGGTCAGGTAGTCGTCCATGCCGCTTTGCAGCAGAGCACGTTTTTCGTTGGCCATGGCGTGGGCGGTGAGGGCGACCACCGGCAACGGCGTGCCGTGGCGCTCGCTTTCCCATTGGCGGATCGCCTCGGTGCTTTGGCGGCCGTCCATGCCGGGCATTTGGACGTCCATCAAGACCAGGTCGAAGGTTTCCTGCTTCACGGCGTCGATGGCGGCGTAACCGCTTTCCACGGCCTGGACCTTGGCGCCCATGTCTTCGAGCAGGGTTTGCACCAGCAGCAGGTTGGCCGGGTTGTCGTCCACGCAGAGTACTCGCGGAGCGCGGCTGGACAGTGGCTCGCCGGGTTCGCTGCGCGAGGGGCGCGGGCTGATCAGGTCGGCGAGGGCGCGGCGCAGTTTGCGCGTACAGGCCGGCTTGGCCTGCAATTGGCTGTTGGGGTTGGGCACCGATTGGTTGAACAGCATCTGTTCAGTGGTCGGGCACAGCACCAGCACCTTGCAACCCAGGTGCTCAAGGTCCCACAGATGCTGGTTGAGGCGCTCGGGCGGAATGTCATTGGCGGTGACGCCGAGCACGGCCAAACTAATCTCCTGTTCAGTCTGGTGCGCGCTGGTGATGCCGTTGGTCAGGCTTTCCAGGGTGTTGAACGGGGTGACTTCCAGGCCGCAATCTTCCAACTGGTGTTGCAGGGCCTGGCGCGCCAGTTCGTGGTTTTCCAGCACGGCCACGCGGCGGCCGAGCAGCGGCGCAGAAGGCAGGTCGTCAACGTCGTCACGGGTCTTGGGCAGGCTCAGGCTGATCCAGAACTCCGAGCCTTCGCCCGGGGTGCTGTCGACGCCGATTTCGCCGCCCATCTGCTCAATCAAGCGCTTGGAAATCACCAGGCCCAGTCCGGTGCCGCCCGGTTGGCGTGACAGCGAATTGTCGGCCTGGCTGAAGGCCTGGAACAACGCGCGCACGTCCTGATTGGACAGGCCAATGCCGGTGTCCTGCACACTGATGCGCAGTTGCACGCTGTCTTCCTGTTCGTCCTCGACCATTGCCCGGGCCACGATGGTGCCTTCGCGGGTGAACTTGATCGCGTTGCTGATCAGGTTGGTAAGGATCTGCTTGAGACGCAACGGGTCGCCGACCAGCGCCAGCGGCGTGTCGCGGTACACCAGGCTGACCAGTTCGAGCTGCTTGGCATGGGCCGCGGGGGCGAGGATGGTCAGGGTGTCTTGCAGCAAGTCGCGCAGGTTGAACGGCACGCTGTCGAGCACCAGCTTGCCGGCTTCGATTTTCGAGAAGTCGAGGATCTCGTTGATGATGCCCAACAGGTTGTCGGCGGACTTTTCAATAGTGCCCAGGTAATCCAACTGGCGCGGCGACAGCTCGCTTTTTTGCAGCAAGTGAGTGAAGCCAAGGATGCCGTTGAGCGGCGTGCGGATTTCATGGCTCATATTGGCCAGGAATTCTGACTTGATACGGCTGGCCTCCAGGGCTTCCTTGCGCGCCAGGTCCAGCTCGATGTTCTGGATTTCAATGGTTTCCAGGTTCTGGCGCACGTCTTCCGTGGCCTGGTCGATGCTGTGCTGCAACTCTTCCTGGGCATTTTGCAGGGTTTCGGCCATGCGGTTGATGCCCGACGCGAGCTGGTCCAGTTCCTGGCTGCCCAGCGGCGGCAAGCGTGTTTCCAGGTTGCCGTCCTTGAGCTGGGCCACGGCCTGTTTGATCTGGCCGATCGGCGAGTTGATCGTGCGGCTGATCCGCAGGGCCAGCGCGGCGGTGCAGATCAGGCCGATGGCAATTAACAGCAGGCTGGCGAACAGGCTGCGATAGCCGCGCAGCAGCATGCCGTTGTGGGAAAGCTCCACCTCGACCCAGCCCAGCAGGCGGTCGGCTTCGTCCGGGATCAGCTCGCCGGCGAGGTTGCGGTGGCGGCCAAACACCGGCAGCAGGTAACGCGTGGCGTCATTGCCGGTGCGCTGCAGCAGGTGGGAACTGTTGCCGACCGGTGGCTGGTTAAGCATGGTCGGGCCCGCGTGGGCGAGGGGCGAGCGGTCCGGCGCGAGGAATGACACTGCGCGTACATCGGGCTGCTCCAGGGATTGGGTGGCGATACGTTCGAGCAAGTCGGTATTACTGCTGCTCAGGGCCGGGGCCACCAATGGCGCCAGTTGCTCGGCGATCATTTCGCCGCGTTGCAGCAATTGGGTTTGCAACTCCGAGAGCTGCATCCAGGTGAAATAGCCCCCCAACAACAGGGCCATCAGGCTGGTCGGTAATAACGTCAGCAACAGTACGCGGCCTTTTATCCCCATTCTTCTAAGCACGCCACTCTCCTGCTACCACATTGATTTCAATCATCCGCGCAGGCATCCGGCCCACGCCACCTGCGCAGTGTAGCCATTTGCGCGGCCTGGAATCTCGCAAATTAATGTTATGCGGCAATCTTTAGGCGATTGGGAGAGCAGGCAATGCGTGCCTGTAGAGGCGTGGTGCGGGGTTGGCGGGGTTTATTGACGATCAGGGGAAGGGCGCTTGTGACCGTCACGCGCGACGCTGTTTGCGTTTCTTCCACTGGTGCGCGACCCACCAACGCCAATAGCCCATGGTCAGGCAATAGGCCAGTGCCCCCAACACCAGGCCCGAGACCACCGAGCCCAACAGGAACGGCTGCCACAACGTGCTCAGTTGGCTGCTGATCCATTCCCAGGTCAGGTTGTCGGGGAGGCTGCGCGGCGGCACATTCATCAGCCAGGCGCCGGTCAGGTAGGTGCCGACGAATACGAACGGCATGGTGATCGGGTTGGTCAGCCACACCAGGCTGACGGCAATGGGCATGTTGCCGCGCACGGCAATCGCCAGGACCGCCGCCAATAACATTTGCAAGGGAATCGGGATGAATGCCGCGAACAAACCGACGGCCATGGCACGTGCCACTGAATGCCGGTTCAGGTGCCAGAGGTTGGGGTCATGCAGCAACTTGCCGAGAAATCGTAAGGACTTGTGTTCCCGGATACTCGTGGGATCGGGCATGTACCGTTTGAATAGGCGCCGGGGCATAAGGGGTCCAGGTCAGTTCGAGGGGCAAGTATGCCCGCATTCTATAAACAGAAAATTCAGACTTTGTGACAAAACATCATAGGCCGTGCGGGTGGGCCAACTAAGACTGATGGATCACTTGAAAAGGATGATTCATGAGAACTGGGATGTTTGCCCTCGGACTTGGCCTACTGTCGCTGCGATTTTTCCCAGCGCTGCCTTCTATCGGTTGGCTGCTGGCAATGTCGGTTGTCGCACTGATGCTGTTGCCTTTTCGTACCCACCCGATGGCGTTTTTCCTGCTGGGGATCAGTTGGGCCTGCCTCAGCGCACAGTCGGCCCTGGATGATCGCCTTACGCCAGCACTGGATGGCCAGACGCGTTGGGTAGAGGGGTGGGTAGTCGGGCTGCCGCAACAGACAAGCACCGGTGTACGTTTCGAGTTGACCGACAACCGCTCGCGCAAGGCCCAACTGCCGAAGCGCATCCGCGTATCCTGGCATGGTGGCCCGCAGGTGAACAGTGGCGAGCGTTGGCGCCTGGCGGTCACGTTGAAGCGCCCGTCCGGGTTGCTCAATTTTCATGGCTTTGACTATGAAGCCTGGCTACTGGCCCAGCGCATTGGCGCAACTGGCTCGGTGAAAGATGGCCAACGCCTGGCCCCGGCCCGCAACGCCTGGCGCGACAGCCTCCGGCAGCGCCTGAGCAGCGTCGATGCCCAGGGCCGCGAGGCGGGTTTGGCAGCGCTGGTGCTGGGCGACGGCTCGGGGCTGGGCACTGAGGACTGGCGGGTGTTGCAAGACACCGGCACGGTGCACCTGCTGGTGATCTCGGGCCAGCACATCGGTTTGCTGGCGGGGCTGATCTACGGCTTGGTGGCCGGGCTGGCGCGCTACGGCTGCTGGCCCCGCGCCTTGCCGTGGCTGCCATGGGCGTGCGCCCTGGCGTTTGCCGCCGCGCTGGGCTATGGCTTATTGGCGGGGTTCGGCGTGCCGGTGCAGCGCGCGTGTGTGATGGTCGGGCTGGTTCTGCTCTGGCGTTTGCGCTTTCGACATTTGGGCGTGTGGTGGCCGTTGTTGCTGGCATTCGATGCTGTATTGCTGCTGGAGCCATTGGCCAGCTTGCAACCGGGTTTCTGGTTGTCGTTCGCCGCCGTCGCGGTGCTGGTGCTCGCGTTCAGCGGGCGCTTGGGCGCCTGGAGCTGGTGGCAGTTGTGGACGCGTCCCCAATGGCTGATTGCGATTGGCTTGTTTCCGGTATTGCTGGTGCTGGGGTTGCCCATCAGCCTGAGTGCGCCGCTGGCGAATTTATTGGCGGTGCCGTGGATCAGCTTCGTGGTGTTGCCGCTGGCATTGCTGGGCACTGCGTTGCTGGCGGTGCCGTTGGTCGGGGCGGGCCTGTTGTGGTTGGCTGGCGGCGCGCTGGACGGGTTTTTCAGGGGTTTGGCACTGTTGGCAGGGCAAAGCCCGGCCTGGATACCGGCCGAGGTGCCGCTGGGTTATTGGTGGGTGAGCCTGGCCGGTGCGGTGTTATTGCTGTTGCCCAAAGGCGTGCCGTTCCGGCTGCTGGGTTGGCCGATGCTGTTGCTGGCCGTTTTTCCACCCAGGCAACTGGTGCCGCATGGGCAGGTGGAGGTGACCCAGTTGGACGTCGGCCAGGGGCAAGCGTTGATCCTGCGCACCCGCCATCACACCTTGCTGTACGACGCCGGGCCGCGCTCGGGGGCATTTGACATGGGCGCGCGCGTGGTGGTGCCAGCCTTGAGGAAGCTCGGGGTAGAGGCGTTGGACATGATGCTGATCAGCCACGCTCACGCCGATCATGCGGGCGGTGCGGCGGCGGTCGCCCGCGCGCTGGCGGTGAAGCGGGCCGTGGGCGGCGAGGTCGAAGGGTTGCCAGCATTGCTTGCGGTTCAGCCGTGTGTCAGTGGTGAGAGATGGGAGTGGGATGGCGTGTTGTTCGAGTTATGGAGGTGGCCAGGCGCCACAGACAGCAACCCGAAATCCTGTGTGTTACGGGTCCAGGCCAATGGCGAACGCCTGCTGCTGACCGGCGACATTGATCGCGATGCCGAACAGGCCTTTCTCGCTTCAGCCTTGGCCGTACCGACCGATTGGCTGCAAGCGCCGCACCATGGCAGTCGCAGCTCTTCATCCGGGCCCTTTCTAGAGCGGCTTGCGCCCAAGTCAGTGCTGATTTCACGTGGCCGTGGCAACGCATTCGGGCATCCGCATCCACAGGTGATGCAGCGTTATCGGGCTTTGGGCAGCCGTGTCTACGACAGCGCCGAGCAGGGCGCCGTACGTCTGCAATTGGGCGCCTTTCAAGCCCCGGTTGTTGCGTGCAGTCAACGCCGTTTCTGGCGCGAAGCGCTACTGTAACCCGGCGTTACCATTGGCGGCGGCCGGCGACGGGCGGGTCTGTGGCCGACGAGCCCCGCCGGCGAACCTATATGGTAAAGTGGCGCACTTTTTCGAGGGGACATTCACTGTGTGGGAATTGGTCAAATCCGGCGGCTGGATGATGTTGCCGATCATCTTGAGCTCCATCGCCGCACTCGGCATCGTCGCCGAGCGCCTCTGGACCCTGCGCGCCAGCCGCATCACCCCCGAGCATCTATTGGGGCAGGTGTGGGGCTGGATCAAGAACAAGCAACTGGACAAAGACAAGCTCAAGGAACTGCGCGCCAATTCGCCCTTGGGTGAAATCCTCGCCGCCGGCCTCGCCAACTCCAAGCATGGCCGCGAGATCATGAAAGAGTGCATTGAAGAGGCCGCCGCCCGGGTCATCCATGAAATGGAGCGCTACATCAATGCGCTTGGCACCATCGCCGCCATGGCGCCATTGCTGGGGCTGCTGGGCACGGTGCTGGGCATGATCGATATTTTCAGCTCGTTCATGGGTTCGGGCATGACCACGAACGCGGCGGTGCTGGCCGGCGGTATCTCCAAGGCCTTGATCACCACCGCTGCGGGCCTGATGGTCGGTATTCCCTCGGTGTTTTTCCACCGTTTCCTGCAGCGCCGCATCGACGAGCTGGTGGTCGGCATGGAACAGGAAGCGATCAAGCTGGTGGAAGTGGTGCAGGGCGATCGTGATGTCGATTTTGTCGAGGGCCGAGTGTGAAGTTTCGCCGCAAGCAACGGGAAAATGTCGATATCAATTTGGCGTCGTTGATCGACGTGGTGTTCATCCTGCTGCTGTTTTTTGTCGTCACCACCACCTTCACCCGGCAAACCCAGCTGCGCGTCGACTTGCCGGAAGCGGTAAGCGGCTCGCCGGCCGAGGATCAGCAAGTCAAGCAATTGGACATCGCCATCAGCGCTGACGGCGTGTTTTCGGTGAATAACCAGTTGCTGGAGAAGAACGATCTCAACAGCCTGATGGATGCCCTGCAGAAAGAGTCCGGCGGTGATACGCAAATGCCGCTGTCGATCAGTGCCGATGGCAAAACCCAGCATCAAGCCGTGATCACCGCGATGGACGCCGCCGGCAAGCTCGGCTTCACCCATTTGCGCATGACCACCGTTGAGGCGGCGACGCAACCCTGATGGCCATCTCCGATCGTTTGCTCAAAGCCTGGTACGAGGGCCACCCGGCGCTGGCGCTGCTGCGCCCGCTCGAGTCGTTGTATCGCCGTGTGGTGCAGCGCAAGCGTGCGCGCTTCCTGGCGGGCGAGGGCCAGATCTACCAGTCGCCGGTGCCGGTGGTGGTGGTCGGCAACATCACTGTCGGCGGCACGGGTAAAACGCCGCTGATCCTGTGGCTGATCGAGCATTGTCGGCGCAGTGGCTTGCGCGTTGGGGTGGTCAGCCGTGGCTACGGTGCCAAACCGCCGCAGTTGCCATGGCGGGTCGAGGCCAGCCATAGCCCTGACGTGGCTGGCGATGAGCCATTGCTGATCGTGCAACGTAGCGGCGTGCCGCTGATGATTGATCCTGATCGTAGCCGCGCGGTTAAGGCGCTGCTCGCCAGCGAGCCGCTGGACCTGATCCTCTCCGACGATGGCCTGCAGCATTACCGCCTGGCCCGCGACCTTGAGCTGGTGCTGATCGACGCCGCCCGTGGCTTGGGCAACCGCCATTGCCTGCCGGCCGGGCCTTTGCGCGAGCCCGAGGAGCGCCTGCAAAGCGTCGATGCGGTGCTCTATAACGGTGCCGCCGCGGATCGCGAGGGTGGTTTTGCTTTCCGCCTGTTGCCCACGGCGCTGATCAACTTGAAAACCGCTGAGCGCCAACCGCCCGAGCATTTTCCGGCAGGCCAGCAGGTGCACGCAGTCGCCGGTATTGGTAACCCGCAACGTTTCTTCAATACCCTTGAAACGCTACACTGGCGGCCAATACCCCATGCGTTTGCCGACCATGCGCCCTACAGCGCAGACGTCCTGAATTTCACGCCGTCATTACCCTTGGTCATGACCGAAAAGGACGCGGTGAAGTGCCGCGCCTTTGCCCAGCCTGACTGGTGGTACCTTGCGGTGGACGCGGTGCCGTCGCCGGCATTTGTAGCCTGGTTCGACACCCAACTGATGCGCCTGCTGCCCGCCCGACTTTTGCCTTAACCGCTTTTTCCAGGAAATACTCATGGACACCAAACTGCTCGACATCCTCGCTTGCCCGATCTGCAAAGGCCCGCTCAAGCTCAGCGCCGACAAAACCGAGTTGATCAGCAAGGGCGCCGGCCTGGCGTACCCGATCCGTGATGGCATCCCGGTGATGCTCGAGAGCGAAGCCCGTACCCTGACCACCGATGAGCGCCTGGATAAATGACCACCGCCTTTACCGTTATCATTCCCTCCCGTTACGCCTCGACCCGCCTGCCGGGCAAGCCGCTGCAATTGATCGGCAGCAAGCCGATGATCCAGCTGGTGTGGGAACAGGCCTGCAAAAGCAGCGCCGAACGGGTAGTGGTCGCCACCGATGACCCGCGCATCATCGAAGCCTGCAAGGGTTTTGGCGCTGAAGCGGTACTGACCCGCGAAGACCACAACTCCGGCACCGACCGCCTGGCTGAAGTCGCCACGCAGCTTGGCCTGGCGCCGGATGCGATCGTGGTCAACGTGCAGGGCGACGAGCCGTTGATTCCGCCGTGCGTGATCGATCAGGTGGCCGCCAACCTGGCGGCCCACGCTGAAGCGCGCATGGCGACCTTGAGCGAGCCCATCGAAGACATCGACACGTTGCTCAACCCGAGCGTGGTTAAAGTTGTCACGGACATCAATGGCCTCGCGTTGACGTTCAGCCGCTCGATTCTGCCCTGGGCGCGCGACGCCTTCGCCAAGCACCCTGACGTATTGCCGGAGGGCGTGCCATACCGCCGTCACATCGGCATCTACGCCTACCGCGCCGGTTTCCTGCATGACTTCGTCAGCTGGGGCCCATGCTGGTTGGAAAACACCGAATCCCTGGAGCAATTGCGTGCGCTGTGGCACGGCGTGCGTATCCATGTGGGCGATGCGCTGGAAGCGCCACCGGCTGGCGTCGACACCCAGGAAGACCTTGAGCGCGTGCGTCGCCTGCTGGGGGCTTGATGGAAGTCCTGTTTGTCTGCCTGGGCAATATCTGCCGCTCGCCCACCGCCGAGGGCGTGTTGCGCCACAAGTTGCGCGAAGCGGGCTTGGCGGGCCAGGTCGAGGTCGCGTCGGCCGGCACCGGCGACTGGCATGTGGGCAACCCGCCGGACCAGCGTAGCCAGCGTGCCGCCCTGGTGCGCGGTTATGACCTGTCGGCGCAGCGGGCCCAGCAAGTCTCGCGCGCCGACTTTGCGCGTTATGACCTGATCCTGGCCATGGACCACAGCAACCTGCGCAACCTCAAGGCGCTGCGCCCGGCGCAGGGCAAGGCGGAGCTGGACTTGTTCCTGCGCCGCTATGAGGCGCAAGTGGACGAGGTGCCGGACCCTTACTACGAAGGCGAACAAGGCTTTGAGCGGGTCCTCGACCTGATCGAGCGTGCCTGTGATTTATTGGTGATCGAATTGAAGGGGCGGTTATGACCTTGCAGGTGCTTGCGCAGGTATCGCTCAAGCCATTCAACAGCTTTGGCATTGATGTGCGCGCCCAGTTGTTCGCCGAGGCCCACAACGATGCCGATGTGCGTGAAGCCTTGGCCTACGCGGCTGCCCATGCGTTACCGCTGCTGGTGATCGGCGGTGGCAGCAACTTGTTGCTGACCCAGGATATCCAGGCGTTGGTGCTGCGCATGGCAACCCAGGGCATTCGCGTGCTGCAGGATGATGGTTTGCACGTGGTGGTCGAAGCCGAAGCAGGCGAGGCCTGGCATCCATTTGTGCTGTGGACCCTGGAACACGGTTTCTGCGGCCTGGAAAACCTCAGCCTGATCCCCGGCACCGTCGGCGCTGCGCCGATGCAGAACATTGGTGCCTACGGTGTGGAGATCAAGGATGTGTTTGCCGGCCTGACCGCCCTGGATCGCCAGACCGGCGAGCTGCGGGATTTCAGCCTGCAAGAGTGCAACTTTGCCTACCGTGACAGCCTGTTTAAACACGAGACCGGGCGTTGGTTGATTCTGCGCGTGCGCTTTGCGCTGAGCCGCACCAGCCAGCTGAAGCTCGACTACGGCCCGGTGCAGCAGCGCCTGGCCGGGCAGGGGATCACCGACGCAACGCCCAGCGACGTCAGCCGGGCGATCTGCAGCATCCGCCGCGAAAAACTGCCGGACCCGGCTGAGTTGGGCAATGCCGGGAGCTTTTTCAAGAACCCGCTGGTGTCCCAGGCGCTGGCCGCAGAGCTCCAGGCGCTGTACCCGGACCTGGTGGCGTACCCGCAGGCGGACGGGCAGATGAAACTCGCCGCCGGCTGGCTGATCGACAAGGCCGGCTGGAAGGGCTTTCGCGAGGGCGATGCGGGCGTGCATAAGCTGCAGGCGCTGGTGCTGGTCAACTATGGATCGGCCACCGGGCACGACATTGCCAACCTGGCGCTGCGTATCCAGCAGGACATTGCCGAGCGCTTCAAGGTTGAACTGGAAATGGAACCCAACAGGTACTGAACCTGCGCAAACAAAAATGCCCCGTATCTCACGATACGGGGCATTTTTTATAGCGCTAGCAATCAGTCATCACGGCTCATGATGCCGAAGATCTGCAACAGGCTGATGAACAGGTTGTAGATCGACACATACAGGCTGATGGTTGCCATGATGTAGTTACGCTCACCGCCGTGGATGATGGCGCTGGTCTGGAACAGGATGCACACGGAGGAGAACAGCACGAAACCGGCGCTGATCGCCAACTGCAGGCCGCTGATCTGGAAGAACATGCCGGCGACAACCGCTGCCAGCAGCACGAAGAAGCCTGCGGTGATGAAACCGCCGAGGAAGCTCATGTCCTTGCGGCTGATCAGCACGTAGGCCGACAGGCCACCAAACACCAGGGCCGTCATGGCAAAGGCCGAGCTGACCACTTCCGCGCCGCCGGCCATGCCCAGGTAACGGTTAAGGATCGGGCCGAGGATGAACCCCATGAAACCGGTCAGGGCAAACGCCGACACCAGGCCCCAGGCCGAGTCGCGCAGCTTGTTGGTCAGGAAAAACAGACCGTAGAAGCCGATCAGCACGACAAAGATATTCGGGTAGCCAACGCGCATTTGCTGCGCTACATACGCCATCACGCCGCTGAACGCGAGGGTGAGGGCGAGCAAGCCGTACGTATTGCGCAACACGCGGCTGACTTCAAGCTGCTCAGCCTGCGCGTGACCATTCACTGCGTAATTCTGTTCGCGCATGGCGACACTCCTTCAGTTTTGAAACATTCAGTCGCAAGGATCATAACAGACGCCCTGTAACAAGCGATGGCAAGAGTTTGACAGTGTGTTTCATTCGGGTATTATGGCGCCCGCTGACACGGGATGGGCTATTATAATCCTGTGATGCAAAAGGGAAATTGGCAGAGTGGTTGAATGCACCGGTCTTGAAAACCGGCGAACGTTAATAGCGTTCCCAGGGTTCGAATCCCTGGTTTCCCGCCAAGATTTTCACAAAAGCCTCGCGATTGCGGGGCTTTTGCGTTTCTGGGGTTTGGTGATGTCGCTATCTTATCGATTGATAGTTTCCGCATCATTTCAGGCAGTTTCCGCAACTCCGCATAACTCGACCTCAGCGGGTCGGTTTCACGATCTCGCCTACGCGTCGATAAACCGTCTCGGTTATCCGCTTGTCCGTATGCCCCAGCAGTCGACTCGCATCCCCAAGGTCGAGGATTTCACTGGCAGCTTTTGGGCGTATGTCACGGAACTGGAACTGCCGAATGCTCGCGGCAAGCAATCCGTCTCCCTGCTCCTTGGCTATCGCGATGGCACGCGTCCTGGCGTCATCAAAGCGCAGGCGAAGCATTGGCTTGGTCACTTGTCTGCCGTCCTCGGTGATAATCAGGTATGGGGTTCGCACCCCGCGTGAGCGCCGCTGGCCTATCAACCGCTCCACCAGGGCGCCTAGGTCGTTCAGGACGCCGGCGGCAGTCAGGCGGATTCTCAGCTTTTTGGACGTCTTGCCCTGGGACACCTGCAGGAATTCGTTAACCGCGTCCGCTTCCCGCATCGACAGCACGTCTGCGGGACGCTGCCCGGTCAAATAAGCCAAGTCCATGGCGTCGCGAAGCTCCGAGGCAGCGACGGCATATACGGCGCTCCAGATTTCCTCGTTAGCGTAAAAGTCTCGCGGTACTTCCTTATTTTTCCGGACTCCGGTGGCGGGGTTGCCCTCGGTAATGCCCCACTCGCGAGCGATGTTGTAGATGTGGGAAAGTAGGGAGATCTCCCGGTTGGCTCTGACCTTGGCGGTCCGGCCATCTCGGTACTGCGCGATGATCTGCGGCGTCACAGCATCGATGGGCGCATCGCTGAAGGCCTTGCGCAACTGCTTTAGGCTGAGCAAGTTATCGCTCTGCGTCTTCGGCGCTTTGCCGGGGATGATCTCTCGCTCGTAGCGGTCGAATACCTGGCCCAACAGGGCGTTCTTTTTCGGCACCGGCTTGCAGTCGAGCTTTGCCCATTCAGCCTTGGCGATATCCAAGTCACCCCCGAGCGGGATTTCTACCCGCTTCCCGTCTTCATTCCTCCCGTCGTAGTAATACCCAACCCACTCTTTACCGCCTTTCAACGTGCGCACACGCCGAATCATTCGCGGCGGCAGGTCCCTGTTTGCCGCCTTTTTTGCTCGCATCGATTTATCCTACTTTTGACAGATCCAGTGACCAGGCTTCGGCCGCGACATTCTCTGCTGATGGTTTTACGCCTGCCAGTTTCATGCGGGCGTAGACGCGGCCTACTACCGGTCGGCGCGCGCGGGTCAGCACATACTTCCAGCCGTTTTGATTGAGCCAGGCGATCTGGCCTGACGGGATCATGTAACCGGTGATTGCCGCGATTTCTTCCTCGGCAAGGGTTTCGCTTTGAATTTCCATAGTGGTGTCCTTGCCGCGCTGGGCGGCAGAAGTTCGCCCGCCGCTCACCGGCAGGCATGTAGGGGGATTGGGGTTACATCAACGCCACCAGGCACGCCGCTGCGATTTGCCGCCGCAGTTCCTGGCGTTGTTGAAGGCTGACCAAGCCGCACCTGCATAGGCGGTTGGTCCATCTGTCGCATTCCCGGAGGAAGCGATTCCTGGATTTGCGGCTGGTCACTGGTGCAATGGCGACAATTGCTTCTGCGAACGCTCTCATGAGGCTCTCCTTGTTGGGTGAGCGTTAATGGTCGGCGCGTTGAACTGTCGGTTTCCCGACTATTTGTAGTTGAAATTACTCATGGCCTCGGCCCCTTGTAGATGAAGACGTAGGCGAACCAGAGGGTGGCGATCATGGCGTCACCCGATCCGCCATATCCTCTGCGGTGATCTGGTACTCGACGACGTTGCGAACGCGGTAGAACGTCGCGGTGCAATGCTTGCTTATCCATGCGGACAGGAGTTCGTCGAGTTCCTGGCGGGCCTCATCAGGAACATCCGGCCAGTCCTCCGCGAATTCGCCCACATCGTCATAGGCGCGCTCGCCGAGCATTTCAATGACGTCGCCCGCATCGACATAGCCGGCGGTGTTTATCGGGAATTTCTCTCCCTTCCAAACGGTTGCTCCGATTTCAAGGTCGTCGTTCTCTTCAAGCAACTCACCCAGGCTGTCGCAATTGAACAACTCTTCATTGGCTGACCAGGTTTCGTCGGGGGTTCTCTTTTCTTCAGACATGACTTCGTCCTTGCCGCTATAGCGGCTGACTTTGAAGGGGGAGGGGTTACAGTTTTGTCGCTAAGAGTACGGATGTACTGCTTTAGGGATTTCTGTGACTCGCTACCGTCTAGCGGTCGATACAGGCGCCGCCGCCGCAGGCTTTGCACGGACGGTTGATTGGCTGGCCAGCCTCTTCACGGATCTCGTTGCAAGTCGAGCCGCTCACCGGCACCACATCACCCCGACACACAGCCAGGCGCTGTACTGCGTCGAGCGATCCGTAATTGAGTGGGGCGGGTGCTGGCGCGGGCTGCTCGAGGCACAGCCCAATTTTTCGAACAAGGCCGGTCGGCGTTGGTAAGTGCGACCATTGCAGCGCAACGAGGCCGCTTCCCTCTGGCCCGTGACAGATCCACGCCACCGGCTCGCCCTGGTTCTGCAGCTTCAAGCTTTCGACTTGTTCGTCACGCTGGTTGAGTAGCTGCTGCAGGGCGTCACGCTCGGCGCGGAAACGGTTGATCTCGTCCTGAGCTTGATCGACGATCGCCTGTGCTTCGAACTTGTCGATCCAGTTGCCGATGCCTTCTGCCTTCAATACCCGACTATTGTCCGGCGAGTGGATGAAGCCGTAGTGCTTGAGGGAACAAATCTTGTCCCAGTACTCCATGCCTTCACGCGTTTTGACGTTTCTCATACAGCCTCCCTCGTTACCAGATCATGGGCATTCACAACCGTCATACCGAGGCGTTCGGCGATTAGGACTTCCAAGCGGGCACCCCTTGAATGCTCCCAGCCGGGCAGGGTGGCCACGGTGTCGCAGTCCATCAGGGCGGCAATGTCGCGGCGCATGCAGTCGGTCCACGTTCCTCCTTCAGGGTTGATCTCAGCGGGGTTGGTGACGGTGTGGCCGCCGGCGCGCAGGCTGTCGGTCATTGCGGCGAAGGCCGGGAAGTTGAGTTCAGGCAGGCCGGTCATGGGGCCGCTGAGGTAAATTCGTTTCACGGGAAATCCTTGCCGGGACATACCCGGGCTCTGGCGTGATCTGGTTTTGTAGACTATTGATTGATGGCCCGGCATACGGCCGGATCAAGGAGCTTTGAAATGAGCGATACATCCGAAGAGGCTGTCGATGTAGAACTTGCTTGCCCCAAATGTGGGAGCAGGCCTTTTGTTATGGCGGACACGCAGCGTCGGGAAATTCATTCGTTAGCTGACTTTGCCGGCTTGAGTTGCGCCGGGTGTGGCCATGTAGTCAGCGAATCTGACGTAGACGCAGCAGTTAGATCTGCCATAGATAAGGTTATGCAGGACACTTTTGGCGGGAGGGGTGGGAATTTCTAAGCGGTCAGTCATTTAGGTAACTGTGAATCATGCAGTTTTTTTCAGCGCCTCAAGTATCCGCCTGCCGGCCAGAGGCGGTACCGCATTGCCGGTCATGTGCATGGTCAGCCGATGGTTGTCCGGGCGCTGCGTGTCTTTCGGGAAGGATTGCGCGGCCATGGCCTCATCGGCAGTAATCATGCGCATCCGGTCACCGTCGACCACGGCCCATCGGTCCAGGGTGGTGATAGTGCCAATCGGGCGGTCCAGGCTGCGGCCGGTGAGGCCAGAACCAGAACCGTAATAGGGCATCACAAATCGCTCCCCGAACCGTTCCCGGCCATTCTTCACTCGAGTCAGCGTCGATTCGGCGCGACCTGGCTTGATGATCGGCGACCACTTGCCTGCGTTGAAGTCGATAATCTCGCTGGCCGGCACATGCTGGTGTTGCTGGAGCTGCAGGTGGAGCGGAGCCTTGCTGCGGGAGCAAACCATGAACAGGCGAACCCTATGCTGAGGCACGCCAAGGTCGGCGCAGTCCACGATATGCGGCGCCAACGAATAGCCCAGGCGCTGCATTGCATCGGCCCATGCCGGGTAGAGAATCCAGTCCATGAACTCCGGCACATTTTCAATAACAGCGAAGTCCGGACGATTGACCTCAGCGTTCGCCACCGGTGCCCAGGCGGTCGAGCGTGAGTTGTCGTGCTGCGGGTTCCCTGCCGCCTTGCCGCGAGCCTTTGCATGGCCCTGGCAGCAAGGAGAGGCCAGCATCACGTCGTGCTTTGGCACCTGCGACCAGTCAGCCTGATGCAAGTCCTGGCAGACGTGCTGCGTCTCCGGGTTGTTCCTGGTGTGCCACTCCACGGCGGCTGGCCAGTGGTTGGCTGCCCAGAGGACGTTGAGGCCGGCGTCTTTCCCGCCCCGGGTCCATCCGCCGAAGCCGGAAAACAAGTCAATTGCTGTGAGCATGGGGAGTCCTTGCCGGGCCATGCCCGGGCATTGGAGTGGTGACATTTCTCGGATCAGCTACAGTTCGTCCTTTAGCCAATCGGAGTGATAGGGATGATTGAGGAATTCAAGAAGGGTGGATTCACCCTCTATGCAGGGCGCTGGCCTATCGCGCCGGCCGTGGGGCCAATTCGGTCTGATGGTTCGGTGTTAGACGAAAAGGGTGTTCTGCGCTTCCAAGTCATCGACGATGAGTTGTATGCGGCAAACAGTTTGCTCGTCGGTAAGATCGATTCTGTCGGCAAGGAGTGGATTGTTGCTGACGATAAAAACAACATCCTGTATTCGTTCAGACGCCAGCTTTGATCGTAGTCTCACGCCGGTCCATGCCGGATCGGTAGAGGGGAGTGGCTCAGGCTATTACGGATAGCGCAATGGTGTCCTCGCTGCCGCGCGCGATGCCGGCGTGCAGTTCTACCTTGCTGCCTGCGAGCATCCCGGCGATTTGGGCATTCATATCCAGCTCCACGCCCTTGCTTTTCCTGGACTCTCTGATGTCTTTGGTGGCGAGATACTCGCTGATCAAGGCCTTGTCCTGCGCCTGGATCGCGACGAGGCCTTGGCCGATGACTGGGTTCCAGAGCGGATCATCGTCGCCTTGAGGCACAAGTGCTTTCAGCTTTGACTGAACCTCCCAAACCCACGCTAACGCAAAGTGATCGCCGGCAGTCTCTGGTGAATACTGACTGCGATGAATTCCAGATCTGACCGCTGAGCAGTACTCCTTGCGCGCCAGGCTTAGCTTGGTGTGCAGCGATTCGTATGCGTAGAGGGCGATGTTTTGCGCGGGAGACACGCCGACGAATGTCGCGCATTCAATGATTTGGTCTTTCGAGCAACTCCACTTCCTGCGCCGCAAAGTTGTGCAACTGAACGCGTTTGCTACAGCGATGCTCAACTGTTGATCCCATGCCGGTCGACGCTTGGCTCGGAACAGCGCCGATTCAACTTCTCCGACGTCGCTCAACTTCACATCCATCTCGGTCAGCCGGTACTCGCGCATCAATGCCTGAGCCTGCCGGAGTGCTGTTGCGGCTTCGTTCTCGTTGGCGCTCTGGGCCAGCGCCAAGCAGTGCTTGATCTTGCGGATCGCGCGCTCGAGCTTCTTTTCGTCGTTCTGTTGTGCGTACATAGGGGGGCGGGGGCCTCGCCGGTATAGTTCCGGGATCTACAGGGGAGTAGGTTATGAATTGGGAAATTATTTCCGGCTGGATAGAGCACAACTCAGGGCTGGCATCTTGGGTTCAGGCAATCGGGTCGATTGCAGCGATATTGGCCGCGATTTTTATCGCTAATCGGGACTCAAGGCTTAGAAGGAAAGCAGAGTCGGAGTTGAGGCAAGGGGCGATTGATCGCGTCGTAATTGTTATTAGTGATGCCGAGAAGAGGGTTTTAGCTGCGATTCATTCGCTAGAAAAATGGGGGGTTCGCCGAAACGCTATGAGCTTGATTGCAATCGATCTGGATCAATCTCAACAGCACCTCAAGGAAACGCTATCCATACAGGGCGTTGACTCGGCGATCTACACTCAAATATTTGTAGCTAGGGCTGGTGTTGAAACTGCTGCGCAGACGTTTAAAGTGCTTGCAGGTTTGTCAGACTCAGACCAGCTCAATGTTGATACAGCAAAGAATGCTTTGGGCGAAATAGTTTCCGCACGTGACGCGATCAATTTGATGAAACGGAAGCATTAGTCTCACTAACACCAATCTACACCCGCTGAGCCGGCGCTACCGCCACTTTGCTCTCTTCTTTCGGCGGCCACTCCGTAAACCCAACCTTAGGCGCCTTCGTCTTCGGGTTGATGAGCGGTTCGCCCTGAGCGTCGAGCAGCGCGCGCTTGGCCTTTATCCGCATGTCGCGGCACTTGCTGCCCTTGCGCGCCAACTCAATGAAGTGCTCTGCATACTGCGGTGCGTCGAAGAGCGGGCTGAGCTGCTTTAACCTGACCCCCCCCATGATCTGTTCGGCCTTCTGGGTGACCTTGATCAGCCAGTCTTCGACCGAAAGCTCTATCTTGTGGCCGGGACGCTTTGGGTCGGGCCGAGTGGTTTTGATGGTCTTCCTGGCCTCGGCCATGGCGACATCGAGGGTCATTCCAAACACTGCAAAGGTGCTCATGGGTTATCTCCAAGCGTGCGCCTGCCTCGCCGGCTGGCGTGATTCGTTGATATGGGGTATTACGGGTGACCGGCATGGAGCCGGATCAAGGAGTGGCGAATGAAGCGTTTTACGGAAAGCCTTAGATCATCTGTCGCGAATGGCGATTGGTACGTCGCACTCACAGCCGCTCTAACGCTACCTGACGTGTGCGGTCGCCTAATCGATCCGGCCGTACCTAGCGGTAAACGTTACCCCGCATGGTTCAAGGAGTGGATGGAGCCAGGCTATACCAGCATTTTGCCAAATATTGGGAGACACGTTTTTCTGAGCGGCGATGATTGCTATGCGCTTCGTTGCAGCTATTTGCATGAGGGAGGCGGAGATATCGCAAACCAGAAAGCACGAAAAGCGCTTGATGATTTCCACTTCATCATTCCACCGGGTCGCGGCATATCAATTCACCGAAACCTTCTGAACAGCACCTTACAGCTGCAAGTGGACAAGTTCTGCTTGGAGATCGCTGACGCAGTAGATGCGTGGTCGAAATCCGTTGTTAATGATGCTGGCATACAGAGCCGTATGTCGTCTTTGTTGATGATTCATAACTCCGTCCCTGGGATTCAATACAACTAACCTCCCGGTGCGAGTAGTTCGAAGTCCGGCGCCGCACTCCGGTTACCGGATGCAGCGAGTAGATAGTGGAAAGATTTGTGGATGTAGGCTATAGCTGACGGTATTGGCGAAAACTAGGAAGCCGGGAGAACTGCATGTTTGTCGGGATCAGATTGACGGATTCGCACAACTGTAGATTGATAAACAATGACTATAAAGGTCTTGACGTAGCAATCGATTTAATCGACTCCTCTGCCATACTCCCAGACTTTAGAGCAGACCTGAGCAGGCCTTCAGGAGACCACCTCAAGCTCTTCGGAAAAGTGGCTGGGCGGAATCAACCATGCCCCTGCGGCTCCGGGGTTAAAACAAAAAAATGCAAAGGTGCATCACAAATGTCTACAGGTATACGCTCAGACAACAGTTCTATCACGGTTGGGAAGGCAAATATTGTTGCCGATATCGGTATAGATCTTAAAAACAAAAGCCATGCGCAGATTGAGGAGTTGAATCATTACGCGCCTGATACACCACCTGCTCTGATACACGCTATTAAAAGCCTCCCGGTGCAACCGCCTTCAGAGCTTGTGAAGGATGCTATTGAACATCAAAAAGCTACTGGAAGTATTGACGGTTCAAAATTGTGGGACTGGTTCAGTAAGCAGGGGATTAACCTATCGTTCTGGGCCCAGCTCTCGGTGGCCTTCGCTGGATTGGGTTAAAAGTCTATTTTAACTAACGACCGGCATGGAGCCGGATCAAGGAGCAAAACGAAATGTCTATGAAGATCACGATTAATCGCAAAGGCCTCGATCGACTTTTAAAAAACGCCAAGGAAATGGAGGGGGCGCATCAGGTGAAACTGATAGATACGCTTAATCCGGAATTCGTTTCCTCCCACAGCAAATTTTCTGATTTGGAAACTTTGTTCGCTGCATCGGGATTTAAGATTGATAGCCCCGAAGACTTTGCCGCGATTCCGGACGACGAGTGGGACAAATTCATTTCTGAGAATACTGACTTCACAAGCTGGGAAGAGATGCAGCGCTCCGGCGGTATCAAGTACATGAAAGCCAAGCTTAATAAAGGCCTGTAGGCTGACTAGATGGAGAAAGGATCTCGTCACCAGGGTCTTTCCTGATTTCGCTTAAGCTTTGATTGTGAAATTCACGCGCCACGTTTTCGCTAATCACGATTTCGTGGCGTGGATAGCTCAAGAAGGCCGCAAGCTCTTCGTCGGTCATCAAGTCCATTTTCATGATGGCTATCTGCAGGACTTCGCTGATGATCGGCACCTTGCCGCGAAGGCGTATGCGCTCCATGGCCTGCTCGATGCCCGGCCTGACCTTGTGCCGCAATTCCTTCTCGGCGACCGCCAGCCGCTTCTGCGCAGCCTTGGCCGATCGTTCCTGCACAGTCTTGGCCATGGCCTACCTCTTCTATTCCGCTGGCCGGCAGTGCGAGCCAGGTTTGTCGTTTGCGTTTCTGGATTCGAGCTATGCGGCGCATGAGGTGCTGCCCTGGCGCGCTTTGGGGTAGTCGATGCCGTGGGCTGCGATGATCCGCTCGAAGGCCTTGTTGCCGATTGCCAGCTTCCCGCAGCACTGGCGCCGGGAAATGCCGAGCTCCTTGAAGGCCTTGATGCGCTCAGCGAACTCCGCATCGCGCTCCTCATCGACCGCGTTGTGCACCAGGTTGCGTGCACCACCTCTGGTAGGCGCCTTGAACGTGATGTCGTACCGCTCGGCGTGGTTGTAGATGAGTCGCCGGCTGACACCAAGGGCTGCCGCTACCTCGGTCTGGGTATGCGTGACACCCAGCTGGCGTATCTGCTCAGTCAGCTTGATTCTGGCCTGGGTGCGAATATCGTTTTTGTCGAGAGGCAGGGGGTCCGCCTCAACCCGCCGCCGAACAAACGGCTTCGGCGCGGGTGGCATCTGGTTGCTGTAGGTGATGGGCTTGGGCTTGTAGTTGTACGGCGCGGCTTCTTCGATCTTGCCGCCGGCCGCCAAAAACACCGCGACTTGTGCGGCCAGTTCGTCCGATGCTGGCCGTAGTGCCTCGACCAGGCTTAGGTGGTTGCTGATCATGCTGCCGCCTTGCCGAGTGTCACCCCGGCCATGCTGAAGTTTGCACCCTGCGCTGCGACCATCGTGTCGAGCGCTTCCCAGTTGACCAAAAGCAGCGTAATCGGCGCCTGGCCATCTGCTACGGCCTTCACCAGTGCCTCGAAGTCCGTCACGCTGGCCTGCAGCGCTACCTGATCGACCACGTGGCTCGTTACTGGCTTTTTATCCTGGTCGACGGGTGCCGCTGTCTGAACAGGCGCGGCGCGGACTGGCTCGGGCGCCGCCACTTTCTCCACGACTGGCTCTGGCTTGATGGCTGCCAGTCGCTGGGCTTCCTGCTCTTCGGCGATGCGCTTCGCTTCGGCCTTTACCTTCTCCGCCTTCTGGTGTTCGGAGATTCGGAATTTGATCAGCGTCACCAGGTCATCATTGGCCTTGGTCACCAGCTGCTGCACGTCGTTGAACAGGAAGGCGTAATCAACGGCGAGCTCCGCCAGGCTGGTCAGGTTCAAGCGAATGCTGTCCGCGGCCTGACTAGCGTCAATCTTCGCCCGGGCCAGCTCGGTATCAACTGCGTCCTGAAGGCTGGCGATAGTGCGCTTGTTCTTCATGGCGCCGGCGAAGTCCGAAACGACATGAGGTAGCGTGACTTTGCCCAGCGTCTTGTTGATTGCGGCGATGTGATCCGCCAGCGCCAGTTCGGCTTTTTGCTTGATGTTGGTCTTCACCAGCAGTTCTTGAGCCTTCACCAGCTTGTCGACCTTCAGGCGAGTCTCGCGGGCATGGGCACTGATGCGATCCAGCGAGGAAAACAGCTCGTCGATGCTTTGGGTCTGCGACAGAGCCTGTTTCTTGGCGGCAGCGACAGCCTCTTCGACGTCACCACACCACTTGACCGCCTTCTTGGCGTCGGCGAAGTCCTGGTCGGTGGAGAGTGTAGTTTTTACCGAGTCGATGACCGCCAGGGCCGAGTCTTCAAACACCTTCAGATTGCTGGCGGTAACCATGCCGGTCAGCTCGATGCGCAGCGCTGGCAGCTCATCAGGTGCCTTGCCGACGACGATTGAAGGCGCGTCAGGCATCTCGAAGTTCACCAGGTCAGCCTCGAACTGTTTCCAGCCCTCGATCAACTGGGCTGCGCGCCCGGCCACCGGCCGGTACTCCATGTGCACGAAGTTCTCCGGCGTGCCGTCCGAGCAAACAAAGATGACCCGCTCAGCGCCGCTCACCAGCAGTTGCTGCTCAAGCTGCCAGTAGTAGTGCGGAGCCAGATCGCCAGCTTTCACCTGCGCCACGACCGACTCATTCCACAGTTTGTGCTCGAACAGGGTCTCGCCGAGCATCGTGGCGCCGTCCATGGAGGCCAGCAGGTTGCCCTCGGTGGCAACGATTGGATACAGCTCTTCGCCGATCAACGCTTCAGTCAGTGGGCGGGCCAGGGCTTCAGTAGCGTGGCCCTTGTCGAAGATGAACTGCTGAGACGGCGTGACATCGGGCGTGATGCCGGTCTTCTTAGCCGCCAGCAGGTCGGTCCGGGTTTGGTACTTCGAGGCTCCCATCATCGCCGGGGCCTCGGAGGCGGTGCGGAACTTGGCGCGAAGGGCAAGCCACTCGGCGGAGCCTTGAGCTACGTTGTGAATTTTCATGCTGAATCTCCATCGAGGGCTTTGAGGTTAGTGATTTTTTCAATCTGCGCCGGGCTCAGCGTGTACTTGCTGCTGATGGTCGCAATGAGGTGTTCGGGGCTGGTGCGGTTCGAGTCGATCAATGGCTGCCACTTCACGATGTTCTCGGTCAGCAGTTCGTCGGAGTAGGTGGGCAGCGCTTCCGGTTCAGGCTGGGCGTGCTGTCGTGGGCTGACATCGCGCGCCGGCTCCTCGAATGCTTTGCCTTCCATCTCGTCGGCCGTTGGCGCTGATCCGACTTCAGGGAAAGCTTTGCGCAGGGCCTGGGCCTCAGCGCATTTGGCGAGCTGGGCAAATGCCCGGCGCTTCCACATGGCGTTGGGTGCCGCGGTGTCCTTGCTCGATGTGGCGTAGTTTTCAAGCCAGCGCTCATTGGCCGTGTATTCGGCAACCAGGCCGTTGCTCATCTGCCGCTTTACGGTCACGCGGCACCATTCGGGATACGTGACTTCTACGCCGCTCAACTTCGCCGTTACTGGAGGGCCATATTCCGGCTCGCTGATCCCTGCATATTGGCCGGTGCGAGCTGCCTGAATGCGGTACAGGCCGATGCCCGGCATCACCGTGTCCTGCATCTTTTTCGTCTTGGAGTTCCAGATCGGGACGATGTGGACCGGTTTCAACATTGGGTCCAGGTGAGCGGCCTGGCAGTAAGCCAACACCATCACTACAGAGTTCTTTTCTGCGCCGGGGTAGAGGCTGCTGCTCAGTACTTCAACGAGCGCGGCCTCCGACATCGCAGGCGTGTTGTCGTCCTGCTTCATTACTGCGGACATGGGGAATCCTTGCCGCGATGCTCGCAGCGATTTGAAGGTGTTGGTTATTGAGTGATTCGATCAGCGAGGGCGCTGAGCAACATCAGGAAGGTGAAGAGGGCGAGGGCAGGGAAGGAGCCGCGCCAGATGAGCAGGCGCCGGGTGCGCTGGCGCCGGGTGCGCTGGCGGGCGGTCACGGCCGAACCCTCACCGCAATTCGACCGCCCTTCATGGTCGCCGCCAGGCGCTTTGGCAGGGAGGACACGGCACGCTCTCGCGGCTGGCCGATCACTTCATTGAAGGGGAGGCCGAAGCCCAGCATGATCAGCTTCGACTCAACTTCGTCGAGCTGCTCGTCGATCAGCGATTTAACCGGTGCAGTGCTCATGCAGCCTCCTTGCGGTGTCTGGTGATTTTCAGCAGGCGCTGGCAGTAGTGGTTGAATTCTTCGACGGTGATCGCGTCGCCGGTGAGCATGTTGGTGATCATCCGCACGACGACGTATTGGGCGCCGGGCTCGCTGGCGGGATGCTCCAGGGCCTCCAGCGCCTCATCGATCAGGATGTGCGGGCTCATAGATCTGCATCCACGTCGTCTTCGCGCTCTTCCCGTTCCGCTGCTACCGCGTCTTCGGCGTAGGGCCGCAGCAGCGCTACGGCGATCTTCTCGACCGTCTCAATCGGACGCTGCTGGCCCAGCAAGTCGGCAGCGTGGGCGCGGGCATCGCTCTGGCTGCCGAGCATTGCCGACAGCAGCAGGCGGGCAAACGAATCGCGCTGGTCCAGGCCGTCGATCTGGCGCTGGTTCAGGTGGCCCTGCAGGACCGTGCAGAACCGGTCGAACGTCACCACCTGCGGCTGGCCGTAGCGGCGCTTCCACTTAATGTCGACGCCGCACACCAGGCGCTCCGCCGAATGCTCAAGCCAGTCAGCCACCTCGTCGCTCTCGCTGACCTCTGGAGGCAACTGAGCGTCGTAACGCTCCTGGCAAATATTCAATGCTGCGTTCATGGTCGCCTCCAAAGTGGCGGGTTGTTCACCTGTATTCGTCAACACTCATGCCTCCCGCTGGTTGCCGATGGGCGCGGGGGAGGAGTGCTGATGTAATAGAGATGTGCAGGGGTAGGTGTCGGTTTTTTCCGGCTGCCGTGGCTCTTGCCGTTTAGCGGGTCGCACTGAAGGCTGGTAGCATCGACACTCCTTCTCGGAGCAAGGGGTCGCTATGCATCAGGTCGTTGAAAGGGCATTAAGGGTGATCGCAGCAGAGAGCCACGAGCCTCAATACACTGAGGCTTTTAGTGCTGTTCATGCAGTCGTGATTGAGTTTGGGGAGGAAAATCTGGCTGACCGGCTTTTTGCCGATATTCCCGATTCGATCGCTTTCATGCAGGTGGCCCGGCTCTTCGACTTTCTTGCCTGGCAGACGGATGACAACGGGTCAGCGATGACTCGCACCGCTGAGCGCTGGCTCGTCGAAGGCACAGATCTACGCAAGATTCAGATCGCTCTCAACCTCGAGGTGTACCCGTTTCCGGACGAGCATGAGATGTACCGCGTGCTGTCTGATGTGGCTGAGTCCTTCCCTCAGATGGCTGATAGATGCCAGCAGCTAATCAGCTCTCGGCAAAATCGGTAGCACCTGCTCATACAGTCAATTCAGCGCACTCAGCCCGGCGTACCATCCGCACCTGAGCCATTCGCCGTTCCGGCGCCCGGCGATCACGACGCAGCGAGTCATCACTGATCATTGAGTGCATGGCGATCAGCGCCGCCAGCACAAAGCACACCGGCGTGATGATCTGGCGCTTCATGGCCTCGGCCACCAAAGCAGTGCGCTTCGTCACGTCCAGTTTGTACATTGCATTGGTCAGGCGCTTCTTGACGGTGCCGGCTTCGATGCCTGCTTCCCGGGCGATCTCTTTCGAAGTAAATCCCTGGGCAATCCAAAGCAGAAACTGAAGCTCTCGCGGCGCAAGGCCACGTCCGAGGTGGCCTTTCCATCCGCCGTTGATGATTGTTGCTTCCATCGTCGTGACTCCCGGTTGTTTTCCCGCTGCCACCGATGCGGTGGCAAAAGTGAAAATTTCCGATTACTTGCTGCGCGCAGCCAGGGCTGCTTTGGCATCGACTTCTTCATCGAATGAGCAAAGGTCAGGCGCTGTAAAATAGAGGTTCAAGGCGCGCTCGTTTTCATCGGTGGACCAAGTCGACTCCGCGATATCACGCTCCGCAGAACTTGCGAATGCTTCGATGGCGGCCTCGATCACGGCAGTCATTGACCGGCGCTGCTTACGACCCACCACATCCAGAAGATGTCTTAGCTTTGGATGCATCCGAATTGCTATCGCCGTCACCGTCGTTTTCCTCCCTACCTTTTTGATCATCACTACTCTCCGGTTGTTTTCCCGCTGCACCCGTCACCAGGTGCAGAAGTGAAAATGTCCGTCTCTCCACCACGCGCATCGCCCGATTCATATCTCTGGCCGGCGTCACACATTTCGTGGACGGTGTTCTTCGCCGACCGGCTTGCGTGGTTTCGCGTACTCGCATCTGGGAGTACGGCCAGTTCCAGAGCTGGCATGGAGATCGAATTTATTGTTCGCGCTGTGCCCGTTGTCGGGGATCGATCTGCGAAGGTCTTGGGTTGTTAAAGAGCGGCGCAGCTTTCGCCGCTAGCCGGCGGTGTTCGCTGCTGGCTTGAGCTGAATTTAAGCAAGCTGAAATTAATGTGTCAAGCATGCTGAATAAATAAATTCAGATTGCTGAAATCTGTGGGCGATAAAAAGCCCGCTCATTGGCGGGCTTCTTTATGTGTCGCAGTACTCGCGCCAGCCGATCCTGACGGCGCCGTCATCCAGATGCTCGATCCTTATGCCGGCGGTGTCGCCGATATCCTGGATGACCTGGTGCCAGGCTTCAGGGCTTTCATCGTCGCGCCTGGATACTTCCACCAACTGAATCCTCTGCACTCTGGGGGAGGCAATTATGCGTTGCAGGCGATGGCCCACAAGCTCGTAGGAGTTTCTCGGCTTCGGTGTGGGGTAGGGGGGCTGAATCATGCTTCGCTCCTTGCGAATACTGTATGTATACACAGTATTGTGGCTGGCATTTCTTGGCAAGAGGCCGGCAGGAAGTTTAATGCATAAATGCATATCTTAAGAGAGGGGTTTTTTCGACGGGCAACAAAAAGCCCGCTCGATGGCGGGCGTCACGTGAATACTGTTAGCGGCTGCTACCCCGCCAAGTCCAAATCTCCACGATGAGCGATATGCACCTTGTTGCCATCTGGATCACGCAGGTAAGCACCGTAGTAACCGTCACCATAGTGGGGACGTTGGCCAGGTTCACCTTCATCGGATCCGCCCGCAAGAAGCCCAGCTGCATAGGCGCTGTCTACCGCATCTGGAGATGGTGCGGTGAAAGCCACCATGCTGCCATTCCCTGCTCCGGCTTCATTTCGGTCATAGGGGCTGTACACATAAAAACGAGGGAGAACGCTTTCTGGCTTAATCCAGCATGCCGAAGGTGGTCCGCCATCAGGCGTTACAGGCCTGCGACAGAGGCCCAGGGGGAACAGCACCGCGTCATAGAAGGTAGAGGCTTTATCAAGGTAGTTTGTCCCAACGGTTACGTGACTGAACATCCTGTATTCCTACTTACGAAGGCAAGACGTTATCGTGTCATTTTCAAGGTGGGCGTGTATAGCCGTTGTCGGGTAAGTCGGGGAAGGCGAGTGTTGGCCCTCCAAATCACAGGCAAAGAAAAGCCCGCGATGGGGAGTAGCGGGCTTAAAGGGATGATCGCTAGGAGCTGTGGTAACAATAGGCGACCAGCTGTGAAAGGTTTGTGAAATGCTGATCGTCATACTATTCAAAAGTGTTCATTCGGCGCCGAGGTGGGGGCCGGTCTTCTTGGGTAGATCTCGTAGTTCCGGTAAGGCGACGGCTTCAGGCCATCGAAGCTCTTGCCGAGGGGTATCAATGCTAGTTGATCTGCTCACCTTCGCATGGACGTAAGCCACTTCTCGGCTCACGACACTGGCCACATATGTCACGCAGGCACACGCACTCATGAAAGCGGTGATTTTGATGAACCTGGTAGCAGTGGGTTTCATGTAGCCCCCTCCATACGGATGCGAGCATCGATCCTAACTGGTAAGGGCAGATACAAGAAGCCCGGCGCTGGGCCGGGCTTGGGGAGTCTAAATTAAACCTAAGGCCTCTCGATAACAAGCCTGGCCTGGAGTACGTCTAGTAGGTCGAATGATGTGATGTAGTTGACATCAAAATCTTTGCAAATATTTGGGATTTTGATTTTTTTGCTATTGTCGGGGGCTAAAACCTCATGAGTAACAATGGTTTTACCGGTCGTGGCTGCCTTCGCAATTAACCAAGGATCTGCACCACCTAAGAAACGAATCTTTTCAGGATCTGTAGGGAGCTTCATACTCATTACATGCTCAGCAATTCGCCCGAAAAACTCCTGAGTATCCTTGTCGTCGATTGTATCGAACTGCGCTTGACGTATCTTTACCCAATCCGATAGCTCATCACCATAATCTGACAATTCCTTGTACACCATGGTTATGCTCGATAGTTGTCCTAGCTGAAAAGCCGTATCGAGCCAATCCCAAAAGCCAGGACAAAAATTCATTCGATAGTGAGCGTTTTTAGCTTGTATATAAGAGTTGGCATCTAGCAGGTAGCTCAAAATCCAAGTTCCTTCTTAGAATATTCAGAAATCTTGTGTGGCTTTATTCCCATCAGCCTAGAGGCATCCCTGAATAGCATACGGCCACTTAATGCCTCACTCGCCACGGCTTTGGCCAGAGTCTTACTGATTCGTCCAGTCTGTAGTCGAGAGTAGGGAGGAGCTCCATCTTTATTTCTGGCTTTATGTGCTGCTATTTTGCTACCAATGAAATTACTGTAATCAGCTTGGCTGATGAACCCCAGCGTCAATGCGCGCCTAGCAATCACCCACTCACTGACATGGAATGTCCGTGTGATGAAAGGGAGGTTATCTCTCCAATCCTCAAAATGCTTCCAGGCAATACGAAACTCACGCTCTGGCGCCAGCAGTTCAGCGGCAACGGCATTGCAGAATATCTCTTCTCTATTGTGCGTTTGTGGCTCTGCGTCAGATACGCCAGACTTCCCAATCCAGATATGCGTAAGCTCGTGGATGAGGGTGAAAAGTCGGGCCTCTGGGCAGTCGGCAGTATTGACGAATATTACAGGGGCTAGAGCGTCGCTCATCGCAAAGCCGCGAAATTCATCAACCGATAGAGGCCTACTCGTATTGTTGTTTACAATACTATTGCGCATAACCAGAATTCCGATGTTTTCTATGCTTTGAACCAGCTTAGTAAAATAATCATCGAAAGTTCCGCGTTTTGGCATTTCAGGTATTCCCAACTTCTCCCGCATGCTAACCACAACTGCGGGAATTCCATCGTTAATACTTAGGATGCCAACTACTTGGTTTTTCTCATATCCCTGGGAAGTCAACCAGCTACGGTACCAATCTTGTCGTTCCATCGCCCAACGGATTGTGTCTCTGAGAGCGAGGCTATAGCTTGGCTCTCGACCGTTAACGGTTCTAAGGTCGGGTAGAGGCAAGTCTTCAACAGGCGGTTTTGCTAGATACAAATAGCCAAAAGGGATGTGGGTATGATGCGCGTAGTTCATGGCTTGGTTAAAAGAAGGCCGTTTCGCTCCGTCTTCCCATGCAAGCACGTTGTCCTCAGCTGTCCCGATACTTTTCGCAAGCGTGCCCGCGCTGATTCTCGCCCTGGAACGGGCCCATCTCAGTATTTCTGGGTTGATTAGCGCTTCCATGTGCGAAACCTTTCATTAGACATTACACAAACACCTAGCATGGGCCTGACTCTACGCGACATAGACGGACTCTAAAAGCTATTCGTCACCGATGAGCCAGCCCGTTCATCGCGCACCTCGCGCGCCGCACCTGCTAAGGCTTAGCTCTCGTGATTCGCCCCGCCTTCACCTCGTCCGCATACCCGGCTAGCCGATCCTCGTCCGCATGAAGCACCGTGCACATCTTCAGCACGGCCTGGGCGTCTGCCTCGTTCCCCGCAAGGCTCAGCCGCTCCGCAATCCTCATCAGCTCTACGGCTGACCACTTGAGGTCTGAGGCGATGCCTTGCAGGTAGCGCTTGAGGTCTTGGTTTGGCTTCGTGAGGGGCATGGGGCCTCCTGAACAGCATCAGTAAAACTTCTGCAGCGCCTGCACAACCACGCCCACGATCCGACAGTTCTCGTCCACTGCCTCGATGGGGTAGCTCGGGTTCAACGGCTTCAGGAACAGTCGACCTCCGTCGCTGACCAGCTTCTTGAATGTCGCCTCATTGCTATCTGGAAGCTTGGCCACTACTAGTTTGCCTGGCGCAACCTCAGCCTCAGTGTCCACCAGGATCAGCGTGCCTTCGGTAATGCTCTGGCCGGCGGGCGCTGTCATCGAGTCACCTTTAACTGTCAGCCAGAACGCAGGACCTTTGGAGTCGTACTCCGAAAACTCGTAGGTGTCCGAGATTCCAGCCGGGTAGGGCTCCACTGCTTCCGCCCAGGCGCCGGCGGCAACCCAGCTCACTACCGGGTAGCGGAATGATTTGGTGGGCTGGGCGGCGGGGGAGATATTTGATTCGGTAGCCTCCCGCTCATTGCCCTCGCCAATGGCTAGCCACTCAGCCCGAAAGCCAGTCGCTTTCGCCAGGGCGTAAAGGTTCTCCGGCCTGAGGCTTTTGCTCTCGCCGGTGATCCACTGAGTGACGGCCGAATTTGCAACGCCGCAAAGCGATGCAATTTCCCCTTTCTTTTTACCGCTGACCTGTATGGCGCGGGCGATACGTTCGTGTCTTTCCATGGACTCAATATTAAGTTAACTGAATTTAAGCATGCAGTAGGTGCAAATCACCGTTGATGCCATAACTTAAGCATGCTTAAATTGCGGCAGGCTCGAACGAGGATGCGCAATGAATACGCATGAAGTCGCCGAATTCTTCGGCAGCAAGACGAAGCTGGCACTCGCTTTGGGCATCCGCCCAAGCGCCGTGACCATGTGGGGGGAAACGATTCCCGAATCCCGGCAGTACCAGATCCAGGTCCTTTCCAAGGGCAAGTTCAAGGCGACAAAGAAAGACCAAGCCGCCTGACAGGCAAACCCTTCTGCCCATGTAGCCAGTATCGGCCCAGCCGGTCTGCGAAGTAAGAAACCTGAGGTCGCTGGTGTTTTATCCAGTGGGTTTTGAGAGAGGCGATGCGGGGAGTAGGGCGAGGTGGTTGGCGCTTCGGCGCCGAATTACAGGCAATAAAAAAGCCGACGGTCGAGGTCGGCTTCTTCGATAAAACTTAGCGAGGCCGATTATATGCAAACGCCGCCACATATCAATAGCACTACCAATCTCGCGCCACGTTTTTCGCAATCCGAAAACGTGGCGCGCAATTCCTCAGTGATTCCATTCGACTTCGACGGCGCCGCAATTCGGGTCATCACCGACAAGCTTGGCGATCCGTGGTTTGTCGCGCGCGACGTCGCTGACGCCCTGGGCTACTCCAAGCCAGAGAACGCCGTAGCCCGTCACTGCAAGGCTGCGACCACTACCCCGAAACAGGGTGGTGGTTTCATGACGATCATCCCGGAGCGGGACCTGTACCGGCTGGTGATGAAGTCCAAGCTGCCGGCCGCCGAGAAGTTCGAAGAGTGGGTGGTTGGCCAGGTGCTGCCGAGCATCCGCAAGACCGGCAACTTTTCTGCCCAAGGCCCGAGCAACTCCAAAATCGTCGGCGAGCTGGCCATCCTGGAATGCTTTGACCGCCTGTTGAAGCCTGCCAACTCCAGCAAGATGCTGATGCTGGCCAAGATCGCCGCCAACAACGGCCTGGACGCCAAGTTCCTTCCAGGCTACGCCGTTGACGCCGCCCCTGATGCCGCTGGCGGCTCTTCGATGCCTACCAAGGCAATCACCGCCCTGATCAAAGATCACGTCATCGCCAGCACCGCCCGCGCCTTCAACCTTGCACTTGAGGCCCACGGTTTCCTCAAGGTCCTCCAGCGCAAAAACTCCAAGCAGGAAATGGTCGACTTCTGGTCGGTGACCGAGAAGGGCATGGCCTACGGCAAAAACCTCACCAGTCCTCAATGCCCCCGCGAGACGCAGCCTCACTGGTACGTGGATCGCTTCCTTGAATTGGCCGCTAAGGTCGGGAAGGCCTGACATGCAATACACCGTCACGATTAACCAGGTGAAGGCGCTGGAGTGGGGGCTGAATTCTCAGCAGGCCCTGCTGTTCGCCTTCGTCTACGGCTGCCCGAGCTGGACCAAGCCAATCAAGACCGAAGACGGAATCTTCTTCGCGCTGAGCAAGGCCAAGATCACTGAGGAGCTACCGTTGCTCACTGACAAGCCAGACACCGCTTACCGCATGCTGAAGGCCCTGGAAGAGGCCGGGTTGATTGAGCTTTCCAGCACTTCGAACATCACGCTTTTCCGCCTCACAGAGAAAGCGATCGAGTGGAACCAGAAGCTCAACGGGTCGGAAAAATATCCGACCCCACCAAACAATAAGGGTCGGAAAAAAATCCGATCTACCTCGGATAAATCTCCGAGCAAGGTCGGAAAAAAATCCGAGCAAGGGTCGGAAAAATCTCCGACAAATCAGGATACCAACCATCAGGGTACCAATCAGGACACCAGTCAGGATTTGCAGGACGCCACCGGCAAGCCGGCTCAGTCCCGCGGCTTGGTGCTGGTGGTTGACCGCACCGATGCTCCCCGAGTGGAGATCCCCGCCGATATGCCGGGCCCCAAAGACCAGACCTGCAAAACCTTCAAGGTCTGGGCGAATTACGCCATGGCATACCGAAAGCGCTACAGCGCCTGGCCGGTGTGGAATGCCAAGGTCGGCGGCCAACTCGGCCAACTGGTTGACCGCCTCGGCGCCGATGTCGCCCACCATGTTGCCGCCCATTTCCTGAAAACCAGTGACGCCGCTGTGCTGCGCAAGTGCCACAGCCTCAACGAGCTGCTGGCCAACGCCGAGAGCTATCACACCCAGTGGGTGACCGGGCAGCGCATCAACGGCACAACTGCTCGCCAGATGGAGCGGACTGAGGCGAACCACTCCGCAGCAGAACAGGCCGCCCAGATGGTTCTGGCCAAACGCCAAGCAGGTGACCGCAATGAATACCTTTGAAATGAATGACCAGCAGGTTGCCGGGCTAGCCGCCGCCATCTGCGCTACGGCCGAGGCCATGGGCCAGGAAATGAACCCGGGCACTGCCGCGATGATGGCTGAAGACCTCTGCGCGTATCCGGTGCTCGTCGTCAAAGCCGCATTGAAGGCCTGCCGCTTCGAGGTGAAGGGCAAGTTGGCTATGGCAGACATCCTACAGCGTGTCCAGACCTCCGACGGCCGCCCTGGGAAGGACGAGGCTTGGGCCATCGCCATGACGACCAACGACGAATATGAAACCGTGGTGCTGACCGACGAGATCCAACTGGCCCTGGCAGCAGCGAAACCCATCTTGGATGGCGGCGACAAAATCGGTGCGCGCATGGCGTTCATCGACGCCTACCAAAGGTTCGTGGGCCAGGCCCGCGAGGATGCGAAACCGGTCAACTGGCACGTGTCCGTGGGCTTCGACTCCAACCGCCGCATCCAGGCTGTGACCAAGGCAATGGAGCTGAAGAGAATCCCGCGCGAACACGCCCACAAGTACCTAGCGGACCTGAGCGTCGAGCCGATCACTGAGGACGGTCGCGCCATCGCCGGCTTGCTCACTGGCACCGTCACACGGCCAGAGCCCGAGCTTCGGCAGAAGCTGGAACTGGTGAAAACCTCGATGCTGGAAATGCGTAAGGCCAGTGCCGAACGGAAAACCGAAATGCGGATTGACGCGGCAAATGAGTTGGCGGATCGCAGGGCGATGCTCATCAAGCAAGCTCAGGAACTGGAAGCGAAGAGGGCGGCGCCATGACCGACAAGATCAGCGTGAACTGCCAGGCCAAGCTCTCTGAGGCTATCACCAAGTTGAGCGCCATGTACCGCGACAAGAAGTTCGTGGTGGTCTCCCTGCGCCCGGGCAAGGACCGCACGCTTGATCAAAATCGGTTGTGGTTCGGGATGTACAAGCGCATCGCCGAAATGACCCAGATCGGTGACGCGGCTGACGCCCGGCGTTACTGCAAGCTGCACTTCGGCGTGCAGATCCTGCTGAACGAGGACGCCGGCTTTCAGGTCGAGTGGTACCGGGTCATGCGCCATCTGCCCTACGAAACGAAGCTGGCCATGATGGGCGAGTGCCATTTGTTCGGCCCCGACGGTTTCCCAGTGACCAGCCTGTTCAATCGCGCCCAGGGCATCAATTACACCGACCGCATCGCAGCCTATTTCACAGGCCAAGGTGTGGTTTTCACTGATCTACTCAGCAAGGAGGCTGCATGATCGCCAAGCAACCCAAACCGAAGAAGTGCAAGAACCAGGCATGCGGTATCAGCTTTCCGCCGCAGCGCCTGGGCCAGGCCGTATGCAGCCCGAAGTGCGGCCTGGCGATCAAGGACGTGAACCAGGCCAAAGCGCGCAAGTCGCTGGCCGAGATCGGCCGCAAGGAACTGCGCGCGTCGAAGGTGAAGATCAAGACGCGCGCCCAGCACATGAAGGAAGCCCAGACAGCTTTCAACGCCTGGATTCGCGAACGGGACGTCGGTCTGCCGTGTGTGAGCTGCGGGCGGCACCACAACGGCCAATGGCATGCCGGGCACTACCGCACCGTCGGTGGCAACCCAGAGCTTCGCTTCGAGCCGCTGAACGTGTGGCGCCAGTGCGCGCCGTGCAACAACCACAAATCGGGTGACATCGTGAACTACCGGCTGGAGCTGGTGAAGCGGATCGGCGCCGACAAAGTGGATTGGCTGGAAGGGCCTCATGAGCCCCAGCGCCACTCCATCGAGCAGTTGCAGGCCATCAAGGCCGACTA
Organism: Pseudomonas sp. D2002; assembly: GCF_013385735.1. Lineage (NCBI taxonomy): Bacteria > Pseudomonadati > Pseudomonadota > Gammaproteobacteria > Pseudomonadales > Pseudomonadaceae > Pseudomonas > Pseudomonas sp. D2002. The sequence goes on along the minus strand of NZ_JACAPL010000002.1, from coordinate 531,340 downwards.
TCGAGCCAAGACCCGTGAACTCAAGAGGGCTGCAGCATGACTTATCGCAACGTTGTTTCAGCAGTAGTTCGGGCGCTCGCGGCCGAGACCATAGGTTCCGCCGGCGGCTGCGACTTCGAGCCCAAGGTGCAGTGCGCCAAGCAGAAGGGGGAGATCGTCGGCAAGGAGGCGGCGTTTCTCCAAGACTGCTGGGTGTTCGGCCGGCTGCACAAGGCGCTCACCCCGGCGCATTGGCGCGCACTCGTGGCGAAGTACTCGACGCACCAGGAGCGAAAACACGGCGCTATTTTGGAGTTGCTCAACTCGGTAAAGACGCCGGCGCCGAAGCGCTTCCGTGAATGTGCAGTCCTGACCTGGGCGATTCCACAGGTGGCCGGTGCCGAAGGCAAGCGTTCCGCCACGGTGCTCCCTGCGGCCTGGTATGACATTGCCAATTGGGACAATGACGGCAAGCCAGAGTCAACTCGGTATCGTTGGCGTTCATCCATACGAAATTCTTTGGATGGCATGGTGAATGAGGCGCTGATGGCCGCTCAAGAGATTCTTGACGCCGACGGGCTAATGGAGAACGTCATGGCATCATAATTTGCTGCGGCAATGAACTGGACAGATGACCTGTACGACATCAGCTTTGAGATGGGCGGGAGGTGGTAAAAGGCTTCCCCCCGACAGGTTTTGATGGACTACAAGAGCTCGGTGCCTGGCGTTCTAGTCCTATCACATGCCGCGCTGAAACCACCTTGCTCCAGCCATTTTTCTAATGGTTCCGCTTTCAGGGGTTTTGTTATCAGGTATCCCTGAGCCTCTGAACACCCCCAGAGCGTGATTAGGTCCAGAATGCTTTGGGTTTCGACGCCCTCTGCTACGACTCTATAGCCTAATCCTCTAGCAAGCTCGATGAGTGTCTTAACTAGCCGTTTATCTTTTTCGTTCGTGTTGAGGTTGCTGATTAGTGACTGGTCTAATTTAACCGTACTCACAGGCAGTTGCCTTAGATATGTCCAGTTGCTGTAGCCAGTACCGAAGTCGTCCACGGAAACTTCAATGCCTAACGCACGGGCGCGCTCAAGCTGCTCAATAACTGTCTTCGGATCTGACATGAGCATGCTTTCCGTGAATTCAAGTTCTAGATTTTTCGACTGAAGGGCGCCGTTGTTTATATACTCTGTGATTTTATTTACGAACTTAGAATTCTCAAGATCACTGACAGTGACATTCATGGAGATTCGTAATTCAATACCTTTGTTGTACCACTCCTTAGCTTGGTTAACTACGGCCTCAAGTACCCAGAAGGTAATTAAATGCATCAACGCAGTTTTCTCTGCAAGTGGTATAAACTCTGCGGGGCTGATAGGCCCGAGTGTAGGGTGATCCCACCTGATCAATGCCTCAACATTTTCACATGCTAGAGTAGGTAATGTGACTTTTGGATGGAAAACTAAGCTCAGCTGATCATCAGATCGAACTGCATCAGACAGGGAGCTCAGTAAGGCAAACGCTCGCTGCTGAGCTGCGTCCAACTCAGGTTGATACATCGCCCAGCCCAAGTTTCGAACCCTGGCGTCATCAGCTGCCCCTACCACTAACCGTAGCCAGTCCCTCTCTTTTGCATCGGCGATTTTCAATACTCCAATACCTGTCTGCATGAGTATTGGGATTCCTTGACAATCAACCGGTTCGTCAAAATTTGAAAGAATCTCATGGCAGAGACCTTCCACCGGCTGGCCACCTTCTAAAAGAAACCCAAAACGCGTTGGACTGATTTTGTACAAGAGAGCATTCTTAGGTAATAAAGACTGAAGTCTACCCTTGACGTTGAGCATTAAATTTTGAGAAAAGCTGTAACCGAGCGCTTTTACTACGTCATTCAAAAATTTTGGAGATATTACGTCCACAGCAAATAGATCGTGCTGAATGCCACTAGAGCTTGCTAGTCGAATATCTTCTTCCAGTCTAAGTCGGTTGAAAAGTCCGGTAGGCTGATCAATAAAATTACGGGAACGTAAACCCATAATCCGCAAGACGACGAGCTGAGCGAAATAAACGAGCATTGCTGCATCTCGTTTGCTCATTGCTTCTCGAGGTGAAGTATCTATTATGCATAGGCTACCCAGAGAGAAACCATCACTCGTGAGAAGTGGTGCGCTAGCGTAATAGCGAATGAAGGGCGCGCCGGTGACCATGGGGTTATCTTTGAATCGCTCATCATCCTGCGCATCCAAAACCTCTAACGCCTTCCTGTCGCGTAGAGAGTGTGCGCAGAACGAAACGTCCCGAGGTGTAGTTTGCTGGTCGATCCCGATCCGCGCTCTGAACCATTGGCGGTGCTTTTCCACGATAGAAATCAAGGCGATGGGTGCATTGAAGTATTCTGAAGTCATTGAAATCATTTTTTCGAAGACTTCGTCGTCTTGTTCATTTTGCGGGCAGAGGGCCTCAACGCGTTTTAAGCGTTCTGCTTCGTACTCAGGGAAGTGGGTATTTACGTCCATGACTAACCTCGTGTATCACGACCAAGTGGCTAAACGGTATCAGATCCCCTGCAGACCTACGACTCCATTTACCTATCGCTCCAATAGGTTAGACCCGGTCACACGTGTGGCGCGTGCCCCGGGTACGACTGTTTTGCCGTTCGAACGGGTGTTGGCAGAAATTTGGAGAGCCCTGGATAGATTTTAATCGGCGGAGCTATAAGCAAAATTCTGTCACCCAAAAATGTTGCATTGAGTGAGAAAATGATAGAGTATTTATCCATCCTATCGATCTTGCGCGTTAGGGGTTTACACTTCAAAGCCCGGCTTATATGTCGGGCTTTTTATTGCGCTCAGTTTGTGCAAGGTCGAAAATAGAGCTTCCGACTATAAACTGGGAGAGCGTCATGGTTTTGCGTGGCATGGCATAGATGCATGTCGACGACTTGGCGGAACGGTTCAAGAAGTTGGTTGTAGGGCAGGCTGGCAACGCGGATATTCAGTTTGCGTGGGTTGTTTTTTTATCAGGGCCGAATGTTCGGGGCTTATTCAACGGCCGAGCTTGCGCTGAAGAAAATAACGGACATTGAGCACTGCATCAGCATCGACGAGGCCCCAGTCCCTCAAACTTCAAGCGACTAAAATTTTTATGAAGCCCCGCCTAGGGCGGGGTTTTTTATTGCCGACGGAACGGCGATTCAGCAAAAGGAATTTGCAGATGTTGAAAGAAATCAGATGCGGTAACTGCAACCGACTTCTCGCCCGTACGGGTGGGTTTACAGAGCTCCAGATCAAATGTTCCCGATGCGGGACGCTGAATCATGTGAAGGCCGCGAGCCTCGAGCAATCGCCGATGAGCGCCATACGCCCAATACAGAGGCCTGAACTTAAATCAGCTAAGTAACGGAGTTTAAAATGGAAAACGCAAATTCGTCGTCTCAAACCTTGCAAGATCTTTGGACCCAAGTGCAACCGGTGGATAACACCGGCATGCTTAGGCGCGTGGTTTTTGGGGACGGCAAGTTTTATGCGGCTGGTGGCAACGGTCTTCCCACAACCACTCAGCTTGTCAGCGGAGGCGCGACTGGTACAACTTGGACCAAGTTTAAGGACGTCGTCACCTCTGATAGCGGAAAGGTCCTCAACGATCTGTACTGGAACGGTATTGGGACACAGCTTCAAGCCCTTTCTCAATCCGGCAATGTGGCCTACGGCAGCACAGCACGCCCTGAAAGGGCTTGGACAAACATTACGGCAACTGTTCGCGTGTCCGGAGACTTGCAAGGCATTGCTTATTATCAGCCAATTTCCGGCAGCGACGCGACCTGGATACTGGTTGGGTCTAACGGTAAAGTCTTTTCCCGTTATGGCGATTGGTCAGGCCAGGTGGAGCGCACTACGACCTTCACTTCTGGCGAGACTGTGCACTGCGTCAACGTCATTGGCGTTTTTGTGTTGGTTGCGGGATCGAATGGGAAGCTGCTTAGCGCTGTGAAGATGGCGACGGGTGATTCGCAATCATTCTCGAAGGTAACCAGCACCTTCGGCACTAGCACCATCCTTTCCATGAAGCTTTGCAACGGGAAAATGTTTATCGTTGGTGCGGATGGCAAGATGGCATATTCACCCGATGGGCTTAACTGGACTGCTGTTGCAGATACCAGTTTCGGTGGAACCATCATCCGCGACATTGCTTACGGTAATGGCAAGTATGTAGCTGTCGGCGACGGCGGCAAGACAGCCGTTTCCGAGGATGGGATCGGCTGGGTTCAGCAAGCCAACACTTTCGCAGGAACCGATATCCGGAGCGTCGCCTACGGCAACGGCAATTTTGTAGCTGTTGGTGCAGGCGGCAAGATTGCTTACTGGACTCCATGATCTTCTATCTGCTTGCGTAATAGAGCCCAGCCATCGAGCTGGGCTTTTTCATTTTCGGCCCCGCCACACCCTTCGCTCTAAGCAGGGAGTGCCGTCGGGGCTGACCTATTTCAAACATGCCCCACGGAGTCGAGCGCATGGAGTATTTACAGCGCCTGCTCGACAAGATCGACAGGTTCGAATTGCTGATCGCAGGACTGGTCGGCGCCGTGATCGCCAGCTGGTGGCACAAGGACGACTTGAACGACTGGCGTGCCTGGATGATCTTCCTCATCACCGGCATGGCCTGCTCTATCTACCTGACGAGCATGGTCAGCACTTACCTGGGCGTGACCGAGCCGAAGATCGTCGCCGGCATCGGCTTCCTGCTGGGTGCCTTCGGCGGCTCGCTCCTGGCGGCCATCAATCGAGCCATTAAATCCGCTGACCTCTGGGCGCTCATTCGCCAGCGGTTCGGGGGAGGCAACCCATGAATCTTGAACTGATCAACTCCATCGCCTGCGGTCTTATCGCGCTGTGGGCAGCCTGGTGCGTACTGAGCGGGAAGGTGAGGGACGGCATCCTCGGGAAGCTTATCTACTCGACGATCGCCATCAGCGGCTTCGTCGTCATGGCCCGCAGCCAGAACATCTTCTTCGGCCCGACCAGTGCCGGACTGACGCTGCATGTTGCCCTGGCCATGGCCGGTGCCCGGCACATCTTCATGGTCACGTACTGGCAGCGGGTGAAGGTCTGGCTGTGCCGGACGCTGAACTGCGAGCACTGCCTGCACTGTGACAAGGCGCCAGGTGGCGTCGAGCGGGGGGGCAAGTAATCCGCGCCACGTTTTCGAATGCGCCAAGTCGTGGCGCGAGGTTTTCAGATGAGCAACGTCACCCGCCTGCGGCACGCGCTACCCATGAGCGAGGACATAAGCACGGCACTGACAGATTTGGATAGCGCTATCGCCAAGGCCATTGACGCGGCCAAGGTCGCCGGTCTACCTCAGGGCCTAATCGTATCTCTGCTGCATGGAAGAGCTCATAACGAGACAGCGAACATGACAGGCATCACTTTCTAGAGGCGAAGCATACGCGCAAAGACTCCTGATGTTCCCTCATCATCATTTGAAGATTACCGCGCGTTTCCTCGGTGTAACCATATCCGTAGGCATGCTCGATCTTGTACTGCAGGCTGGAAATATCCGTTCGAATCGATTCACATTGATCGTTTTGCATATCGATCACTCTTGCATTTGCAGTCCAAAGATCAGATTTCAATTTCGTGTAGCCATTGCGCCACTCTTCATTTTCTCGTCGTAATTCATCAAGTGATTTTTCGAGTGATTCGACACGGCTGTTTGCTGTCTTCAGGGAGCTTCTAAGCTCACCGTAATCAATGCCGCCCAATAGCAGCTGTGACAAGCCGGCCCCCACCATTGCCGCAATAGGCACAACCAATGCGAGCTTCTTGACGCTCGGCCAAAACGCACTGCCCGAAGACCGTTGTAGGCTTTCCATGTCCTCTCCCTCAATTCAAACGCTCATTCTCAGGCAGCGTCGGGAGCAATAGCAACTCAGCTGTACAGGATTACGAATGGGCAGACCATACCCTCCAGGGTCAATGCTTGAACCGTCCGATATCTCCGACTTCGGTGTTCGCCTGACGCCTGCACCCGAAGTGTTGGAATGGCTCCAGGCCGAAATCCTTGCCAACACCGGCAGCATTTACAACGAAGACCATGCCCATTTGCTGGATGCAGACATCCGGGTCATGTGGGCGTCGTCGAGCTTCGAGAAGCAGGGCCGCATAGTCCTCGGGCAGGCCGAACAGGTAGCGTTCCGCGCCGGCGGTTGGCAGAAAGCCCGGATGGAGCAACAGATGCGTGATTGGTTCGGCGATGTTCCGGCCTTCATCATCACCCTGGCCGCTGACTACTGCGCCCAGTGCAGCGACACCGACTTCTGTGCCTTGGTTGAGCATGAACTCATGCATATCGCTCAAGCCCGCGATCAATACGGGCAACCAAAATTCACGAAGGATGGAATGCCCAAACTGGAGCTGCGAGGCCATGACGTCAGTGAGTTCGTCGCCATCGTTGAGAGATACGGTGTTGGGGCGCCGGATAGCGATGTTGCTCGAATGGTCGATGCTGCCAAAAAAACACCATCCGTTAACCGTGCCTCGATAGCGAGTGCGTGCGGTACTTGCTTGTTGAGGGCTGTGTAGTGGAAGAGCAATGGAAGCAGATCAGCGACTGGCCGCATTACGCGGTCAGCACCCACGGTCGTATCAAGCGACTGACTACGGTGAAAAGCGGTAGAGCTGGTGCCATCCTTTCTCAGTTTTTTGTCTGCGGTTATCCGTCGGTGAATTTCACTGACGTGGGCAGGCGTAGGTCACTTCGGGTGCATCGACTTGTCGCCGAGGCGTTTTTGGAAAGGCCTGAAGGGACCACAGAGGTAAATCATATAGATGCCTCCCGGTCGAACAATCACATATCTAACCTTGAATGGGTTAGCGCGTCAGGCAATCGCAAACACGGCTATGACCATGGAGCGAACGATGCTGAGGGTGAGCGTAATGGGCACTCAAAGCTCACCGAACATGGCGTGCGTGAGATTCGCTTACGCAGGCCGTTAACGAAGTCAGCACAGGTCGAGCTCGCTACGCGACATTGCGTATCAGTGGCAACGGTCAGAGATGTGGCTGCCAAACGAACCTGGAAGCACATCGATTGACAACAAATTGAACATTGCGAGGGCATGCGGAACCTATTTTAGAGCTGCAAACTAAAGGTGAGTCCCTTATGGACGGACCTCAGGCCAATATTTCTCCAGCATCCAGAACGGTTTTGCGTCATCGAGCGCCTTGAGGGTTTCGATGAGCGCGTAGTACTCAAAGTGTTTCAACGTTGTCCAGGTAACGTTCCGCCACAGTTTTTTGGTTGCTTGATCAGTGATGTCCTTTCGTTTTGCTAGCTCTTTGAGTAGGAAGCTATCAATAGGCGGGTGTGCTACATCGGCAAGCGCAGAGGTGTGTCCAGGCCCATTCACAATCATTGATTTGATGTAGATAGCGATCAGCTTCGCAATTCTGCCGTATTCGATTCCCTCTATGTATTGATCTCTGAGGCTTTTTTCGGCGGCGCTACACCACTTCTTGTGTAGTTTTGTGAAGCTTTCCTCTGTGACTGTCGCGTGTTTTTCCTCGGCCTTCAGGAAGTCCTTCACGCCACTGTCTATTAGAGTTTTTGAAAGCACTGATGAGGTAGCGCCTTTGGCTCCACGGCTTGCTGCTCGGGAGGCTGCCCATGCGGAAAATCGATGGCGGTGCTCAAAGTGGTCGTAAGTCATTTCTATACCCAAGCTATACGGATTCGCATTTATGGCAACGCTGACAGATGGCGTAAAACGCTTCATCGTCAAGGCGTTAGCGTGCTTTGACACACCGACGCAGGTGGTCGATGCGGTAAAGGACGAATTTGGTTTGGTAATACACCGCTCACAAGTCGCTCAGTATGACCCAACGAAGATTGCAGGTAGCAAGTTAGCCATCAAGTGGAAGATTTTGTTTCAAGATACCCGCAAGCGATTCCGCGAAGAGACCGCAGAGATACCGATCGCCAACCGCGCCTTTCGCCTCCGCGCCATGAACCGCTTTGTGGAGAAGGCCGAGTCAATGAAGAACATCGGCTTGGCCATGCAGATCCTCGAGCAGGCCGCGAAAGAAACCGGCGACATCTACGTCAACCGGGCACGGAAAGAAGAGGCTGGCGATGAACCGGTGATCCCGACCCGCATTCAGGTCGACGTGGTGGATGCGAGGAAGCCGAATGCCGAGCCTTAACGTTCCGCAGGCTCAGTTCCTCACACTGCCCCACAAGTTTCGTGCATTCGTTGCCGGGTTTGGCTCAGGCAAGACCTGGGTGGGTTGTTCGGCACTCAGCAAACATTTCATGGAGTGGCCTGGCGTCAACGCTGGTTACTTTGCACCGACTTACCCGCAGATCCGGGACATTTTCTATCCGACGATGGATGAGGTGGCCTACGACTGGGGGCTGAAGACCAAGATCAACCAGGCGAACCACGAAGTTCACATCTACAGTGGCCGGCAGTACCGCGGCACTGTGATTTGCCGGTCGATGGAGAAGCCGCAGACGATTGTTGGTTTCAAGATCGGCCATGCCCTGGTGGATGAGCTGGACGTGCTGACCGCGGTCAAGGCTCAGCAGGCCTGGCGCAAGATCATTGCCCGGATGCGTTACAACCTGCCCGGGTTGAAGAACGGAGTGGACGTTACCACGACACCGGAGGGCTTCAAGTTCGTCTTCCTGCAGTTCGTGAAGCAGTTGCGCGATAAGCCTTCGCTGAACGAGATGTACGGCCTGGTGCAGGCCAGCACGTTCGACAACGAGTTGAACCTGCCGGATGACTACATCGCCTCGCTGATGGAGTCGTATCCACCTCAGCTGATTATGGCGTACCTCAAAGGCCAGTTCGTAAACCTGACGTCCGGCACGATCTACACCGCCTACGACCGCAAGCTCAACGGATGCTTCGACACCGTTCAGCCTGGCGAGCCGCTGTTCATCGGGATGGACTTCAACGTCGGCAAGATGGCGGCGATTACCCACGTTAAGCGCGAACAGGGGTTGCCCCGGGCCGTGGATGAGCTGATCGACGGCTACGGCACGCCCGACATGATCCGCCGCATCAAAGAGCGCTACTGGCAGCACGACGGCAATGACTACAAGAAGACCTGCGAGATCAGGATCTACCCGGATGCCTCGGGCGATTCGCGCAAGTCTGTGAATGCCAGCATCACCGATCTGGCGATGCTCAAGCAGGCCGGGTTCGCTGTCATTGCTCCAGCGGCCAACCCGCCGGTGAAGGACCGAATCAACGCAATGAACGCCGTCTTCTGCAATGCGCAGGGCGAGCGCCGCTACCTGATCAATTCGCTTACCTGTCCGACCTATGCCGATGGCCTGGAACAACAGGTGTGGGGTGCGAATGGGGAGCCAGACAAAACCGCCGGCATTGATCACGCGAACGACGCCGGCGGCTACTTCATCCACCGCGAGTACCCGATCATAAAACCGGTCACCGCTATCAAAATGGGATACGCCCGATGAGCAACGACGTCTCCTTCAAGCGGGCGGAATACACGGCAGTACTGGACCGTTGGGCAACCGTTCGCGACGTTTGCGCGGGCCAGCACCGGGTTGTCGATCGGCTGCCGTACATCAATGCGCACGACAAGTCGCCGGAGAACGAAGACCGGAACCGGGCTTACCGCGAGAGGGCGGTGTTCAAGAACGCCACCGGGCACACCCGTAACGGGCTGCTGGGTTTAGCTTTCCACAAAGATCCGACACTGACGGTGCCGAAGAAGCTGGAGTACCTGCAGGACAATGCCAACGGATCTGGGGTGAGCATTTACCAGCACTCACAGGGTACGCTTGAGAAGGTGCTTGAAGCAGGTCGCCACGGTCTGTACGTCGACTATCACCAAGACGATGGCATTGGAGGCCACTCGGTGATCCTGTCCTATTGCGCCGAAGACATCATCAACTGGCGCACGGGCATGGTGAACGGTCACAGCGTGCTGACGCTGGTGGTGCTGCGCGAGTCGCCGGAGATCCCTGAAGGGTTCGGCTACAAGACAGCTGAGCAGTACCGGGAACTTGCGTTGGAGGACGACGGCTTTGTGTGCCGGGTCTGGCGCCGGTCCGGTCCGAAAGGTGGCGGGCCGCTGGCGGTCATCGAAGAGTTCAGGCCGGAAGGCGTCACCGGTCGCCTCAAGGAGATCCCTTTCACCTTCGTCGGCGCACAGAACAACGACCCAAGCATCGACGAGTCGCCGCTGTACGACATCGCCATGATCAACCTGGGCCATTACCGGAACAGTGCCGATTACGAAGACAGCGTCTTCTGGTGTGGCCAGGCCCAGCCGTGGATCAGTGGTTTGGATGAGCAATGGCGCGACTGGATGGAGAAGAACGGCGTCTACGTCGGCTCCAGGGCGCCAATGATGCTGCCAGCCGGCGGCCAGTTCGGTTACGCGCAGCCATTGCCGAATACGTTGGTCAAGGAGGCAATGAACGACAAGAACCAGATGATGATCGAGCTGGGCGCCCGGATGGTGGTGGCATCTCTGGCCGCCAAGACCGCTACGGAGTCCCGCGGCGATCAATCGGCATCCACTTCGGTTCTGGCAGGCTGCGTGGCAAACGTCAGCGAGGCCTACACCCGGGCGATCATGTGGTGCTGCGCCTACATGGGTATCGCTGACAAGAAGGTCGCCTACCAGGTCAACCAAGAGTTCGTAGAGCTCACGGCCGATCCGCAGATGATCACGGCCTTGGTTGGCTTGTGGCAGAACGGCGGGTTTGCGAAAGCTGACCTTCGGGCATACCTGCGCAAGCTCGGCTTGATCGCACCAGAACGTACTGACCAACAGATTGACGGCGAACTGGAAGAGCAGGGCGACGGCCTGGGCCTGGACGACGAGGACAAACCAAATGGCGGTCAATCCGGCAGTACTTGATGCCACGATCCGGCACGCGGTCTTTCTCGAAAAGCTGAAGGCTGGGGAGGCGGGCAAGTTTGCTCCCTTCCTCAAGGAGATTGATCGTTCGATCCGTGACCGGCTCACCCAGTCAGACCTGACCGAGTACAACACGAAGCGCCTGGAAGCGTTGCTGAAGGAGGTCGACAGCCTGTTGCTGGGCATCTTCGACCGATATAGCGCGCAGTTGAACCTCGACTTGGTGGACATCGCCAATTACGAGGCTGAGTTCGAGGTGACCAGTCTTGCCCGATCAGCGCCGGTTGGCGTGTCGCTCGATGTGGTGGCGCCCACGGCTGCTGCAATTCGCAGCGCGGTGCTGACGAATCCACTCAGCGTGCGCGGTACTGGCGGCGGGAAGCTGCTGAAGTCATTCATCAAGGGCTGGACCAGCGCCGAGCGCGAGCGGGTCACGGGCAAGATCCGGCAGGGTTTCTTCGAAGGGCAGACGAACTTCCAGGTCATTCGCAACATCCGCGGCACGAAGGCGGCTGGCTACAAGGACGGCATCCTGGCCACCACCAACCGCAATGCCAGCACGGTCGTGCACACCGCTATTCAGCATGTGTCGTCCCAGGCGCGCATGGAGGTGGCCAAGTTCAACACGGATATCGTTGAAGAGATCCAGATGGTGGCCACGCTGGACAGCAAGACCAGTCAGCAATGTCGCTCGATGGACAAGCGCAAGTTTCCGGTGGATTCCGGCCCAAGGCCGCCGTTTCACCCAAACTGCCGAACCACCTTCATTTTGCTGACCAAGCTCAGTGCGATGTTCGCCAAGGGCGCTACGCGGGCTTCGGTGGGTGCTGACGGCGGGCAGCAGGTGAGTGCTGAACTCGATTACTACCACTGGCTCCAGCAGCAGCCATCCTCGTTCCAGGACGTCGCCATCGGCCCCGTCCGAGCCAAGCTGTTCCGGGAGGGCGGGCTGACTGTCGAGCGCTTCACTGAGCTGCAGCTTGATCGCAACTTTGCGCCGCTGACTCTGGCGCAGATGAAAGCGCTTGAGCCGTTGGCGTTTGAACGTGCGGGGTTGTAACTGAATGGCCAAATTCTTAAGCTTGAACGGAGTAGTTTCAGCAAGGGAATGTTCTGTGTTCAGTAATTTGACTTCTAGCCAGCATAACAACCTTATTAATGTCGCTCTCTTGATGATCTCCGACCCTAGGGGGATCGCGCCGAGACGCTCAACCGTATACCTGGAATATCTTCCTATCGTCCAAGTGGTTTTTGGAAGGTTAAAACATCTGGAAGCTCAGACGATTATCAATTCTGGTGATGCTTCATTGGCGATGAAAGCATTGTTATTCATCCGGCGGCATCAGAGTTTCAGGGTGAATATGACAGCCGCTAACCTAGCGGAGGCGATACAGGCTGTTTGCGTAGCCCGGCGCTCAGGAGGGCTCTATGCGCATAGGGCAATTCTCTCAGTTGAGATATATCCGCGAACTCGTTTGAAAATCGGACCAGATACTGTTGTTGGGATCTATAAGGATAGTGTTCATGCAGAGCTTGCTGATGCATACGCGAACTTTTTGAGTAGTGATCAAATCAAGACGATCCAAGTGCTCGGGTATTAAATAGTCAAGTCATACCAACCCGCTTCGGCGGGTTTTTTTATGCCTGCAAAGCGGGCAAAACATACCCAAGGGGTGCGTCACCGTGGCAGAAGAAAACGAAATCGACCTGGAAAACCCGGCAATCAAGGCCGCTATCGCGACTGCCGTTGAAGCATCCGTTTCCGGCTTGAAAACCAAGAACTCGGAACTGCTGGGCAAGCTGAAGGAAGCCTCCGGCAAACTGACCCAGTTCGAAACCCAGTTTGAGGGCATCGATATCGACGCCGTCAAAGGCCTGCTGAGTCGTGCCGGCCAGGACGAAGAAACCAAGCTGCTGACCGAAGGCAAGGTGGATGAGGTCTTCAATCGTCGTACCGAGCGCCTGCGTGGTGACTACGACAAGCAGCTGAAGACCATCAGCGAGCGCGCCGAGAAGGCTGAGTCCTTCGCTGCCAAGTTCCAGGGCAAAGTCCTGGGTGACTCGGTGCGCGGTGCAGCGCTGAAAGCCGGCGCTCTGCCGGAAGCAACCGACGACATCATCCTGCGCGCTAAAGGCGTGTTTACCCTTAACGAAGATGGCGATGCAGTCGCCGTTGATGAATCCGGCCAGGTCATCCTCGGTAAGGACGGCAAAACCCCTTTGACTCCGCTCGAATGGGCGGAATCTCTGCGCGAAAGCGCACCTCATCTGTGGCCAAGGGCTTCAGGGACATTTGCCCCGGGCGGGGGTGGCGGCAAGGCTGCATTCAAGCGCTCCGAAATGACCTCCGAGCAGAAGCGCGATTTTCAGCGCAAGCACGGCCAAACCGCATATCTCGCATTGCCCAAGTAAGGGGATTGACCCATGGCTACAACCGTTAACAGCGACCTGATCATCTACAACGATGAGGCGCAAACCGCATACCTGGAGCGTGTCCAGGACAACCTGGATGTGTTCAACGCATCGTCCAATGGCGCGATGGTGCTGGACAACGAGCTGATCGAAGGCGACTTCCGCAAACGCGCGCTCTACAAGCTGAACGGCTCTCTGGAGCACCGCGACGTCAACTCTGACGGCAAGGTAACTGCCAAGAAGATCAGCGCCGGCGAAGCCGTCGGCGTCAAGGCTCCCTGGAAGTACGGCCCGTACCAGACCACCGAAGAGGCGTTCAAGCGCCGCGGTCGTCCGGTCGAGGAGTTCTCCCAGATCGTCGGTGCCGACGTTGCTGATGCGACCCTGGAAGGCTTCATCCAGTACGCAACTGCTGGCCTGCGTGCGGCCATCGGCTCCAACGCTGACATGGTGGTCTCGGCTAACATCGAAACCGATGGGAAGAAGACGCTGACTCGCGGTATGCGCAAGTTCGGCGACAAGTTCGGCCGTATTGCTCTGTGGGTCATGCACTCCAGCGCCTACTTCGACATCGTCGACGAAGCCATCACCAACAAGATCTACGAAGAAGCTGGCGTCGTGATCTACGGCGGCCTGCCGGGCACTCTGGGCAAGCCTGTGCTGGTGACCGACACCGCGCCGGCGGATGTGATCTTCGGCCTGCTGCCAAACGCCGTAACCATCACCGAGTCGCAGGCGCCGGGCTTCCGTTCCTACGAAGTGAACGACGAAGAAAACCTGAGCATCGGCTACCGCGCGGAAGGCACCGTGAACATCGATGTGCTGGGTTATAGCTGGAAAGCCACAACTGGCGGTTCCAACCCAACCCTTGCTGCCGTCGGCTCCGCTGCCAACTGGGTCAAGCATGCGGGCAGCAACAAAGTCACCGCCGGCGTGATGATCACGCTGACCGCAACGCCTCCTGTTACTGGCGGTTAAGCCTCAAACTCAACGCGCGGTCAGCAATGGCCGCCTTGGAGAAACACATGGAACTGACTTACAGCAACCAGCTGAGCGGCTTCGACCCGGAGAAGCGTTACCGCAATCCGGAACACTTCGATAAGCCTGAAGCGGGTGTGACCAGCGTGCTGGTGATTGGCGATTGGCCGAGCGTGGTCAATGCGTACGAAGCAGCCGGCATCGATGTGTCGGTGAAGGAAGCCAAGCGGGCGCAGATTGTTGGTGCGGGCAACCAAGCCGAACTGGAAAAGGTTATCGCGGCTTTGCGTGCTGAGCATGGATCGATTCAGATCCTTGTTGACGGCCTGGAAGCTGGCGAAATCCATCGTCCAGAGTCCGGCGACCTGTCGTTGCGCTTGTTTGACGTGCTGGGCACGATCCATGCTTCGGTTGATGAGTTGACCACTGAACGTGACGGCCTGGCCTTGACTGTCGACGCACTGCGTGGCGAGGTTGAAGCGCTGAAGAAGTCTTTCATCACGCCCCCGGCTGATGAGGTCGGTGAAATCGCAGCGCTGAAAGCAAAGCTCGATGAGGCCCAAGTGCAGTACCGCGCCAATGCATCGAAAGAATCCTTGGAAAAGCTCGTCGCTGAGTTGCCCAAGGAGTAATACTGCTGGCTGTCGGTCACCCGGCGGCCAATCTACAAACCATTCCAGCGAGTTGACGCATGACACTCATCATCGAGGACGGCACCGGCAAGCCTGACGCCGAAAGCTACGCGAGCGCCGAGGACCTGGCCATGTATGCCGTGAAGTTCGGCACGGTCATCCCCGCAGGTGTTCCTGAGCAGGAAGCGTTGCTGCGCCGGGCCGCCTTGGCGATGGATGGCATGACCTGGAAGGGGCGCAAGACCAGTAGCGAGCAGGCCCTTTCCTGGCCGCGCCGGGAAGTGCTGCTGGATCAGGAGATCAAGCCGAACAACTACCTGCCGGCGCGCATCCAGTACGGCCAGATGGCCCTGGCTGCCGAGATTCATCAGGACGATATCGACCCAGTGGAGAAGCGTAAAGGCGCTGTTTTGCTGGATCGTGTTGAGGGAGCGGTGACGCGGCAGTACGCGGCGATACCGTCAACCAGCAATCGACTGTTGCCGGCAGCGCCGGATCGACCCAGCGCTACGCAGTTTGCGGATTATCTGCAGATGAGGGGACTATTTGCTGTACGCGCTTGAGTCAGATTGCTTTGAGCATGCGCTCAAGGTAAATCAGTTCTCGCTGCGCTGGTGACCAAGGGTCGTGTACGGTTGATTTGCTAATGAATGCTCGCGCGACGCTGGGGGCACCGTTGGACTGAATCGCTTTTTTAATATTGGCATCCGTCCAAAAATCAGTATCTGGCCCCAAATATTCTTGGCAGACGAAAGTTCTCAGATTTCTTTTGGTGAGTTCGTCAACAGCTTGCTGGTCTTTCACCAGCGAATAGTTTTGTTTTGGTGGTTTCACTGACTCACTCCTTTGATTTAGAAAACGTTCTATAACTCAGTCACTGGTATCGGGTCTATGGCCGTTAGCTCTTTAATACTTTGAGGGAGTGTCAATGGCCTTCTACGACGAGATGGCCACGATGGCTCTGGAGATGATCACAGAGTTCGGCCAGCCTGTGACCTTCAGCAAGACGGAGCCGGGCGAGTATGACCCGGATCTCGGCGGCGAAGCGCCAGGCGTGCCCGTCGAGCAAATCGCCCAAGGCATCCTGCTCGACTTCACCGGCCAAGAATTCCAAAACAACAGCCTCATCAAGCAGGGCGACAAGAAGCTCAAGATCGCCGCGCAGGGCTTGTCTTGGGTGCCGGGCTTGCTCGACAAAGTGGTCGCACAGGGCCGCACCTGGTCAATCGTTCCGCCACTGAAAGAGGTAAATCCCGCCGGCACGCCGATCCTGTATGAGCTGCAGGTGCGGTCATGACGAACAAATACGCGAATTTGAACGGCAGCTTTGCCGAGAACATCCGCGACTTCGCCGAGCGCGCCCAAGCCGGCATCGACGCAACCATCCGCGAGATCGTGATCGAGATCGGCAGCAGTGTCATTCGCATGTCACCGGTGGGCAATCCAGAGATCTGGGCTGCGAACGTCGTTCACCGACAGGCGAACAAGCGAGCCGCGGATGACTATGACTTCAAGGTCGCGGTGCGCAACACGATCATCAACCTGAACGAATCGAACTTCACCAAAGCCGGCAAGTTGCGAAGGGGCGTGAAGTACGCCAAACCCCTGACCAAGACCGAGCGCGACCAGAACTTCAACGTGAACGGTTTGGTGGCAGGCAAGGGCTACGTTGGCGGGCGGTTTCGCGGGAACTGGCAGTTTTCGATTGATACGCCGGCCGAGGGAGTGCTTGATCAGATTGATGCCAGCGGTAACGTCAGCATCGCCGTGCTCAAGGCGCAGGTTCAATCCCTGACAGCGGGGCAAACAGCCTACATCGTGAATAACCTTCCTTATTCTATCCCGCTGGAATATGGCCACTCGACCCAAGCACCCGGCGGTATGGTCCGAATCACTCTGGCTCGCTTCCAGCAGATCGTCGACGAAGCCACAAGGAACAACCAGGTATGAGCCACGCCATCATCGCTTCAATTTACGAGGCCAAGCTGATTGCCTGGAGCAAGGCCCGGACGGAGCCGATCAAGGTGGTGTTCGAGAATGTCCAATATGATCCGGCGGACGGCGAGACCTATCTGCGGGCTTTCATGCTCCCGGGTGAGACGGCCAGCAGCACGCTAGCCGGCGACCATCGAGCTTTCATCGGCGTCTACCAGGTCAGTATTGTGGCTCAGGTCAATACCGGAAAAACCAAGACGAACCCGCTCGTAGCCGAGCTGACCGCACTGTTTCCGCTGTACGCAAGGGACACGAAGGCGGGCGTCACCGTCGTCACGATGTCACCGGTCGACCCTGGCCCTGGCATCCCCGATCCGCCGACCTTCACCGTGCCGGTGTCGTTCGAATACCGAGCCGACACCGCCTAATCCTAAGCGGTAGAATCCCTTCATGAATTGGTTTGGGAATACCTGCGATGGACGAAATCAGGAAGCAGCGGCTTCAATATCTAAGTGAGTGGGTAGAGGATCACTGCTATAGGAATCGCGAAGAAATCGCCTTGAGCGAGCGGTGCTTATGCGTCGGATGCGGTCTTTGGCTTGTGCCAACTGAAATTATAAAGTGGTACGAGGATAAGCATGCCTGCTGTCCAGGCTGTGGCCTTACCGGTGTGGTCGTAGGTTCGAAATCCGGCATCCCTTTGGACGAGGTCCGAAGCAATATGAAAGTCGATTAGCAACAAACAACATTTAGCCCGTTGGGCAAACCCCGAAACCCGCCTCTGTGCGGGTTTTTTCATTTCTGAAAAGAGGAAACACCCATGGCCGGCATCCAAATGCCCAACGGCGCCACCTTCGAGATTGCAGCCACCTACGGCCCTGCGATCCCATTCACTGCGTTGACCAACGCCAATCCAGCCGTCGCTACCGCGGCAGCGCATGGCCTGGCCGAAGGTGATGTTATCGCCGTCAACTCCGGCTGGACTCGCCTTGAAGGGCGTGGCGTCCGTGTCGGCGAGATCGCCAGCGGCACTTTCGCGCTGGAAAATGTGAATACCGTCAACGTTCAGCAGTATCCGGCCGGCTCGGGCATTGGCTCGGCTCGGGAGGTGACCGGTTTCACTGAGATTTCGCAAATCACCGAGCTGAACTCCAGCGGCGGCGATCAGCAGTTTCTGACCTTTGGTTTCCTGGCCGACGATGATGATCGCCAGATGCCAACCACCAAAAACCCGATCACGCTGACCATCACCGTCGCTGATGATCCTTCCAAGCCCTATGTGGAGGTCTGTGAGGCTGCCGATGACGACAAGCAGGCTCGCCTGCTCCGACTCAACCTTCCTGGCGGCAGCAGCATCATCTACAACGGCTACGTGTCGATCACCTCGACGCCGACCATGTCCCGCAACAACTTGATGACTCGCGTCATCAGTATCGCCCTGACCGGTCGTCCAACCCGCTACGCGGCCACGGTGTAATCCATGGCCAAGTTCAAGTTGATCCAAAAGCCGACCTTCAAGGCACCGGTGATGATCCAGCGCGCCGGCTACAACGCTGAAAAGGTGGAGTTCGAGTTCAAGTATCTGGACCGCACCGCGCTTGCCGAGCTGTATACCGGCTGGAACGAGCGGCACGACGAACTGGGCAAGCAGGTCGGCGACATGGACCTCAAAGCTTTCACCGCCGCCCAGATCGCCCTGCAAGCAGACCAACTGCTGGATGTGGTGGTGGGCTGGGATATCGAAGAGGAATTCACGCCTGAAAACGTGCGCATCCTCGTCAACTCCATCAACTCCGCCCCCAAAGCCGTGCTGAATGCCTATGCAGAAGCCTTCAGCGAGGCCCGCCTGGGAAACTCCTAAGCGCCTCCCGCGCGCTGTATGAGCCAGGGCCGTCAGATGCAGATCTGATGGCCTTTGGCTTATCGCGCCAGGACATACCCGACAAGGAAGTCGGCATTTGGCCCGACAACTGGGACGCCTTCAAGGTCTTCGAAGCCATGAGCACCCAGTGGCGCACAGGTGCGTGCGGCGCGACAGGCATGGACTACAGCGTTCTCTCCGGCGTAATTCGAATGTGCGGCGTGCCGATCAGTCAGCGACAAACCATTTTCAGCGACTTCCGGCGGATGGAGGCTGAAGCCCTGCAGGTGATGGCGGAACAGAGAGAAACCAAATGAGCACGAACTTCGCCTCCCTGGGCATTGCGGTTGAGTCGTCGCAGGCCGCAAAGGCTGCTGACGATCTGGATAAGCTGGTCGATTCGGCGGAAGGTGCCCAGAAGGCCATTGATGACCTGGGCAAAACAGGTGAAGGCCTGGCCAACACAGGCAAGAAGGTTTCCCAGGCCGAAGCGGACGTTGCTCAAAGCATCGATAAATCCACTGCTGCCAGGGATCGGCAGGCCGGGGCAAGCCAGCGAACCGGCGTTACGGCCACTGCTGAAATTGCTGTTATCAAGCAACTGCAGAGCGCCATGGAGGGCAATCTCGGCAGCATTGAGCAGATCATCCAGGCTGAAGGTTCGCTTGAGCGGGCCCGTAAAACCGGGATGGTTGAGGGTGCCGATCAGGTCAAATATCAGGAGAAGATCACCGCCGCCTATGACAAACTGGAAAAGGCAGAAGCGAAAGAGCTGGCACAGAAGCAGCGACTGATTGAGGCAGAAGGTCGTCGCATCGAAGCGCTTAAGCGTACCGTTAACGGCATTGATCCGGTAACTGCCAAGCTGGCGAAACTGGAAGAACGAGAGCGTGCACTTAACGAGCTTCATAGAATTGGCGAGAAAGACGCCACAGAATACAACGAAGCTCTTGCCAGGATCGGAAAGGACCGGGCCGGCCTGACTGAAGCTAATAGCGCATTCGACAAACTGAAGCTCGGCACCCGCCAAGCTCAAGAAAACGTCATGCAACTCGCCAACGCCCTGCAATCAGGTGATCTTGGGAGCGGGGCGCGTGCCATTGCTCAGCTGGGTGCTGGTGCGGGGGCTTCCGCGAAGAGCATGGCCAGCATGTTGATTCCGGCCGGCCTGTTAGTCGCGGTAATTGGCTCACTGGGCTACGCATACTTCGATGCAATGAAGCAGGCGCGCGAATTCAACGCCGCAATCAACGGCGGCACGAACGGCGCCGGGCAGACCATTGCCAGTCTGAAGGACATGGCCGACGGTGCCGGCCGTATCACCGGGAACATGTCCGGTGCGCGGGAAGCGGTCGTGTCGCTGGCGTCTGGTGCAGCCACCAGCGGCACGCAGATGCGTAATCTGGCCGAAGCTGCCGCTGCTGTCAGTGAAGTAACCGGGCAGGGCGCGGGCGAGCTGGCTAAGTCCTTTGCCACCGCCGGCGAAACGGCCACCGAAGCCGCAGGCAAGATCAGCAGCCAGTTCGGGCTGCTGACCCTTGAGCAGTACCAGGTGATCAAAGGCCTGGACGACCAAGGCGACAGTCAGCGCGCCTTGGATGTGCTCAGCGAGGACTTGAACCAGGCTGCGCTGCAACGACTGAAGTCGTATCGCGAGTCCCTTTCCGATGTGGAGCGCGACTGGGACAACATCAAAACCGCTATCAAGGGCGCATACGCCGAAGTCCGATCGGAGATATTCCCGGACTTGGCCAAGCAGATTGAGATCACTCAGCGCGTGCTGGATACGCGCAAGGGCGGCGGGGTGGCTGGCGCCATCTCCAATGGCCTCAGCTCGCTCAACACCGCACTTGGCCTGGGCACCGGTGAGCACGACGACTCGACTGAAGCGCTGGAAAAGAAGCTCGCAGGACTAAAGTCTCGACTTGCCGCGAGTAGCGCTCAGACGGCTGCGACTGGTGAAGTCACTGACGCAAACCAGAAAGCCATCGAGGCTCAGAAGGCGCTCGACGCTCAGCTTGATAATGTGAATCCCCTGGCAAAGCGCCAGGCAGGCCTCAAAAAACTCAACGATCAATTCAAGGCACTGTACGAAAACGCGGAGAAAACTGGACAGAAATCGCCATTGCTCAACGGTGTCAACTTTGACGGTAGCAAGTTCTCCGGAGGGGCCTATGACACCCTGCTGAAAGGCCTTGAGGACAAAAACAAGGACCCAAAAACAGCCGGCACCCAGGTAGACCTCACTGGATTCAACGATGCCAAGAACAACTTTGCGTCCATCGCTGCCGACTACAAAAACTACCAAAAGGAACTGGAAGCGGCACAAAAGGCCGGCCTGCTTTCCGAGGCCGATTACCTGCAACGGCGCCAAGCTCTCATCGGCAACGAACGGGACCAGGTAACGGCCGCCTACGAGGCCGAGATTGCGGCGCTGGAGGCTGCCAAGGGCAAGAAGACCACATCGGCCGCGCAAAGTATCCAGCTGGACCAGAAGATCGCTGACGCGCGCGCAGGGATGGTCAAAGCGCAGAAGGACGCTGACAGTCAGCTTGAAGTCCTGGCGACCAACGAGACCGGGCGCCTCGCTAAGCAGGAGCGGGCGATAAGCACGTACGTGCAGGCGCTGGGGCAACAACAGAGGGCGTTGGAGCTGGCAGGCCAGCGCGCAGTGATCGGCGTAGGGCAGGGTGACCGCCAGAACGCGCTCAGCGGCGAGCTGAACAGCCAGCAAGACCGGTTTGCTCAGCAGTCGCTGGAGCTGGCCAACCAGAAGTCCGACCCATCGCGGAACATGTCGGAAGAAGAGTTCAAGCGTAAGTCGCAGGCGCTCGCAGATGCGAACAAGGCTGCCACTGACCAAATTCGGCAGAACTACGCGGATGTGGAGAACGCCCAAGGCGATTGGACCAAAGGTGCGACAGCGGCTTGGGACAACTATCTGGATTCGGCGCGGAACATCGCCGGCCAGACGAAAAGCCTGTTCGGCAATGCCTTCAGCTCGATGGAAGACGCAGTCGTCAACTTCGCCGTGACCGGTAAAGCATCGTTCTCGGACTTTGCAAAATCGATCTTGGCTGACATGGCGCGCATTGCAACACGCCAGGCCAGTTCGGCATTGCTGAGCAGTCTGGTGGGGTCTGCGGCGAGTTACTTGGGCGGCAGTGCCGCAGGTGGCAACGGACTGGCGGCCGGGTCTGCTGGTGCGGGCTCTTCCAATCTGGGTGCTTCAGCCGGCGGCTACTCCGGCTCCTACTTTCCGCAAGCCTTGGGCGGTGCCTGGTCGGGCGGTGTGCAGATGTTCGCCGACGGCGGCGCCTTCACCAACTCAATCGTCAGCAAGCCTACGGCGTTCGGCATGGCCAACGGCAAAACCGGTGTAATGGGCGAGGCAGGGGAAGAGGCAATCATGCCGCTGACCCGAACATCCAGCGGCAAGCTGGGCGTTATGGCCATGGGCGGCGGCGGTGCAGGTGCAACGCAGATCAATGTCGAGGTACACATCGACGGCGAGGGTAACGCTTCGTCCTCGGCTGACGCCCCCGGTTACGACTTGTTCGGCAAGGAACTGGCAACGTTTGTTGAGCAGAAGTATCAGCAAATGCGCAACAAGGACATGGGCCAGGGCGGCGTCATCAGCAATGCAATCAAGGGGCGATGATGGCAATCGAACGATTCACTTGGTCAACGGAGAAGGGCGCGGAGGGAGATATCACCCAACGCGTGCGCTCCAAGCAGTTCGCCGACGGATATGAGCAGTCGGTTGAGGATGGTTTGAATAACCAGTCGGAATCCTGGCCGGTGACTTTCACCGGTATGGAATCTCGAATTCTGGAGATCAGGAAGTTCCTCGACCGGCACAAGGGGGCAAAGGGCTTTCTCTGGACGCCACCACTTGGTGTGCTTGGGCTCTACAAGTGCAAGGGCTACAAGCCGGTGCACCGAGGCGGCCAGGTCTACGCCATCAACGCCACCTTCCAGCAAACCTTCCACCCTTGAGATAACCGCCCATGGCACTGATCACGGACATCCAGAAACTGGAGCCCGGCGGCGAGATTCGCCTATTTGAAATTGACGGAACCGAGTACGGCGCGGATTACCTGCGCTTTCACGGTCACGCCATCCCGCATACACCCGAGGAACTGCTCGCCTACGAACACTCGGAAGAGGACCTGCCTGCGAAGTCGATCTGGTGGCAGGGCGAAGAGTACGCAGCATGGCCGGTGCAGATTGAGGGTATTTCCTCGAGCAGCGACGGCACGGCTTCTCGACCTACGTTCGCAGCGGGAAACATCAATGGCCGCGTCACCGCGCTGTGCCTGGCGTTCGAGGACATGCTGAAGTTCAAGCTGACGGTGCGCGAGACCTTGGCGCAGTACCTGGATGCGGCGAACTTCCCCGACGGCAATCCAACTGCTGACCCGACCCAGGAAGCACTGGAAGTCTGGTACATAGACCAGAAGACCAGCGAGGACGGTGAGGCAGTGATTTGGGAGCTGTCTTCCCCTGGCGAGATCGACAACCACGGGCTACCCGGCCGGCAGATGACGACGTTCTGCCATTGGGCAATGACCAACGGCTACCGGGGGCCGGACTGTGGCTACACCGGCGCGGCCATGTTCGACGACGAGGACAACCCCACGGATGACCCGGCGCTGGATCAGTGCAAAGGCTGTCTGTCGTCTTGCAAGTTGCGCTTCGGCGAGAACAACGAACTCTCCTTCGGCGGATTCCCCGCCGTTTCCCTGATCGCCCGGAGCTGACCATGCGCAAACACATCATTGCGGCCATCCAGGCGCACGCGGCGGCGGAATATCCACGTGAGTGCTGCGGCCTGCTGTTGGCCGTCGGCCGGGCGCAGAAGTACTTCCCATGTCGCAACATCGCCAAGGACAAGATCGAAGAGTTCCGGCTTGACCCAGAGGATTATGCCGCGGCGGAAGACCTGGGCGAGGTAATCGGCATTGTCCACTCGCACCCGGACGCCACCAGCAGACCGTCACCGCACGACCTGGCGATGTGCGAAGCCACAGCGCGGCCCTGGCACATTCTGTCGTGGCCCGAGGGCGATATGCGCACGATCACGCCAACGGGCTGCACGCCGCTGCTCAAGCGCCCGTTCGTGCATGGGGCATGGGACTGCTGGCAGGTTTGCTCCGATTGGTACCAGCGCGAATGGGGCCTGGAGTTTGAATCCTTCCAGCGCACCGACGGCTGGTGGGAGAGTGCCGAGAACGCCAGCATGTACGAGCAGCACTACGAGGCCGCCGGATTCGTTCGCGTAGACCGGCCGCAGCGCGGCGATATGATCGTTATGCAAGTCGGTCGTACGGTTCACCCGAATCATGCAGGGATCTACCTCGGCACCGATCCGTCGCTGCCTGGTGAGGATTCAGGTGTTTTCGGCCCGGGCCCGTTCCTGCTGCACCACCTGTACGGCAGGCCGTCCGAGATCATCGTCTACGGCGGCCCTTGGTATGACCGAACGCGCCTGATCCTCAGGCACAAGGATGCAAAACAACCATGACGCGACAGGGTCGCCGGAGCAGGGCATGCAGACCGCACAATGCTACTTACTGACCATTCACGACCTTTTCAACATTACCGACGCTGGTGTCTGCGGCGCTGAAGCCGAAGTCGCCATTCTGGATGGTGGTGTCGAGATTGATCGCATGAAATTCTCCGGCAAGTGCCAGAGCAAAGGCGGTTACAGCCGCAGCTACTACGGTAAGTCAGGGCTTAAAGCAGCGCTTGTATCTGGGCCTGGGAGAATTGATTTTGGTTTGAAGCAGGCGGTCGCTATCTAGGTTCTTCGCCGCCACCCATAAAGTCATCGGTTCCTAGCCTATGCGACCCATACTTCACAGTGTGGCCATCACCCAGTCGCTCAGCCTTGATCTCTGCGACATTTTTGTCGGCGTAGATGTCAACAAAGCTCCATGGATCATTACGACCCACGGCCCATCCCATCACCCACCCAGGCATATCCGGGTCTGCTGGTAGATTTTTCACGAGACTTCTGACTGACATGGCCATTCCTTGGTAATTAAAAGCGCAACGCTACTACGCCAATCGTCAGGCGAGTTACTGGCATTTCATCCAGCTATATCAAAGATACTGAACGGTCTAAGATGGTGGTTTTTTGGGACTAGGGAGCTATTGGAATGCCGAAGCGTATAGAGCTCAAGGAGAGCATGAATGCATCACGTGCAGAGCAGATGCTATTTAGCGATCCAGATTCGTTTAAAGACGCTAAATGCTGCGCTCATCGAAGCGAGCTCTTGACGATCGAAGCAGACGGGAAAGAATCCGGTTTTGTTCTTCTTGGTTATTGGCAAGGAGACGACGGAGTAGCTGTTGAGGTTTCTAAGTTCTTCGTTAAGCCTGAGTGTCGCGGGGAGGATGGGATTTCAGTTGCTGCTGCGCGAGAGGTTTTGTCTTTGCTTAAAAAACGTGGACATGAGCACTACGTACTGCACTCCCTAAATGAAAAGGCTTCACATTTTTGGAAGAAAGCGCTGTCTGAGGTGAGCTACAGAGAGGACGGAAGCCTATTCAGAGTAGGTGAAGAGGTGTCGTAAAGTCTTCCCTCAAACCTAGGTGAAGCAAGTTTTTGCATCTGGCCACTATTTTGCTCCCTGAAATATGAGAGTAGCCGGAGCTGTTTTTATGTGGGGTATTCACATGGCCAATTTGACATTTGCCGAAGCCGGCCGGGAGCAGGAACTAGCTGCCCAGAAGATTTTGCGGCTCGATCCTGACTGTGGGTTTAGCGAGATCAGAAGTGATGCATTAGATGAGGGTGAGCGCTGCTACGTTATACTTTATGGTAAAGAGGTGGTGGGGTTCTATTCATTTCGCTGGGTTAGTAGCCAGATTTTTTACTTCTTCGTCGCGCCGGCTTGGCGAAAAAAGGGAATCGGAACGCACGCGTTAGGGCAGCTGATTGTGGAATTGAGGGGGCAAGGAGTTGATCATGTTATTGTGAACACGACTCCCGGGTCAGAACCATTTTGGTATGCAGCTTTTCGTGGCTTCGGAAGTCAGAACGAATGGAGCAGTCGTCACAGATTCTATATCTAAAAAGCTCCTTGGTGCCCCGATCCTTGCTCCACGCCCAGTACCGTGCTGGGCTTTTTGCATTGGATGCTCTCAAGTTGATTTTTAGCTTATAGATCCCTAAGTGGGGAGGCTAGTAGCTCATCTACTTTGTAATTAATGGGCTGCGGCCAAGCCGATCAAGACTATGCTTGAAACGGCAGATAGAGTCACTCCACATTTAATAGCGATCCAAGCATTTTTCCGTATATTTCGATACTCGGGCTCTCCTGTTTTCACAGTATCCCATGTGGATTTCAGTAAGTGAGATGCTGCGTCGCGTATATCAATGCAGCATTTGCTAGCGTTTTCATAGTTCTCTTTGTTGAACTCGTTACGTGCATTTGTGATGTGTCGCATTAAAATGGCTTCATAGCTTTCAGGATCATTTTTTACGCTCTCTGGGTTTAATCTCATCTGAATACAAGATAATGTTTTTATTGCCTGCTGGAAGGCCTCTTTACTGTTTTCAAACCATTGTTGTTCCAGCTCGACTTCGGCTTTTGTTGACTCACTGTAGTACTCTCGAAGGTTTTCTACTCTGATCAATTCTTGTAGTGCTGCACTATATTCAGCAATCTCGTTCCGCAGACCATCAATCCATGAGAGTCGGAACTCAGATATTTTGTTTTCTTTTGAGCTTACTAGGTTTGCGAAAGAGAAGAAGCCCGCGATGACGGCAGCTAAAATTGCACCGATTGCAATATATAAAGTGGGTGGCATTGTGGTTGATATTTCCATATTAATTCCATGTCAGTGACAGTCCACACCTTGGTGGCGGTTAATTGGTAAGTGGTGTCATAGTTGTGCGCTCATAAACTCACTCGTAAAATACTCTGCCGGTGGAGCCGCCTAGGATGCGGTCACGGATTGGCATGTGACGGAAGTATTCGCCGATAGCGCTGACTGATCCAGGCCGCGGATCTACGTCGTCTCTCCAAAAGGAAGCCTTCAGTGGGATGTCCACATTGAAGAGGCAAACAAACTGCTCCTCATCTAGATCATAGATGACTTTCTCAACAGCTGGCGCAAGCTCCGATCCTGTCATCGTTTCCCATAACGTGCAGCTGGTTCCTTGCTCAAAACGAAGGCCAAGGAAGGGGGCGAAAGGAAGGGTTACCTGATGGCTGCAGTAACCAAGTAGCTCGCCCTTCTGGACGACTCTGACAGCGAGCAAAACCTTATGCATTGGTGCTCCTATTATTGAGGCGTGTTGTCGAAAAGCCCGGCGGGTCGGGCATGGCGTTATTTGAAATTACGCTCGTATAGCAGCTCACTGCACCGACGCGCGACGTTAAGAAAGAACCAGGCGCTTACTGCGAGGCCGCCCAAGAATACGAAAGCCAAAATGGCTTTTAGCGGTAGGCCGTGATTGCGAGTCAGGACTAACAGATCAGGTGTCGTTGTGGTGACAACCCATAAGTAAAAGCTGCCAACCAGAAAGCTCGGGGCGCCGATGAAGGCGAGCGCCCAGTCGTTAAGTCCGGCCCAGGTTTTCTTTTCCTTACGGTTATCCCATGCAGCTTTGAGGAATTTCATAGCGACTTACTCCATGTGATTAGCGGCTAGGAAGCCCGGCGGGCCGGGCTTGGGTTCAATCGAGCACTG
Source organism: Pseudomonas sp. D2002 (assembly GCF_013385735.1). Taxonomy (NCBI): domain Bacteria; kingdom Pseudomonadati; phylum Pseudomonadota; class Gammaproteobacteria; order Pseudomonadales; family Pseudomonadaceae; genus Pseudomonas; species Pseudomonas sp. D2002. The sequence goes on along the minus strand of NZ_JACAPL010000002.1, from coordinate 503,936 downwards.
GCCGCAAGAAGGTTCTCTCGGAGCTGACGATGAATCGCTTCTCTTGTGCCAGTGCGAATGTGCTGATGCATTCCGGATCAGTCTCTGATTCTTTGCGATAGCGCTCGTAATCCGAAAGGCTCGGAAAGCTGAAAAGGCAATAGGCGACGTTGCTGGCGCCCTCGGCAGGAAGGAAGTAACCGTGGTGGGTTCCTCCCATGCGGTTGACTATGCCAATCCACAGTTTCGAATAGTGCTCAAAGGCTTCGATTTGATAAGGGTCAATCTGATACTTCAGGTGGCAGGTGATCACGCGAGTCGTCCTTGTCCAGTTTGAATGCGCAGCTTACTGGACATCCATGTGATTGGTAAAACTCGACAAGGTGCTGGGCTTTTTGCATCTGCCCCCCAGTGCTACAGTCTCGCCAAACCAAAGAGGGAACGACATGCGGATTTTGGCGTCCGCAGCATGAGTTTGATGGTTGCCTATGTTTGGAATGACTTATCATAGGCAGCTTATTGGATATCGGAAGCCGAAGATGGAGCCTTCAACCTTCATTCGTGAATTAAATGCCCAGCTCACCTATCTCTTTGCCTTTGCTCAAAAAATCAACGAGCTAGATACCGTTGCGGCAGTCTGCGGGGAGTTTCGCGGCGCCCAAGACGCAGGCTGGAGCACCATGCAGACCGCACATGAGGTCAAGGCTGAGCTAACCACGGCAACCTCCCGAAAAGGCGGCCTTAGTCTTGCGGAGATGCGTTACGTTTTATGCCTCTACTCCCATTTGGCGGAAGCTGGTGGTGTCTATGAGGGGTTGCTTAACACAATTCAGGTGGCTCAGCTCAAGCCTTACAATCTTTGGCCGTTTCAGGACATGGTTCGAGTGCACAAAAAGTCTAGAGCCATCATTGGACCAAACGCAAATGCGATGTTTCGTCGTTTAGCCGAGGCGGCAGATAGTATCGGTATGTCCAAACTCGCCTGTCTGCTTGGAGAAACTTTCCGAGACGACATTCGAAACGGAATTGCGCATGCAGACTATATATTGGCGCACGATGGACTTCGGTTACGGCGAAGGAATGGTGGGGTTCCAATTCTCCTTCCTTTCGAAGATGTATCCGATGCGATTCAGAGAGGCGATTTGTTTTTTGAGCTGCTTCAGCGTTTCTATGGCTCAGTCTCAATGTCGTTCAGCCCAGGTCGAACAGTAATAGGCCGCTTTAGCGATAATTTCCCGATGCCTTGGAAGGTCGAGTGTCGAGAGGATGGCGGCCTGTCAATTTCTAGCAGTTCTCCTGGCTCAGTAACCGATTCGGCATACGATCGTCAGCAGCTAATTAACAGCCGCCTAGATGGACGAGTAGTAGCTGCTTATATCGTAACGGGCAATCAGGCGGAGCCGTTATTATTCAAAGATATCCGCGACGTTGGCTTCGAAGTGCTAGTCGTTGAGGTAGAAGGCAATGAGCGATATATCGATCTAATACGTGATATTGATAAAAACGCTCTGTGGGATACACAGAGTAGTGAGCAAAGAAGTGGAGGGCTGCTCTTGCTCACTCCCTTCGGATTTCGTTGCATAAGAACAGTTAGTGAGTTCAAAGATTGGCTACCAAAGGTGGCCGAGCTAGAGATTGTTGCGGGGGATGGGCAGTGATACAGAAACTGTTTTATGTATTTTTTTAGCGCGTTGACTTATTCCAATGCCCAGCCCCGCGCTGGGCTTTATACGTCTAGATGATCGATCGCCTCGTCAAGTCCTCCGACTCTTCAGCGCGTCATCTAAATCATGTGCCAGGTTGTCAGCTATAACCCCCAGAACACTCCAAAGCGCCATTATGCGGACGCGGACGGCAATGGCATGAGTATCGTCATCTTCACCCTCTGGATTATAGGACGCACCCTCTTTGTAAAGAATCATAGCGACTGATTCGCTATCTTTAAAAAACTTCAACAATAGAGTATCTAGTCGGGCTGGTTCGTTTCGATGACCAACCGCATTGCGGAGATTGTTGAGTGATTTCACTGCCCCCCAGATATGGGGAGCGGCAGCCCGCCCAACGATTGATCGGCACAGCTCTGTAGCCGTGCCAAAAGTGAAAACATCGTTTTGTTTTTGCGGGCGGGAATAGCATGCAACGCCAGCTGAGATCACGTCGTGGAGCCGCTCTTCAACCATCATGTGACCACGAAGCACAGCTGTTAAAAGGGCATCGTTTCGGTCGAAGGTTCCATGAAATTGCTTGATTTTTTTATCGATATCCTTAGCAAAGAGCTCTCTGTTCATTGTCATCCTTGGGTGTTTGCGGCGTAGGTGTAAGCCAAGTGTGAAAAGCTTTTCAGGGCAGGGCTATTTTTGGATTTTTTCAGCCAGAGGGTCAAGGAGCTCAAGTAACATCTGGTCGTGCTCCGTACCCGATGACTTGTAGAACATGCACCGATCTAGCAGGATCGTTTTCATACTTCGGGCCGAGGCTAAGTGCCTGGGTTCGACCGAGATAGTCACGGTCTTTCCGCTACGGCTGTCGGTAACTTCCAGCTGGTAGGACTCAATCAAGTCGCCACGCTTGGTGTGGCCCAGGCATTTGAAGGTGAGGGTGGGTCCTGGCATGCTGATCTCCGATGGAGGAAGGCTGAATCCGGCATACACAAAGCCCCATTCTATATGGTATATAAATGAGCTTTATGTAGATAAGGTTTGCAGGTCGAAAGATGAGTTTACGCGGGACATGGTTTTGAAAGCTGTGCAGTAGGCAGTTATCAGATCTGTTTATTCTTTATTGCAAGTGATTCCCGGCGTTGCTGATCCTGTTCAGACGATTTCCACAGGTCTTCGATCACACTAACGTTCCAAACTCGACCGAGATCCGACTCTGCATTGATGCGTCCAGAGTAAATACCTAGAAATTCCCAAGTCGGTTCGGCAGACATTACAGATTGCATCCGGCCGTCTGCGATCTTTCTATACCCTCCAGCCCTGTACGCGATAACAGCCGATCCTGATTGGCCCTGTCTTGTCCTGCAGTCGATGAGGAAGGAAGGATTGCTTGGATTTACGAAGCTCAAATCTTGAGCTAGGAAACCAGTCGCCCAAATCGGGAATTTACCAGCTGCAGCGACCCCGAATGGGTATCCGATAACACTTACTGTATCCGCTGGACCGACGAACAGCCCATGTCGATCAAGTCCGAGAGGCTCTGATAGGTAATAGGGGATTTTTTGGACGTCGCCGCCCCAGGTAAGATTCATCGCGACTGCGTCGACCTTGCTACCTAGTTTGGAATGCTCAAACCAATAGGGAGTATTGTCATCTCGGTAAAGGGGTAGCCTTACCTTAACCCACTCCCCCATGGCACCGTTTTTATGGAAATAAATAGTCATAGAGTCAGGTACGGCGGCATGGGGGCTTATGCATTTTCCAGTTTCTTGGTGTCGTCCCGTTACATTATGCCGATTTGTCAGGAGGCAGCAATGCGACTCCCTATCGTGGGCCACAAGGAACGCAGTGCCGCTGCTTAGAAGAGTTTCCTCAAAGTACATTTCTATGTACAAAGATTTGAGAGTTGGCAGTTCGATATGTCCAGTTATATCGACTTTTACATCGTGCGTCTCATTGGCTGTTTTTGACATGATTAGCTTCTCCTTCCTAGCATTGTGTTCGATGCACTCAGGCACGCGCAGCTGCCCAATGTTCCGGAGAACCAGATATGGGGGGCTATGTTCAGCATAGTGCGTGCTTTCGCTACCGCTTTCGCTGAACACACTTGTCCAGGAGTGGACTGGCGCCGCCATGCTTGGCTATGAAGTAGCCGTGGGAATGCCCTTGGCGTCCCATGCCTGTGGTCATGGCCTCGACGGCCTCAAGTTTGTTGTTGTAGGTGCCCGGCCCTTCGTAGATCCGGCGAACATCCATCAGGAAATTCAAGTAGTCGTTGAAAGCCAGGTCAAGCTGACCGATGTCGGACAAGGTATGGATGCTGTCTATGTTTCCATTCTGATCAAGAGCGACAAACGTCCCGGCTGGGAAGTACAGGTCGCACTTCAGCTTCTCGATTCGTCGAAACTCTTTGTCGCCATATTTGCAGAGAGTGCCTACCAGGCCGAGATTCGCCAGCGTGTTGGCAGCAAAAGCCCTGGGTACGAAGCAGACTGTGACCGATGAAAATGCGCTGGAATTGTCGGGTTCTGATATTGGTCCTTTGGATGACATCTGACGCTCCTTGTCGGACGAATCACTTCGTTGGGTAGCGCTTGCGAGGCTTGGGTCCCGTGTTTGGGATATCAGCATCTTCTTCTTCGAATTTGCCGATGCCGCGCAGGGCCTTGATCATTGCCGACATGATCTTTTCTTCTTGTGCCGTCAGCGGGCCATCCAGCCCGGTGATCAGAAGGTCCTTGTGGATTTTCGTGGTTATCTGGGGGTTGGGGCCTGGACTGTAAAACGGGTGCTCAGGATTCATCCTATCAAGATCGCTAACCCCCATTTCATCTGTTTCAGTAAAGCTTCGCTCTAGGCGATCAAGTATCTCGGCAGTAGCTGACCGCTTGTTTTGCTTGGCCGCGACCATTACCAAGTCCCGAAGATCCTCTGGTATGCGGAGGTTGAACTGTGGATCGCTGCGACTCATCTCAAATCCGGTTCCATTTAACGGAACGAAATAATGCATCACGGTGGTATTGACGGCAATGCATCACCGTTATACATTTGCGTAATGAACAACGGTGATGCATCTGGAGGGGGTATGAAGGTAAGGGAAATGGCGCAGGTGGTATTTCGGGCAGAGCCGGATATTAAGGCTTGGCTTGAAAGGAAGGCGCAGGAACAGGAGCGCAGCCAGAACTGGCTCGTAGGGAAGGCGCTAAGGGAGGCGATGCAACGAGATGAACAAGCCAAGCAGGCATGAAAAAGCCCCAAGCGCGGCAACGCTTGAGGCTCATGAAGCAGAACGTCTAACTATCAGGAAAACGTCATGATCGATATTAGCACAACCGTTTCGAATGTCATCCCGTTCAATTTCGGAAAGCAGCAGGTACGCACGCTGCTAATTAATGATCAGCCGTGGTTCGTGGCGACTGACGTGTGTGAGTCTCTTGCAATCGTCAACACTGCTCGAGCGCTCAGCCGGCTGGATGAGGATGAAAGGGGTATTCATAGTATGAACACCCTTGGAGGCGCGCAGAATCTCAGCGTGGTTAACGAGTCGGGGCTCTATTCACTGATCCTCACGAGCCGCAAGGCCGAAGCCAAGATCTTCAAGAAGTGGGTGACTGCTGAGGTTCTTCCGACGATCCGTAAGCATGGTCGGTATGAAGATACCACTGGCAAGATGAATACTCTGGTAGGCCAGACCATCGGCACTGATGGGTTTCACATGCTTGGCGCGGTAGTGAAGGGCAAGGTATCTAGCCTTCCGGCTCCTATTCAGCGTCGGGCTACCGCGAAAATCTGGTCGCAGACTCATGCAGCTTTTGGCGTTCGGTCGGCGGCAGATATTCCGGCCGATCAGCTTGACGCTGCGCGGAACTTCATCGCGGCATACGCCGTTCTGGAAGGTGAGTTCATTCCGAAGGGGCAGGGCAAGTCCTTCGATATCCCGGACAAGCTTGGCCAGTGTGAGCGGTACCTCGTCAGTGCCGACCATCACGGCAATCGGCAGGTTACGCCCGTGCCAATGGGTGCGTTCGTTTTGACCCGGCAGCAGTTCATGCAGTCGATGCTTGTGGACAGGGATATGCCAGTCTCCACAGCGGAAATGTTTGAGTTTGTGGCGCTTGCTACTGAAAATCTGCGCTGCCGATTTATTTTCCAGGCTGCTCGGAGGGACGCAGCATGAGCATGGAACTTGTCACGCTAAAAATTACCGGCACGTCTCCGCTGATGATGCACAGCGACAAGCTGGCCAACCCTTTGAATCCCGCAACAAAGGCTCATAAGGAATTGACCGGAAAGCGCAAGAAGACGGACGACGATCATCTTGCCATCGCTCGCTCTGAATTTATCGCCGGCGCTTACCACGATGAAAAGCTCGGATTCTTTGTACCCGGCGCTAACTTCGATGCGACGTTCCTGGCTGGCGCGAAGCTTCAGAAGCTGGGCACGCAATGGAAGCGCGGAGCGGTCGTAATGACTGACAAGGCAAAGCTGGAGTTCTCTGGGCCGACAACTCCCGATTCTCTTTGGGAGGATCAGCGATTCGTTGATTGTCGCGGGGTTAAGGTTGGGCAGGCGAAGATCATGCGTTACCGGCCAATCTTTCTTGAATGGGGCGTCGAGCTGGAAGTAGCGATCAACGCTGACGTACTCAACATAGAGGAAGCAAAAAAGGCGATCACCGACTCAGGACTGTTGATTGGCGTCTGTGAATACCGGCCGCGCTTCGGTCGTTTCGAGGTGGCATATGTCTGAACTGACAAAGCACCCGAGCTACAAGCAAGCTGTTGATGACTTCCTCAAGGAATTCAAATACGGCGACCTGGTCGGGCATGAGTGGTTGGAGGCACGTTTCGGAATGCCTTCCATGGCTGACTCGAAGTCGCTGACCGTTGAGAAGTTTCGTGAGCGTCAGTTCGAATGGCTTGCGAACGTGGAGGCATTTAAATCGGACTTGCTCAAGCATCATCAGGTCTGCCTTCAGTCTGTGCGAGGCCGTGGTTACCGCTGGGTGCCGCCTCATGAGCAGACAGAAGTTGCAGTAAGTGAGCTGGGCCGGAATGTCCGGAAGGCGTTTCGCGGGAGTGGAGAAAAGCTGAGGAATCTGAGGATAACGGAGCTTACCGATGATCAGCGACGTGCAAACCTTGACGCTGTAGCAAAGTTTTCCGCGCTCCAGGGCATGACCCGAAAGGCTCTTGGTCAATAGCAGAGTAATGTCCTTTCTATGAGAGGGCATTGCGGTGCGAACGCATCATGTGGCGTGGCGAGACAAGGTTGGGCTAGGCCTGGTTAGGTCGGGCATGTCGAGGTGAGGGCTGACAACAGCGTAATGCCGATTGGAATCAGTCGTCATTGCGGTGGCAGAAGCCGCTGGTAGGTTCTGGTCCGGCAAGTCGCGGCTAGGTCCGGCGGGGTGTGGTTTGATTTGGTATGGGCTGATAACAGCGTAATGTCTCTTCTTGGAGGAGGCATTGCAGTGTTAGAAGTTTTCGATTGATATAGCCCCCATTGCGGGCTTTCGTGTTGCTCTCTGCTTGGTGATAAAGTCTCGCCATATCTCAATGAGGGAACAGCATGAAATTGTTCGTAGGGGCATTGGCGCTGGTATCGATGGCAGGTTGCGCAAGTGTAGGTGACACCCGTAGCAACCCCCCGCTCTTATCGCTGCAATCAAGTAAGCCAGCGAAAGTTGTCGCGGAATGCATACGCGACGGCTGGCAGGGGACTTCCGTACTGGGCGCTGGCATCGGCGGGATTCTGCAAACATCTGGTGACCGCTATACGATCTTGGCGCCGGATGCTCAGGCCCCACTGCACTTGGTGGATGTGATCCCGAAAAAAGGAGGATCAAGCGTCCGCTATCACTTCTATAGAACCTGGCAGTCTCCGCTTGAGAGAGTCGTCGATGTAGTGAGGTCCTGCGCCAAATAGGCAAGCAAAACAAATAAGCCACCTCCGGGTGGTTTTTTATTATCTGGAGAAAAGCTATGGCTGCACTTGCTATCTACTACTCGCCGATGGAAACGATCCGGCTCGGGGGAATGCTGCGGCAGTTCGGAAAGCAGTACAGGCTTTCTATTCGTACCCCGGCAGAAGCGATAAAGGCGCTTTGTGTGCAAATCCCAGGCTTTGAAAGGTTCCTGTCTAACGCCAAGTCGAGGGGTATGGAGTTCGCTGTTTTCCGAGGGAAGAAAAACATCGGCGAGGATGAACTCTGCTTTCAGGGCAAAGGAGAAATCAGGATCGTCCCCGTCATTACCGGCTCGAAACGTGCGGGCTTGCTACAAACCATTATTGGGGTGGTAATCGTTGCGTTGGCGTGGTGGAACCCACTTGGCTGGTCGGCAGCTACGGCGCTTGCGGTAGGAATGGGCGGCGGCTCAATGGCTATTGGTGGCGCTATTCAGATGCTCAGTCCTCAAGCTGGTGGCCTGAAGATGAGTGCGGCCCCGGAAAACCAACCGTCTTACGCATTTGGATCGGCGAGAAATACCACCGCCTCCGGCAATCCCGTACCGCTTTGCGCTGGTAGGCGGCGATGGGGTGGCGCAATCATCAGTGCCGCCATTTATTCCGAAGATAAAGCCTAGAAATAGGATTTAGCACCGCACCGCCCAAAAGGCGGTTTTTTATTGCCTGGAGAAAAGCATGGGCGAAGCACGCAAGTTTGATATACACGGCGCCAAGGGCGGGGAAGACAAGCCAAAGACGCCGACCGAGGCGCCGGACAGCCTGCGCTCTGTCGCAATTGCCAAGATGCTGATCGCCGTGGGCGAGGGTGAGTTTGAAGGCACACCAACTGCTCGCGATATTTGCCTCGACAACACCCCACTGCAAGATCCTCAGGGCAATATGAACTTCCCGAGCGTGAAGTGGGAGTGGCGTACCGGGGCCGTGGATCAAACCTCGATTGGCGGAATTCCTTCAGTCGAAAACGAGACGACGATCAGCACAGAATTGCGCAGCGGAACGCCCTGGGTGCGCGCCATAACCAACACTCAGCTTTCTGCTGTTCGTGTGCGGCTTGCGTGGCCAGCCCTTCAATCCGTTGACTCTGGCGGCAACATTAATGGCTACCGCATCGAGTACAAAGTTGAATTGGCTACCGACGGCGGCGCCTACCAGCAAGTTCTGAGCGAGGCTGTCGACGGCAAGACCACCAGCACCTACGAGCGCACACGTCGCATTGACTTACCCAGAGCGACAACTGGTTGGCTAATGCGCATCACCCGCCTGACGATCAACCAAAACAACAACAAAATCTCCGACACCATGCAGATCGCCGGGTTTACCGAGGTGATTGACGCAAAGATTCGTTACCCGAATACGGCCCTGCTCTACATCGAGTTCTCGGCCGAGCAGTTCCGCAATATCCCGGCTGTCACCGTCGAATGTGATGGTCGAAAGTGGCAGGTGCCAAGCAACTACGATCCGCGCTCCCGCAGCTACACCGGAATTTGGGATGGTACGTTCAAGGAGGCGTGGACGGATAATCCCGTCTGGCACACCTACGGCATCACCACAAGCGATCGATTCGGCCTTGGTCGGCGCATTAAGCCGTGGATGGTCGATATTTGGGAGTTGTATCGGGTTTCCCAATACTGCGACCAACTGGTACCGGACGGGAAGGGCGGCATGGAGCCGCGCTTCATCTGCAACCTGAACCTGCAAAGCAAGGCCGACGCCTGGTCGCTGCTGCGCGATATCTCGGCGATTTACCGCGGCATGACCTACTGGGCCCAAGGCCAAGTATTTACGCTGTCGGATATGCCGCGCGCCACTGATTTTGACTTCGCCTACACTCGCGCGAACGTCATCGATGGCAAGTTCACCTACTCGAGCGCGTCGGAGCGCACCCGCTACACCCGGGCGCTGATCAGCTACGACAACCCGCTGAACAACTTCGACACCGATGTCACCGCTGTGACCGATGCCAAGCTGCAGCGGCGCTACGGCGATAACCCGCTGGAGATCAGCGCCATCGGCTGCACCCGTGAGTCGGAGGCGCAGCGCCGCGGGAAGTGGGCACTGCTCACCAACTCCAAGGACCGGGCCGTCACCTTCAAGGTCGGCCTGGACGGGCGTATTCCGCTGCCGGGCTACGTAATCCCGATTGCTGACGAACTGCTCGCTGGCCGGCCAGTGGGCGGGCGCATCTCGGCGGTGAACGGCAAGGTCATAACGCTGGACCGTGACACCCAGGCCAAGCCCGGCGAACGCCTTATCCTCAACCTGCCCGACGGCAAGTGCGAGGGGCGCACCGTACAACTGGTTAGTGGCCGGCAGGTCACGGTTACTGTGGCTTACTCGGTGGCGCCGGAGCCAGAATTGGTGTGGGCGCTGGATGCTGACGACCTGGCCATCCCGCTTTACCGCGTGGTGAGCGTGGCCCGGCCAGAGCCTGGCGTGTTCGAAATCTCGGCTGTGCAGTACGACCCGAGCAAGTTTGCGCACATCGACACCGGCGCGCGGCTGGAAGAGCGCCCAATCAGCGTTATCCCGATCACGGTGGTTCCGGCACCGGCCAGCGTCACGCTGACGTCGAGCTACGCCGTGAACCAGGGCATCGCCATCAGCACCATGAACATTTCGTGGCCTGCCGTGAATGGCGCGGTCGCCTACGACGTGGAGTGGCGCAAGGACGGCGGCAATTGGATCAAGGTGCACCGCACCGGCTCTACCAGCGTTGATGTCACCGGGATTTACGCGGGCGCCTACCTGGCGCGCGTGCGCTCGGTGAGCGCTTTCGAAATCTCGTCAATCTGGAAGAGCTCAAACCTGACCAACCTGGAAGGCAAAGTCGGCCTGCCGCCGGCGGTGTCGTTCCTGACCACCACCAGTGAGTTGTTTGGAATCGGCGTCAGGTGGGGTTTCCCGCCAGGCGCAGAGGATACCCAGCGCACTGAGGTGTGGTACGGCCCAGCGAACGACCTGGCGCTGGCTACCAAGCTGGCGGACCTGGCGTATCCGCAAGCCGATTCCCGCATGCAGCAGCTGCAGGCGGGCGCAACCCTGTTCTTCTGGGCGCGCCTGGTGGACCGTACCGGCAACGTCGGGCCGTTCTATCCGGTCGGTAACGGCGTGATGGGGCAGGCCAGCTCTAACGCTGACCCCGTCCTTGAACTGCTCACCGGCAAGGTCACGAAAACCGAGCTCGGCAAAGATCTACTGGATGAGCTTGACGGCCTGCAGGATCAGATCGACTCGCTGGATGGTTTGAAGGGCTACGATCCAGAAGCCACCTATCTGAAAGGCCAGATGGTGGTGGAGGGTGGGCGAATCTATCAGGCCTTCGTAGATGTTCCGGTAGGCACACCACCGCCGAACGGCGCTTTCTGGTTGGATGTTGGCCAGTCTGTCGAGACTGCGAACGGCCTGGCCCAGCAAGTGGCAACCAACACGGCGGATATCACGGAGCTCGACGGCGTCGTCACGGCCCAGGCCAGCATGACCAACGCATTGCGCGCCTCGGCGCGCGATGACAGTGGGAGCGGTGCGAAGGCTGATGCACTGAAGGGTTGGGCCAGCACTGCTGCGATCGTCGAAGAGAGCAAAGTCAGAACGACGGCCATCGAAGCTGAGGCCACCAAGACGACGAAGCTCGAGGCGACTGTTGGGCAGAACACTTCTGCCATTCAGCAAACGTCCTCAGCGTTGGCCAACACCAATGGACAGTTGCAGACGCTCTGGTCGGTGAAGATGGAAACAACGGCTGGCGGCCAGAAGTACGCAGCATCGTTTGGTCTGGGCCTGCAGGTCGATCCATCTGGGGTGTCGTCGCAGTTCGTGGTCAGGGCTGACACGTTCATGCTGCTCAACCTGGCCAACGGCACGCCGGTGTCGCCTTTCTCTGTGTCTGGCGGACAGACCTTTATCCGGTCGGCCTTTCTGGAGGACGGATCAATCACCAACGCCAAGATCGGCAACTACATCCAGTCGAACAACTATGTCCCAGGAGTTACGGGGTGGCGACTTTCGTTTGACGGGACTTTCGAAATGAACGGGAATATTGCCGGCATCGGCACGATGAGATTGACCAACACATTCCTGAAATTTATCTACGCCAACGGTGTAGTTGGCATTGACCTGAGTCTTTAATATGGTCGGACTGATTATAAGGGATCGTGACACGGGTGCGGTTAAGGTCGATATGACAATGAGTATCAGCCAAACCCAAGGATCTATAATTACAAACTCTGTAAGCGGGTCAATCGCTATACCAGCAGCGCCCCCGGGCAAGACTCAATATCCCATCGTTGTTCCCTTGCAGGACCGGCAAATGGAAAAAGGAAAACTTCCCGCCGCCATAATTGCTAACGGGGTTCTGTCGTGGGTCTATTCGTATAACGCAAATGGCTGGGGAAACTTTTCAGCCAACTGCATAATTTACTACGGGTGCTATTAATGGCTCAGCTTGTTGCTAAGAGGCAGGATGGCACGCTGCTATTCGATACCAACAACATAACCTATGGGCTCGTGAAGAGCGGTTATATGACCTTTATTGAGACTTGGCGTAGGAGGCAATTTAAAGGGGGGAACGTTGATCCGAACTGGGGTGGTAACTGGACAGAGTCAACTGTCAGTCAGAGCGTGGCCTTTTCTGACGTGATTTATGGGTTTGCAGTCGTCAATGCAAAGTCCCCAATTGTCTTCCTCACTGGGTCCGGTTGTTTGCAGGGAACAAAAATAATCGGAAACTCAATGGTTTTTTTGTATACAAATGCAAGCGCGAATACAAAGTTTTATTGTTTTGATTTGATGCAGGATGCTTTTGTTGGAAGGGGATATTTAAAGGCGAGGAAGCCTGATTCCAGCATGTCATTTAACTCGCTACAGCCCCCACTGAATATTGTAAGTGCTATTCAGGCTCCTCCACCAATTGGCACGCAAGCAACGCAATACCCAATTCCAGTCGGCAGCAAGCCATATGCAGGAGCAGTATTTGCAAGAGAGCAGATCCAAACCGGCCCTAATTTCCAAGTGAATATATATACAGCGAGAGTAACGATGAGCATTCGGCCCGGTATCGAATATGCTGCGTATCTTCCGTGGAGTCGCGGATGTCAAATATGGGTATACGGAAGCAATGAGCCATATAACACCTTCCGCTACGGTGGTAGTGAGGGGTGCGGCGGCATAGTTGGCGGCATTCAGTTCATGTTCGGGCCGGCGGGAGGAACACCCGAGGACCATCCCATGGTGGTTACTGGCACGCCAATGCCTCCCAGTTTTTCACAAGTCGCAACAGATCGCCTACCAACAGCTCTAGCCATTGAAACCTCTGGACTGCCCTTTCCATTTAACTAATTTGTAGACTTTTTCGGCCTCGCCAAAGCGGGGGTTTTTCGAAATAGAGGAGATATATATGCCTTGGCAAAGAGCAGGAACCGTTGCTGTTGAGAACGGCAGTAACATGGTCATCGGCACAAACGTAGATTTTGCTGCCAGCAGCAGGAATGGAGATTCATTCGTTGGCCCAGATGGCGCGATCTACGAACTGGCAAACGTCGCTAGCTCCACGGTGATATCGATCCTGCCAGCGTATAAAGGCCCAACTGTAGCCGGCGCCGCCTACGCCATCATGCCGGTGCAGGGCTACGACAAAATGCTGTCGGATGCCTTCAATAGCCTCAACCACCAGTTCGGCCCGAAACTGGCAGCACTGGGGACAACCGGTAACTTTGACATTCTGCCTGTCAGCAAAGGCGGCACGGGTCGTACATCGGTCGGCACGGCAATTGACTCGGATGTTACGACCGGGGCCATATCCGGTACTACGGGGCAACTTCTGAAAGTAGCTGACTTCGGTATCGGTTCTACATCGGTTCCTTATATCGCAAACGTGAACGAGATCTCAAAGACCGGGATTTATAAGTTTGACTCTAATACCCTGGCTCTTCCGTCGGGATTCGGCACTGTCACTCATTGCGCTTATGATGCATCCAGCAGCAACTGGACGCAGCAGGCTTTCTATATGAGCTCTTCTTTGTCTTATTTCAGGCAGTCAATCAACGGATCAATAAGCGATTGGGCGAAGGTTTACACCACCGCCAATACCACCCGAATGGCCGACGGCACACTCAAGGCGATCTGATCATGGCAAGAGCAGCTTTAAATATCGTCGGCAAGACCGGCGAGAAGTATTTCATGGACTCAATGGGCGGCACCGACGTTGGTTGCTACCGCAAAGACGTAGGCGTGTATTGCGTCACCGGCAGCCAAGGCATGGTGCCTTATCCGCCAGAAGATGTAGGCTGGGGCTACACACTTCACCCATCCGAAAGCCGGGCAGAGGTGGAAACGGATTTCCAAGATGGTCTGCTCACGATTTACGTGACCATGCGCGGCGCGCCATACGACCTGAAGACCATAATCACTTTGCACATTTTGGTGCCAGACTTGCCTGCGTCGCAGAATCCGCCAATCGTCAGCACCACGTCAGCGGGAGATCCTCAGCCACTTGGCGATACCGCTGAATCCTGAGAAACGCCAGAACACCACGGCCGCCTTGAGCGGTTTTTTTTCGCCTGGAGAAAAGCATGCCTATCACCGAAACCCGTGGGGTGCGCAATAACAACCCCGGCAACATCGACTACAGCCCGGCCAACCAGTGGCAAGGCCAGCTCAAGCCCGACCCGGCCATCGAGAAGCGCTTCGCCAGGTTTGACACCGCCGAGAACGGTATCCGCGCCCTGGGCAAGGTGCTGCTGACGTACCAGCGCAAGCACGGCTTGAAGACCGTGGAAGCCATCATTGGCCGCTGGGCGCCGTCAATTGAGAACGACACCACTGCCTATGTGCGTGCCGTCGAAGCGAACACCGGCACCCGACCTGGTGCCGAGATCGACCTGGCCCAGCCGGCGGTGATGGCCGGCTTCGTCAAGGCGATCATTCATCACGAGAACGCGGGGTATGCCTATCCCGACGCAGTCTTGGCCGAAGGCGTGCGGCGGGCGCTGGCATGACGCCGGTGCAGAAGCTGGCCGGCTTAGTTGCTTTGGTCTTGCTGGCGATGGCCGTCAGCGCCGCAGGAACCTGGCAGGTGCAGGACTGGCGCATGGGGAAGAAGATCGCCGAGAAGCTTGCGGAGCAGGGTGCCGCACACCAGAAGGACCTGGACGCAATCACCGGTGAGGCTTGGCGTCAGCAGATGGCGGAGCAGGACAAGCGCCTGACCACCGAACAGCAACTTGCCACTCTGGACCAACAACACACCAAGGAATTATCCGATGCCCAGCGCAATCAGGCTCTGCTGCGTGACCGCCTTGCTACTGCTGATGTGCGGTTGTCAGTCCTTCTCGACGCCACGGATTCAACCAGTGGCTGCGACGTGCCTCCCACCCCCGGCGCCGTCGGCGTGGTTCATGCAGCCCGTCGAGCCCAACTTGACCCAGCGCATGCTCAACGAATTATCGGCATCACCGACGCCGGTGACCAAGGACTGATCGCGCTGCGGGCGTGCCAGGCATACGTTCGTGCCATTGCACGCTGAGCGCACTGAACTACGCTCACCTTTGGCGCTCGTATTTCGGTCATCTGTTTATCGATAGGGAATCATGGACAAGCGGCTTGCAGGGTTATCGTTTTTGCTCACCCTCGGCTGGGTAGCTACCGTGGCATCTGTGATTTGGTACTTCTACGACAATTAGTCTACAGGCCGGATGAGTTCAGGCCCTTTGTTCCGCACATTGCCCACGGCGGTGTCGACCTTGAACCACTCGAAGGCCTCGGCGGATTCGCCCTGGTGCAGCACCATCTGCTCGGCGCGCTCCTTGGGCGTGGCCGGGTCAAGCCATTCACGAGCGAGGTCGGGGGTCAGCACCACCGGCCGCCTGTCGTGTATGTCCACCATGCCCCCGGCGCTGTCGGCGGTGATGATCACGAATCCGTCATGCTCGCCCGGACCTTCATCGGGATCGGGCAGTTGGCCAATTGCAGCGCAGAATATCGGAGCGCCGTCGCGGCGCCGGATCAGGTAGGGCTGCTTTTTAGGTCCGCCTTCATCGACCCATTCAAACCAGTTATCGATGGGCGTGATTGCCCGGTGCGGCCAGATCGCCCGAAAGAACGGTCCATGGGCTACCTTCTCGGCGCGCGCATTGATCGGCGCGGCCCTGTCCTTGGCCCAGTGTGGTCGCCAGCCCCAGCGCACCATGTCGGCGTACAGCAGATCACCGTGCAGGTGGAGAAGGGCAACTTGGGTTGTCGGGGCTACGTTATAGCGCTCGAGTGGCAACTCACCGGCGGAGTTCGCCAGGGGATTGGGCATGCTCAACGCTGCTACGAAGTCGTGGATCCCCCGGTACTGTGTGAGTCTTCCGCACATAATCTTCCCCACTCGTCCGACTTGATGGAACGACTGGTCAGCACGTGGGCTCTACACCGCAGGCACTTGTCCAGAGCATTCCTCATGACGATCAAAATTGAGCTTAAAGCATTAGAGCTATCAGTTACGCCGAGTCATGACACAGCGCATACATTCCAATCTTCGCAAGAGCGATATCAAGCCATCGAACATGCCGCGAATGTCTTAAAGGACCACGGACTTATTGACAGCGCGCAGTGGGGTAAGTTGGTAAATGATGCTCTGACCGCGTATGCCGACGACTTAGGTTGAGGGCGCCTCGGCGCGCTTGAGTTCTAACATTAGCCGCTGATTCTCCCTAAAGAGATAATCGCGCTGCTCAGCAACAAGTTTCATGCTGAGGATTGCAGGCTCTGAGCATCGCTCCTTGAGCTGCGCGACTTCCACCTGTGCCGTTTTCAAGACTTCCTTTACCTCGGCTAAACGCGTAGCCAGCACATCGTTCAACTGCACCAGCCCAGCGATGTTTTGTCGTGCCTTTCGCAGGAGGGCCTGACTCTGTGTGATCTCGTCCTCGAGCAGGGCGCACTGGTGTTTGTACATTTCCAGAGGCGTAGGGCAGCCAAGCCACGCGGAGGTGTCTTCGTCGATCGGGTGCATGGTGGGCAAACTCAGATACTGTATGCGCATACAGTAATCGAGGTTTGCGTGTGACGCGATTTGAGGCGACGAGAGGCGGTCACTCCGGCGCCATCAGCACCGCCAATGTCAGCTTAATGAACTCTTCGTTCTCGTCGATGGTGTGCAGGGCGCCACGGATGTTCTCTGCGACGTCTGCGGAGCCGCGCTGCTCAACCCAATTCGAGAGCTCCATGATGGACGCTTCGAGGGCGAGTTGATTTTCGTAGAGCTTCGAGAGCAGGGAGGGTAGTAGGTCGGTATTCGGCATGTCTGTTCCTCGGTTGAATGAACAGCGTAGCAGTGGGTGTAAAGAGGTATTTGATTTAAGTCGGCAGGACGCCGGAGAGAGGGGCTAAATCATTTCCGCAACACGATATGCACCCCTTGCGCCGCTTGGCTTTCAGAGATGCTATGACTGCTCAGTTGTGGAAACTATTTTAGGCTAAGTTGCTGTTTCGCATAGATTAATCGGCAGTCTTGAAAACCGGCCAACGTTAATAGCGTTCCCAGGGTTCGAATCCCTGGTTTCCCGCCAAACATAAAAGGAAATCCCGCGCACCGAGGTGCTGCGGGATTTTTTTTGCCTGCGATTTGGGTTTTATAGCCCATCTGTGCGCAGATTGTACTGAGGCTGTGAGGCGGGGCTAGGGGCCCCGCCTTCTTGTTCTTGTCAAGGTTTGAGGCAGGCACTCAGTCAGCGTCGGACTTTCGACCATATTTTCATGAACTGCCCCCAAGGCCCCCATGTGAGGTTTGAAACAAGGGTATTGGTAACTCTGAGGGGGCCAGGCTCAAACGTGTTCGCATTCCCAAAAGCCCCCGTGAGGACGAAGATGATTGTATTGATCTCAGCGACGCTGAAGCTTTTTATGACTTCCTTGAATGTCAGCGCATTTGTGTTGAATCCAATATCCTTTAAGAATCGCGCCTTCAAGCTTAAACGCCCAAGGCCGTTGAGCTGTCCCAGATGTCTGAGTGCGATTGTTGCGACGGGAACCGCTTTACCCACGAGGTTTCTGGCAGCCGCAAGAGCGGTTCGCGCCAGGTATAAGGAGAGCGTCGCCGTTTTTCCCGCCAACGATGCCAGGCCACCGAGTGCTCCCACCCCCAGGGATATCCAGCCCAGCGTCTTGGATAACTCGGGATTGGACTCGCTGGTCAGTGCTGCTCCGACAGCTGCGGCAAGCGAAAGCGCGGCCAACGAGGCCAACAACGGGAGCGCTAAACCGCCCGACAGGAAGGTTGTGAGTATGCCAAGCCCTCCCCAAATGATGGCGCTGATCACTGCGCCTGCGGGTCCGGATCCGAACCCGAGTGCCCCAGGCTCCGTACCTCCAAAGCGGGCCGTCCATTGGACCTGCACGTCTTGGTGCCCGCTGGGGTCTTGATAATTGACAGGATCGCCGTTGGCACAGTAGCCATACATGCTCGGGCCACCGTCTCCGTGTGGGCTTAACGTGTCCATTTTTTCGAAACCCTTTCTCTGCGGGTCATACCAGCGGTACCCCATACCCAGCGGGGACTGGCCAGTGGCGGCGTCGCGGTATTCGCCGTTGAAGCCCAGCATTGAGTCGGGCTCGTCGGAAAAATGCTCGCCCCAGGCTGTATAAGCGTGGTGCTTAAAGGTTTCGGCGTTGAGGTCGTAGCTGACGAACACAGTGCCATAGGCGTCGCGCAGTTCAAACAGCGTTCTCATAACCCCCGAGCGTTTGATCTGCTGCACCGTGCAGCCCGAGCTCCCAGGGTTAAGGTTGCGATAAGCATCATCGCTCCCAAGTGAATACTCGCCACATACGTTGAGCCCGTCATAGATCAGTTGGGTTTGTTCGCCGTCTTGCTCGCGGGTCATCAAACGGTCCGAGGGGTCGTAGCTGTAACGGGTACTCCCGGCCTGGGTCAATCGCCCCAGCCAGTCATAGGTGTACTTTTTACCGGTATGGTCCTGGGTCATCTGCCCGGCCAGGTCATAACTCAAGGTGGCGAGCGCGGTGGGGTAGTCCGCATGATCGTTCTTCAGCGTTTTCAGGCGGAAACCATTCAAGCCGTCATAGGTGTAGGTCGCGGTATTCTTCTCGGTGCCGAAAGTGGTGATACACGTGGTGACATTACCCAATGCGTCGTAAGTAAAGTCCTGCTTGTCGATGTCTTTGTTCTTGGGCGTCTTCGGTCGCCATACACCGGTGGTGGTGCAGGCCTTGAGTCGCCCGCCCGGAGTGTAGGTCAGGCTGCGCGAGCCCAGCACAGTGCTCCCTTGTTTGAGCTGCACCGACTTCAATTTGTCATCGGCGTAGTAGGTGCTCGCCAACGTGAGGTCAACTTTGCCGCTGAGTGTAAATTGGCGGCTGGTTTCCCGGTGTTGTGAATCGTAGGTGTAATTAGCAGCGAAGCTGATGGTCGGATCGGACGACTTTATGGGACCTCTGATCGTTTCTTGCTGAATGCGTCCCTGCTCATCGTAATTATGATCGCTCCTAAAACGACGACTGTCGGCGGCTATACGCTGCCCCGCCACGTTGTATTGAAACACCGTCCTATTACCTAGCGTGTCTGTCCTTTCGATCGCGAGCCCACCCATCGAGTAGTTCGAGAGCGCCTCTTTGGCTTGGCCGGGCTGCGTTTCTACGCGCTGTTGGGTCACGTGTAGATAGCGGTCATGGGTGTACTCGAGCAAATGCTCGCCTTCGCTGGCCGTCGCGATACCCTGTGTTCCGTAGGCGTAAGTGAAGCTCTTTTGCTCGCCGGCGTTAGCGGTTCGGGTTTTGGCCAGGCGGTTACCCAGTTCCTTGATGTATTCATGCTGCAGGACGCTGCCTTCAGCGGTCTCGGTGGATGTTGGCACCTTGCTGGCGCCGGTATAGGTGTAGGTTTCGGTGCAGGTACCGCGTGTCATGGACGTGACTCGGCCCCAACTGTCGAATGTGCGATTACCGAGGCGCTGGCGTTTGCCGTCGAACTCAATCTCCACCTGTTCGGCCTCACGCAGTAGCCATTGCTTGGGGTTGGTGTAGTAGTAGGTGTAGACGAGGCTTGGCGCGAGTAACCCTTTGGCTTTTTCGCTATGTTTTTCGCTCAGCAGGCGGCCGCTGCCATCGTAGGTGTAATCAATGGTGGTTTCGCCCAGCTCGCCGTCGGTGTGCAGCCGCGTGACCAGTTTGAAATGGCTGTAGCTGGCTGTCTGGGTTTGGTAGACCTTGCCATCCTCACCTTTCCATTCGATTTTTTTGATCGTCTTATCCGTGTTAAAGGAGGTGACTGTAGCGTGCTTGTCGGTGGCTTTTCCCGTCCACTGCGTGCGCGTCAACGCGACGGGATCGTAGAAATCGAAGTCCTGCCGGCCGTCGCTGTACGTGATGCCGCAGACCTGGTTCCAGTCATCGTATTGATTTTCCTGCCAATGGCTGACGCGAAGGCTATTGATCACATAATCATAAAAGGTGGTACGTAATTCACGCCCGATACGGTCGTAGCTGACGGTTTTGGTCAGTTTTTGTTTGTCACCTTCAATCAGGTATTCACTCACCAAACGGTCTCGGCCATCGTACTGGCTTAAACGCGTTTCCCCGTTGGGGTTGGTGATTTGCACCTGGCCCGGCGCCGGGTAGGTGTAAGTGGTGACTTGGCGATAGGTCGGGCTTTGCGCGCACACCGTGAGAGTAGCCAGTTGGCCAAATGGGTTATAGGTGTACTCGGTACGGTTGCCATCGGTGTCGACTTGGCGAATAAGGCTGCCATTGAGGGTGCTGAGAGTTTCCGAGGCAGTGCGTTGGTTGCCCTGGTCATCCGTATCGGTGGTCGTGGTGGTCAGTTCGGTGTTGCCTATGCCTCCCAG
Source organism: Pseudomonas sp. D2002 (assembly GCF_013385735.1). Classification (NCBI taxonomy): domain Bacteria; kingdom Pseudomonadati; phylum Pseudomonadota; class Gammaproteobacteria; order Pseudomonadales; family Pseudomonadaceae; genus Pseudomonas; species Pseudomonas sp. D2002. Next base: position 483,487 of record NZ_JACAPL010000002.1, on the reverse strand, counting down.
AGCGTATTCGAAAGTGCGCAAGGGTTCGCTTACCGTCCGTTCCAGGGTGCTGTTTTTGAGAGTGGACTGGCGGATGCTTTTTGGGCGCCCTTTGCGAAAGCCGTCCTCCAGGTAGTATGTGTATTCCTTGCCTGTCAGTGCGGCATCGGCAAATTTACGGTTCAGGTCATTGCTGGCAAGATTGACTTGCAATGTACTGCGCAGCTTTCCCTCACTCATTTCGGGCACAGTGCTATAGCTGTGAACTTTGAACTGCTGAACGTCGAAATTGCGGTTGCGGAGGAGGGGGAGGTCGGGGAGCAATTTCTCTAATAGGCCTGGCGGTATACGAAGTACTTCGGCGGAAACATAGGCAAAATCAAAATCACTGCCAGCATCCTTGTCACGCCATTGTGGTTGCGGTCTGTCCCCCGGGTCTTTTTTGGATGCATTAAAAATGTCATCCATCAATGAGTTTAAAGAACTTTCGTCGACCTTAAAGTACTCAATTTTAGTAAAGAGATCATTTTGCTCATTGCTCCACAGGGCGGCGCCAGTCAGTAGTTCATTTGCAATTTTTTCCGCACGGCTTTTATTTGCTTTTTTGTAAGTGGTGGTGATATTGAGCTGGGTCAGTGCACTATTAACTACTTTTGCGTCGTAATTTTTTACGATTTTGGCAGTACCCTGTATCACGGTTTCTGATTTGACGACATGCTTGTCATCGTATTGATAAATCGTGGTGCGGATTGCCGGTACGCCTTCACTCATAATGGTGCTGTACGCATTATCGGTATCAAATGCATAGGAATACGTTGTGATAACAGGCGTCCCGCCCCCATTGGGTGTCAAGGTGTGCGTGTTGACGCAGGGCAATTTCGACAACTTCGGTTTGTCTGGGAAGTCCAGCCCATTTTCTTTGTATTCAACCGTTTCTTCGAGGCCATCGAAGGTCTTGATCTTTTTCAACAGCCAGCCGCATGTGGGATGGTCGTCATACTCTAAGGTCGTCTGAATGTCATCTCCCAGGCTCACGGACCGCAGGGCGTAATCCGTGATATCCAGGGTATAAGTCATTGTTTTGGCTGCATCATCAGGCCAGAAGATAAACTTGGCGCGCTCAATGGCCGGAGTTGCATCTGGGACAGCGGCGGTGTACTCGACGTTGAGCAGCCTGCGGGTAGCATCCTTGATGCCGGTTAGTTGAATCTGATATTCAGGCTTTTCAATTGTCCCGCGATTTGTTGCCTGCCAAGTGAGGTGTACGCTGTTATAGCCGTCGGTGGTCAACGTATCCAGCATATAAATTTTTGTGCCTGGCACCTCTACGAGGAATTCTGTTCTACCACCCTTATGGCGTATCGTCAGTCCGCCATGCTCAAACTTTTCCTTGACGCCGGGTTGGTTTTTAAGTCGATTGTTTTTTGTAAAGCTTAGAACTTCACCCGAGTACAGTGTCAATTTTCCACGGGCTTCGTCATATTGAGTCATCGGAATGAAGCAACCATCCCCTATTGAAAAAAGATTATTGACCACCGGCGTGTTGTGAATACTTATGTCCATCACTGGCCCGTTGCCGTCGTTCCCGATTACCGAGCTCAATCGAAAATAAGTCTCGAATAGACCGGTACGTGGGTCGACCACGTTTCGTTTTTGTGTGGTTGCGTTAAAGATCGGGTCGTTTTCGGAATCGACCGGGTCCGTACCCATTGGATTGTGAGCCATGTTCATCTCCCTATGCTGTATGTGCCCTATTCATTTAGAGGCTGCGGTTGCGTTTTGAACGTACGCCGCTTTCAGCAGGGAGGTAACTGTCAGTTCTCACAGGTGTTTATATTGAATGGAGCTAGCTGCCGGGGTTTTTATTTCATTGGCGCTTCGGAACTTTCAGGCAGGGCCCAAACGAGTACGCCAATAATGTCGGGGTGAGGAGAATGCGCCAAGCCAACGCCAGGGCTGTAGCACGCTGACGGGCCGGCTGACTTCGCTATGGATTAATCCTTTTGCGAAGCAAGGTACTGCGCTTCAAGATCAAGAAGGTCACGTCTTCTGTTCTTTATGCGCTTGGCCGGAATGCCGAAGTATATCCCCCAGGCCTCGGTGGATTTGGTCACCATGGTCATAGCTCCTACAGAACATCCCTCGGCCAGGTTTACACCCGGAAGCACGATTGAGTTGGTGCCTATGATCACGTGCCGACCGATATGGACAGGGCTTTTGGTTTCAGTCTTGTAGGCGCTGGGGACGGTTGGGTTGGTCAGTGTTTTACCTGAGTAGTCATCTGACTGAGTGAACACTTGGCAGCCGTAGGCCAGGCCGGAAAAGTCCTCCATGGTCACACCTGACTCGCCGCCGGCCACGTTGCTGAAAATAGCAATGTGCACGTTCCGGCCAAGGGTTACTTTTCCCGAGATCACGCAAAAATCATCGATGCGGCTGTAGTCGCCGATTGAAAGTTGATCGCAGTTGTAAAGGGAGGCTTTGTCGCTGATCTTTACCTGCTTGCCCAGCTTCTTGAAGCCCATTTCCTTGAGTTGAGTGTCTGTCAGAAATGCCATTTGGCTGTCTCCCTGTCGGCAATGTCAAAAAGGTTGTCTTTATACAGGGCGCCAATGCTCAGCGCGAGTGGGGCAGGGAAACCTGCCGTTCGCATTTGATGGGCCGACGCTGCACATTTTTTACTGTTCGTCCGGCGTGCTTGAAGCGCCTTCTTTGGAAGCCATTCGTCTAACGCTCTGCACTTTGCAAGCGGTGCCGCCTCTCAAGCTTAAGCGCGGGTTTTTCCGCGCGCCAGAGTGGAGAGCCAGCATGGACATCAACGAGAAAGCCCCAGGCAATCTATCCCAGCAAGCCGTCACGCGCGGCACAGACAATGAAACCGGCCATGATCCTCGGCGTGATGAGGAAGCGGTTCCATTGCCGCCGGAGGACGATGCGCCCCTGGAAGAGGACATGTCGGATGTGGACGCTGCCGATTCGGTCGCCAGTGAGCATCCCGACAATTAAACGTTGTGAGGGATCAACTCAGCAATTGAACACCGGCGCATAGCGCTCTTCACGTTTCTTGAAGTGAATGGGCGCCATGGGGACTTTTTCGCCGTTCACGAAAATATCCGGAAAGGTCAGGGTGAATTCGTCCGTATCGCCTTTGTGTTCCATAGGCAACCCGTCTAGATCAATAGTTTCGATGCAATTGCGGGTTGCCACCTGGCGTTTTGATCGCTAACCTGAAAATGTTTGAATTGTTACGAATAATTTCGGGTGCGGCCTTTTCTGGGTCGTGCGACTTCAGGACGAGGAACGAAAAATGTTTTCACACGAAGGTCCCGCAATAGAGCTGTTGCTATTGATTTTCGGCTTGGCAGGCCTGCTTTTGGTCGTCTGGTTTATTCACCACCAATACGAGCGAAAGAACGGGAAGGGCGTAAAAAAACAACAAAATCGTAACGAAAGCCGCTCCACGTAGCAAAAATGGCCGTATGCCTGTCGCCTGCGAAGAGCAATCAGCGCGGGTGCGGCACCACGAATGGGCTCGACCAATGGCCCATGTCCGGAGCGTCCATCTCTGCTTGAGTACAGCCCAGGCGTTTGGCTCGCTCCAGGGTCGACCAGATTTCGCCACCCCAGTCCGCGGGTTTTCCTTGCAGTTTGAGCACGAACTTGTGCCCTTCAACGACATTGCTCGTTCCCGCGCACTCCCAAACGCGTTGTTTTTCAGAGGTGGGCAAGGGGGCGTCCAGCCTGGCTTGTGCACTCTCTGAAAGCTGGGGCGGCTTGGCGTTGCAACCTGCAAGGGCAAGCGCTAACAAGGCTGGCGTTAATCGCATTTCAATTCCTTTTGTTGTTGGCAAAGGCCCGGCAGTCGCCGGGTCATTTGGCGGCCTGAGGCTTGAGGCGCTTCATCGACCAGCGCACTACATTACCCCCAGCATCGTTACCAGAGGCCCAAACTGCAGTAGTCGTGAGCGCCATCTCGAGCGTGTCGCCCTGAAAACGCCCGGTAAACGTTTGAGTGGTGGTGGCTTGAAGAACGCCCTGGTCGTTTTTATTGATCAAGATCCGCTCGCCCTTTATCGAGTCGCCTTCACGGGTAAACGCAGTCGGGTGGTCAACGCCAGGATGGTCATGGGTGTAGTAAGCCCAGCGCTGCATCACCACGTCCTGAGTTTCCTTGGTCCGCCACCAGATAAACTGTTTGTCGTTCTTGAAGTAAACGTAAACCTGATACCCGTACCGGGTAGGGTCTTCTTTCTCTGCATACCAAAGCCCATCCGGCACTTGATAGCGTGGGGCGCTGGTGCAACCTGCGAGAAGCACACCGATAAAAACACCCAGAAGTCGCTTTTTCATGAATTCCCTTTCAATAGGCCAGCATCGACAGCCGATGCCGAGGTGATTGATTGCGGCCGCATTAAAGCATTTTTATCGGCTGAGGCAGGACGTCGTCGCGACCCAAATCGCAGACAAAGAAAAGCCCACGATGGGGGCGCGGGCTTAAAGGTGTTCGCTTAGGAGCTGAATTCAGACTAGGCGCCCGACTGTGAAAACCGCGTGAAATGCACAAGGCATTTGCAGATTTTTGCATCGAGGCATTCGGCTCACGTACTGTGCGCATTCCTTGTCCAACTTACGCAGTGGTGTGTGCATGTCAGATGAAGTGCGGCTTGTGGTCATTATCACTACCCAGCCCGGCAAAGGCTCGCAGCAGCTCGCCGCGTTTGAACGGCTGGCCCCTCACGTCAGGGCCGAGCAGGGCTGTTTGCAATACGACCTGCACCCGGTTGTGGGCAACCCCGACAGTTTTGTGCTGATCGAAAAGTGGGCCTCCAGCGCTGCACTGGAGGCCCACCACGCGGCTGCGCATATGCTGGAAGCGGCCAAGCACAATCCGTCTTTTCGTGCCGGGCCTGCGACCGTTTTGCGGTTAGAGGATGCGGTGTAGGTTCACAGCTGCACCCGCCGCAGCCTGCCCGTCAACGGCGCCACGGTGTTGTCGGGCCGGGGCAGCGGTCGACCCGTTAACCCCATGCCTTCGCTGACTAACACGGCGCCCGGCACGCGGCACAGGTTGGACGGCGTATCCAGGCCGCGCGCGAGCACTTCCACCTGGTGATTGTGCAGGTTGCAGCGCAACAACCGCCCGCTGAACCGGGTAAAACCGCCATGCAGGGGCGCGCCGCTCCAGTCTGGCGGCAGCGGTTGTTGCAGATGGCTGCACAGCTCCAGCACCAGCAGGTTGCCGTGCGGGCACCACGCCAATCCGGTGGGCAACTGCAGGCCGCGTATCACCACCTCCAACTGGCCGCTGGCCGGGTGGGCGCGAATCACCTGCCCGGCGAAGTCGGCAAAGTCGATGCCTTTACGCGCGGGCTCACCGTGCAGTTCGCCGGAGAACAGGCTGATCAAAACTCCGTCAGTTTCCGGCTCGTACACCAGGGTGACGGGCACCGCCTCCTGGCCTTGATCGAGTGTCGGCAGTTGCGCCAGCACCTGTTCCTCCTCGCCGCTGCGAAATTCGACCAACTGGTTGGTATCGGGTTTGACCGCCAGCCAACTGCGCCGCGTCGGGTGATAGCACAGCGCATTGAGGTTGCCACGGCTGTGAAACACCGGCTCGGGCGGGCTGTATTGCAGGTCGAGCAGTTTGGAGCCGCCGACATAATCGGTCTGGCTGGCCAGGCAGCGCCCGTCGCCACAAGCGATGTCCGACAGCCCCATGATTTCATCCCGCAGCATGCGTGCCTGCATGTTAATGCTGCGAAAACCCTGGGCGAGCACTTCGCCGGGCAGGTAAGCGCCAGGCTGCAGCGGGTCGGGTGGCAGGCGACTGATGCGGCCGCTGAACGGTTGGTCCGGTAAACCCGAACCGGCTTCGGCCAGCAACAGGCTGCCATCGGCTTGCAGGCACACACCACGCGGGTTGAGCAGGCCTTCAGCGATAAAAGTGCTCGGGCGCAGGTTGTCGATAGGTTGGGCGGGAATATGCAGAGTCATCGTGTTTGCCTCCTATTGCGGCGGTTGCCATGGGCTGCCGGTGAGATAGGCGCGCAGCAGTGCGCGCTGGGCGGGGGACATCGAGCGCACCACCGGCATGAACAGCGTGGTGCCTTTATAGGCGTCGGCGGTGCGCGCGAGGATGGCGTTCTTCGCCGCCATGATTGCGTCGGGCTGGTTCAGCGGCACATAGCGCGACATGGCGGGGAAGGCCAGGTAGTGAAAACGCAGCACGTTGGGGTACACCTGCTGCCAGGTGATGGTGCTGCCCCTGGCGATGCCGAAATCGGTCTGCGCGTACTTGCGAAAGTTGGTGAAAAACGCGCCGGCGTCCACGCCATTGGCCGTGCAGGTCAGCGCGACGAACCCCGCCTGGGCGGCACTGCCCGGTTTGAGCGTGACCGGAAAACTCACCGCCTGCTGGCCGGCGCTCACCGTCAGCGACGGCGGGAAGTTGAGGAAGTCGATGTATTGCTTCTGATCGTAGACCCCCGGCGCACTGGCCCCCAGCCTGATGCTCGTGGCATTCGGCACCGGCCCGCCCAGGTAGCGCACTTGCAGGTTGATCGTCAGGCCGTTGGGGTAATCCTCCAGGTACACGTTGCGCTGGTTGGCATACACCCGGTAGATCGACTCGGTGGCGTTAAGCGACTTACCCGCGACGAGGTTGGGGGCGGTGATCCTCAGCGGTGCGGTATTGACGGTTTGCTGCTGGCTCACATCCAGGGGCAGGTCGACAATGCCGCCATACACGTAGTAATTGACCAGCGGGCTGGCGGTCGGGTTGAGGGTGAGCAGTGCGGTGGTGCCGGCTGAAATGGTCACCGGCCCATAGTTCGCATTCGGCCCGATGGGGCTGGTAATGTCGTCGCGCACGGCACGAAAGGTTTGCTTGGGAATCACGTTGACCATGTCCAGGCTCAACACCCCCGTATTGCCGACCGCCGCGTAAGCCGCATTTTTGGTGTTCGTGTTGACCAATTGCCGGCCCGGTTGACAGCTCAGCGGTTCGCCGGCAAACGCCGGGGCCAGTGTGCCAATGACCCGGCCGATGCTCGGGTTGGGCGTGTACTTACCGGCGGCGTAATCGGCGTCGAGCTGCGCGGTGGTCATCTGCGGGCACATTTCGAACATCACAAACCGCAAGACGATGCCGGTTGCGCCCGGCGCCTGGATGATCGCCTTGAGGCCACTGCTGTTCTTGTTCCAGCTGACGATGCTGCTCAATGGAAACGTCAGCTGAAACGTGCCGCTGGCGTGAAACGAGCCCGGTGCATCCATCTTCGCCGGCTCCAGCACGCGGGTGGTCACGTCGAAACTGCTGCACACCGCATTGCAGCGAATCAGCAGTTGGATATTGTCGTTGCTGCCGATTTGCAGGCCGCCGACAAAAATCTGCGTGGTGGTCGAGGCGCTGGGGTCGAGGTCGACCATCATCGGTCCGGACACCGGGCCCTGGCCGGTCACCGGGTCCACCGAACCGAGCAGGTACACCGGCTGACCGACCTGGTCACCCGTGGTGCTGACGCTGCCGGGGTTGCCTTGGGAGCTGATCAAGGCGTTTTGCATGTCCACCACATGCTGGCCGTAGTGGTTCCAGCCGCCTGCGGTGTAGTAGTTGCCGGTGGGCGCGTTGATCATGCTGTTGAGCTGGTCGTCGGTATACGACTGCGCGCCCGGCGCCATGGTCGAGGTGGTCAGGTCGAAGAGCGGCCAGTCATCATTGCCATTGAAAGGAATGGTCGGCGAATTGTTCGGCAAACTCACGTCCGTGCGGATGCCGCCCCAGAAATTCAGTCGTGGTCCGTTGAGGATGCTCATGGTCTATTCCTTGTCCGTGGCGTGAGGGGTAAACGGTGGGTTGGCGAATTTGAACAGGTACGAGAAATCGGATTTGAACGGGCTCTTCACCGGCGTCGCCATGGAGTGGCAGTTCATGCAACTGCTGTTGGGCTGGATATAACTTTCCATGGTCACGTTGGCCGAGAGTGCCGGGGTCGGCTGGCCCAAGGGGTTGCTCGGGTTGTTCGGCAGCAACGGGCGCTGCGTGGTGATCAACTGGTAGTACTTCAACACGCTGCGTTGCAGGCCGGGGTTGGTGCGGTAGTTGTTGTTGACCCAGCCGGTGACATCGGCGATCGGTGTCACGCGGTTCAGCGGGTTGGGCGTCTGGAAGGTGGTGCCGGGTTTGGGCACGCACACCAGTTGCGTGCCTTGGGTCTGCCAGTTGCAGGGCGACTGGTTGAGCGCGGCGGCGGGGGCGGCGGCATTGAAGTAGGAGTAGGCGGTGCCCGCCACGGGTTGGTCGACCCACTGGCCGTTGACCTTGGCTTTGGGCGGCACGTTTTCGACCTGCTCGAAGGTCGACCAGATCCACTGCGGGTAACCATTGACCTTGGTGATGATGTGCAAACCCACCAGCCCCAAATACGCCTCGCCAACGCCAATGCGCTGCCCCTGGCTGTTGAACCGCGCCACCCGCGCAAACTGCGTCAGGTAATGGCTGGCATTGTCACGGGCGGTGAGGATCCGCCAGCTGGATTTGACCTCGATGACGCCGTTGGGGAAGTTGATGGTGCTGGCCTTGGACACCACATTCGCGTTGTAGAAGTTATTGCCGACGATGTAGTTGTAGGAGGCCTGGTTGGCCGAGATATCGTAGTAGGTCGGGTTGCCCGCCTGGTCGATCAGCCAGCCGCCCACCGCCTGGTCGATGGAGTTGACCAGTGAGCTGTTTTTCAACGCCGCAATGTTGATGATGCCCAGGCTCCTGGCAGTCAGCGGGCTGTTCCACGGCCCCGGGTTGGCGGCGCCCGGCAAGAAAATTTCACTCACGGTCTTGTAGGTTTGCCACACGGTGTAGCCGGGGTCGCCGGGCTGCTTGTTGCAATTGGGCGTGCCGCGCTGCCCATCCTGGGCCGGCCAGTTCAAGGCGATAAACAGCTGCCAGCTGTATTGATCGAACTGATCCTGGCTGGCGTTGGCCGCCGGTGCGCTGCTGGGCGGCTGGCAGTTGAGTGGGGTGACCAGCGTCGACGGCTCAGGCGCTTCCCGCGCCTGGGCCGACAAGCTGACCAGCCCGAGTAACATCACACTCACGAGTGTTTTCATGGCGATACGTCCTTGTGGTCAGGGTTTGCGCTGCATGAGCTGGTTCCACTGCGCTTTGTGGCCGTTGCTCTGTGAAGCGGGCGGCTCGAACAATTGGCACGGCGGCGGGTTCGACGGGCACATGGCGGCCACTTGGTCCCAGGTTTGCGCCGGGTTGGGCTTGGCAATGCGAAAGTTGGTGTAGTTCTGGCTCACGATGGGCGCGTTGGCGACGCTGGTATCGCCGGAAAAGAAGAACGACTGGGGCAAGCGGTAGGGCGGTTTGCCCGTCTGCTGTTTGTTAAACGCATACCCGAACAGAATCGGCCCCGACGGTGAGTCCAGGTCCAGCGCATAAGCCTGAACGCTGCCATTCAGGTGTTTGCTGCGCTCGGCGCTGTAGGGCAGGTGCTCGATAAAGTCTTGGCGCGGCGGATGGTTCATCGGCGAAAACATGCAGCAGGCCGGCATGTCTTTCGGGCGGTCCTGCGGGTAGGTCAGGAAGTACGCCTTGTTGCCCAGGGACACAAACGAGCAGCTGTAGTTGTTGTTCTTGATCGGGAAGATCGGCAGGCAATATTTCTCGTAGTGCTCCATCATCGCGCCGAAACCATCGCCGTCCGCTGGGATGTAGGTGGTGTCGTAGTAGCTGGTCCCGCGCGACACGGTGTAGTCGGCAGGTTTGAGCGTGGCGGGTGGGTTGCTGTAGGGCGGCGGGTTGTTCTGGTAGTTGTTCATCACCCGGTACATCGTCCAGTCGCTGATCCATTGCGCCGGGAAAAACGGATCGGACGGGTCGCCGGGCGCGCGCTTGGCGATGCAATTGCCGTTCTGCGCAGTGCACCCTTCGCTGTTGTGCACCCCGTTGGTGAAGTACACGGCACCGCTGTCGTCCCCGGCAAATGCAGCGGGGCTGAGCAGCAGCATCAGCAGCAACAGGCGGTTGAAAAGGCTGGCGTTCATAAAACACTCCTGTGAAAGCCGGGTGACAGCTGCGTCACCCGGTGGTCCTGTGTGCGGCTTATTGGTAGTCAGTCATGCTCAGCGGCACGGGCGGGTAATTGCGCTTCACCAGCGCCTGGGCCCACAGCTCCAGCACCGCGCGGCGGCTTTGCGGCATGTCGCGGGTGATCGGCATCGCCAGGGTGCTTTCCTCCTGGTATGCCTTGCTGATCAGCACAATCAACTGGTCGACGGCGCCCTCGATGCGCGTCAGGTTATTGAGCGGCATGTACTTGCTCATGATCGGGTACAGGTAATAGAACGGCTGCAAAATGAACGGGTAGATGAAGGTCTCCCAGATCAACTTGCCGGCGTCTGCACGCTGGTAAATCAGGTTCCAGGCATTCACGAAGTCCTGCTGCATCTGCGGTTCCTGCGGCAGCACGCGCAGGGGTGCAAGGAAATCGGTAAAGGCCTGGTTGAGTGGGAAGCTGAACGGAATCACTGGCGCCTGCTGGCCGTCCTGCACAAAGAAACGCAAGGTCGGAAATCCCGGCGCCTGGGCAGTGACGGTCAGGTTGGCGATGCCATTGGCGTCGGTCTTGATCTGCGCCAGGCTGTAGTTCACCGGACTGTTCAGTGGGTCTTGCAGCGTGCCTTGCATGGCAATCGGGTTGGCGAACGTGAGCGTTGGGCTCAAGGCGACAGCGGCCGGTGTCGGCAGAAATTGCTGATAAGTCACCGGCGTCGTCTGATCGGCCGACACCGCCAGCCGGGTGGCCATGAGCTGGCGCCCGGTGCCCTCGGTGATCTGGCCAGGCACGGCCTTGGCACCGCTGAACTGCGGCAGGTTCGGGCTGTTGTTCGCCGGGTTCTGCGGGTCGTTGTAGAACAGCGTGAAGTCCGCCGCGTTGCTGAACGCCAGGTAGTAATCAGTGGTGCACAGCATGTAGGCATTGCCGTATTCGGCCACCCACAACACCGTGCCCTCCGGCGCCGGCTGGCCGTCGTATTGCACCATGACCTGCAGGGTCTTGGTGTCGCCCACGTCGATAAAACCGGCGCTCTGCACCACTTCGGCGGTCCACAGTTGCTGGGTCGCAGCGATGATCGGCGTGGTGCCTTGCTGTTGCAGTTCCAGGGTGCCGGTTTGCAGCTGTGCCTGGGCTTGCACGGTCAGCGGCAGGTCGAGGATGCCGGCGCGTTTGTCGAACGCCAACTGTTGATAGTCCTCATACCCGAAGCTGGCCAGCGGGCTGAATTGCGTGCCCTGGCGGATACCAATCTGGTAGTTGCCGGCCTGGTATTTGGCGGCGACGGGGATGTCGGCTTTGCTGTCCACGGGATAGAACGGGAAGGCGTTGCCCAGGTCCAGGGACAAGGTAGTGCCATGGGCCTGGGCCGAGATCACGCCCAGTTGCACCTGGCTGGTGGTGCCCGGTGAGGTTTTGTAGATCGGCACCTTGGCGGCCGGCACCAGGCGCCTGCCTGCCGGGGCGGTGGGGAACTCATCCTCAAACCATAGCCCCAGGCTGCCCACCGTGCGGCTATACGCCGGGTTGAAGAAAATATCGCCGACATTGTCCAGCGCCTGTTGATACATGGCCTGCACCTTGGCCTGGGCCGCAGGCGTAGAACTGTGGGTGTCGATAGGCGGGTAGTCGTTGAAGATGCCGTTCTTGTCGTAGCAGGTCAGGTAAGTGGTAAAGCGGAACATCAAGCCCTTGGCGTTTTGTTGCGCCATCTGCGCCTGCAGGTTTTGCAGCAGGGCCGAATTGCCGATCACCCATTCAAGGTTTGCCTTGGGAAAACACGTCTGCCAAGTGGTGGTGACGTAGGCCAGGCCGCCGAGGTTGGCCCAATTGAAATTGAGGAAACGGTCGAGCATGCGGTGCTCGCGGTTGAGCGTCAGGCCGCATTGCGCATTGCCCAGCACCAGCTTGTCGAAGTACAGCGCGGTGAAGGTGTTCTGCCACGGGCTCACATCGACAAAGCGCGCAGGGGAAGAGGGTGCGCCGCCAAACGGATTGCCGAGCAGCTGATAGCTCTGGTTGATCAGCGGGTCCTGGCTTACATAACCACCGTTGGGCAACTCGCCCCCGGTGATCACCGACTGGGTCTGGTTGTAGCTCACGGTGCCGCAGGCGTTGTCGCCGAACAGGTTCCATTCACCGGGAATCATCGGCGAGCTCAATTGCCCGGCGTTACCGGGCACTTGCATCACATAGTTGGGCACGCTGGCCGGCGCCAACGGCGCAATCGTCCACGGCAGCAGGGTGCTGGCGGCATTCAACGGCGTGATGTCGAAGGCCTTCAGGAACGGCCAGTTCATCTGCATTTTCACCGCATCGTAGAGCGGGTACATGTCGTTGTTGTTGGCGGTCGGCGGGTTCCAGAACATATGGCCGCCCAGGTAGATACGCGGGAAATTCAATACGCTCATGTCATGCTCCTTAGCGTTGCCACTGGGCGCGTTTGAGCGACCAGACAAAGTCCAGTTTGTGATACCCGACAAAGTCGGAAGCCGGCAGTGCGGCGGTGGGGTAGACGATGCCGCCCTGTTGTTTGAGGGCGAAATTGAAGTAGCCTTTGGTCGGTGAATACGCGGCGGTGCCGTGGCAGGCGAAGCACGAAGACATGTTCTGGAAGGCCGACTCCAGCTGGGAGTTGGCGAGCAGGGTGGGCGTGGTGTTGGACTGCACGCCGATCAGCTCGTACTGCGCCAGCGTCGGGTAACTCGCCTGAAAGCTGCTATTGACCGGTTGCGCCGCCGCCGTCGGCCCGGTGCTGTTGGTCATCGGCGTGGGCGGGACCGCGTTGGTCACGGTGTACTTGCTGTTGTTGCGGTTCTCAAACGTGGTCCACACCCAGTCGGGGTTGAGTTTGTTGATCACATGCAAGCCGCTCAACGCCGCATAGCCGACCACGTACTGGTTGCCCTGTTGGTAGTAGGTCTGGGCGATGTAGTAACCATCGTTGGCCAGTTGCTGCTGATAGGTCGGGTTGTTGCCGATCCACAGCCAGGCGGCCTTCAACTCCCAGGCGCTGGAGGGGAAGTTCAAGTCGCTGGTCAGCGCGGCCTGGCCATTCACGTTGTACACCTTCTGCTGCACGATGTAGTTGAAGGTGTCCGGCCCCATCAGCAGTTGGAAACGCACGGCCTGGCCTTGCTGGGCGGGCGGCACCTGGCCGCCCATTTCCAGGATCAACCCGTCCACCTGTTGCGTGGCGTTGAGGTTGTGAAAGGTGCGATTGGCGTTCATGCCCATCGCCTGGGCTTGCGTCAGCACGGCGGCTGGCACGGGCACGCGTTGGGCGTAGGGCAGCGGTTGCGCGCCGTTGGCCAGGTAGACCTGGTCGGAAGGTTTCATGGTTTCCCAGACCATATCGGCGCTTTGCGAGGCAGCGGGTTGGTTCAGGCAGACGAACCAGTTCCAGGCCAGGGTCTCGGGGCTCTGGGTAAAGGTGGTTCGGGTCTTGTCGATATTGCCGCCAAACTGCAGAAAATCCGTGCAGTCGAACGACGTGTTTGCGCCTTGGGCATGGGCCAAACCGGCCAGTGCGCTCAGGACAGTGATAGATAAGGCTCGCCGCATGGAAGCTCCTTGGCATTGGCCAGTTCAGCGTGTGGGCGCCCCAGGAAATGTTCCAGGAGCAGTTGTTTCACTGCCGTCGCCGCAAGTTGTTGCGGCAACGCCAGATCACAATTGGTGATCAGCAAGGGGCCGGTCTGCACGCTGCTCGGCAGGCGGCCGTGGCTGCCACGGACCAGCGTGGTGTCCAGAGGGATCAGGTCCATGTAGTAGCGAAAGCCGAGTTTTTTCTGCAGCAGGCGGCGCGCCACTTTCAGCTTCGGGAAAGGAATCGCCGGGTCGACAAACAGCTCGACCGGGTCGTAGCCAGGCTTGCGATGGATGTCCACGGTGCGCGCAAAATCCGGGGCCTTGCGCGGGTCCAGCCAGTAGTAATAATCGAACCAGTAACCCGCTGCGGCCACGGCCACCAGCTCGCCGCTGCGGGGGTGATCGAGCTGCCAGGCGCGCTGCTCGTCCTTGTCCAGCACCTGCTCGATGCCGGGCTGGCGTTGCAGCAAGGCCTTGACCCGAGGGATGTCCTGCGCCTGCTTCACATACACATGCGCGATTTGATGGTCTGCCACGGCAAACGCCGCACTGGCGCCGGGGTCGAGCAATTCCCAACTCAAGGATTGGCGCACGTGCAACAGGCCTTCGGCGCGCAATACGCGGTTGATCGACACCGATTGCGTGACGGCTTCGATGCCGTATTCGGAGAGCAGCATCACCGCCGCGCCCTGCGCTTCGGCGAAGTCCAGCAGGCGCCCGACCTCGGCGTCGATGGCGCGCACTTCATCGCTAATCGACGGGTGATCCGGCCCCACGCGCTGCAAGCTGTAATCGAGATGAGGCAGGTAGATCAATTGCAGGTGCGGGCGGCTGATCTGGAGCTCGGCCATCGCGCACTCGACGATCCAGCGGCTCGACGCAATGCCCGCCGTCGGCCCCCAGAAGCCGGGGAACGGGAACTCGCCGATTTGCGCCTCGATCTGCTCATGCAAACCGGGCGGTGACGAATACAGGCCGAACTGCTTGCGCCCATCGGCCGGGTAGTGCGGGCGCGGGGTGATGGCGGCGTCCACGTCGGCATACATGTTGTACCACCAGAACAACTGGCTGCAGCGAAAGCCTGGGATTTCACGTTTGAGCGTGTGCCAGACCTTTTCACCCTGGATCAGCGCATTCGGTTGCAGCCAGAAGCGCACCTCGGCCTGGTCGCGAAAGTACCAGCCATTGCCGACAATCCCGTGCTGCGACGGCGGCGCGCCGGTAAGAATCGAAGCCTGCACCGTTGAGGTCACGGCGGGGAATACCGGTTGCAGATGGGCCATCTGCGCGGTCTTGAGCAGGGCGTTGATATGCGGCGTCGCGTCACCCAACAGCGACGGCGTCAGCCCGACCACGTTGATCAGCAGCAGCGGTTGCTCAGAGGGCATCGGCGTACGCCTCCTGCGCCAGGGTGCGCAACAGGTTGCGTTGGCGCAATTGCTCCTCGACCCAACGCAATTCCGCCGCAATGCCCGCCAGCTGGGCGGGCTCGGTGGCGGGTCGCAGTTCAGCGGGCAGTACGCCCCAACTGTAGGTTTCGACTTCCAGCACCGGGCGAAAATCAGCATGCGCCGCCAGGTAATCGAACGTCTGCGCCAGGGCCACCTGGCTGCCGCTGAGTTCGGGCAGCAGCAGGTGTTCGCTGAACAGCGGGATGTGGAAATGAATGCGCAGTTCGCTGAACCCGGCGCAGGTGTGCAGGGCGGCGGGCAGGTCCGGCCAGGCGCGCAAGCGGCCCTGGGCATCCAGGGCTTTGACCTGATGCAAGTAAGTGGCTTCGGCAAAGCTAGCCAGGGTCGCGAGCACGGTTGCACGGCGCGGGTCGGCTTCTGGCGGCAGGCGGCAAATCATCGCGTTGGACAGCTGAATCTTGCCCACCGGCACCCGCGCCTGATGCAGCCTTTGCAGCGACTGGTAGCAGTCTTCGAACATCACCGCTTGGTGGCACACATCAAAACACAGCGCCAGGTAGGCATGGTTGGGGTCGATGGCTTGCCGACGCTGGAAGAACGCGATGGCCTGCTCGGTGTTTTCCAACACGCAGTCCGGCTCCATCTCCAGGCAGAACACGATCTTCTTGCCGGTTTCCCCATGCAGGCGGGCGAGGGCGGCGGTGAGTTGGCTCAAGTGCGCATCGGCGCGCGCTTGTAACGCCTGCGTCCAGGTGGCGGCGTAGCCCAGCGGCACCGTGGAAATCACCCCTTGGCGGCAATCGGGCGGCAAGGCGTCGGCGAGGATCCGCGCCAGGTCGAGGCTGTAAGCCAAGCGTTGCGGCTCGGCCCAGTTGGGCAGGTAGACCTCGGCTTTCACCGCGCCCTGATGAAATTCGCCATAGGGAAAACCGTTCAGCGAGGTCAGGCGCATGCCGCTCTGCTTGAGCCGCTCCAGGAACTGCGCACGCGCCGAATGTTCCTGTAACTGGGCCGCCGCGTGAGCGCAAATCCACAGGCCGCTGTCCTGTTGCGGCAGCCCCCGGAGGCGGCGCACGCCTTGAAAGTGCTGCTCGATGGAGGCGCTTAACCCCGCCAGGTCTCGGGTCGGGTGCACGTTGCTGCAATACCCGACCTGCGCGGCCGTCCAGCCGCTGCCGACACTCATTTGACCACCGGGTCCTGGCCGCGCAGGGCCGAGTTTTCCTGCCATTGCTTGCGCTGGTCGATGGGCAGCGGTGTGCTGACCAAGGCCTTGTCCAGCTGGCCGCTTTGGGCAAAAAAGTCCACCGGGTTGTGGAACAGCACCTGTTCCACCTGGGCTTCAGTGAAGCCTGCCGCCAACATCGCCTGGCCGGTCTTGGGCACTTTCAGCGGGTCGCTGATGCCCCAGTCGGCCGCGCTGTTGACCACCATTTTCTCGGTGCCGTATTCCTTGAGCAGCGCCACCATGCGCAGCTCCGACATTTTGGTGTTGGGGTAGATGGAATGGCCGCGCCAGCACTCGCTGTCGAGCACCAGCGGCAAGGTCAGTTCGTTGAGGTGGTCGATGATCACCAGGTGCTCGGCGATCCCGACTTCGCGAATCACCGCCAGGGTGCGCTTGGTGCCGCCGACCTTGTCGCGGTGCGGGGTGTGCACCAGCACCGGCAGGTTGAATTGCTTGGCCAGTTCCAACTGCGCGGCGAGAAAACGGTCCTCTTCCGGCGTGATGTCGTCGTAGCCGATTTCGCCCACCGCGACCACGCCGTCTTTGACCAGGTAGCGCGGCAGGATCTCCAGCACTTCATTGGCAATCGACAGGTCGTTGGCCTCCTTGGGGTTCAGGCCGATGGTGCAGAAGTGATGAATGCCAAACATGCTCGCGCGAAAGCGTTCCCAGCCCAGCAGCGTGTCGAAATAGTCGACGAAACTGCCAACGCTGGTGCGCGCCTGGCCTTGCCAGAACGCCGGTTCGATCACCCCGGTAATGCCGGCGGCGGCCATGTTCTGGTAGTCGTCGGTGGTGCGGCTGACCATATGAATATGCGGATCGAAGTACTTGAGCATGGTGAATCCTCGTCAAGGAAAAGGGCGGCGTTGGGCGGTGTCAGTTCAGGTAGGCGTGCCATTCCGGCGGCAGGCGCAGGCCGCGCAAGCGTTGCAGTTGCGCCGGGCTAAGCAGGTCGAAGGCGATCACTTTGGGCAGGCCGGGGGACACGGTGCGCGCGGCGGCGAGCTGTTCGTCGAGCAGGTCGAGGGCCAGCTGGTTCAGCGTGACGCCGTGGCGTTGGGTGAGGCCGACCAGGCGCCCGATATCGAGGCCCATGCCCAGCGCCTTCAACACCAACTGGTGAAACGCACGCTCCGAGTAATGGCGTGACGGGTACGCGGTGTCGAGGGCCAGGGCGGCAAACACCTGCGGGTTGCTGGTGCGCCCGGCCTGCAAGGCCAGCGCCACGCACAACCCGTCGCTGTCGAGCCAATCGAGGGCGCTGAGCAGGGCGGCTTTTTCCTGATCGTCACCCCACAGGAACAGCTGGTGCAGCAGCGGCAACTGCTCGGCAGCCGGGGTGTGTTCGAGTGCTTGGGCCAGCAGCAACCCACGCGCCAACGTGACGGCAGGTGCTGGCAGGTGACGTTTGCACTGGCCGCTCAACAACGCCGCCGTGGTCGCGCTGGGTTGTAGGGCAAGCTGTGCCTGCGCCTGCTGCCACCACGCCAGTTCGCTGGCATTCAGTTGCTCGGTCAGGGCTTGAAGGTGTTCGGTGAGGCCATCCTGGCGCATGTTCATGTCGGCTTGATCCAACGCTGAAAGTGGGGAAGCAGGAAAAACACCAGCACACACAACAGACTGCCCAGCGGCTGGTTGGCCACCGCCAGCACCAGCGCGTCGAACAGCGGCAGGGCGGCCAGGCCTGCGCCGATAAACGCACGCACCTGGCGCTGTGGCGGGTTGGCCAGGTGTTTCCAGTAATGCCAGCCCAACCAGCCAAGCCACAGCAGCAACACCGGCCAGAACCACAGCGTGTTGGAATAGAGCGCCAGCGCCAGCGGGCTGAGCATCAGCAGCAACGGCAGGCGGCTGATCAACTGGTTGCGATGTTCCTGGCGGGCCAGGTAGGTCAGGCCGCTGATGTACACCCCGAGCAATATCGCGCACAGCCAGATCGGCTCCGCTGGCACCGCCAGGCTGGCCGCCGCCGTGAGGTACAGCGCCGAGCGGCAGGCACCCATCAACCACACGCTGTGGGCGTATTTCTTGTGCAGCAGGTTGTAGCCGACGATGCAGCCCACCAGCAGCAGCACGCTGCCGAGCAGCCAATGCGGCTCGTCGATCAAGCGGCTCAGGCCCAGCACCGCAGCGGCGGCGAGTATCAGCAGCAGCGCCGTGGCCCGGCCCACCTGCTGGCGGCTGGCCAAGCCCAGGGTGATCGGGCGCGGGTTATGGTGTTGCCGGTCCCAGTCGGCGTCGAGCCAGTCGTTCAACAGCATGCCGGCCAGGTACAGCAACGACAGCGTGATCAGCAGCAACCCCCACACCAGCGACGACGGCGGTGCCAATGCGCCGGCGCTGCTGGCGAGCAGGGCGGCGGCCAGGGTGTTGGTCCACACCGTAGGCAGGTTGGAGACGCGCCCGAGGGTCATCCAGGTTTTCATCGGGCTCATTGTGCGTAACCCTCGCCCAGGGGCAGCGCTGCATCGCTTGCGCTCGACAGCCGTTGCAGCGCCGCCTGCATCGTCGCGCTGTCGATCTCATGCAGGTCCACCGACTGGCCGATGCGGTTGAGCATCGGGATCGACAGTTGCCCGCCCAAGTGCTGGCGGAACTCCTCCAGGCCGAGCAACAACGGTGAGCGGCCCTGGGCATCTTTCAACGCCAGCTCCGGCGGGCACAGGTTGAAACCCAGCGTGCGCAACAGGCGCATCACCCGTTGCGTGTCGGCATCGCTCAACAGCCCCAAGGCATTCGCATACAGCCCGTCCAGCGCCATGCCCACCGCGACGGCTTCGCCATGGCGCAGCCGGTGGTGGCTGAGGTTTTCAAGCTTGTGCGCGGCCCAGTGCCCGTAATCCAGGGGCCGACCGTTGCCGCGTTCGAACGGGTCGCCCGCCCCGGTGATATGCGCCAGGTGCAGCTCGGCGCAGCGACGAATCGCGTAGCGGCTGGCGCTGTGCTCGAAGTGGGCGAGGGCGTCGGCGTGTTGCTCCATCCATTCGAAGAACGCCTGATCCTTGATCAGCGCTACCTTGACCGCCTCGGCCAACCCGGCGATCTGGTCGCGACGTGTGAGGCTGGTGAGCAGTTGGAAGTCATTGATTACGGCGGTGGCGGGGTAGAAGGCGCCCAGCAGGTTCTTCTGGCCGAAGGCATTGATGCCGTTTTTCACGCCAATGCCGGCGTCGTTCTGGGCCAATACGGTGCTGGGAATGCGGATCAGCCGAATGCCACGGTGAAAGGTGGCGCAGGCGTAGCCCACCGCATCCAGCACCGCGCCGCCACCCAGGGCCAGCACGTAGCAATGCCGGTCCAGGCCGTGTTGCAGCATGTCGCTGTAGAGCTGCTCCAGCACCTGTGAAGTTTTGCTCGGTTCACCGGCCGGCACGGCGATGGGCGCGGTTTTTAACTGCAGGTCGGCATGGGCGGCGAAGTAGGCGTCGATCTGTTCCGCAAGCGCTGGGGCGCTGTGCAGCAGTTGCTCATCGGCGAACACCATCACCGTCACCGGCGCAGCGTGTTGTGTGATGAGTTCGCGGTGCAGGCACGGGTTGCCCGGATCAAACAGATGGTCGGTGAAGATCACCGGGTAGTCGTAACTGACCTCGAAGCGTCCGCGCAGCGGCTGTTCCACACAGGGCTTGGGTTTGAGCAGGCTGTAACCGGCCACAAACGCCAGCGGCAACACCATGCTGGCGAGAATGGTCACCAGCAGTGCGTGCTGCTCGATCAGCAACGTGCCGATGGCCGTGTAAGCCAGTGCCAGTCCCGCGTTGGCCAGTGTGGTAATCAGCAAAAACGCGCGCAGCGGGTAGCGCTGCATCCCGGCGGCCACCACTGAAGTTTCCGCCAGCACCGGCACACCGCGCAGGCAAATCAACGACAAGGTGCCCAGCCGATACGCCAACTGCCCAGGCTGGCGCTG
Organism: Pseudomonas sp. D2002; assembly: GCF_013385735.1. NCBI lineage: Bacteria > Pseudomonadati > Pseudomonadota > Gammaproteobacteria > Pseudomonadales > Pseudomonadaceae > Pseudomonas > Pseudomonas sp. D2002. The sequence continues at coordinate 463,306 of NZ_JACAPL010000002.1, read as the reverse complement.
ATGCAAGCCAAGGCGGCCGGACAGCAAGCGCAAGTAACCGGCGCCCAGCGCGTACCCCAGCGCGGCACCCAGGCACAGCCCGATAAAAATCACCAGGTAGCCACCGAGGCTGCCGAGCATGGCGACTGCCAGCAACGCGACCATGCTCGACGGCACCGGCAGCACCACGTCGAGGGCGAGCAAGGCGATCAGCAGCAGTGCCAGGTTAAGGGCTTGGGCGGTGGTGGAAGGTTGGTACAGGTTGAGGTGAATCAGGAAGTCTTGGATCTGTTGTTCAAACAACAGGAAGCTGGCAATCACCAGCACTGAAAAGCCAAACAACGACAGCCAGAAATGTTCGGCTGGCGCCTTTTTCGAGAACGCACGATACCCGCGGCTGCGCTTCATCAAAGCATCCCTTTTGAGAGTTAAGACTAAGTTCCGTGTCAGTGTTAGGCGCTGTTTTCAGAGCAATAGAGTTCCTCGCCTGTACGGCAGGTTGTGTGCGTAATGGCTGATGGCTTTCACGGTATTCATGAACGTAGCCGGTTGTGGTTTTTTTGCAAGTTTGCGCAGGTATGAGTTTGAAAGCGGAGTTTAAGCGCCGCGTGTGCGGCGAGTTTTATCCATGCTTTACAATTAGTTGTATGGCTTTTTTTGAAGTGTCAAGAAGCTGTTGTCACTGGCTTTCGCAAGTAACAAGTTCAGTACAAGGTCTGGATATTGGTTATTTGGATTATTGCCGCTGGCTATAAGAAGTTTATTTGTAAGTGGTTGTCGAGAACGATTCCGCTTAAGTCGTATGCATGAGTTTATTATTCATCCATTAAACCGGAAGCCGTCTGACAACTTATCCTTTAGATAGCCAACTAACGTACTGACCGATTTCGGCACATGGGGCGAATACGGCCGTATCAGGTAAATCTCATCGGCAAACGCGCCCTTGAGCGTCCAGCCCTTGAGCACCTGCACCAAGGTGCCACTGGCCAGCGCGGCCTGCGCGCTGAAGTCCGGGAGCAGGGCGATGCCCAGGTGGTTGAGCGCCGAGTCGCGCAGCGCCTCACTGTTGTTGGTCGAAAAGCTGCCGGCGATGGGCACGGTCACGCGTTCAACCTTCTTGCCGCCGCGTTCGAAGGTCCAGGCCGGCTGGTCGCTGCCGCGTGGGTAATACAGGCAGTTATGCGCAGTGAGGTCGCCGGGTTCGCGGGGTTCGCCGTGCTGTTGCAGATAGTCGCGCGTGGCGACCAATACCGAACCGGTGTCGCACAGTTTCCACGCCACATGGGTTTCCGGCACCTGGAAGCCGTGCCGCACGGCCAGGTCGTAACCTTCGGCCGCCAGCGAACTCAAGGCATCCGACACATCCAGTTGGATACGCACCTGCGGGTACAGCTGCAAAAATTCCGACAAGTGCGGCACCAACTGCTGACGCGCAAACGCCACCGGCGCGGTAAGGCGCACCAGCCCGCGAATCTCACCGGCAGAGTCGCGCACCGACGAGAAGCTGCGCGCGATATGTTCATAGGCGCTGCGCACGTCGCGGGTCAATGACAGCCCGGCATCGGTCAGGCGCACGCTGCGCGTGGTGCGGGTGACCAGGCGCGTGCCGGTGGCTTTTTCCAGGTCCGAAATGCGCTGGCTGACCGCCGATTTGCTCACACCCAGGCGTGCGGCGGCGGCGGTGTAGGTGCCGTGTTCTTCCAGCACCGACAGCCAATGAATGTGGGTCCACAGCCCTTCGATCTCGGATTTTTCCATGACGCTATTGTTCGCCTATGAGGACAATCAGTTCTGGATTCTGCTCTGGTTTGGAACAAACCGAAAGCCTATCGTGTGTTCCAACGCTACCCACCTGGGATACCTGCCATGACCACCACGATTGAGCACTACATCAACGACCAGCGCGTTTCCCGCGATGATCGCTATCAGGACGTCTACAACCCGGCCACCGGCGAAGTGACCGGCCGCGTCGCGCTGGCCAGCCGCCAGACCGTGGGTGAAGCCGTCGCCGCCGCCCAAGCGGCGTTTGCCAGCTGGGCTGATACGCCGCCCATCCGCCGTGCCCGCGTGTTGTTCGAATACCTGCACTTGCTGCGCGAACGCAAGGACGACCTGGCGCGCATCATCGTCGCCGAACACGGCAAGGTCTTCACCGACGCCCAGGGCGAAGTCGACCGGGGTATCGACATCCTCGAGTTCGCCTGCGGCATTCCGAACCTGCTCAAGGGCGAGCATTCCGACCAGGTCTCGCGGGGCATGGACAACTGGACGATGCGCCAGCCCCTGGGCGTAGTGGCCGGCGTCACGCCGTTCAACTTTCCGGTGATGGTGCCGATGTGGATGTACCCCATCGCCATCGCGGCGGGCAACACCTTTATCCTCAAGCCAAGCCCGACTGACCCGAGCGCGTCGCTGTTCATGGCCGAGCTGCTGCATGAAGCCGGCTTGCCCACAGGCGTGTTCAACGTGGTGCAGGGCGACAAGGAAGCGGTGGATGCGCTGCTCGAACACCCGGACGTCAAGGCCTTGAGCTTCGTCGGCTCCACGCCGATTGCGCAATACATCTACGAAGCCGGTGCGCGCAATGGCAAGCGCGTACAAGGCTTGGGCGGCGCGAAAAACCACATGGTGGTGATGCCCGACGCCGACATCGAAAAAACCGTCGACGCACTGATGGGCGCGGCTTACGGCAGTGCCGGCGAACGCTGCATGGCCATTTCGGTGGCGGTGCTGGTGGGCGATGTGGGCGATAAAGTCATCGCCGCCTTGACCGAGCGCGCGAAGACATTGCGCATCACCGACGGCCGCGATTTAAAGGCCGAAATGGGCCCGATTGTGTCGCGGGCCGCGCTGGAGCGCATCAGTGGCTACATCGAACAAGGCGTGCAAGCCGGTGCGCAATTGCTGCTCGACGGCCGTGACTATGTGCCCACCGAACCCGGCCTGGAAAATGGCTTCTGGCTCGGCGCGACCTTGTTCGACCACGTGACCCAGGACATGAGCATCTACCGCGAAGAAATCTTCGGCCCGGTGCTGGCCTGTGTGCGTGTGAATGACTTTGCCGAAGCGATCAAGCTGGTCAACGACCACGAATTTGGCAACGGCGTGAGCTGCTTTACCCGCGACGGCAACATCGCCCGCGAGTTTGCGCGGCGTATCGAGGTGGGCATGGTCGGCATCAACGTACCGATCCCGGTGCCGATGGCCTGGCACGGCTTTGGTGGCTGGAAGAAGAGCCTGTTTGGCGACATGCATGCGTACGGCACCGAAGGCGTGCGCTTCTACACCAAGCAGAAGTCGATCATGCAGCGCTGGTCGGAGAGCATCGAACAAGGCGCGGAGTTTGCGATGCCGGTGTCCAAATAACGCAAGATCACCGTAGATCAACTGTGGGAGCGGGCTTGCTCGCGAAGGCGGTGTGCCAGCCAACTCATGTGTCACTGACCCACCGCATTCGCGAGCAAGCCCGCTCCCACAATTTGACCGAGTTCAACTGCCAGCCCTGTAGTGCTCTGCTTTTCTGTGGGAGCTGGCTTGCCTGCGATGGCGGTGTATCAGTAACAGATAACCGCACTGACACACCGCCATCGCAGGCAAGCCAGCTCCCACAGTTTTTAACGGGCGGGGTTCAGGCACTCGATAGAGCGGTCCACGGTGGTCCTGGCCATTTCCAGCAAATGCCACACCGCCAGAATCTTCGCCCGCTCAGGGCTTGGCAGCAGTTCACTGCAATTGAGCGTCGTGGCCGAAGCGCTGTCGAGCAAGCTGGCGGTGTAGAGCAGGGCATCTTCGAAGCTCAACTCTTCGATTGGCACACCCTGAGTGGGCAGGTAATGGTCGATGGCGCGGTTGAACGCGGCGCGGGCTTTGGCTGAACTGAGGGGTGGGTCGGGGACGACTTTATTCATGGTGTAACTCCTATTGAACAAGAGAGCTACCGCCAACGCTGCTAAACGAGGGTGGCAGCTGTACGCGGGTTAGCAGACCGGTCAATAGGAAAACCAGCGCACCCGAAGGTGCCCCACGCACAACCGCCATAAAGCAGAAGTGAACCGTGTGCCTATTGAAGTCGGGCTGCTAAACCCGATCACTGATGAGCAGTGACGGATCGCAGACTAGCCAGCGATTCCAACAGGCACAAGGCGGCTGGGATTGTCTAGGAAACGTCCTGCAATTAAAAGCGACGCGCCTTGCTGGCCCTTTACAAACCATGACCAAATGCCACTAGCCGAAGATTCCTGTGCGTTACATGGGAGCAGTTCGAAGCCAGACGCTGCAAAGGCTCCTAAGTTCTGTTTCGGCCAATTTCCCATTGATGCCTTGCGCACGTATTCCGAAATAATCGGTATGGTTATTCAAGGAACTTACTCATCTGTTGTTGCAACTTATCCAACTGTAGGCGTTAGCGCAGTGCGCAGGCCTGAGTATAAAAGTCACAACGGTGGAGGGCTCCCCGCTGAATACAGTTAAACAGGAAGTGGCTTGCGCTTACTTTAAGGTTTTCTCAAAACAGTTGTGGGAGCTCAACTGAAATAACCAGAAAGAGAATTCCTATCATGATCGTACCGCTGCTCCCTTCGATACAAACAGCAATAGATACCGCCTTGGATAAGGTGCCGTTTATACGGGGCACACCGATACAAACAGCATTAGATGCCGCCTTGGGCACTGTGCCGTTTATAGGGGACACACCTCCGCTTGCAAAAAAAACGTCCGTTATAAGAGGCCTCAGGAATTATTTTGGTCTTACGCCGCAAGCAGGCGCTGCCCCCTTGTCACAAGACGCTTTTTACAAAACGATTATTTATGGTTCAGCTGACGCTTCTGCGCCCATTGAAAATCATGCTCAACAGGCGCCAACACAGCGAGTCGATGCGTACGCTGACCGTGTATTGGACGCGATCGACGCCATAGAAACGGGCAGCGAAGGTGAACGCAACGTCAAATTCCAGCAGGTACGCCAGTTCCTTGAGCCTGCGGGCTACTTTAGCGGGGGGTTAATGGCCGATGGGTATGACCCCCATGAAAAAATCACGGTGAACTTCAATTCCTACGTAGGGCTTGGAAACCCCGATGGGCTCACCAACCTGACCCCGCGCACCTACTTTGCGTGGGAAATAGCCGCTGGTGCGCTTGCCCACGATAAAGTCGAGCGAGGTGGCCCGATCAACTATCAATCCATGCATATCGACGAGCAGGATAAGAGCAAGGTCACGGCGCTGGAGGCGGTGGGCAACAACCTTCAGCGTCATTGGGAAAATGACGTATCCCTGCCGATGCGCGACGCAACAGGCGAACTGGCGCAGCGTTCAGGAATAGCAGACGCCTATGTGGTGCGGGGAACCTTGCAGAGCCTGGTGAATGACAAAGTCGGATTTGGACAGTTAAGTCAGGATGCTCGAGAGACCCTATTGCGTACGTTGCACAGGAACGGGCAGGTCATCCTTCCCAATATTTATGGCTATCCTCTGGCAGGGTATGCCTTTGTTCCGTTCCAGCCGTATGACGGTAATGCACAAAGCAGGCCCCATAAGGGCGTGATGATTGATCTGAAGAACGGCGCGGTCACTGAAATATGGGACGAATGGGACTTTGCGAGCTGGGCTAAAAAAAACCGCGACAATGTGCTGCGTAGTTTCAATGGCGGCGACAGGCAAGGCCGTTCAGATGCGCATTGGCCAAAGGCGGGCGATGTGCTCGATAATTTGATTATAGGCAATTATCAAACCTACCCGGGACGCAACTCTGTAGCTAGCGACAAAGCTGTACCGGTTTGGGAGACCTTTAATTATACCGAGTCGCGAGGCGGCGATTATCGGTTGAGATACGGCAACCTCAATTCCGGTCTTGCTGCCAACTACCAGGAAGTGAATGCCAACAATGCAGTGTGGTCCGACCAAACTCAAGTGTTTGGTTCCTCGCAGCAAAATTGGAAGGCCGCGAAAGACTTGTGGAGCAACACCTTCGGTTATGTGCCCGTCGTCGGTAACGCCGGCAATATTGTCTTCGGTATCCATGATGCCGTGCATGGCATGACGGCAGCCGATCGCCTGGGCGGCACTGCTGCAGCGGTGATATCAGGCTTGCAGCTGGCGCACGAGCTTGCGCCCGCTTTAGTGGAGGCGGGCTTGGCAGAAGTGCCCACGGCCTCTGCCAAAAAATACACATGGAGCCCGGATACTGACCAAGGCGATTTGGAACTGTTGCGCGCACCCAGCGCTTCGCCAAGTGCCGATGAGGTCACGGTTAAAACACCGTCGAAAGTAAACCCAACACCTGAAGCACCAGCATTCTATGCGGGCATGCGAGAAATTGAGTTTAGAGGGAAACGGTATTTCGCATCTATTACACCGGATGGTGGGGATGGCATGCACTACATACTGCGTCTGCGCGACCCCGAAGACCCGTCAGGGCTGTTGAGCAGTGGCATTGTTGCCAAGCCCGATGAGGCGGGAGTTTGGCGAGCAAGGGGCGTAGTGGGAGGAGGACAGGACGTAACCTTTATTCCGCTGGAATCTGCGCAGGCGAGCGAAACGCTGGATGCTGTTATTGCGGAGTATAAGAACATGAAAGAGTCCCCCACGGGAACCCTACAGCAAGCCCATGCAAAAACACTGTCCAAACTCATTAATGATAGTAACGCAGAAGATCTTGACGAAATTGTGGAATATAACGATAAAGACACTAACTCGATCAACGAGTCGTTGCGAGCGGGTGAGCGTACCGATGAAGTGGACATGTTTCTTGAGGAATTCGGTCAATTAAACAATTACGAAGGCAAGGCCTATCGTTCGGCTTTCGTCACCGCTGAAGGTGCAGAAAAAATTAAGCAGAGCGTTGGCAGTGTTTTTAAAGATGAAGGTGTGCAGTCCGCCTCGGCGACCGTGCGTAACGTTGCTGAATGGGAAAGCTGGGCGACGGAGCAGGCAGAAGAACTGGGCGATGCCACTCAACAAGTGGTCTATGTGTTTGACGAGTCGATACCCAAAAAGAACCTGTCAACCGGTTTTGTATCTGATCACGTCGCCGTACCGCCCGGGGAGCCGATGCAAGTATTGGCTGTCCAAGAGGTAGATAACAAGTTGTTTGTTTACCTGTCCAAGCCATCGAAAGTGTCTGGTTTAACCTATAACCTTTATGATGGGAGCACCTTTGCTTGAACCTTAAAAGCGCTTTAGCCGCGCGCACTACAGCGTCTGCTCAAGTCTTCTGGTTGATGCTTGTGGTGAAATCGCTTTCAAGTAAGCCGTAGTTAAATTGTGGGAGCTGGTACGCCAGCTCCCACATTTTTTCCGCGTTATGGCGTTAGAACAGCGCCTTGACCTGCAAGCCCAGCACCAACGCATTATCGATATCCACCCCCGAAAACGCCCCCGGCTCAATGATGTATTGCACATCCGGGCGCAGCGTCAGCCACGGCGTGGCCTGGTAGCCGTAACTGAGTTCGATCAGCTGCTCGGCATTGTTCAAGTTCGGATAATCCGTCCCGGCCTTAAACGCCGCCAACTCCTGCACATCCCGGCTGCGCGGGTTCGGCACCGCACGGCCATAACCCAGGGCGACGGTGTCGCGCGGGCGGCCTTCAAACGGCTTGTACAGCACCACGCCTGCGCCATACCACTTGCTGAACGGCGAGGCGGCTTCACTGGCTGCCGAGTATTGGCCGAAGGCATGCAGCACGCGACCGGCTGATGTGCTGGACGCCCACACGGCCTGGTCGATCAGCACGTAGTGGCCGCCGCGACCGCTGACCTCTTTGTTGCTGCCGATGCGTTTCACGTCGGAGCTGTCGTAGTAATACCCCAGCTTGTATTCGCCCGGCAGCGTGCCGGCGTGTTTGTAGACCAGCTCAATCGGCACCACGGTGCCGGTGGTGTGCTTGGGCCCCAGGTGCCAGGCGCGACTGGAATTGCCGTTGCTCGACGGGTCGACATTGAACGCCGCCACGCGCAGTTGCCATTGCGGCGAAAAGTCGTATTTCACCCGTGCGCCGAGGTGCGCGTTCGGGTAGTTGGTCCAGCCGCTGCCACCGGACATGTTCAGCGGGTGGCCGCAGAAACCGGCGTTCATGAAGTTGCACAGGATGCCGCTGTCGAGGCCGCCGAGGTCATTGCCCATGGCCATGTAACCGAGCTTGACGTTCAGCGCCGGGGTAAACAGCGTGCGTTCGTAGCTCAATTCGGTGAGGCGCGTGTAGAGGCCGCCGTAGTTTTCCTGGATCGGCAGGCGGTTGCCCACCAGGTCTTCAGAGGCGCTGTTGCCGCGCCGGTCGTTGATGGTCAGCTGGATGCGGTCGCCATTGTTCAAACCGTAGAGCTTGCCCAGGTCGAACTGCACGCCCAGCTTGATGTTCTGCGAGTAGCGCGCCGAGCGGTGTTGGCCGCCGTCGGCGTTGTAGGCGGTCTCGCCGCTGTAGTCGCCGGTGAAGCGGATGCCTTGCTCGTCGAGTTCACGGCGCAGGCCGCCCCAGTCGCCGGTCAAGGTGGTGTCGTCGGCTTGAACGGGCAGGGCGGCAGCAAACGCCAGGCCCAGCACCAGGCGGCCGAGGGGCAGAGGAAAAGTGGGGGTCATGCGTAGTTTTCCAGACAAAAAGCGCGGTGCCGGGGGAGGCACCGCGCGAACACGGGGTTATGGCAGGGCGTAGGCGATCACGTAGTCGCCACGGTCAGTGGACTGGCGTGCGCCGCCGGCGGTGATGACGATGTATTGCTTGCCGGTTTTCGGCGAAACGTACGTCATCGGGCCGCCTTGGCTGCCTACTGGCAGGCGGGCTTTCCAGATTTCATCACCGTTGCCGCTGTTGAAGGCGCGCAGGTAGAAATCCTGGGTGCCGGCGATAAAGATCAGGCCGCCCTGGGTGGACAGCGTGCCGCCGAGGGTCGGCAGGCCAACCTTGATCGGCAGGTGCATGCGGATGCCCAGTGGGCCGGTGTCTTCCACGGTGCCGACCGGCACTTGCCAGGCGATCTGCCGGGTCTTCATGTCGATGGCGGTCAGGGTGCCAAAAGGCGGCGCCTGGCACGGGATGCCGGCCACCGACAGGAAGCGGTTTTTGTTCACCGCATACGGCGTGCCCTTGAGCGGCACGGCGCCCATGCCGGTGTTCAGCGCTTCACCGCCGGACGAGGCCTGGGCCTTGTTCTGCGACGGCACCATCTGGATCCACAGGCCCAGGCGCATGTCGTTGACGAAGATAAAATCGTGCACCGGGTCAGTGGAAATGCTGCCCCAGTTCATGCCGCCCAGGGAGCCTGGGAAACTCAGCGATTTGTCAGTACCCGGCGCGGTGTACAGGCCTTCATAGCGCATGCCCTTGAAGTCGATGCGGCACAGCAATTGGTCGTACGGCGTGGCGCCCCACATGTCCGATTCGCTCAGGGTTTGCGCGCCGATCTGCGGCATGCCCACCGATTTCGGCTGGGTCAGCGAGTAAGGCTCGTTCGGAATGTTCGCGGCATTGACCGGCACTTCCTTGACGTCGGTCAGCGGCTTGCCGGTGGCGCGGTCGAGCACATAAATCTGCCCGGCCTTGGTGCCGATCACTACGGCCGGTACTGCCTTGTCGCTGCCCGGTGGGGTGAAGTCGATCAGGCTCGGTTGCATTGGCAGGTCGAAGTCCCAGAGGTCATTGTGGACGGTCTGGTACACCCACTTTTCTGCGCCGGTGGAGGCGTCCAGGGCCAGCACCGAGGCGCCGTATTTGTGGTTGAGCTGGGTGCGTTCAACACCGTAGATATCGGTGGACGAGCTGCCCATCGGCAGGAAGACGGTGTTCATCAGCGGGTCGTAAGACATCGGCGCCCAGCTGTTCGGCGTGCTGCGCACGTAGGTGCTGCCGGCCGCAGGGGCGTGTTTGTCTTCGGGGTTGCCCGGGTCGAAGGCCCAGCGCATCTGGCCGGTGATCACGTCGAAACCACGGATCACGCCGCCAGGCATGTCGGTTTGTACGTTATCGGCGACGCGGCCACCGACGACAACGGTGGTGCCGGCCATCAACGGCGCGGAAGACAGTTGGTAGTAGCTGTCCGGCACGTTGCCCAGGCCGGCTTTCAAATCCACCTGGCCGTGGCTGCCGAAGTCTTCGCAGAATTTGCCGGTGTCGGCATCCACTGCGATCAGGCGCGCATCAATGGTATTGGTCAGCAGACGACGCTGGCATTGCGCACCGGCCGGCACACTGGCGGCCACGATTGGCGAGCTGTTCGGCTGGGTCGGCTGGGCGATGGGCGCGGTGGCATCGAAATACGCCATGCCGCGGCAACGCTGCCATACCGCCGACTTGGCGTTGACTTCGTTTTTCCACAGCTCTTTGCCGGTGTCGGCATCCAGGGCGATCAGGTTGTTGTGCGGTGTGCAGATGAACACTTTGTTGCCGATCTGCAGGGGCGTCAGTTGGTCTTCGGCGCCGTTGCCGTCGCTGATGGCCACGTCACCGGTGTGATAGGTCCACGCCACTTTGAGCTTGTTGACGGTGTCGCGGTTGATCTGGTCCAGCGCCGCAAAGCGGCTGCCACCCTCGGTATTGCCGTAATGCGCCCAGTTTTTCTGCGCATCGGCCGCCGCCACCGGCGTGATGCCAGGGCCTTTGCCGGTCGGCGCCACGCTCGGGTGCGCCACGAACATATTGCCTGCCGCGACCGCCACGCCTACCGCCAATACCGCAGCAATGCCATACGCGCCGCGTGCAGGTTTGCCGGCCAGCAGCGGATACACCAGCGCCACCACCACGCCGATCACCGCAAACATGAACAGCCGCGAGAACAGCGGCCAGTACACCAGCCCGACGTCCGCCACCGCCCACACCGCCGTGCCGACCAGAAAGGCGGCGAACCACCACGCGCCCGCCGGTTTGCACCGGGCAATCAGCAGGCCGGAAACGGCCATGGCCACGCCACCGACCAGGAAGTACCAGGAACCGCCCAGGCTGGCCAGTTTGGCGCCGCCAACGGCCAGGGCCACGCCGAGCAGGGCAATGACAATGCCCAGGCCCAGCAAGAGATATCGTGAGGCGCCAGCGGCGCGGGATGCTCGTTTCATGTCGACAGGACTCGAATGTGAGTGACTAAAGGTCGAATGTTAGCAAGATAAGTAACCAGTTAGTACATTAGAGTCCTGCAACAGACTATTACAACTACTGTGAAGATGGGGCGTGGTCAAATGCCGCGTGGCTATACAGGGTTTTCTGCACGGCGGTCAGGAATCGCCTGACTCATGCCCTTGAGGTTTCACCCTGCATTTACCGACGCAACTGTGGCGAGCCTGCTCGCCACATTACACAGGTTAGGCCTTCACTCCACTGAGGCGAGAAACCCACCCACACACGCCATGCACGCCTCGCGCTCCTCAACATGCGGCATATGGCTGGACTGCTCGAAAATCTGCCAGCGCACGTCGCTGATGCCATCGGCAAACGGCTGCACGGTGGCCGGTGTGGCCTCATCGAAGCGTCCGGAAATCAGCAATGTCGGCACCTGGATGCGCGACAGTCGATCAATGATGGTCCAGTTGCGCATGCTGCCGATCACGTGGAATTCGGTGGGGCCGTTCATTGCGTGGTAGACGGTGGGGTCTTCCTCGATGGCGACATTGGTGCGCTCGACTTCGGCGGGCACCGGTTGAATACGGCACACATGGCGCGCGTAAAACACCTCTGCGGCGGCGTGGTAGTCGGCACTGTCGGTGGTGCCTGCGGCTTCGTGGCGCAGCAACGTCGCCTGCACGTCGGCGGGCAGTGCCTGGCGCAGTTCATTCGCCGCCGCGCACCACAGATCCATCGACGCCGGCGAGTTGGCAATGATCAACGCCTTCAAACCGGTTGGCTGGCGCACCGCGTGTTCGGCGCCGAGCATTCCGCCCCAGGACTGGCCGAGCAGCGCGTAGTCGCTGATGTCCAGGTGGTCCACAAGGTTGTCCAGCTCCGCCAGGAACAGCTCCACCGTCCAGAAATCAGTGGAGGCACCGGGCAAATGAGTGGAGCGGCCATTGCCGACCTGGTCGTAGTGCACCACTGCGCGGCCGGTGGCGGCCAGGTCTTTGAAGCTGTCGACGTAATCATGGGTGCAGCCCGGGCCGCCGTGGGCGACGATCAAGGGCAGGTGCCCGGAATTCAGGTCACCGGTGACCCGGAACCACGTCCGATAGCCACGGAAATCGGCATAACCTTCGCGTACCTGCATGTGCTGTAACTCCTTGGGATTGGATGCGCTACAGGCTAGCGAAAACGGTACGTCAGGTGCACTGGTAAAAATGATAGGTTCTCAGACTTTCACCAGGCGGTAGTGCAAACCACACGCGATGGCTTCGACCCAATTGCGTGCGCCCGGGTTTTGCAGCCGCGATCAAGCGTAGGTTGACCGCGGTTATGCAGGTTTAGGGGTGGCGGCAACGCCCTTGATTGATTGCTGGCTGGCGAGCACAGCACGTAAAAATACCTTGCATGACGGCTTCAAGCGGTTGGCGGGGGGAAATAACCAAAACCTGGACGGCAACGGGGTGGGCAGTAAGCTTTAGGATAAAGTGAATTAATGAATTTTATATCCTCCTTTGAAGGGTCATTTATTTCCGGTACGGGCTCTCCGCCGTTGAGCTCTTCTTTGCTGAACTTGTAGTGCATAATGGAGTTTCGGTCGTAGGGTGACGTTATCACTGAATCGCGAGGCAGTTTTCCTATGACGCTGGCTTTCACTTCTTCCAGGGTTACATCCGGGATGCTTTTTACTGCGCGCTCGTGTATTAACTTCGCATTAAAGTCAAGGTTTGTATCGGGGTGTTGGTGCTCATGCTTCAACCCCAGGGCGTGTCCGAATTCATGCGTTACAGTACCGCCGGCGAACGCGTTCAACCCGTCTCGGAAACCTACTACCATTGAGGCCTCTTCGTCGTTTACCGAATCTTTACCGATATCCGAGTAGCCACCTATTATGTTGTTGTCGGCTTTAATTCTAATATGGCCGTCTGGGCGATCTGTAAATTGAATGCACAAATTTATATGCGGCGCCCATTTGCAAATGTGTTTTTTTGTAAAATTCTTTTGCTCTTCCGTCATGCCTAATAAAGACACTTTAATCGTAGAGTGCTGCGGCCAAAGAAGATTTTTATCTGCCACGCCACGTTTTTTTCGATTTAAAACGGGCGTGTCGATCTGAGGGGTGTCCAATGGCGCCGGGTTACTGCCGGGTATTGGGTAAGTTGTGGGTGTCCAGGGTGAAGGGGATATGTTCAATGCAAAACTCCTAGGGTAAGTGCCCGCTTATAGTCCAGTAATGATAGAAAGTATTACTTGATGCTATGCGTGCGTAGTGGCCCTTACATTTGATGGAGTTCCATTGGAGCCGTAACTTATAGTTTCTTGATGCGCGGCTAGAAGTGCCGGAAACCTCGGCCGCTCAACCAATACGCTCCCCACCCAGTGCATCACGCTGCATCGACTGCAGGTTTTTCTCGATGGTTTCGCAGATGGCTTCCATCTGGATCTGGTGTTCACTGGAGTGAAACGGGCTTTGCAGGTCGGTGCCGATGCGTTCGATGGCCAGCAGCATAAAGCCCACCACCGTCGAGGCCAGCGGCGTGAACCAGCCCAGGGATTCCACCAGCCCGACCGGCACGATCAGGCAGAACAGCGAGATAAACAGGCGCGGGAAATACACGTAAGGGTAGGGCAGCGGCGTATTGGCGATGCGCTCCATGCCGCCCTGGGCGTTGGACAAGTCCACCAGAGTCGACTCCAGCCGCGCCAGGCGAATGCTGTCCAGGTGACCGGCCTTGTATTCGCGGGCCAATATCGCTGCGGAACCGGTGAGGATGTCATTGGCAAAGTTGTTGGTGGCGCCATTACGTGCGAATTCCTCAGCGGGGATAAACGCGCGCACCTCATCCGGGCACGGCTGGCCTCTGAGGTGCGCCGCCAGGCAATTCACATAGGCCACATGACGGCGCAGCAAGGTGGCCTTGACCGGGTTCACCTCGGCGTTCGGGTCGTCCAGCAAAGTCAGCACCTGGCGGGCAAAGCTGCGCGAGTTATTCACCATCGCGCCCCACAATGTGCGGGCTTCCCACCAGCGGTTATAAGCGCTGCTGTTGCGAAAACTGATCAGCACCACCAGCGCCGAACCCAACAGCGTCAAGGGCATCAGCGGCAGATTGATCTTGGTGGTCAGAAACAGCATGAAGTCCACCGTCACGGCCACATCCCACAGCAACAGCCAGAACAACGCCCAGCCTACATAGCCCATGGTCTTGATGATCAGGCGGTATTTTTTGATGATGGCGGCTTTCAAACGAGGACCTCGCGGCGAGCGGTAAGCAACAATGCCTTAGCTCGGACGCTGGTTTGGGGGGAAAGGTTCGCCAACGACCTGAATCGTTTAAGGCGCGCGCGGTCTATGCCACATCATTAAGGAGAACCTATGAAAGTAGGCATCATTTCCGACACCCACGGCCTGCTGCGACCTGAAGCCGTCGAGGCGCTGCAAGGCTGTGAGCAGATCATCCACGCGGGCGATATCGGCGGGCCGGAGATTCTTGAGCAGCTTGCACAGATTGCCCCCGTACACGCGGTGCGCGGCAATAATGACCAGGATGACGCGTGGGCGCAGCAGGTGCCGGAACATCTGAAGATTGATTTGAATGGCTGGCAAACCCTGCTCGTGCATGACATTGCCGACGTGCCAGCCTTACTGGAGCAGCACACACGGCTGGTGATCACCGGCCACTCGCACAAGCCCTTGATCGAGTGGCGCGGCGCAACCTTGTACGTCAACCCCGGCAGCGCCGGCAGGCGACGGTTCAAGCTGCCGGTGACGCTCGCGGTGCTTGAGATCGTTGAGGCTTGCATTGAGCCGCGGCTGATTTCGCTGGTGGAGGTTGCTCAGTAGTCGACGGGCTCGATCACATGGCGGCCGTCGTGGCGTGGGTTGCCCACGGCGCTGTCGACCCTGAACCATTCAAACATCTCGGGCGGCTCGCCCTGGAACAGCACCATTTGTTCGGCACGGCCCCGGTTTGTCGCCGGCTCCAGCCATTCGCGGGCCAATTCGGGGTTCAGCACCACCGGCCGGCGATCATGGATGTCGACCATGCCGCCAGCACTGTCGGCGGTGATGATCACAAACCCATCGTCAAGGCTCGCGCCTTCATCGGCATCGGGCAGCTGGCCAATGGCTGCACACAGCACCGGCGCGCCGTCGCGGCGGCGAATCAGGTAGGGCTGTTTTTTCGCGCCGCCTTCGTCCACCCATTCAAACCAATTATCGATTGGCGCAATCGCGCGGTGCGGCCAGATCGCGCGAAAAAACGGGCCGTTGGCGACTTTCTCGACCCGCGCATTGATCGGCGGCGCGCGCTCCTTGGCCCAGTGCGGGCGCCAGCCCCAGCGCACACGGTCGGCATGCAGCAGGCCATTTTCCAGGTGCAGCAGGGCAACCGGCGTGGAGGGCGCCACGTTGTAGCGCTCAAGCGGCGGCTCACCCACGTTGTTGAGCAGCGCATTGGGCATGCTCAAGGCCGCCACAAAGTCATGAATACCACGGTACTGCGAGAGTCGTCCGCACATGGCCTGTTCCTCGAACTGACCTTCTGAGCGTAGACGATGGATCTACAGCGGCGTCAGCACATTCATCACCGTGTCCAGCGCCACCCGCGTGTCATCCAGCTGCACCAGCGAGGCGTGGCGGGCGCCGAGGGCGTCGCGGTTCTGGATGGCGGTGAGGATCGCCTTGTGGCGCGGCAGGCTCAGGCCCTGGATGTCGGGGCGACGGTTGGTGATGTTGATCGACTCGCGCAGCGGCAACGACAGCATGTTGCACATGTAGGCGAGCAGGTCGTTGCGGGTGGCGTCGGCAATCGCGCGGTGGAAGTCCAGGTCGGCCTGCAACAGCGCGTCGTGGGTGGTGGCGGTTTCCATGCCCAGGTAGGCTTTTTCGATGGTGGCGATGTCTTCGTCGGTGGCGGTGGTCGCGGCCATGGCGGCGATTTCCGGTTCGAGAATGCGCCGCACGCCGGCCAGGGTGTTGAAAAACTCACTGTGAGGTGTGGTCTGCATCAACCAGGACAGCACGTCCGGGTCGAGCAAGTGCCATTTCAAGCGTGGGCGCACCACCGCGCCCACCCGCGGTTTGGAATACACCAGGCCCTTGGCGCTGAGCACCCGCGTCGCCTCGCGCAACACCGAGCGGCTGACCTTGTACTCCTCGCACAGCGTGGCCTCCATGGGCAGGCGTTCTTCGGGCTTGAAGCGCCCGGAAACGATGTGCATGCCCAAGTCCTGAACGATCTGGGCATGCATGCTCTTGCGCGGCTTGGGCGGCTGGTGATCCATAACGAACGGGAGGCTCTGGCTAAATAGGCGGCATCATAGCATCCCAATTAGTGGGAATGACGGGGGACTTCAGCCCCACGGCAACCCACCAGAAAGTCAAAGTCGCAGCCTTGGTCGGCTTGCAGTACATGGTCGATATACAGCTGGCGGTAGCCACCGACGATCAGCTTTTGCGGGGGCGCCAGGTCGGCCATGCGCGCCGCCAGCTCGGCGTCGGGGATGTCCAGGTGCAGGCGGCCATTGGCACAGTCGAGTTCGATCCAGTCGCCTTCCTTGACCGTCGCCAATGGCCCACCGGCGGCGGCTTCCGGCGCCACATGCAAGACCACCGTGCCGTAGGCCGTGCCGCTCATGCGCGCGTCGGAAATGCGCACCATATCGGTCACACCCTGGGCCAGCAGCTTGGCCGGCAAGCCCATGTTGCCGACCTCGGCCATGCCCGGGTAACCCTTGGGCCCGCAGTTTTTCATGACCAGGATCGAGTTGGCATCCACGTCCAGTTCCGGGTCGTTGATCCGCGCCTTGTACATGTCGAAGTCCTCGAACACCACTGCGCGGCCACGGTGCTGCATCAACTCAGCGCTGGCGGCCGAAGGCTTGAGCACCGCACCCAGCGGCGCGAGGTTGCCGCGCAGCACGCAGATGCCGCCGTCGGCGCGGATCGGGTTGTCGAGGGTGCGGATCACTTCGTCCTGGCCGTAAATCGGCGAGTCCTTGGTGTTTTCGCCCAAAGACTTGCCGTTGACGGTCAAGGCGTTCGGGTGCGGGATCAGGTTGGCTTCGCCCAGGCGGCGCAGCACGGCGGGCAGGCCACCGGCATAGTAGAACTCTTCCATCAGGAAGCGCCCGGACGGCTGCAAATCGACAATGGTGGGCATGCCGCGCCCCATGCGCGTCCAGTCATCCAGGTCGAGTTCGACGCCGATGCGCCCGGCGATGGCTTTCAAGTGGATCACTGCGTTGGTCGAGCCGCCGATGGCGGCGTTTACGCGGATCGCGTTTTCAAACGCCTCTTTGGTGAGGATCTTCGACAGCTTCAAGTCTTCGCGCACCATCTCCACTGCGCGCATGCCGGACATGTGCGCCAGCACATAACGCCGCGCATCCACCGCCGGAATCGCCGCGTTGTGGGGCAGGGAAGTGCCCAGCGCCTCGGCCATGCAGGCCATGGTCGAGGCGGTGCCCATGGTGTTGCAGGTGCCCGCCGAACGTGACATGCCGCCTTCGGCTGCGAGGAAGTCATCCAGGGTGATGGTGCCGGCCTTGACCTGTTCGCTGAGCTGCCACACCACCGTGCCCGAGCCGATGTCCTGGCCTTTGTGCTTGCCGTTGAGCATCGGCCCACCGGTGACGACGATGGCCGGCACGTCGCAACTGGCCGCGCCCATCAGCAGCGCCGGGGTGGTTTTGTCGCAACCGGTCAGCAGCACCACGCCGTCGATGGGGTTGCCGCGAATCGCCTCTTCCACGTCCATGCTCGCCAGGTTGCGGGTGAGCATGGCGGTGGGGCGCAGGTTGGATTCGCCGTTGGAGAACACCGGGAATTCCACCGGGAAGCCACCGGCCTCGATCACCCCGCGTTTGACGTGCTCGGCGATCTGCCGGAAATGCGCGTTGCACGGCGTCAGCTCCGACCAGGTGTTGCAGATACCGATGATCGGCTTGCCATGAAACTGATGGTCGGCGATGCCCTGGTTCTTCATCCAGCTGCGGTACATGAAACCGTTCTTGTCGGCGGTGCCAAACCACTGGGCAGAGCGGAGGGCGGGCTTTTTATCAGGCATGATCGACTCTCTTATTGTATGACTATATGTTCTATATGCGCTTAAACATAAGCGCAAAATCGAGGGTTTGGAAGAGTTGTTTTGCAAATAGTCATACTATATAGTCAGCCTGAATGAGGCATGACCCTGGCGGATTTTCACCGGCGGCGGCCCCCGAGCTTCTATAAAAACAACAATCGGAGATCGACCCCATGAGCCAGGAACTGCGGCTTATACGGCGTATCACGCTGAAACTGATTCCCTTCCTGATCCTGCTGTACCTGATCGCCTACGTAGACCGTTCGGCGGTGGGGTTCGCCAAGCTGCACATGGGCGCCGATGTCGGCATTGGTGATGCCGCCTACGGGTTGGGCGCCGGGCTGTTCTTCATCGGCTATTTCCTGTTCGAGATTCCCAGCAACCTGATGCTCGACCGCTTCGGCGCGCGGCGCTGGTTCGCGCGGATCATGCTGACCTGGGGCGCCATCACCATTGGCATGGCCTTTGTGCAAGGGCCGCAGAGTTTCTATGTGATGCGCTTTCTGCTCGGCGCGGCGGAGGCGGGGTTCTTTCCGGGCGTGCTGTACTACATCACCCAGTGGTTCCCGGTGCGCCATCGCGGCAAGATCCTCGGGCTGTTCATCCTGTCCCAACCGATTGCAATGATGATCACAGGCCCCGTGTCCGGCGGCTTGCTGGGCATGGACGGCATCCTTGGCCTGCACGGCTGGCAGTGGCTGTTTATCGTGATCGGCACCCCGGCCTTGCTGTTGACCTGGCCAGTGCTGCGCTTCCTGCCGGACGGCCCCCAGCAGGTCAAGTGGATGAGCGAAGGCGAAAAAACCTGGCTCACCGGCGAACTGAACAAAGACTTGCAAGCCTATGGTCAGACGCGCCACGGCAACCCGCTGCACGCCCTCAAAGACCAACGCGTGTTGCTGCTGGCGCTGTTCTACCTGCCGGTCACCTTGAGCATTTATGGCCTGGGCCTGTGGTTGCCGACGCTGATCAAGCAGTTCGGCGGCAGTGACCTGGTCACTGGTTTTGTCTCGGCGGTGCCGTACATCTTCGGCATCGTCGGGTTGCTGATAATCCCGCGCAGTTCCGACCGCTTGAATGATCGCTACGGCCACCTCGCCGTGCTCTATGTGCTGGGCGCCATCGGCCTGTTTTTCAGCGCCTGGCTGAGTGTGCCGGTGCTGCAGATGGCCGCGCTGTGCCTGGCGGCGTTCGCGCTGTTTTCCTGCACGGCGGTGTTCTGGACCTTGCCGGGGCGCTTTTTTGCCGGCGCCAGTGCGGCGGCGGGCATTGCGCTGATCAACTCGGTGGGCAACCTCGGCGGCTATATCGGCCCGTTCGTGATCGGCGCGCTCAAGGAATACACCGGCAACCTGGCCTCGGGTTTGTACTTCCTGGCCGCAGTGATGCTGTTTGGCCTGTTGCTGACTGGCGTGGTCTACCGCGTGCTGGAACGCAAGCACGTGCTGCCCGCCGATCAATTCGCCGCCAGTGCGCGTGGCGCCACGCGGACTTAATCCTGGAGAAAATTGATGCGTTTAGTTCAGTTCGAATTGCGTAACGGTGAGCGCCGCGTCGGCGTGGTGCAAGGCAGCAAACTCAGAGAAGTGCGCACGGCCCGCAGCGTGCGCGAATTGGCGCAGGCGGCCATCGAGGCGGGCGTGAAGTTGCAGCAACAGGTCGACAACTTGGGCCTGGGCGACAGCTACGACTACGCGGCCTTGCTCGCCGACCTGAAAATCCTGCCGCCCCTCGACCACCCGGACCCGGCCCACATGCTCATCAGCGGCACCGGCCTGACTCACCTGGGCAGTGCCTCGGCGCGCGACAAGATGCACCAGCACGCCGCTGACGACAGCGCTTTGACCGACACCATGCGCATCTTCAAATGGGGCGTGGAGGGCGGCAAGCCAGCGGCCGGCCAGGCCGGTGTGCAACCGGAATGGTTCTACAAGGGTGACGGCAGCATCGTCGTGCGCCCAGGCCAGGCATTCCCGGTGCCGCCGTTTGCCGAGGACGCGGGCGAGGAGCCGGAGATCGGCGGCTTGTACGTAATCGGCCACGACGGCAAACCCTATCGCCTGGGTTTCGCCGTGGGCAACGAGTTTTCCGACCATGTGATGGAGCGCAAGAATTACCTGTACCTGGCCCACTCCAAACTGCGCAGTTGCAGTTATGGCCCGGAGTTGCGCGTCGGCGAATTGCCCCAGCACCTGGCGGGCACCAGCCGCATCCTGCGTAACGGTGAGGAAATCTGGCGGAACGAATTCCTCAGTGGCGAGGCCAATATGTGCCACAGCCTGGAAAACCTCGAGTACCACCATTTCAAATACAGCCAGTTTCTCAAGCCCGGCGATGTGCACATTCATTTCTTCGGCACCGCCACACTGTCATTTGCCGACGGTATACGCACGCAACCGGGCGATGTGTTCGAGATCAGCCAGGCCGAGTTCGGCGCGCCGCTGATCAACACGGTCGGCAGCGCCGAATCGGCGTTCGAACCCGGCACTGTCATCAGCCTTTAAGGAGATCAACATGACCCCGTTTCTCGGCCACAACTACATCGGCGGCCAACGCAGCGCCAAGGGTAGCGTGACCCTGCAAAGCATCGACGCCAACACCGGCGAAGCCTTGGCGCAAGTCTTTTACCAGGCCACCCCGGACGAGGTCGACGCCGCCGCCAAAGCCGCCGCAGCCGCTTACCCGGCATACTGCGCGCTGAGTGCGTCGCGCCGCGCGCAGTTTCTGGACGCAGTGGCCGATGAACTGGACGCGCTGGGTGAAGATTTTATCGCGCTGGTCTGCCGCGAAACCGCGCTGCCTGCCGCGCGCATCAACGGCGAACGCGGGCGCACCAGCGGCCAGATGCGCCTGTTTGCCACGGTGTTGCGTCGCGGTGATTTTTACGGCGCACGCATCGACAGGGCGTTGCCCGACCGCCAGCCACTGCCGCGCCCGGACCTGCGCCAATACCGCATCGGCCTGGGCCCGGTGGCGGTGTTTGGCGCGAGCAACTTTCCCCTGGCGTTTTCCACGGCCGGCGGCGACACCGCAGCGGCGCTGGCGGCGGGCTGCCCGGTAGTGTTCAAGGCCCACAGCGGGCATATGGCGACTGCCGAGCGGGTTGCCGATGCCATTATTCGCGCGGCCGAGGCGACTGAGATGCCGGCCGGCGTGTTCAATATGATCTTCGGCGGCGGCGTTGGTGAGGCGCTGGTCAAGCACCCGGCGATCCAGGCCGTGGGCTTTACCGGCTCGCTCAAGGGCGGTCGCGCGTTGTGTGACATGGCGGCGGCGCGGCCGCAGCCGATTCCGGTGTTTGCCGAGATGTCGAGCATCAACCCGGTCATCGTATTGCCCCAGGCCTTGCAGGCGCGGGCCGAAACCATCGCCCGCGACCTGACCGCCTCGGTGGTGCAGGGCTGTGGCCAGTTCTGTACCAACCCTGGTTTGGTGATTGGCATTGCCTCTGCGCAATTCACCGCATTCACTCAGCAGGTCGCCCAACTGATCGGCGATCAAGCCGCGCAAACCATGCTGAACGCCGGCACCTTGAGCAGTTACGGCAAAGGCCTGGAAAAGCTGCTCGCGCACCCCGGCATCCAGCACTTGGCGGGCAATGCCCAAGCGGGCAACCAGGCACGGCCGCAGCTGTTCAAGGCCGACGTGGGTTTGCTGATCGACGGCGATGCGGTGCTGCAAGAAGAAGTGTTCGGCCCGACCACGGTATTCGTCGAAGTGGCCGATCAAGCCCAACTCAGCGCCGCCTTGCAAGGCCTGCACGGGCAACTCACGGCAACGATCATTGGCGAGCCCGCCGACCTTGAGCAGTTTGCTGAACTGACGCCGCTGCTGGCGCAGAAGGTTGGCCGCATCCTGCTGAACGGTTACCCGACCGGCGTTGAAGTCTGCGACGCGATGGTCCACGGCGGCCCGTACCCGGCCACTTCGGACGCGCGTGGCACCTCGGTCGGCAGCCTGGCCATCGACCGCTTCCTGCGCCCCGTGTGCTTGCAGAATTACCCTGATAGCCTGCTGCCCGACGCGTTGAAAAACGCCAACCCGTTGCGTATCCAGCGGCTGGTGGATGGCACTCCGTCGCGCGAGCCGCTGTAAAAACAGGAGGTTTTATGTCGTGTACCGCTGTCACCGCACACCGTGCGCAGTTGGGCGAAGCACCGTTTTGGGATGCGCCGACCCAGGCGCTGTACTGGGTCAATATTGCCGGTAAACAGGCGTTGCGGTTTATGCAGGGGCAATTGCAGATCTGGCAGTTGCCCGAGCATGTCTCGGCGTTTATTCCGTGTGAGAGCGGCGATGCGCTGGTGACCTTGAGCAGCGGCGTCTACCGGCTGAACCTGGAAACCGAAGCCCTGACCCTGCTGTGTGTGGCCGACCCGCAACCCGGCAACCGTGGCAATGAAGCGCGTTGCGACGCCCAGGGCCGCCTGTGGCTGGGCACCATGCAGAACAACATCGGCGAGCAGGGCGAAGACCTGCCCATCACACGGCGCTCCGGTGGGCTGTTTCGCATTGACGCCGATGCGCAGGTCACGCCGCTGCTGCACGGCCTGGGCATTCCCAATACGTTGCTGTGGAACGCGGAGGGCACCCAGGTGCATTTCGGCGACAGCCTCGACGCCACGCTCTACCGGCACGCGATCCAGGCAGACGGCCAGCTTGAGCCGGCGCAGGTGTGGTTCGGCCCGCATTCACGCGGTGGCCCGGACGGCTCGGCGCTGGACAGCCAAGGCTATATCTGGAACGCGCGTTGGGACGGCAGCTGCCTGCTGCGCCTGACGCCGGACGGCGAAGTCGAGCGCATCATCGAACTGCCCGTCAGCCGCCCCACCAGTTGTGTGTTCGGTGGCCCGAACCTCACCACTCTCTACATCACCAGTGCCGCCAGCCCACTCGATCACCCGTTGGACGGCGCGGTGCTGGCCATCGAAGTGGAGGTGCCCGGCACACCCTGTCACCGCTTTGCCGGATAACCCAAGACCCAAAAAACAACAACAAGGAGTCACCCGTATGAATCGTCGTCGTGGTTTGCGTTCCCTCTGCTGCGCCGCTGTGGCGGTGTCGGCGCTGAGCTTGAGCGGCCTGTTGCTGGCCGCCGAGGAAGTGAAGATCGGCTTTTTGGTCAAG
Organism: Pseudomonas sp. D2002; assembly: GCF_013385735.1. Taxonomy (NCBI): domain Bacteria; kingdom Pseudomonadati; phylum Pseudomonadota; class Gammaproteobacteria; order Pseudomonadales; family Pseudomonadaceae; genus Pseudomonas; species Pseudomonas sp. D2002. Next base: position 440,083 of record NZ_JACAPL010000002.1, on the reverse strand, counting down.
CAGGCGGAAGAACCGTGGTTCCAGACCGAATGGGCGTTTGCCGAAAAAGCCGGCAAGGAGCATGGCTTCACCGTGATCAAGATCGCCGTGCCCGATGGCGAGAAAACCTTGTCGGCCATCGACAGCCTGGCCGCCAACGGCGCCAAGGGCTTTGTGATCTGCCCACCGGACGTGTCGCTGGGCCCGGCGATTGTCGCCAAGGCCAAGGTCAACGGCCTAAAAGTGATTGCCGTGGATGATCGCTTCGTCGATGCCAAGGGCAACTTTATGGAGGACGTGCCGTACCTGGGCATGGCGGCGTTCGAAGTCGGCCAGAAGCAGGGCGCGGCGATGGCGGCTGAAGCGAAAAAACGCGGCTGGGACTGGAAGGACACCTATGCGGTGATCAACACCTTCAACGAGCTCGACACCGGTAAAAAACGCACCGACGGCTCGGTCAAATCCCTCGAAGACGCAGGCTTTCCCAAGGACCACATCCTGTTCACCGCCGCCAAGACCCTCGATGTTCCAGGCAGCATGGACGCCACCAACTCGGCACTGGTCAAGCTGCCCAGCGGTGCCAAGAACCTGATCATCGGCGGCATGAACGACAACACCGTGCTCGGCGGCGTACGCGCCACTGAAACGGCCGGCTTTGCCGCGGCCAACGTCATCGGCATCGGCATCAATGGCACCGACGCCATCGGCGAACTGAAAAAGCCCAACAGCGGCTTCTTCGGCTCAATGCTGCCCAGCCCGCACATCGAAGGCTACAACACCGCGAAGATGATGTTCGACTGGGTCACCACCGGCAAGGAACCGCCGAAGTACACCGCCATGGATGAAGTGACATTGATCACCCGCGACAACTTCAAGCAGGAACTGGAAAAAATCGGCCTGTGGAACTGAGGTAAACAAACTGTGGGAGCTGGCTTGCCTGCGATGGCATCCACTCGGTGTGCCTGACACACCGAGGTGCCTGCATCGCAGGCAAGCCAGCTCCCACATTTGACTGAGTTAAGCTCCCAAGATCAGATCGGCTGTCAGGCCGCCTCGGCCTCGCTTTTGATCCAACCACTCAG
>NZ_JACAPL010000002.1:428046-438894 GCF_013385735.1 Pseudomonas sp. D2002 | reverse complement strand
TCCAAAGCCGGAGTGAGGGCATGTCGAGCCTAGGCGAGACACCGAGTGGTGGGGCAAGAGCGTTTTGCTTACTTTTGCGCTGTTCAAAAGTGAGCCGCCGTAAGGGCGGAACCAATAGCCGCCGTTACCGCAGCAACGGATATGTCCCAGCACCCCTCACCAGCAATCCAGCCCCACAGTTTAATCGGCGGAGAATTTCAAGACGGTGTTGTGAGTGTAAGTCTGCCCTGGGTTAAGACGGGTCGAGGCAAACGTCGGCTGATTCGGCGCATCCGGGAAATGCTGGGTCTCCAGGGTAAACGCGCTCCAATGCGCATACACCTTGCCTGCCTTGCCCTTCACCGTGCCATCCAGGAAGTTGCTGGTATAGAACTGCACGCCAGGTTCGGTGGTGTAGAGCTGCAAACGCCGACCTGAAGCCGGGTCGTGCACCTCGACGGCGAGTTTGTTGATATCGCCCTTGTTATCCAGTGCCCAGTTAAAGTCAAACCCGCCTTGTTTCGGCTCGGCAAACTTGAGCTGTGGGTGGTCGTCCTTGATGTGCTGGCCGATCGGCGTGGGCTTGAGGAAGTCCATCGGCGTGCCTTTGACCGGCGCCAGTTCGCCGGTCGGAATCAAGGTGGCATTCACCGGCGTGTAGTGGCTGGCATGCAAGGTTGCGACTTGCTTGAGAATGTCGCCATTGCCCGCGCCGGCAAGGTTGAAGTAGCTGTGGTTGGTGAGGTTCAGCACCGTCGGTTTGTCGGTGGTGGCTGTGTAGGCGATGTGCAGTTCGTTTTTATCGTTGAGGCTGTAAGTGACCTCGGTCTTCAAGTTGCCGGGGAAGCCCATCTCGCCGTCCTTGGACAGGTAGCTCAGCTTCACGCCGACCGAGTCCTTGCCCTTGATCGGCTCGGCTTGCCACACCTGTTTGTCGAAACCCTGGGCGCCGCCGTGCAGCGAGTTGGGGCCATCGTTGAGCGGCACCTGGTAACGCTTGCCGTCGAGTTCGAAGGCACCGCCCGCCAGGCGATTGCCGAAGCGCCCGATGGTCGCGCCAAAAAATGCCGTGCCGCTCTGATAGCCCTGCACGTCATCGAAACCGAGGACCACGTCATCGACCTTGCCGTGTTTGTCCGGCACTTTCAGCGACTGCAACACGCCGCCGTAGGTGATCACCGTGGCTTGCATGCCATGGCTGTTGCGCAGGATGTATTGTTCGACGGCGGTGCCGTCATTGGTTTTGCCGAACGGTTTGTGTTCACTGCTAAGCCCGGCCGCCTGGGCGCCGCCGCTGGCGATCAGCATGGATAAGGCGAGGCCCGAAAGCAGGTGTCGAGGGTGCTTCATGGTCGAACTTCCTTTTGTTGTTTTGAGTGGAATAGTTCTACTAATGTGCGATATTTCGTCGAGTTGACAGCGAATTTATAGCCTTAAACGCCAGATACGCCAAATAAAATAAGACTAATTGATCGAGGCACACGTTATATGAGTACTGCACACGCCGTTTATCCGGACCTGAAGGGTAAGACCGTATTGATTTCCGGAGGTGCCTCGGGCATTGGCGAATTCGTGGTGCGCGCCTTCGCCGCGCAGGGCGCCAAGGTGGCTTTTGTGGACCGCGCGCAAAGCCAAGGCGAGCGGCTGGCGGCGTTGTTGAGTGCCCAGGGGCATAGCATCGAGTTTGTGTGCTGCGACATCACCGATGAAATCGCCTACAAGGCCGCGATAGCGCGTTTTGAGCACACGCTGGGGCCGATCACTGTGCTGGTGAACAACGCCGCCAACGATGTGCGTCACACCTTGGAAGAAGTCGATTCGGACATGTTCGACAAGCTGATCGCGGTCAACCTCAAGCACGCATTCTTCGCGGCCAAGGCCGTGGTGCCGATGATGAAAGGCGCTGGCGGCGGGGCCATCATCAACCTCGGCTCGGTCGGCTGGATGATGGCCTCCGCCGGCTACCCGGTGTACGCCGCCAGCAAGGCCGCCGCCCACGGCATGACCCGCGCGCTGGCACGGGAATTGGGCCCCAATCGTATTCGGGTGAATACCTTGGTGCCGGGTTGGGTCATGACCGAAAAACAACTGGCGATGTGGGTCGACGATGCGGCCAAAGAGCTGATCAGCCGCAGCCAGTGTTTGCCCGGCAGTGTGCTGCCCGAGCACATCGCCAATATGGCGTTGTTTCTTGCCTCGGACGCATCGGCGATGTGCTCGGCGCAGAACTTTATTGTGGACGGCGGTTGGGTGTAGGCCGGTTATTCGAGGGCGTACTTCTTGAAGGCTGGGTGTTGTTCCAGTTGACTCGCAAGGCGCTGCAGCTTGGGAAAGGTCTCGGCCTTGAGCACTGACGGCAGTTTGAGCTGGGTGAACGACCACGTGACGGCCGCCGTCAGTGCGGCCTGGCTCGGGCGTTCGCCGCCGGGCTGGGGCAAGTGTTTTTCCAGCAGTGTGTAAGCGGCCAGCAACTGCCCGGTCACGCGGTCGAGCCACGGCTCGTGCAGTTTCTCGGCTGGGCGCAGCAGGTGCTCGTAGACGATCTGCACAGTTTTCTCACACGCCGCCAGGGCCAGGCCGAGCACTTGCAGGTCCTTGGCCAGCGCGTCGGGGTTGGGTGGCAGGAGTTTCTTGTCGGTTGGCGCCAGGCGTTCGAAGTAGTCGAGGATCAGGCTGGAATCCATCAACACCGTGCCATCGTCCAGCACCAGCGTAGGCGCCTTGACCACCGGGTTGATCGCGGAAAATTCAGCGTAGGTGCTGAACACCGAAAGCGCCTCGTGCACGAAATCCACCCCGTACAGCTCCAGGGAAATTGCCACGCGACGTACGTAAGGCGAGTCCAGCATGCCGACCAGTTTCATGAAGCCTCCATTGCTCATACGGTGTTGGGCTCACGAGATTAAGGGCACGGGGCCGGGCTGCGCAATCGCCTCGCGCAGTTGCTGATAAGCCTCTACCAGTTGCGCCAGGCTGAACGCCAGGTTGCGCCCGCTCGGGTTGGGCAGCACCCACACCGTGGCGCCGCCGAGTGCCTGCGGTTGAGGCCCCCACTCAATCTGCCGCCGGCCGCACAACGCGCTGTAGCCGGGCTTGCCTAGGAACGCCACGCAGCGTGGCCGGCAGTCGCGGATCTTCTGTTCAAACGCGCTCGCCGCATCCTTGAATTCATGCCGTGCCAATTCCCCCGCGCTCGCCGTTGGGCGCTCCACCAAGGTGGTCAGGCCGCAGTGATAGTCGAGCAGAGTGCGCCCATCCTCCGGGCGAATTTCATGCGGGGTAAAACCCGCCAGGTGCAACGTGCGCCAGAAGCGGTTGCTGCGATTGGCAAAGTGCTGGCCGAGGGCGGCGGAGCCTTTGCCGGGGTTGATGCCGCAGAACACCACGTGCAGGTGCTCGGCGAGGATGTCGTCGAGGTGGATGGCTTAATCGTCCTTGGCCAGCAGGGTGCGGGCAAACTCATCGGAGGCGATAAAGTCCAATGTCTGGCGCAACTGCGCTGCCGCTTCACGGCCGAACGCCTGATCAAAGCGCTCGGCCATTTTGTTCGAAATACGCTTGGCCGCCGCGTGGGTGCGCTTGCCGTGTTCGGTGAGCAGCACGCGGCGCGTGCGGCGGTCGAGTTCGTCCACCTGCAGTTCCACCAACCCATCGCGCACCAGCGGCTTGAGCGTATGGCCGAGGGCGGACAAGTCCATCACCAGGGTCTGGGCCAGCTCGCCCATTTTTGGCGTACCGGCTTTGGCGATACGGTTGAGCACGGCGAATTGGGTGGCTTTCAAGCCGCACGGCGCATACGCCTCGTCATAGATCTGGCCCAGGCGGCGGGACGTGCGGCGCACGGCACCGTTGACGCAGGCGCTGGGGCTATCGGAGCAAGGCGGGGCAGATTTCAAGGGCAGATACTCTCTGATACAAAACACGACGCCGGTGATTATGCCTGTGCGACCTGTCAGGACAAGGCCTTTCAGACCGAAGAAGCCTTGTAGATGAATACTGAGACAGCCTGAAACAAATTAGTTGCGTATGCCACTAAATTCGATATCGTGGCATATGCCTCTTTGTGACTCGGATGTCGTTGCAATATCCCCAGGAAGCGCATGGGGCGAGGCGGGAAAACGGCACGGCTCTGCCTGCTTGAACATCCAACCCCTGTCTGGATCACCTCCTATGCTGAGCCTCGTGCGCATCGCATTGCGGCGCCCTTATACCTTCCTGGTATTGGCTATTTTCATCCTGATCATTGGCCCGTTGGCGGCCTGGCGCACGCCGACCGACATCTTTCCGGAAATCCGCATCCCGGTTATCGCCGTCATTTGGCAGTACACCGGCCTGCCGCCGGATCAGATGGCGGGGCGCATCACTTCGCCTTTTGAGCGGGTGCTGACCACCACCGTCAACGACATCCGCCATATCGAAGCGCAGTCGATGAATGGCTACGGGATCGTGAAGATCTTCTTCCAGCCCGGCGTCAACATCAGCACGGCCAACGCCCAAGTGACCTCGGTGTCCCAGGCGATTCTGCGTCAACTGCCGCCGAGCACCGTGCCGCCGCTGGTGCTCAACTACAGCGCCTCCACCGTGCCCATCGTGCAGCTCGCGCTGTCGGGGCCGGGCTTGAGCGAGCAACGCCTGGGTGATATCGGCCTGAACCAGGTGCGCCTGATGCTCACCACCGTGCCGGGTGCGGCGCTGCCATACCCGTTTGGCGGCAAGAGCCGCCAGGTGCAGATTGACCTCGATTCGGCGCGCATGCAGGCGCGCGGCCTGTCGGCGCAGGACGTGGCGACCGCCCTGGCCACGCAGAACCTGATCACGCCGGTGGGCACGCAGAAGATCGGCAGCTACGAATTCAACCTGCAACTGAACAACTCGCCATCGGATTTCCATGACCTGGAAAACCTGCCGATCAAGACCGCCGATGGCACCACCGTGCTGATCCGCGACGTGGCCACGGTGCGCGACGGCAACCCGCCGCAAACCAACATTGTGCACGTCAACGGCAACCGCTCGGTGCTGCTGCCGGTGCTCAAAACCGGTTCGGCGTCGACCTTGGGCGTAATTGCCGGGATCAAGGACAAACTCGCCGACAACAAGGCCGCCTTGCCGCCCAACTTGAATATCGACCTGATCGGTGACCAGTCGCTGTTCGTGCGCTCGGCCATCAGCGGCGTGGCCCGTGAAGGCTTGATCGCGGCGGCGCTGACCAGCTTGATGATCCTGCTGTTCCTCGGCAGTTGGCGTTCGACGGTGATCATCGCCACCTCGATTCCATTGGCGATCCTGGCGTCGATTGCGACGCTGTCGGCGCTTGGCGAAACCCTCAACATCATGACCCTCGGCGGCCTGGCGTTGGCCGTCGGTATCCTGGTGGACGACGCCACGGTGACCATCGAGAACATCAACTGGCACCTGGAGCAGGGCAAGCCGGTGGAAACGGCGATCCTCGACGGCGCGGCGCAAATCGTCACCCCGGCGTTCGTGTCGCTGCTGTGTATCTGCATCGTGTTTGTGCCGATGTTCTTCCTCGACGGCGTGGCGCGTTTCCTGTTCGTGCCGATGGCCGAAGCGGTGATTTTCGCCATGATCGCCTCGTTCATCCTCTCGCGTACGCTGGTGCCGACCCTGGCCAACTACCTGCTCAAACCCCATGTGCACGGCGAAGACGGGCACGCGCCATCGCGCAATCCGCTGGTGAATTTCCAGCGCGGTTTTGAACGGCGTTTTGAAGGGTTTCGCGAGCGTTACCATGGCGTCCTGGACAGTGCCTTGCACCATCGCCGCACGGTGGTGATCGGCCTGCTGGCGTTTGTCGCGGTGTCGTTTGCGCTGGTGCCGTTCCTGGGCCGCAACTTTTTCCCCGAGGTCGATTCCGGGCTGATCCTGCTGCATGTGCGCGCCCCGGTGGGCACGCGGGTGGAAAGCAACGCGCACCTGATCGCCGACATCGAAAACGCGATCCGGCGCAAAGTCCCGGCCAACGAACTCAAGGCCTTGGTGGATAACATCGGCCTGTCCATCAGTGGCATCAACGTGGTGTACAACAACACCGGCACCGTGGGTTCCCAGGACAGCGACATTCAGATCAGCCTCAACGAGGGCCACCGCCCGACCGCGGAATACATGCGCATACTGCGCGAAACCCTGCCACGGGAATTCCCCAGTGCGGTGTTCTCGTTCCCGGCCTCGGACATTGTCGGGCAGATCCTCAACTTCGGCTCATCGGCGCCCATTGACCTGCAAATCACCGGCAATAACCTGGCGGGCAACTTCACGTACGCCAGCGCGTTGCTGCGCGATATTCGCCGCGTGCCGGGGGTGGTCGATGCGCGTATCCAGCAGTCGCGGCAACTGCCCACGTTCAATATCGACGTGGACCGCACCCGTGCGCAATTGGTCGGCCTGACCGAGCGCGACGTGACCAACAGCCTGGTGGTCAACCTTGCCGGTTCCAGCCAGGTGGCACCGACGTTCTGGTTGAACCCGGCCAACGGCATTTCCTACCCGATCGTCATGCAAACGCCGCAGTACAGCCTCGAAAGCCTGGCGGCGCTGCATAACCTGCCGCTCAGCGGCAGCGGCGGGGCGGCCACCGACCAGACCTTGGGCGGCCTGGCGAATATCCAGCGCAGCCACAGCAACTCGGTGTTTACCCAGTCGGATATCCAGCCGGTGGTCGAAGTGCTGACGGCGATCCAGGACCGCGACCTCGGTGGCGTCGCCGCCGATATCCAGAAGATCATCGCCGCTCATGCCGGTGAGGTGCCGACCGGCTCCAAGGTGATCTTGCAGGGCCAGGTGCAGACCATGAACGCGGCCTTCAGCGGTTTGCTGTTCGGCCTGCTCGGCGCGGTGGTGCTGATCTACTTGCTGATCGTGGTCAACTTCCAGTCCTGGGCCGACCCGTTTGTGATCATCACCGCATTGCCGGCGGCGCTGGCGGGCATCGTGTGGATGCTGTTTGTGACCCACACGCCGCTGTCGGTGCCGGCGTTGACCGGGGCGATCATGTGCATGGGCGTGGCCACCGCCAACGCCATCCTGGTGGTGAGTTTCTGCCGCGAGCGCCTGGCGGTGCACGGCGATGCGGTGCAGGCCGCGCTGGAGGCGGGTTTCACCCGGCTGCGGCCGGTGCTGATGACCGCCATTTCGATGATCATCGGCATGGCGCCCATGGCCTTGGGCCTGGGCGAGGGCGGCGAGCAGAACGCGCCGCTGGGCCGCGCGGTGATCGGCGGCCTGGCGTTTGCCACCATCGCGACGTTGATTCTGGTTCCGTTGATTTTCAGTCTTGTCCACGGGCGTCGTCAGCACGCCACGCTGGCGACCACCGTTTCCCAAGGGGTTTGACATGTCCGTTTCTGCTTCTAAATCCAAGTCTTCCCGTGGCCTGCTGTGGCTGATCGTGGGCGCGGCAGTGGTGGTTGTCATCGTCGGTGTCGGCATCGGCGTGCGCGCCAGTGAATCGCGCGACCTCAAGACCTGGACCGACGCCCAAGCGTTGCCCAGCGTCAACCTGATCAAACCGGTGGTGCAAGCCCAGGGCCCGGTGCTCAACCTGCCGGGACGCCTGGAGGCGTATTCCCGCGCGTCGATCTTTGCGCGGGTCAACGGCTACCTAAAATCCTGGAATGTCGACATCGGTACGCGCGTCAAAGCCGGGCAAGTACTGGCCGAAATCGACACCCCGGAACTCGACCAGCAACTGCTGCAAGCGCGCGCCACTCTGGCCTCGGCCCAGGCCGATGAGCACTTGGCCGAAACCACCGCCAAACGCTGGCAGGCGATGCTGGCGAACGACTCGGTGTCGCGCCAGGACGTGGACGAGCGCACCGGCGACCTGACCGCCAAGCAGGCCAAGGTGACGGCGGCCAAGGCCAATGTCGAGCAGTTGGTCGCGACCAAGGGCTTCCAGCATCTGGTCGCGCCGTTCGCGGGTGTGGTCACTGCGCGCAGCACTGACGTCGGCGCCTTGATCAGCGCCGGCGGCACGGCCGGTAAAGAGCTGTTTGCGGTGGCCGATGTCAGCCGCCTGCGCGTGTATGTGCAGGTGCCGCAGACCTTCTCGCCGCAGATTCGCGAAGGCACCACGGCGCGCCTCAGCGTGCCGGAATACCGCGGTGAGACCTTCACCGGCAAAGTCATCGCCACCGCCGATGCGGTTAACGCCGCCTCCGGCAGCACCCTGGTGCAACTGCTGGTGGACAACCCCGGTGGCCGCCTGCTGCCGGGCGGCTACACCAGCGTGCAGTTCGACCTGCCGGTGCAGGCCGACGTCATCCGTGTGCCGTCCAGTGCCTTGGTGTTCGATGACAAGGGCATGCGCGTCGCCACCCTGGATGCGAACAACCATGTGCACTTCAAGACCGTCAGCATCGCCCGCGACTTCGGCGACAGCGTGGAGATCGCCAGCGGCCTGCAAGCCACCGACCGCGTGATCGACACGCCGCCGGACGGCCTGGCCGATGATGATTCGGTGCAGCTGGCCGTCGCCGCGACCGAGGGCAAACCCCATGGCTAAGCGCAACCTGCTGGGCCTGCTCGCCACCTTGAGCTTGGGCGCGTGCTCGTTGGCGCCGCCGCTCAAGGTGCCGGAAACGCCGATTGCCGCGCAGTTTCATACCCAAGGCCCGTGGACCGTCGGCGCGCCCAACGACCAGGCCAGCCGGGATGGCTGGTGGCGTATTTATAACGACCCGCAACTGGACGCGATGCAGCAGCAGTTGCTGAAAAACAACCCCGACTTGAGCGCGGCACTCGCGCACTATCAGCAGTCCCAAGGGTTTTTGGCCCAAGACCGTTCGGGCCTGTTCCCGAAGATTTCGGCCATCGGCAGCGGCCAGCGTATTCGCCAGTCGGACACCAAGCCGTTGCGTTCGGCCACTTCGCCGGATGTCTACAACTCGGCGACGCTGGGCCTGGAGGTGGATTATGAAGTCGACCTGTGGGGCCGCGTGCGCGACACCGTGGCGGCCGGCACCAGCGACTCCGAGGCGGCCAAGGCTGATTTGGCTTCGGTACGCCTGAGCCTGCAGGCGCAATTGGCCGACAGCTATATCCGCCTGCGCGGTATCGACTGGCAGAACCAGTTGCTGGAGCAGACCCGCGATGCGTACGCCAAAGCCTTGGGCCTGACCGAAGGCCTGCACGGCGGCGGGATCGTCTCCGGCCTCGATGTGGCGCGGGCGCGCACGCAGTTGTCGACGGTGAAGTCGCAGCTCAGCCAGAGCCAGGTGCAACGGGCGCTGCTGGAGCATTCGATGGCGGCGATGCTCGGTGAGTCGGCCTCGACCTACAGCGTCGCCGTGAACGTGGCGCCGATTGCCTTGCCGAATGTGCCGACCGGCGTGCCTTCGAGCCTGTTGCAACGCCGGCCGGATATCGCCGCCGCCGAACGTCGCATTGCTGCGGCCAACGCGCGGATCGGCGTGGCCAAGGCGGCGTGGTTCCCGCAGATCACGTTGAGCGCCCAAGGCGGTTATCAGAGTGACGAGTTTGCCCGCTTGCTTAGCGCGCCGAACCTGTTCTGGGCCATCGGCCCGTCACTGGTGGGCACGCTGTTTGATGGCGGCGCGCGCCAGGCCCAGGTGGACATCGCCAAGGCCGCCACCGATGAAGCAGCGGCCAAATACCGCGGCGTGGTATTGGGTGCGTTCGAGCAGGTGGAGGACAACCTGTCGCAAATCGCCGGCTTGGGCGCGGCCCTGGATGATCAGCGCGATGCGGCGGCGGCGGCGCAATATGCCGAAGACCTGTCGACTTCGCGTTACCGCCAGGGCGCCGTGGCGTATCTGGATGTGGTGACCGCCCAAGTGGCGGCGCTGGAAGCCAAGCGCAGTGTGTTGCAATTGCAAACTCAGCAATTGAGCGCCAATGTGGGCCTGATCAAGGCGCTGGGTGGCGGCTGGAATGTGGCTCAACTGGCGGCATCGACCCCTACTGAAACCAAGGAGAAGTGAGCATGACCGAGTACGTACCCCCGAAAGTCTGGACCTGGGACACCGAAAGCGGCGGCACCTTTGCCAGTATCAACCGGCCGATTGCCGGTGCCACTCATGAAAAGGAATTGCCGGTCGGCAAGCACCCGTTGCAGCTGTATTCCCTGGCCACGCCGAATGGGCAGAAGGTCACTATCTTGCTGGAAGAGCTGCTGGCCTTGGGGCATACCGGCGCGGAATACGATGCGTGGCTGATCAAGATCGGCGACGGTGATCAGTTTGGCAGTGGGTTTGTGGCGGTGAACCCGAATTCGAAGATCCCGGCGCTGCTGGATCGCAGTGGCGATACGCCGATTCGGGTGTTTGAATCGGGGGCGATTTTGCAGTACCTGGCGGAGAAGTTTGGGGCGTTTTTCCCGACTGAACCGGCGGCGCGGGCGGAGTGTTTGTCGTGGTTGTTCTGGCAGATGGGCAGTGCGCCTTATCTGGGGGGTGGGTTTGGGCATTTTTATGCGTATGCGCCGAGCAAGATGGAGTACCCGATTAACCGGTTTGCCATGGAGACCAAGCGGCAGCTGGATGTGCTGGATCAGCGTTTGGCGGTGAGTGAGTACATCGCGGGGGGTGAGTACACGATTGCCGATATTGCGATTTGGCCTTGGTATGGTGGGTTGGTCAAAGGCCGGTTGTATGGGGCTTCGGCGGAGTTTTTGTCGGTGCATGAGTATAAGCATGTGGTGCGTTGGGCGGAGGCGATTGAGGCCAGGCCTGCGGTGCAGCGGGGGCGTCGGGTGAATCGGGTTTCGGGTGCGCCCGAAGAGCAGCTGGCGGAGCGGCACGACGCCAGCGATTTGGACTGATTGGCGGTGGTGGGTTGAGTACATATCCGTTATTTAGGTAACGGCGGCTTAGGGTTCCGCTCTTACAGCGG
>NZ_JACAPL010000002.1:427250-427910 GCF_013385735.1 Pseudomonas sp. D2002 | reverse complement strand
GGGGCGATCCCAGATCAAAATCAAGATCAAAATCTACAGCACGGCGGCCTAGTAGCCGACCTGAGTGGTAGAAGCAAAAGCAGGGCAAAAGCACATCTACCTGATGTACTGAGATCCAAAATGTGGGAGCGGGCTTGCTCGCGAATGCGGTGTGTCAGCCAGCTATTGTGTAACTGACCCACCGCCTTCGCGAGCAAGCCCGCTCCCACAATTTTACCGAGTTCGGCCACCAGACCAGTGTGCTCTGCTTTTCTGTGGGAGCTGGCTTGCCTGCGATGCAGGCAACTCGGTACATCAGGCATAACCAGTTGATGCCATCGCAGGCAAGCCAGCTCCCACATTTGGTTGAGTTCAGTTTCCAAAATCAGGTCGGCTACCAGGCCGCCTCCCACAATTTTACCGAGTTCGGCGACCAGACCACTGTGCTCTGTTTTTCTGTGGGAGCTGGCTTGCCTGCGATGCAGGCAACTCGGTACATCAGGCATAACCAGTTGATGCTATCGCAGGCAAGCCAGCTCCCACATTTGGTTGAGTTCAGCTTCCAAAATCAGGTCGGCTGTCAGGCCGCCTCGGCCTTGCTTTTGATCCAACCACTCAGGTCGGCTACCAGGCCGCCGTGCTCTGCTTTTGATCTTGATCTGCTTTTGATTTTGATCTTAG
>NZ_JACAPL010000002.1:145472-427159 GCF_013385735.1 Pseudomonas sp. D2002 | reverse complement strand
CCTTTTGGTTACTTTTGGGGCCCTTTTCCAAAAGTGACCCGCCGTAAGGGCGGAACCCATATCAGCCGTTACCTAAATAACGGATATGTACAACATCAACCCCCAACACCAGCAGGCACCAAAAACGCCGCCTCCAACAACTGCCGCGTATAAGCATGCCGCGGCTCAGCAAAAATCGCCGAAGCCTCCCCCTGTTCCACCACCTGCCCATGCTTGACCACCATCAACTGGTGACTCAACGCCTTCACCACCGCCAAATCATGGCTGATAAACAAATAGGTCAGGTTGTACTTGGCCTGCAAACTGCGCAACAACTCCACCACCTGCCGCTGCACCGTACGGTCCAGCGCCGACGTCGGCTCATCGAGCAAAATCAAACGTGGCTTGAGCACCAACGCCCGGGCGATGGCGATGCGCTGGCGCTGCCCCCCGGAAAACTCATGCGGGTAACGATGTCGCGACTCCGGATCCAGCCCCACCTCACGCAGCGCCGCAATAATCGCGGCCTCCTGCTCAACAGGCGTGCCCATCTTGTGAATCCGCAACCCCTCGCCAACAATCTCACTGACACTCATCCGCGGGCTCAAACTGCCAAACGGGTCCTGAAACACCACCTGCATTTCCCGCCGCAACGGCCGCACTTGCTGCTGAGTCAGTCGGTCCAACTGCTGGCCCTCAAAACGAATCCCGCCCTTGCTGGCAATCAACCGCAAAATCGCCAGGCCCAGCGTCGATTTACCTGAGCCACTCTCACCAACGATGCCCAGCGTCTGCCCCTGGGGCAGGCTGAAATTAATGCCATCCACCGCCTTGACGTAATCCACGGTGTTACGCAAAAAGCCTTTCTTGATCGGAAACCACACCTTCAAATCATCCACTTCCAGCAACGGCGGCCCCACCTCGTTGCTCGCCGGCCCACCGCTGGGTTCCGCCGCCAGCAGCTCCTGGGTATAAGGATGCTGCGGCGCCTGGAACAGCGTCTCGCACGCCGCCTGCTCGACGATGCAACCCTTCTGCATCACGCACACGCGATGGGCGATGCGCCGCACCAGGTTCAAGTCATGGCTGATCAGCAGCAACGCCATGCCCAGCCGCGCCTGCAATTCCTTGAGCAATTCCAGAATCTTCAACTGCACCGTGACGTCGAGGGCCGTGGTCGGCTCATCCGCGATCAACAGTTCCGGCTCGTTGGCCAGGGCCATGGCGATCATCACCCGTTGGCGCTGGCCACCGGAGAGTTCGTGGGGCAAGGCCTTGAGGCGTTTGTGCGGCTCGGGAATACCGACCAGTTCGAGCAGTTCCAGGGTGCGCCGGGTCGCGACCTTGCCGGTCAGCCCTTTGTGCAGGCCGAGTACTTCGTTGATCTGCTTTTCGATGGTGTGCAGCGGGTTCAGCGAGGTCATCGGCTCCTGGAAGATCATCGCAATGCGGTTGCCGCGAATATGCCGGAGGGTTTTTTCTTTAAGGGTCAGCAGGTCTTGCCCGGCATAGCTGATGGTGCCCGCCGGGTGGCGTGCCAGCGGGTAGGGCAGCAGGCGCAGGATCGAGTGGGCGGTGACGGATTTACCCGAGCCGCTTTCGCCGACCAGGGCCAGGGTTTCGCCGCGCTTGATGTCGAAGCTGACGTTGTTGACCACGCGGTGGTGGTGCTCGCCGGTGACGAACTCGACGCAGAGGTCGCGGACTTCGATCAGATTGTCCTGATTCATCTCATTTCCTCGGGTCGAAGGCATCGCGAGCGGACTCGCCGATAAACACCAGCAAACTCAACATGATCGCCAACACGGCAAAGGCACTCATGCCCAGCCACGGCGCTTGCAGGTTGGATTTGCCCTGTGCCACCAATTCACCGAGTGACGGTGAGCCGGCCGGCAAGCCGAAGCCGAGAAAATCCAGGGCGGTGAGGGTGCCGATGGCGCCGGTGAGAATGAACGGCATGAAGGTCATGGTCGACACCATGGCATTGGGCAGGATGTGCCGGAACATGATCGCGCCGTTCTGCATGCCCAGCGCACGGGCCGCGCGCACGTATTCAAGGTTGCGCCCGCGCAGGAACTCGGCGCGCACCACGTCGACCAGGCTCATCCACGAAAACAGCAACATGATCCCCAGCAGCCACCAGAAGTTGGGTTGCACAAAACTGGCGAGGATGATCAGCAGGTACAACACCGGCAAGCCGGACCAGATTTCCAGGAAACGTTGCCCGGCGAGGTCGACCCAGCCGCCATAAAAGCCCTGCAGCGCACCGGCGATCACGCCGATGATCGAGCTGAGCACGGTGAGGGTCAGGGCGAACAGCACCGACACACGGAAGCCGTAGATCACCCGCGCCAATACATCGCGGCCCTGGTCATCGGTGCCCAGCAGGTTGACGCTCGAAGGCGGTGCGGGGGCGGGTACTTTCAGGTCGTAGTTGATGCTCTGGTAGCTGAACGGGATCGGCGCCCACAGCGTCCAGGCGTCCTTGGCCTTGAGCAGTTCCTGGATATACGGGCTCTTGTAGTTGGCCTCCAGCGGAAATTCGCCGCCAAAGGCGGTTTCCGGGTAGCGCTTGAGTGCCGGGAAATACCAGTCGCCGTCGAAGTGCACGGCCAGCGGTTTGTCGTTGGCGATCAACTCCGCGCCCAGGCTGAGCACGAACAGGATCAGGAACAGCCACAGCGACCACCAGCCACGCTTGTTGGCCTTGAAGCGCTCGAACCGACGGCGATTGAGGGGGGACAGGTTCATCTCAATGCTCCCGGCTGGCAAAGTCGATACGCGGATCGACCAGGGTGTAGGTGAGGTCGCCGATCAGTTTCACGATCAGCCCCAGCAGGGTGAAGATAAACAGCGTGCCGAACACCACCGGGTAATCACGGTTGATCGCCGCTTCAAAGCTCATCAGGCCCAGGCCGTCGAGGGAGAAGATCACTTCCACCAGCAACGAACCGGTGAAGAAAATCCCGATAAACGCCGAGGGGAAGCCGGCGATCACCAACAGCATCGCGTTGCGGAACACATGGCCGTAGAGCACGCGGTGGTTGGTCAGGCCCTTGGCTTTGGCGGTGACCACGTATTGTTTGTTGATCTCGTCGAGAAAACTGTTTTTGGTCAGCAGCGTCATGGTCGCGAAGTTGCCGATCACCAGCGCAGTGACGGGAAGCGCGAGGTGCCAGAAGTAATCGAGGATCTTGCCGCTCCAGCTCAGCTCATCGAAGTTGTTTGAGGTGAGTCCGCGCAAGGGGAACCAGTCGAGGTAACTGCCGCCGGCAAATACCACGATCAGCAGGATCGCAAACAGGAACGCCGGGATCGCGTAGCCGACGATGATTGCCGAGCTGGTCCACACGTCGAAGTGGCTGCCGTGGCGTGTGGCCTTGGCGATGCCCAGCGGGATCGACACCAGGTACATGATCAGCGTGCTCCATAACCCGAGGGAGATGGATACCGGCATTTTTTCCTTGATCAGGTCGATGACCTTGGCGTCGCGAAAGAAACTGTCGCCGAAATCCAGGCGGGCGTAGTTCTTGACCATGATCCACAAGCGTTCCGGCGCCGATTTGTCGAAGCCGTACATCTTCTCGATTTCCTTGATCAAGGCCGGGTCCAGGCCTTGGGCGCCCCGGTAGCTGGAGCCGGCCACCGAGACCTCGGCACCGCCACCGGCGATGCGACTGGTGGCGCCGTCAAAGCCTTCGAGCTTGGCGATCATCTGTTCCACCGGGCCACCGGGGGCGGCCTGGATGATGATGAAGTTGATCAGCAGAATCCCGAACAGCGTGGGGATTATCAGCAACAGGCGGCGAACAATATAAGCCAGCATTTAATCGCCTCCGCTCGCCGGATCGGCGCTCGTGTCCAGGGTGACGGCAGGTTTTACATCGGGCTTGGCCCACCAGGTGGAGGTGCCGACGTCGTACAGCGGCGAGACTTTCGGATGGCCGAGATGGTCCCAATACGCCACGCGGAAGGTCTTGATGTGCCAGTTGGGGATCACGTAATAGCCGAACTGCAGCACACGATCCAGGGCCTTGGCGTGGGCGATCAGGCTTTTACGCGAGTTGGCGTCGATCAACTCTTCAACCAATTGATCGACCGCCGGGTCCTTAAGCCCCATGTAGTTGCGGCTGCCGGGTTTGTCGGCGCTGGACGACGCCCAGAATTCGCGTTGTTCGTTACCCGGCGAGGTGGATTGCGGGAAGCTGCCCACCAGCATGTCGAAATCACGCGAGCGCAGGCGGTTGATGTACTGCGACACGTCAACGCGGCGGATCACCAGGTTGATGCCCAGGTCCGCCAGGTTACGCTTGAACGGCAGCAGGATGCGTTCGAATTCGGTCTGGGCCAGTAGGAACTCGATGGTCACCGGTTTGCCGGTGGTGTCGACCATCTTGTCATCGACGATCTTCCAGCCGGCGGCTTGCAGCAATTGGTAGGCCTCGCGCTGCTGGGTGCGGATCATGCCGCTGCCGTCGGTCTTGGCGGGTTCAAAGGCCTGGGTGAAGACTTCGGCCGGGATCTTGTCTCGAAACGGCTCCAGAATCGCTAGTTCGTCGGGGCCGGGCAGGCCGGTGGCGGCCATTTCCGAGTTTTCAAAGTAACTGCGGGTGCGCGTGTAGGCGCCGTTGAACAGCTGTTTGTTGCTCCACTCGAAATCCAGCAACAGGCTGATGGCCTTGCGCACGCGTACGTCCTGGAACATCGGCTTGCGCGTATTGAACACAAAGCCCTGCATGCCGGTGGGGTTGCCGTTGGGGATTTCTTCCTTGATCAACCGGCCCTGGGCGACCGCCGGGATGTTGTAGGCGTTGGCCCAGTTCTTCGCGCTGAACTCCAGCCAGTAGTCGAATTGCCCGGCCTTCAGCGCTTCCAGCGACACCGTGCTGTCGCGGTAGTAGTCGGTGATGCGGTTGTCGAAATTGTAGAAGCCTTGGGTGACCGGCAGGTCCTTGGCCCAGTAATCCTTGACCCGCTCATAGCGCACCATGCGCCCAGGCTTGACCTCGGCGACCTTGTACGGCCCGCTGCCCAGCGGTATTTCCAGGTTGCCCTTGGCGAAGTCGCGGGTGGCCCACCAATGCTTGGGCAATACCGGCAGTTGGCCGAGGATCAGCGGTAATTCGCGGTTGTTGGTGCGCTTGAACTTGAACAGCACCCGCAGCGGGTCTTCGGCCACCACTTCGTCGACGTCGGCGTAGTAGGTGCGATACAGCGGCGAGCCGTCCTTGATCAGTGCCTGGAAGGTGAACACCACGTCTTCGGCGCGGATCGGGTGGCCATCGTGAAAACGCGCTTCGGGGCGCAGGTAGAAACGCACCCAGCTGTTGTCCGGGGCTTTTTCGATCTTGCCGGCCACCAGGCCGTATTCGGTGATGGGCTCGTCCAGGCTTTGCATGGCCAGGGTGTCGTAGATCAGCGGCAGATTGTCTGCCGGCACGCCCTTGCTGATGTACGGGTTGAGGCTGTCGAAGCCGCCCATGCTGGATTCGCGGAAGGTGCCGCCCTTGGGCGCGTCGGGGTTTACGTAGTCGAAGTGCTTGAAGTCGGCGGGGTACTTGGGTGGCTCGTTGTACAGGGTCAGCGCATGTTGCGGCGCGGCGTTGGCCGCGCTGCACAGCAACAGGCTGCTCAGTAACGCGTAGCGCAAATACATCATTGGGCTTTCTCCGAAGCTTTCAGCCACCACGCGCTCAGGCCCAGGCTGTAGGGCGGCGTGGTGACAAAGGCGAACCGGTTGCGGTACGCCAAGCGATGATAGTTGAGGTACCAGTTGGGAATACTGTAGTGCTGCCACAGCAACACGCGGTCGAGGGCGCGGCCGGCGGCCAGTTGTTCTTCGCGGGTTTGCGCCGCCAGCAGTTGGTCCAGCAGGCGGTCGACCACCGGGTTGGCGATGCCGGCGTAGTTCTTGCTGCCCTTGATGCTGGCCTGGCTTGAGTGGAAGTACTGCCACTGTTCAAGGCCTGGGCTCAAGGTTTGGTTGAGGGTGATCAGGATCATGTCGAAGTCGAACTGATCCAGGCGCTGCTTGTATTGCGCGCGATCAACCGTGCGCAGGCGCGCGTCGATGCCGATGCTGATCAGGTTCTCCACATACGGCTGCAGGATGCGCTCCAGGTTCGGGTTGACCAGCAGAATTTCGAATCGCAGCGGTTGCCCGTCACTGTTGAGCAGGCGCTGCCCCGACAGCTTCCAGCCGGCTTCGCCCAGCAACGCCAGGGCGCGGCGCATGGTGTCGCGCGGGATGCCGCGACCGTCGGTCTGCGGCAGGCTGAACGGCTGGGTGAACAGGTTGGCCGGCAACTGGTCGCGGTACGGCGAGAGCATCAGCCATTCATGGCCTACCGGCACGCCCGTCGCCGAAAACTCGCTGTTGGGGTAATAACTCAAGGTGCGTTTATAGGCGCTGCTGAACAGGGTGCGGTTGGTCCATTCAAAGTCGAACATCAACCCCAGTGCTTCGCGCACCTTGGTCTGGGCGAAGGTCGGTCGCCGCGTGTTCATGAACAGGCCCTGGCTCTGAGTCGGGATCTGGTGGGCGATCTGCGCCTTGATGACATCGCCACGGTTGACCGCCGGGAAGTTATAACCGGTGGCCCAGTTCTTGGCCTGGTGCTCGATGTAGATGTCGAATTCGCCGGCCTTGAAGGCTTCGAAGGCCACGTCGCTGTCGCGGTAGAACTCCACTTCGACCTTGTCGTAGTTATAGAAACCCTGGTTGACCGGCAGGTCCTTGCCCCAGTAATCCTTGACCCGTTCGAACACCAGTTGCCGGCCAGGCGTGACCTTGGTAATGCGATACGGCCCGCTGCCCAAAGGGGGTTCGAAGGTGGTGGCCTTGAAGTCGCGGTTTTTCCAGTAATGCTGGGGCAATACCGGCAGCTCGCCCAGGCGCAGGATCAGCAACGGGTTGCCGGCGCGCTTGAACACAAAGCGGATACGGTGGCGGTTGAGGATGTCGACCCGCGCCACTTCCTGCAGGTTGGTGCGGTACTGCGGGTGGCCTTCGGTCAGCAGGGTGCGATAGGAGAACGCCACGTCATAGGCAGTGATCGGCTTGCCATCGTGGAAACGCGCTTCGGGGCGCAGGTTGAACACCACCCAGCTGCGATCCTCGCTGTATTCCACCGACTGAGCAATCAGCCCGTAGCTGGAGGTGGGCTCATCGCCGGACGGCGCGTACTGGCCGGTGCCGACCATCAACGGCTCGTTCAGCTCGTTGACGCCGTATTGCAGGAAATTGGGGGTGGAAACCGGGCTGGAGCCCTTGAAGGTGTAGGGGTTGAGCGTGTCGAAGGTGCCAAAGGCCATGACCCGCAATGTCCCGCCTTTTGGCGCTGCAGGGTTTACCCAATCAAAGTGGGTGAATTTTGCCGGGTACTTGAGCCTGCCGAACTGCGTATAACCGTGGCTCTCGGTAATCGTCGCGTTCGCTGCAAAGCTCAAGGCCAGACTTATTAGTAGAAGGAGGGGACGCTTCAAGTCAGAGATCCGATCCAGGCGGCTTGGGCTTTATGATCGGTACAGTAACAGCTTGTTCCGGTTGGAAAAAGGTCGCTGAAAACACTGGGGACCCAATGTGGGAGCGGGCTTGTTTGTGGCGAGGGAGCTTGCTCCCGCTGGGCTGCGTAGCAGCCCCAAACCCGTCAGCCAGGATGTATCTGGTTGACACGCTGGTTTGGGAGCGCTTCGCACTCCAGCGGGAGCAAGCTCCCTCGCCACAATAAGCCCGCTGTTTCCTCAGGTTTTGTTTAGCGCGGCCCGGAAACCACCAGCATCTGCCCTGGCTTGAGTGCCTGGCCAGTGCGCGGGTTCCAGCGCTTGAGATGTTGCATCTCAACGTTGAAACGCTTGGCGACGATGTACAGCGAGTCGCCTTTCTTGACCTTGTATTGCACCGGCTTCTTGCTGTCGGCCTTGGCCACCAGCTTGCGCGTGTCCTGCATCACCAGGGTCTGGCCAACCTTGAGCGCCTGGCCGTTGAGCTTGTTCCAGCGCTGCAGGTCATGCACGTCGACCTTGTTCGCCTTGGCGATCAGCGTGAGGTTGTCGCCCGTACGCACCTTGTAATTGCGCGTACGCCCAGCCACTCGCGCGGTCTCGACTTCGTCGAACACCTGCTTTTTCGGGCGCATCGCCAGCAATTCTTCCGGCTTCATCGTCGAAAGGGTGCTGGTGAGCAACTGCGCCTTGGAACTCGGCACCAGCAAATGCTGGGGGCCGTCGAGGGTGGTGCGTTGTTTCAGGGCCGGGTTGAGCTGGAACAGTTCGTCTTCATCGATTTCAGCCAGCGCGGCAACCCGTGACAGGTCCATGCTTTGCTTGACTTCAACCACTTCGAAGTACGGCGTGTTGGCAATCGGGCTCAGGTTGACGCCGTAGGCCTCGGGGGCCAGTACCACCTGGGACAGCGCCAGGAACTTGGGCACGTAGTCCTTGGTTTCCTGGGGCAGCGGCAGGTTCCAGTAGTCGGTGGGCAGGCCGAGCTTCTCGTTACGCTCGATGGCCCGGCTGACCGTGCCTTCGCCGGCGTTGTAGGCCGCCAGGGCCAGCAGCCAGTCGCCGTTGAACATGTCATGCAGACGCGTCAGGTAGTCCAGGGCGGCGGTGGTGGAGGCGGTGATATCGCGGCGGCCGTCGTAGGCGCGGGTCTGGCGCAGGTTGAAGTAGCGCCCGGTGGAGGGAATGAACTGCCACAAGCCGACCGCATCGCTGCGCGAATAGGCCATTGGGTTGTAGGCACTTTCAATCACTGGCAGCAGCGCCAGCTCCAGGGGCATGTTGCGTTCTTCAAGGCGTTCGACGATGTAATGAATGTAGAGGCTGCCGCGTTCTCCGGCGTTCTCCAGAAAGGACGGGTTGCTGGCGAACCACAAACGCTGTTGCTCGATGCGCGGGTTGACGCCCAGGCCGTCCTGCAATTGAAAGCCCCGTCGCATGCGTTCCCAGACATCCTGGGGGACTTCGGGGCTGGGCTTCTCTGAGAGCCAAATAGGTTTTTGCTTGATCTTGGCGGCAAGATTGGGTTTTGGTTGCACGGTGGATTGTGCAGCGAAATGAGTCGATTGGCAGCCCGCCAGAGTAGCGGACACAGCCACCGCCACGGCTTGAGCCAGGCGGGTCAATGCGTCTGAAGAGATGGATTTACGAATAGATGACGACATTGGCTGGAAGTAAGTTCCGGGCAAAAATGTCGGGCGATTCTAGAAAGCGCTTTGGTTGCGGTCAACCATTCAGAAAATCCGTATCAGATTGCATCGGCTTAGAACTTATCTTTCCACGCCCTCAAGCTAGCAAACACCTCGGCCCCAGAGCGGTTATCGCGCCCATTCCGTTCGTCCGCTTTTTGTTTAACGGATGTTTCGGCGGTGCGTAGAAAAGGGTTAGTACGTTTTTCCAGGGCCAGGTTGGACGGCAGCGTCATCTCGCCACGGGCGCGCAGTTGCTTGACGTGCTCGACGCGTTCGGCGATATCGGCGTTATCCGGCTCCACGGCCTGGGCAAATTTGAGGTTACTTTGTGTGTACTCGTGAGTGCAGTACACCAAGGTCTCGGCCGGCAGGGCGGCGAGGCGTTCCAGCGAGGTGTGCATCTGTTCCGGCGTGCCCTCGAACAAGCGGCCGCAACCGGCGGCGAACAGGGTGTCACCACACAACAGCACGCCCTGGTGATAAAAGGCGATGTGGCCGAGGGTATGGCCGGGTACGCTATAAACGTCGAAGTCCCAGCCCAGCACGCTGATGCGGTCGTTATCGTGCAGGGCCACGTCACGCGCCGGGATATTTTCATTCGCCGGGCCGTAGACCTTGGCATTTGTCACACTTTTCAGTTGCTCGACGCCGCCGACATGATCATGGTGATGGTGGGTGACCAGGATGTCGCTGAGGGCCCACTGCGGGTTCTGCTTGAGCCAGGCCAGCACCGGCGCGGCATCGCCGGGATCGACCACGGCGCAGCGTTGGGTGTGCGGGTCCTGCAACAACCAGATGTAGTTGTCGGTGAAGGCGGGTAGGGCAGTGATCTGTATCATTCTTCGATTCGCCAAGCTGAACACATTGGTGCATCTTAGAACGTCTAGGCGAGTTGGAGAATGCAATGACTGATAAAGCGTTCGCCCAGGCCGATCCTGAGTGGCTGGCCCTGATCGGCGCAGCCCGTGAATGGCTGTCCGGGCCGATCGGGCAATTCCTGCTGGATGAAGAACGCCGCATGCTCGAAGACGAGCTGGGCCGGTTCTTTGGCGGCTACCTGGTGCATTACGGCCCCTCGGCGCAGACGCCGCCGTCCGCGCCGCAGGTACAGCGTAACGTGCGCCTGGGCGCGCCGTTGCCGGGCGTCGAGATTGTCTGCGAGGAGCAGGCCTGGCCGTTGAGCGAGCACGCCGCCGACGTGGTGGTGTTGCAGCATGGCCTGGATTTTTGCCTGTCGCCCCACGGGTTACTGCGCGAAGCCGCCAGCAGTGTGCGCCCTGGTGGCCATTTGCTGATTATCGGCATCAACCCCTGGAGCAGCTGGGGCCTGCGGCATGTGTTCGCCCATGACGGCCTGCGCCAGGCGCGCTGCATCTCGCCCTCGCGGGTGGGCGACTGGCTGAACCTGCTGGGCTTTGCGCTGGAGAAACGCCGCTTCGGGTGCTATCGTCCGCCGCTTGCGTCGACCAAGTGGCAAGGCCGCCTGGCTGGCTGGGAACGCCGTGCGGGCGCTTGGCAACTGTCGGGTGGTGGCTTCTATTTATTGGTGGCGCGCAAGATCGTGGTCGGGCTGCGGCCGGTGCGTCAGGTGCTGCGCCAGCCGATGGGCAAGCTGGTGCCGATGCCGATGGCCAAGGTCAATCGCAAGCAAAGCGAACCGTAAAACCTCTTTTTGATTACCGGCCGAGTCTTTCGGCCCAGGGATTCTGTCGGCCCATTGCCGCCAGCCCGTTTTGATGGATGTAACCGATGACCGATAGCGTAGAACTCTTCACCGATGGCGCCTGCAAGGGCAACCCTGGCCCCGGCGGCTGGGGCGCCTTGCTGGTGTGCAAGGGCGTGGAGAAGGAGTTGTGGGGCGGCGAAGCCAACACCACCAACAACCGCATGGAGCTGATGGGCGCCATTCGTGGCCTCGAGGAACTCAAGCGCCGCTGTGACGTGCTGTTGGTGACCGACTCGCAATACGTGATGAAGGGCATCAACGAGTGGATGGTCAACTGGAAAAAGCGCGGCTGGAAAACCGCGGCCAAGGAACCGGTGAAAAATGCCGACCTGTGGCAACTGCTCGATGAGCAATGCAACCGCCATAACATCACCTGGAAATGGGTGCGCGGCCACATTGGTCACCCAGGCAACGAGCGTGCCGACCAGTTGGCCAATCGCGGTGTGGACGAAGTGCGGGGCTACAAACAAAGCTGAGTCCGCTGACGTGTTAACATCGCGCCCTTTGATTCACACCACTGCCTACCACCGTTGAGAGCTGAACCCTGATGGCCATCCGATCTGTTGTACTCGATACCGAAACCACCGGCATGCCGGTGACCGATGGTCACCGGATCATCGAAATCGGCTGTGTCGAACTGATGGGTCGTCGCCTCACCGGCCGTCACTTTCACGTCTACCTGCAACCCGACCGCGACAGTGACGAAGGTGCGATCGGCGTCCACGGCATCACCGACGAGTTCCTCAAAGGCAAGCCGCGCTTTGCCGAAGTGGCGGATGAGTTTTTCGAGTTCATCAACGGCGCCCAGCTGATCATCCACAACGCGGCGTTCGACGTCGGCTTCATCAATAACGAATTTGCCCTGATGGGGCAGACCGAGCGTGCGGATATCTCCCAGCACTGCTCGATCCTCGACACCTTGATGATGGCCCGTGAGCGGCACCCGGGCCAACGCAACAGCCTCGATGCGTTGTGCAAACGCTACGGCGTCGACAACTCCGGCCGTGAACTCCACGGCGCGTTGCTCGACTCCGAGATTCTGGCCGACGTTTACCTGACCATGACCGGCGGGCAAACCAGCCTGTCCCTGGCTGGTAACGCCTCCGACGGCACCGGTTCGGCAGAAGGCTCGGGCAATCGCCCTTCGGAAATCCGCCGCTTGCCGGCTGACCGCAAGCCCACCCCGATCATCCGCGCCAGTGAGCAGGACCTGGCTGAGCATGCGGCGCGGTTGGAAGCGATTGCCAAGTCGGCGGGTGCACCGGCGTTGTGGTCGCAGCTGACGCAGCAATAACCTCGGTCGAACACGATTAAAAAATGTGGGAGCGGGCTTGCTGTGGCGAGGGCGCTTGCTCCCGCTGGGGGGCGAAGCCCCCCCAAAAGCCTACTCCAGCTCCCACAGTTGATCTCCGTTGCCGGTAAAATCTTCATTCGCCACATCCGCTCCCAGCTTCTACCCTGAGTGCATAGCCCTCCAGAGTTCGAGCGCTCATGTACAAAGACCTGAAGTTCCCTGTTCTGATCGTACATCGCGACATCAAGGCCGACACCGTTGCCGGTGACCGGGTTCGAGGCATCGCCCAAGAGCTGGAACAAGAGGGCTTCAGTATTTTTTCCGCCGTGGACTACGCCGAAGGCCGGCTGGTGGCTTCTACCCATCACGGCCTGGCGTGCATGCTGATCGCCGCCGAAGGCGCCGGCGAAAACACCCACTTGCTGCAAAACATGGTCGAGCTGATTCGACTGGCGCGGGTGAGGGCGCCCAACCTGCCGATCTTTGCCCTGGGTGAGCAGGTCACCCTGGAAAATGCACCGGCCGATGCCATGAGCGAGCTCAACCAACTGCGTGGCATTCTGTACCTGTTCGAAGACACCGTGCCGTTCCTGGCCCGACAAGTCGCGCGCGCGGCGCGCAGCTACCTGGATGGCTTGTTGCCGCCATTCTTCAAGGCCTTGGTGCAACACACCGCCGACTCCAATTACTCCTGGCACACGCCCGGCCATGGCGGCGGCGTGGCTTATCGAAAAAGTCCGGTAGGGCAGGCGTTTCATCAGTTCTTCGGTGAAAACACGCTGCGTTCGGATTTGTCCGTTTCAGTGCCGGAACTCGGCTCGCTGCTTGATCACACCGGGCCCTTGGCGGAAGCCGAGGCCCGCGCCGCGCGCAACTTTGGCGCTGATCACACGTTCTTCGTGATCAACGGCACCTCGACTGCGAATAAAATCGTCTGGCATTCCATGGTCGGCCGTGACGACCTGGTGCTGGTGGACCGCAACTGCCACAAGTCGGTGTTGCACTCGATCATCATGACCGGCGCGATCCCGTTGTACCTGTGCCCGGAGCGCAACGAACTGGGAATAATCGGCCCGATTCCCCTGAGTGAATTCAGCCCCGAATCCATCCACGCCAAGATCGAAGCGAGCCCATTGACCCGTGGCCGGCCACCCAAAGTAAAGATGGCGGTGGTCACCAACTCCACCTACGACGGCCTGTGCTACAACGCCGAGCTGATCAAGCAGCAACTGGGCAACAGTGTCGAGGTGTTGCACTTCGACGAAGCCTGGTACGCCTACGCGGCCTTTCACGAGTTCTTCGCCGGGCGTTATGGCATGGGCACCTCGCGTACCCCCGACAGCCCGCTGGTGTTCACCACGCACTCGACTCACAAACTGCTGGCGGCCTTCAGCCAGGCCTCGATGATTCATGTGCAGGACGGCGGTGCGCGGCAACTGGACCGTGACCGTTTCAACGAAGCGTTCATGATGCATATCTCCACCTCGCCGCAATACAGCATCATCGCGTCACTGGACGTGGCCTCGGCGATGATGGAAGGCCCGGCCGGGCGCTCGTTGTTGCAGGAGATGTTTGACGAGGCCTTGAGCTTTCGCCGGGCGCTGGCGAATTTGCGCCAGCACATTGCCGCTGAGGATTGGTGGTTCACTATCTGGCAACCGCCTACGGTGGCCGGCATCGACCGAGTGGCCACGGCGGACTGGTTGCTGCATCCGCAAGATGACTGGCACGGCTTTGGCGAAGTGGCCGAAGACTACGTGCTGCTCGACCCGATCAAAGTCACGCTGGTAATGCCCGGCCTTAACGCCGGAGGGGCGTTGAGCGATTGCGGGATTCCCGCTGCGGTGGTCAGTAAATTCCTTTGGGAGCGGGGGCTGGTGGTGGAAAAGACCGGGCTGTATTCCTTCCTCGTGTTGTTTTCCATGGGCATTACCAAGGGCAAATGGAGTACCTTGCTCACCGAATTGCTGGAGTTCAAACGCAACTACGACGCCAATGTGAGCCTGGCCAGTTGCTTGCCCTCGGTGTTCAAGCAAGGCCCGACGCGTTATCAAGGCCTGGGTTTGCGCGACCTGTGCGATCAGTTGCATAGCTGTTACCGTAGCAACGCCACCGCCAAACACCTCAAACGGATGTACACGGTGTTGCCGGAAATCGCGATGAAGCCGGCCGACGCCTATGACCAACTGGTGAGGGGCGAAGTCGAGGCCGTCTCAATCGATGCTTTGCCAGGGCGCGTCGCCGCCGTGATGCTGGTGCCTTATCCGCCCGGCATTCCGTTGATCATGCCGGGCGAGCGCTTTACCGAGTCAACGCGTTCGATCATCGATTACCTGGCCTTTGCCCGGACGTTCGATAGCAGTTTTCCCGGTTTTGTCGCCGATGTTCATGGGTTGCAACACGAAGATGACGGCAATGGTCGTTGTTACACCGTCGATTGCATCAAAGGGTAAAGGATGTTTATGCAAGCTGTAATGAACCCGAAGTACCCGGGGCTCAGTGTGCGGGTCGCCGACGAAGGTTTTGATGCCTACGTGTGGGGCAATGATTTCAGCTTTGAGGTCAGTGCCTACGGCGTGCCGGAGATGGGCAAGCGCGTCGACCAGTGGGTAGTCGAGCGCATCGTGCCGTACCGCAAGTGTTATGGCATCGACCCGGAAGAGTTCGCGAGTTTTCGCGATGCAGCCGACAGCGCAATCTTCATGGCATACCTGGATGACCGTGCGGTGGGGCACATTGTGGTCAGCACCAATTGGAACGGTTTTGCCCACGTTGATGAACTGGCGGTGGCCTTGCCTGCGCGGCGCCATGGTGTGGCCAAGGCATTGCTGGATGTAGCGCAGTTCTGGAGCCGCAAGAAAAATTTGCCGGGCATGATGCTCGAAACCCAGAACAACAACCTCGGTGCCTGCCGGCTATATGAGCGCTGCGGTTATGTGATGGGCGGGATCGACCACTTGCGGTATCGCGGTATTGACCCGCAAACCCGCGAAGTGGCGATCTTCTGGTATCGGTTGTTCAAAACCGAGCTGAGTGCGGCCTGAACGCGGCGCATGGGCAACGTTTCAAGCCGCGCCGGGAGGCTGCCAGTGAGTTTATGTAACGGCCCAGGAGTGTTCCGCGCCGACGTGGACTTTTAGCTGTTCATTGAACTGGCGGTAGTGCGTTTTGTTCTCCCGCACCGTCTCTGGGAGCCCGGCGGGCTCCGTTACGCCCTTGTCCGAATAATACTTGCGAGCGTTTTTTTCCACGTTGTAGCGCTCACCGCCAAAACTGCCTTCTATGCTGAGCCCTTCGAAGCCTGCCTCGTAAATCTCAGGTCGCCTGGCTTTTAATACGTCGTTAAACATGGTCGGGCCTACCGCTTCAAAAATCTCGCCTTCATAGGTCAAAAAGTCATCGTCGTATTTGAGCGCGCCGTTTTCGTCTCGAGCGATGGTTGGTCGATTAGCCTCAAAGTAGGGTCTTTTTTCGGCGAAACGGCGATTTTGTTCGGCGATCATTTGAGTGACGACCGGGTTGTCCGCCTGGGTTGCGAAGTTGCTTGTATTGAAAAAAGGTTTGTTGCCGGTGACTTTATGGCGGACCGGATGGCCGATCAGGATGTCCGAGTCGCCGGCGTTCAGGCCTGCCGCGCCGACAGATCCCGTGATCACGTCATCGGTGTCGAGGTAGATGCCGCCGTATTTATTCATCAATGGGTAGCGTGCCACGTCAGAGGCGGCGGCGAGGTTCTGGCCCTGACCCCTGCGGAAATATGAATACATCTCGGTGGTGTTCAAAGACTGGAAAAAGCTGTCTTCGTGCAGGTTCCTGACCGTCACGCCGGGGGCGTCTTTTTCCAGCTTGAGCTTAATGGTTCGGAACAGCTCCGGCGTGTCTGCGTCGACGTGCACAATGGATCTGAACCCCGGCATTTTCTCGGCGTTTTTGCTGATATTGCTTACCAGCTTGTCCGGTATCTCGCCGCCTGCCCAGAAATAATGAATGTCTTTTGGCAGTGGCCGGACATTTTTGGGTTTGGTCAATATGGCCGGGGCGGTGACTTCAACGAAGCGGAATTCGTGCGCATCAATTTTTTTTGCTTTTCTCAACTCATCCAGCGTCCCCATCTGCCATGTGTTCTTCGCACTTCTCCAGAAATACAATTTGTTGCGGGCTTCGTAGCTCCACTCACCCACTTGCGTATCGAATTTGGCGATATGGTTTTCGCCTCTGTAGTTAATGCAATAGGGGTAAGAAGAGCCCGGCCTGAGTTGTACGTCATCTACCGGCAGCACGTAGGTACTGTCGTCGAGCTTCCAGGCAGGCGGAGCGCCGCCCCCGATTAAACGGTGGGCAGTGGCTGAAAGCTCCCAACCATGGCTGCCCAGGTCTCTGACGGCAAGGTCGGGTTGTTTTGCATTGGGGTGTTGGATGACACGCTGGCCATCCTTGAGTGTGGACTGATAGAGCCTGCCGTCGATTTTTATATAGTTTTTGTTGCCCGGGCCCACGTAAACATTGGCCTCCAAGCCTTTCACCTGTAGCAGGTCAGGCGAGAGATCGACCGCGTAGTCCCGCAGTGCGGGCGGGTTGAGCACTTTGAGTCCATCGGCGTTCGCCACTACGTGTGGCTTGAATTCGGTTAGCAGCGACCCATAGGACGACCCCTTGGCCACGTCATAGTCGTACCAGGTGCCGTTGCGAAATGCGGCGCCGGTTTCCTCGATGCGATCCAGCGCTTTGTAGGTGCCGACGGCAACCAAGCCGTGCTGTTTGCCCGCCTCTTTGAGCACGTCGTAGCTGCCGCTGGCGCCCTTTAGAGTATTGACCGCTGAGCGCCCCCTGGACCAGATGAAGCGGCTGGCGCCTCCGAGCAGGTCGCCGGCGCCACCCAGCGGGTTGAGTGCTTCGATCACGGCACCGCCGAGGAACCTTGCGGCTTTCGAGGCGGCGTTGAGACTGGTCACGCCCTTGGCAAATACCTTGCCTGCCTGGGCAGCCTTGCCCACGCCCAATGTCACCAGGCCGACCACGTCAAGACCAAGATCAAACAAGCCATCGGCGATTTTGCCTTGGCTGAAATTGACAATCGCTGACCTGAAGGGAATCAGGTTGAGGAAAAAATTGCCGATGGCATCGTCGGCCGCCGCGCTTTTGTCGTAGGCGTTCATGCCCTTTGCATAGTCGAGCAGGTCGTCATTGTTCAAGTCGAGGGAATGCGTGAACACCCTGGCGATGTAGTCGGTGCGGGCGGAGTCAAACACTTGAGGATTTTGCGAAGTTGTCGGTTTTTCCGTGCCCAGTTTGGCGTGCTCGGTCTCGAATGGGTTGAACCGGACCGTTCGATACAGCTTGTTGCCATCTCTTCTTTCGAGTTTGTCGTAGGGCGCAGAGTACGTGTCTGCCAGGAAGTTTTTTTTGGTAATCGTGCCGTCGCTGGTATTGATGCAATACACGTTGACTTGCCCGTCTCGCGTGGTTTTTACATCCAGCGTATGGCCTCGTTTGCTCAGCGTCTTTGTCCAGAAGTCGGTGGCTATTGTGTATTCATTGGTATGGAAAAACTCGAGCTGGCCATACGCGAAGTTCAGCTTGTCTTCGGGTGATAAGTTCGACGTCAGGTATTTGGTCAGGCCTGTGTGACCCTTTTTCTGTGCCTCGATAGCCGAGGCGTAGCGTGTGGCAAATTCGTCGGCGACGGTGAGTGCGCCGCTTGCGGATTTTTCGCAAAACGCCGTGATGGGTATCCGCTTGTCATCGGTGACCCAATGTTCCTTGTCCTCATGTTTGACCTTGTCGCCCTGCGTGACGATATCCAGCATTGACAGCGCCCCGGACAAGCGGCCGGGCCGCCCCGGATTCAAATGGGCTTTGAGGATGTTGCGGGCCTTGAAGACACTGTCCGCAACCCCCGGGAACTCTTTTCTGAGCAGCGCCAGGCCCATCGCTTCCCGGCTGGGGATAGCCGTTGCCAGCGCTGTGGAGGTGGCTTGCAAGGCACTTTGCTGGGTATTGAACGCGGTTTGTACGGCCTGCATTTCAGTCTGTGTGGGCGTGGTGTCGCCGGCACTCAGCAGGCCATGCACGACTCCCCAATTACGCAAGGCTTCGTGCTGGATGCGCTGGGAGAGCGCGGCGTCGACGTCGAGGCCCTCGGCGGCGGCGAGCACGTCGCTGTAGCTCATGGTGAGTGCGCGCCCTGGCGACTGGGCCTCCAGCTTGGCCACCGCGATTGCCAACTGGGCCCAGGGGATACTGCCGTAGGTCACATTGGGCGGGATGTCCTTGACCCGGTATTCAGGCGCGACGCGTGCCAGTAACAGGCGCGCGGCGAAGTCGGCCGATTGGGCGGTGGCTCGCCCTTGCGCCACCAGATGGCGGCTCAGGCCGTCGATCACCGCTGTGGCAGGCTTGTTCCAATACTGGCGCTGCCCGAGGTCAAAGCCGGCGACGCTGTTACGCGCCGGGCTGTTCAGGGCTTCCGGGTCCAGGCCCAGGTGGATGGCCGCCAACAAGTAGTCATTGCTGCTGGCATCTGTGGCGATGCCGCCCAACTCGGTCTGGATAGCTTGCCCCAATGCCTGGGCCTTGGCCGAGCCCAGCAGCGTTTCCATCGCCGAGCCGGGGTATTTGAAGTCATCGCTCGACAGGTTGGCGGCTGACAACAGATAGCCCAGCACACCTTTTTGTTTGTCGGCCAATGGCAGCCCGGGCACGGTCGAATCGGGGGCGCTGAGCAGGTCGATGAGGCGTTGTTGGTGCTGCGTTGCCAGCGGGATTGGCCAGGACAGTGCCCCGCTGAAGTTGCCCAGGGGATGGGTGTGCACCTGCTGGATAGCGCGCTGGTAGAGCGCGAGCAACGCGTCCAGGGTCTTCGGTATGTTCAAGCCACTGCCGCTGAGATAGGTGTGTAGCGTGACGACGGTCGTGGGCGTCAGGTTGTGTTTCCGGTAGTAGGTGGAGAGTTCACAGACCGGCAATGAAAGGCTGTTCAGCTGGGCTGCCAGTTGTGTCTCAAGCCGGTTTTGCTGTTCGCTGGACAACTCACCGGGAAAGGCCTTGGTCAGTTCTTCGAGCATCGGTCGCAGTTTTGCTGCCAGTTCCGTCCAGTTGCAGTGTTCCGCGTAGGCTTTTTTCAGGGCTGCCGGGTTGTCGAGTGCGTCAGGGCTTGTGTCGTTGGCCGCGACCCTCGGCGACGAGGCCTGGAGGGCGTTCGTCCCATGGGTGGCGGGTGTTGGGTTTTGTTTGGCCACACCGGTGGGAGACAGCTTTGCAGCCGCAGGGTGGATGGCATTCATAGGGAACCGCTCCTTAGTTTCAGATTCGTCCGATAGAAAGCGCCGTTGGCACTTTCCAGCGAATGGGTGTGAAAAACTTCGGAGGGGGTTCCAAGGTGATTGTCAGGGCATGTTGCGCTAACGGGCGCCGGGGGCGCGGCTAAGGCCCTGGTGGGGTGTTCGAGGCGCCGCCCAGCAGGGCCTCGGCTTTGAGTGTGATTATCTCCAGCAGCGCATTCAGTGCCGGCGTGGGTTCAGCGTCTTTCAAAATCAATGCGTAAAGGATGACCGGGATGGGCGGCGATAACGGGCAGGTATCCAGCCCGGCTTCCCGCGCGCCGGAAGCGGTGAGCGGGTCGACAATCGCCAAGCCTTCGCCGGCTTCGACCATGCTGCGCATCATCTGGTAGGTCTGCACCCGTGTCTGCACCACCGGCAGCGGGCGCAGCGCTTGCAGCTTGGCGTCCAGCAGGCGGCTCAACGGGTCATGCCCTTCGAGCCCGATCATCGACTGCCCGGCGAGGTCTTGCAGTGCAATGTATTTTTGCTTGGGCTTGAGCCAGCCATGGGGCGCGAGCAATTGCAGCTTGCCCTGAGCCAATACGCTGCTTTGGATTTGCGGATGTTCCGGGTCATGCAGGCTCAGGCCCACATCGGCCTCGTGCAGCAGCAGGCTCCTGACGATCTCCTTGGTCGGCTGGCTCGACAGGTTGCACGGTGTGTCCTGGAAGCGCCGGCGCAGCGCGGCGATGCTTTGCGGTAGCAATTGATTGGCCAGCGGTGGCGTGCACAGGGCGCGCAGGGTTGGCGCGTGATGGTGCTTGAGGCGGCTGGCCAGGCGTTGCACCGGCTCCAGCGCCTCATAGAGGTGGCCGATTGCGGCCTGCAGCTCAAGCGTCTCACGTGTCGCTTGCAAACGCCCGCGCACACTGGCAAACAGCATGAAGCCCAATTGCTGCTCGGCATCCTTGAGCATGGCGTCTACATCGCCCACGGGGAGTTGCAACCATTCGGCGGCCGTGCCGAGGTGTCCGGTCTGCAAGATGGCCTGAATCACTTCGATATGACGTAAACGCATCGCCGGAGTCTATGTTCAGTGCGGTGGGGTTTCAATGGCTGGGGAAAAAACAGCGCGGGTCGGCTACCGTTAAGCGTGCTCGCGACTGCAACCTGCAGGTCATACAAAGCGTGTAATAACCGACAAACCATCAGGGAGCCTTGCGATGTCCGGCAAAACCGCAGTCATTGGTAGCGTGCACACCCAGCGCGGCTTTACGCGTTGGGCGGTGCTGGTGGTGTTGGTCATTATCGGGCTGCTGGCCCTGGCGGTAGGGCCACGGCTGTTCGGCAATGTGACGCAGGCGGAAATTGCCCAGGCAAAGGCCCAGGTGAGCGAATTGGGCAAGGCGCTCGAGCGGTTTCATCAGGACACCGGTCGCTACCCTCTCGATGAAGAAGGCCTGGAGGTATTGATCACGCAACCTGCCGGTGAGGCGAAATGGAAAGGGCCTTACGTCAATGAAGACTTGTTGACGGACCCTTGGGGGGTTGCCTATCAGTATCACTATCCGCCCACTCAAACCCAAACACCTTTTGACCTGTTCTCATTCGGCAAGGACCGCACCCTGGGTGGTGTAGGGGATAACAAGGATATTACCTACGGCGACAACTGATTCATCTGGCAAAACCCGACCACCTGATTAGAATGGCTGCTCTGATCATCAACGACCAATGCCGGCTAGCCGGTACATAAAACAAAAACAGGTCTGGTCTCATATGCCTCTACCCTCGACATTCCTCGGGGTAACGGCCAAACAACTGCTGGTCTTGGCGACCGCCGGCTGCGTGGCTGCTTATCTCTTCAATAATCATGATGAACACACACCGGAAAACTTCGCGCTCGAGGCGTTTATCCGTTCTCAGGAACAGGTGGGCGAGCAAGTAGGCGCGGTGCTGGAGGTTGCGCTGGTCAGGCAGGTGGTGGCGTATCCCGCGTACGGCACGCCGGGCTACAAGCGTTCGCTGTATGCCGTGGAAGGGGAGCGGGGGCGGTTGCTGGTGACGCTCAAGCAAGTGGACGGCGAGCAGGGCGTCGAGGTGACGCAGTTGCAGCGGCCGTGATCGCCCGGCCCAGTCAATGCCGTCAATGGCCAGGACTGAGCTGGTAGATGAGGCGAGCTATTACGACGCGAGGACCGTAGGCGATTCGCGGGTGATAATGGTCCCCGACTGGATCAGTCTGAACTCTTCGCCATCCAGTTTCTCTACTCGATCGCCAATGGCCAGCTTGTAGGTAGTGGAGGGCGCCGAGCCAGCCAGGTCGCTTTGCGCCGGGTTGGATTCCTGGAACTCATGCACCGAATACACGCGTCCTTCCGCGTCTCTGGCATGAAACTGTCCGACAAGTACTGCAGCCATCTGTTTAGAACCTCTGGAGATAAACACTCGATTTGCGGTTCTGTAGACCGTCATGGAGCGGGGTAGTTTACCTATGGGAAAAAAATACTATTCTTTGATGTTTTCAGACGCTTCCTACGCGGGTGGGGCGTAGCAAACGGTGTTGGGCAGCGCAAAACCCCTGGTGAACCCGCCGCGAAGACTCTATAACTATTAGCTCCTTTAGTCAGACGTCGGGAAAACCTCAATGAGCAAGGTCTACACGATTGCCGTCCTGGTTGGCAGCCTTAGAAAAGAGTCGATCAACCGCAAGGTCGCCCTGGCCTTGGCCGAACTGGCACCCGCCAATCTCCAGTTGAACATTGTTGAAATTGGCGATTTGCCGCTCTACAACGAGGACATCGACGGAGCATCACCGCCCGCAGCCTACAGTACTTTCCGTAAACAGGTGAGCTCATCCGACGCGGTGTTGTTCGTAACCCCCGAATACAACCGTTCCGTGCCTGCACCGCTGAAGAATGCCATCGATGTGGGGTCGCGCCCTTATGGGCAAAGCGTCTACAGCGGCAAGCCGGGGGCGATTATCAGTGTGTCGCCGGGGGCGATTGGTGGGTTCGGCGCCAACCACCATCTGCGTCAGTCGCTGGTGTTTCTCGATGTGCCGTGCATGCAGCAGCCAGAAGCATACCTGGGTGGTGCGGGCAGTGTGTTCGATGAGGCCGGCAAGGTGTCTGAGAAGAGCAGGCCGTTCTTGCAGGCGTTTATCGATGCCTATGGCAAGTGGGTCGAGAAGCAGTCGGGCTAAGGCGGGTGTGGGAGCTGGCGTGCCTGCGATGCAGGCGCCTCGGTGGTGCAGTGTCACACCGTTGATGCCAGCGCAGGCAAGCCAGCTCCCACATTTGACCTAGAACGCTGGTCTACCCGCGCTGCCCGACGCCACTGAAACTCAGCGCAACCAGTTGGTACGCGCCAGCTCGATCACTTCGTCACCACGCCCGCTCATCACCGCCTTGAGCATGTACAGGCTGAAGCCCTTGGCCTGTTCCAGCTTGATGCTTGGCGGCATGACCAGTTCCTGTGTCGCCGTAACCACATCCACCAGCACCGGGCCGTCGTGGGCCAGGGCGCGGCGCAGCGCCGGTTCCAGGTCTTCGGATTGCTCCACGCGAATGCCGAGGATGCCCATGGCGTTGGACATGGCCGCGAAGTCCGGGTTTTTCAGCTCGGTGCCGGTGTCCAGGTAGCCGGCGGCTTTCATTTCCATGGCGACGAAACCCAGTGATGAGTTATCGAACACGATGACTTTTACCGGCAGTTTCAGCTGCGCCAACGAGATGAAATCGCCCATCAACATCGCGAAGCCGCCATCGCCGGACATCGAAATCACCTGTCGCCCAGGAAACGCCGCCTGGGCGCCGATGGCCTGCGGCATGGCATTGGCCATCGAGCCATGGTTGAACGAGCCGATCAGGCGGCGTTTGCCGTTCATCTTCAAGTAGCGCGCCGCCCACACGGTCGGTGAGCCGACGTCGGCGGTGAAGATGGCGTCGTCATCGGCCAGCTCGCTGAGCAAGCGCGCAACGTATTGCGGGTGGATCGGCCGGTCGGCCTTGGAAGGTTCTGCCAGGTCATCCAGGCCTTGGCGAGCTTTCTCGTAGTGCTTCAACGAGGTCTCGAG
Source organism: Pseudomonas sp. D2002 (assembly GCF_013385735.1). Classification (NCBI taxonomy): domain Bacteria; kingdom Pseudomonadati; phylum Pseudomonadota; class Gammaproteobacteria; order Pseudomonadales; family Pseudomonadaceae; genus Pseudomonas; species Pseudomonas sp. D2002. The sequence goes on along the minus strand of NZ_JACAPL010000002.1, from coordinate 403,629 downwards.
AAAGCGGCGATCAGTCTTGCGGGTCAGGCGCGGCAGCAGCGCGTCGATGGTTTCGCTGACATCCGCCGCGATGCCCAGGTCCAATGTGGCCCGGCGTCCTAACGCTTGCGGGTTGCGGTCGACCTGGATGATTTTTGCGTCGGTGGGGTAAAACTGGCGGTAGGGGAAATCCGTGCCGAGCATGATCAGCGTGTCGCAGTTGAGCATGGCGTGGTAACCCGAACTGAAGCCGATCAGGCCCGTCATGCCTACGTCGAACGGGTTGTCCCACTCCACATGTTCTTTACCGCGCAAGGCGTGCACCACCGGCGCGCCCAAGGCATCGGCCAGGGCGACCACTTGATCGTGGGCACCGGCGCAGCCGCTGCCGCACAGCAGGGTGACTTTTTCGCTGCTCTGCAGAATGTCGGTCAAGCGTTGCAGGTCCTGTTCCGCCGGCAAGGTGCGCGGTGCGTGCAGGGCCGGCCACGGCTTGAGCTTGTCTTCGACTTCCAGCAGTGACACATCGCCTGGAATCACCACCACTGCCACGCCACGATTGAGAATCGCCGAGCGCATGGCGCGGTGCAGCACCTGGGGCATTTGCTCGGGGTTGGTCACCAGCTCGATAAAGTGGCTGCACTCCTTGAACAGTTCCTGGGGATGGGTTTCCTGAAAGTAGTTCAGGCCGATCTCGGAGGAGGGGATTTGCGCCGCGATGGCCAGCACCGGCACATGGTTGCGATGGCAGTCGAACAGGCCATTGATCAAGTGCAGGTTGCCGGGCCCGCAGCTGCCGGCGCATACCGTCAGCTCGCCGGTGGCAGCCGCTTCGGCACCGGCGGCGAACGCGGCCACCTCTTCGTGGCGCACGTGCATCCACTCGATGCTGTCCATGGTGCGCAGGGCGTCGGTCAGGCCGTTGAGGCTATCGCCGGTCAGGCCCCAGATGCGCTTGATGCCCGCCTGTTCAAGGGTGGTCGCCAATTGCTGGGCCAGGTTGATTTTCGCCATGAAAAACTCCAATCGTCAGTGAGGTTAAAAGCTGCTGATCAATAGGGGACAGTTCGATCACGGCGGATGTTCACCCTTTAGTGTGAAGATTGCGTCATGGCCGCGCGGTATTGGCGTGTACGGCGGGCGATAAACCACTGATCGCGCACCAACGCCATGCACGGCGCGACGCTGGCCTTGGGCAGATGGCCGCGGCTGAGCCGGCGCATCTGATACCGCACCACGGCAAGCGTGGCGAGGGAGGCCAGGGGTTTGCGCTTCCAGTCAATGGGCTTGAGTTGCGGGTTGGGGTCACGGCCTTCGCGCCAGTGTTGGATCAATTGCGGCTCCAGTGTCAGCGCCGTGGCGATGCCGGCCATGGCGATGCCGCTGTCCAGCACTTGCTGCACGATGGGCAAGCGGCGAATGCCACCGGTGACCATCAGCGGCATGGTGGCGATGGTCGCTACGTCCTTGGCAAATTCCAGGAAGTACGCTTCACGGGCCAAGGTGCGCCCGTCCCGCGCGTCGCCCTGCATGGCCGGCGCTTCGTAGCTGCCGCCGGACAATTCCAGCAGGTCGATGGGCAGCGGGTTGAGCATCTCGACCACCGCGCGTGCATCCGCCTCGGCGAAACCGCCGCGCTGGAAGTCGGCGGAATTGAGTTTTACCGCCACGCAAAAGGTCGGGCTGACCGTGGCGCGAACCGCGTTGATCACCTCCAGCAGCAAGCGCGCGCGGTTCTCCAGCGAGCCGCCCCAGCGGTCGGTGCGCTGGTTGCTGAGCGGCGAGAGAAACTGGCTGATCAAGTAGCCATGCGCGCCGTGGATCTGCACCCCGGTGAACCCGGCTTTCTCGGCCAGGCGTGCGCTGGTGGCGAAGCGTTTGATTACGTCTTGAATCTCGGCTTCGGTCATCGCCTTGGGCTTGGCGAACATCTTCGAAAAACCGCCGAGGTCGAGCGCTACGGCAGACGGCGCCATGGCTTGCTGGCCCAGGTTGGCCATGGTCTGGCGCCCCGGATGGCTGAGCTGCACCCAGAAGTGCACGCCCTTGGCGCGGGCCACCTCGGCCCATTCGCGAAAGCTGTCCAGGTGCTGTTCATCTTCCAGCGCGACACCGCCCGGGCCGGTCATGGCGCGGCGGTCGATCATCACGTTGCCGGTCAACAGCAAGCCGGGCGCGCCGTCTACCCACGCCGTGTAGAGCTGTTTTAGTTCGCGCGACGGGGCCTGTTTGGCGTCGGCCATGTTCTCTTCCATCGCCGCCTTGGCGATGCGGTTGGCGAGGACCTGGCCGTTGGGCAGCTGCAAGGCTTCGAAAGGTGACATGCGTTGACTCCTGAGCGGGGGAGGCCTCAGGCTAAGCTTAAAGTTAACTTTAATGTCAAGCAGGGTGTGGCGATGAATATTGGTGAGCTGGCAAAGAGGAGCGGGTTGGCGGCGTCGCGCATTCGCTTTTATGAGGCCGAAGGGCTGATCAGCCAGGTGGGGCGCCAGGCCAATGGCTATCGGCGTTATTCAGCCGAAGCGCTGCAAACCCTGCAGCTGATTCAAAGTGCGCAGCAGGCCGGGTTCACCTTGCAGGAGCTTAAAGCGCTGATGCCGGCGCCGGGCGAGAGCAAGCGCGACGAATTGATTGAGGCTCTGGAGCGCAAGGTGGCGCAAATCGAAACGATGCAGGCGCAGCTGGCCCATAGCAAAGCTCAGTTATTGGGCGTGATCGAGGCGGTGCGGGCGCACCCGGCAGATGTGCCGTGTTCCATGGGGCAAAAGCAGGTGCTGGCGTCGATCACGCATGATCGTTCCCACGCTCTGCGTGGGAATGCCGCCTCTGACGCTCTGCGTCCCGCTGAAGAGTGACGCGGAGCGTCACGGGGATGCACTCCCACGCAGAGCGTGGGAGCGATCACTGCGCTAACGTTTAGCGACGACGGAACAGCGGCAACGGCTCATCCGTGGCGGCCTGGTACGTCACCGAGAAGTCCTTGAGGCTTTCCAGGGCTTCGTAAGGGTCTTTGTCGGCGCGCAAGGCGAAGGCATCGAACCCGCAGCGGCGCAGGTAGAACAGCTGGTCACGCAGCACGTCGCCAATCGCCCGTAGCTCGCCCTTGTAACCGTAACGGTCACGCAGCAGGCGCGCGTTGGAGTAGTTGCGGCCGTCGGTGAAGGCCGGGAAGTTCAGGGCGATGACCTGGAAGTGCTGCACGTCATCGCCGATTTCTTCGGCTTCTTCATCGGCGTCCAGCCACACACCCAGGCCGCCGTCGCGGGCCTTGAGGGCGTGGCCGTGTTCGCGCCACAGGGCCAGCGGCACGATCAGGTCGTCGCAGTTGGAAATACCGTCGAAGCTCGCGTCCTTGGGCAGCAGGTGCCAGGTTTCGTCGAGGACTTCGTTGTTCTTAATGATTCGCTGCATAGACGCGCTCCTTGAACAGGTCGATGCCGATGCGCTGGTAGGTGTCGATGAAACGCTCATCTTCGGTGCGCTGCTCAATGTACACATCGATCAGCTTGCCGATCACCTCGGGCATGGCTTCCTGGGCGAAGGACGGGCCGAGGATCTTGCCCAGGCTCGCATCGCGGCTGGCGCTGCCACCCAGGGACACTTGGTAGAATTCTTCGCCTTTCTTGTCCACGCCCAGGATGCCGATGTGGCCGACGTGGTGGTGACCACAGGCGTTCATGCAACCGGAGATGTTCAGGTCCAGCTCGCCGATGTCGAACAGGTAGTCCAGGTCGTCGAAACGGCGCTGGATCGATTCGGCAATCGGGATCGATTTGGCGTTGGCCAGGGAGCAGAAATCGCCGCCCGGGCAGCAGATGATGTCGGTCAGCAAGCCGATGTTCGGCGTGGCGAAACCGCCTTCGCGCAGCTCGCCCCACAGGGTGAACAGTTGGCTCTGCTCAACGTCGGCAAGAATGATGTTTTGCTCGTGGGAGGTGCGCAGTTGGCCGAAGCTGTAGCGCTCGGCCAGGTCGGCAACGGCGTCCAGCTGCTTGTCGGTGATGTCGCCCGGCGCCACGCCGGTAGGTTTGAGCGACAGGGTCACGGCGACATAGCCCGGCTTTTTGTGTGCCAGGGTGTTGCGGGTACGCCAGCGGGCGAAACCTGGGTGTTGCTGGTCGAGGGCTGCGAGCTCGGCGTCCTGATTGCTCAGGGCTTTGTACTCGGGGTCGACGAAGTGCTTGGCCACGCGCTGTACTTCGGCTTCGGTCAGAGTGGTCTGGCCGCCGCGCAGGTGTTCCATTTCAGCGTCGACTTTCTGGGCGAATACCTCAGGGGTCAGCGCTTTGACCAGGATCTTGATCCGGGCCTTGTACTTGTTGTCACGACGGCCGTAGCGGTTGTAGACCCGCAGGATCGCGTCGAGGTAGCTCAACAGGTCCTGCCACGGCAGGAACTCGTTGATGAACGCGCCCACCACCGGCGTACGGCCGAGGCCGCCACCGACCAGTACACGGAAACCCAGCTCGCCGGCTGCGTTGTGCACCGGCTCCAGGCCGATGTCGTGCACTTCGATGGCTGCACGGTCCGAGGTCGAGCCATTGATGGCGATCTTGAACTTACGTGGCAGGTAAGCGAATTCAGGGTGGAAGGTGGTCCACTGACGGACGATTTCACACCATGGCCGTGGGTCGATCAGCTCGTCGGCAGCGACGCCGGCAAATTGATCGGTGGTCACGTTGCGCAGGCAGTTACCGCTGGTCTGAATGGCGTGCATCTGCACGGTGGCCAGCTCAGCCAGGATGTCCGGCACGTCTTCCAGCGCCGGCCAGTTGAACTGTACGTTCTGGCGGGTACTGATGTGGGCGTAGCCCTTGTCGAAGTCGCGGGCGATCTTGGCCATCATGCGCGTCTGGCGTGAGGTCAGTTGGCCATAAGGCACAGCCACCCGCAGCATCGGCGCAAAGCGCTGAACATAAAGGCCATTTTGCAGGCGCAGAGGGCGGAACTCTTCTTCGCTCAGTTCACCTGCTAGGTAGCGTCGGGTCTGATCACGGAACTGCTTGACGCGGTCCTCGATGATGCGCTGATCGTATTCGTCGTATACGTACATATAGGTCCTGTTCTCGGCAAATCTGCGCGCACGGCCGCGCACTCCCAACGGAGCCGGCGCACGATACCAGTTTGCGTTTATGCGCAAAAGTGATGTTTGAGTATATGTAAATAACCAAATTGACTAATGAGAACCGTTATCGCGATACCCACATTTGTCATGCGGGCAATCGTCGACTTTACTGTGAGCGTGTTTGAGTGCAATCACCTATAAAACCGATAAGAGGCGATGCGATGAGCAATTCAACCAAAGCCCGTAAACCCGACAGTACCGTGGATGCCTGGGCGATTCTGTTCCTGATTATCCTGGTGGTCGGAACCGCCGTATTCTGGGTTAGCCACCAGTAAAAGAAGGGTGCTTGCGCCTCGATTGACTGTCGCATTGCCACTATGATGGCGATCAACATTCGAGGCACAAACAACCATGTTGAAGGTTCTGATTGCGTGTGTGTGGTTACTGGGGGCGGCGTACGGGGCGACAGCCCATGCGGCGTCAGTGGTATTTCTTAACCCCGGCACGTCCACCGAAACCTTCTGGGTCAGCTACGCGCAATTCATGCAGGCCGCCGCCAAGGACCTCGGCCTGGATTTGCGCGTGCGTTATTCCGAGCGCAATGCCGATAACACCCTGGCCCAGGCCCGCGAAGCGTTGCAGGGTGCCGAACGGCCCGATTACCTGGTGCTGGTGAACGAGCAGTACGTCGCCCCGCAAATTCTGCGCATGGCCCGAGGCAGTGGGGTGAAGTTGCTGATCGTCCATAACGCACTGACCGCCGATCAGGTGCAATTGCTCGATGCGCGTACAGACGCGCAGTGGATCGGCAGCCTGGTGGCCGACGACGAGCAGGCCGGTTACCTGATGCTCACCGACCTGTTGCGCCAGCATGGCCCCGTCGCGCCGGGTGCAACCCTCGACGTGCTGGCGTTTTCCGGCGCCAAGAACACGCCCGTTGCACAGCGACGCGAGCAAGGCCTGCGCCGCGCGCTGGCCGAACATCCCGAGGTGCGCCTGCGCCAGTTGGTCTACGGGGAATGGAGCCGCCAGCGCGCCTTCGAGCAAGCCACGCAGTTGTTCAGGCGCCACCCGCAAACAGCGCTGGTGTGGTCGGCCAATGATGAGATGGCACTGGGCGCGATGCAGGCCTTGCAAGACAGCGGGCGAGTGCCCGGCAAGGACGTGTTGTTCAGTGCGGTCAACAGTTCGCCGGACATATTGCAGGCACGCCTGGACGGGCGGCTGACCACCTTGGTTGCCGGGCATTTCACCCTGGGCGGGTGGGCGATGGTGCTGGTCAACGATGATGCCAAGGGCGTCGACATCAGCGCCTACGGCGGTCGCGACCGCCAGCAAGCCTTATTCCAGTTGATCGATAGCGACCAGGCCAAGCGCTTGCTGGGGCCGATGCCGCCGGTAGATTTTCGTGCGCTCTCGGCGGTCGGCAAGCCGGCGTCCTACCGTTACCCGTTCAGCCTGCAACTGCTGCTGCGTTAAACCCCGGCCAGGTGCAGCACCAGCTGGACGATGCCGAACAGCGTCAGCGCAAACACGGCCGTGAACAGGATGCCCAGCACGACAAAATGACTGGGTTTGCCATGGGTAAAGTCGCGCGCACGATTTTTTCCGCTCTGCACGCCAAAGGCGGCCGCCATCACGCTGTGCAGCATTTGCCAGAAGGTCGGCGGCTTGTTGTCGAGTGGATCGTCCATAAAACCCTCGTCACGAAGACTCTCCAACACAGCATAGACGCCCCGTATCTATACACCACCGGCCTTGGGCTGAACGGTGATGTGCTGTCACTTCATTTCACAGGAGTGACAGCATGTCCGATTTATCCCCTGGTGCCGCCACCGCAAAACCGCCGGCGGCAACCTTAAGTATTCACGGTGACTTCCTCGAAAAGGCTGTGCCGCAATGGCTGATCGACGCGACACCGGCCCGGCGCCTGGCGCTTAAACAAAGTACGGCGGTGTTGCCGGATTGGTACAAAAACGCCTCGCCCGAACAGCGCAAGACCGTTGTTGCCAGCATCAAGGCCAGCACCCTGGCCCAGACCCAACTCGACAAAAGCATGGCCACGTTCCAGGACGTCGACACCTTCGCCCGGCCCTTACTGCTCAAAGCCCTGAAAGACCAGTTCCAGGTGGACGTTGACGTCGACAAGACCCTGCTGTGCCTGCGCCGCCCGCTGGCGGTGACGGTGCTGGAGCTGGAAGTGTCGTCGTTCGAATTCCTCAAGTTGTCGATGCTGCAAGCTGCACTGCATAACTTCGAAGCCTGGGAGTGCAAAAGCGCTGCCTACCATGAAAGCTCCGGCTTTGTGGTGCAGGCGGCCAGCCCTGACACCTTCGAAGCCACCACGCTGAACCTGACGGTCAGCCAGTTCCTGACGCTCTGCCGTGGCCTGGATGTGGGCGCCAACTACCAGGCCTACCTGAAGACGTTCTTCGAGCCTGCCGATGCCACGGCCCAGGCGACCCTGCGCCAACGGTTTATCGCCAGCCAGAAAGCCGCGATGCGCGCTGCCGCTGACCAGGCGTTATTGACCCGGGACATCGAGCCTGCGGACCACAAGATGATCGTCTCGGTGATCAACGGCGAAGTGCACCCGTGGATGGGTGACAAGCAAGTCTGGTTCAACGACATGGGCCTGATGAAAAAACGCATGACCGGCTGCGTGGCCTTCGTGATCGGCAAGAAGTACCGCTACAACGACGAAGTGATTCTCTACATTCCCCAGGACCCGGAGCATCCGCTCAAGCGCTATACCGCCGCGCAGATGCGCGAGGAATTCAAGCGCCTGTTCACCGCCAGGGACGGCATGCAGGCCAACGATGCCAGCCCCACGGCGTACCAGCGGTTTTTCAGCCAGTTCGTGCCGTATGCGCAGCGCGGGTATTACTTCAGCCAATTCACCCAGGCGGCTGCCGATTCCCCCGGCGGCCCTTTGACGTCGCCGTGGCGCACGATCATCGAGACGGTCAGTGAGCTGTCGCCCGCCACCCATATCAAGGAGTTGCCACCGGCGCGTCCGGCAAAAATGGAACCGGCACCCGATCCGTATATCGCGCCCTCTTATGTCACCCGCAAGGGGCGCGGGCCGTGGGCGGACAATGTAGACCTGTGGGACTACCTGTTTGAGCAAAACCGCGACAAGGTGTATGCCGATGCCCGCAGCCATGCGGTGCCCACCGCCGAAGTCGATATCAAGGCGCGCGAAGCAAAACTCGCCCATCTGCTGGAAATCGGCTTGCTGGGGCTGAACATGGTCTCCATGTTCGTCCCGGTCCTGGGCGAAATCATGTTGACGGTGATGGCCGGGCAGTTGCTGTACGAAACCCTGGAGGGCTCGATCGAATGGGCCGAGGGCGACAAGCGCGCAGCCAAGGCGCACCTGGTCGACGTGGCCGAGAACCTCGCGCAGCTGGCTGTTATGGCTGGCGTGGGCGCAGTGGTGAGTAGATTCAGGGCAGTCAAGCCGGAACCGGTGATTGAACACCTTAGCCCCGTGACGTTGCCCAACGGCGAAACCCGCCTGTGGAAGCCTGATTTGAGTGGCTATGAAAGCCCGGTCGCGCTGGATGCCGGATCAGGGCCGAATGCGCTGGGGCAGTATCAGCTGCAGGGCAAGACCTATATCCGCCAGGGCAATGAGGTTTACGAGCAATTCTTCGAGGAGCCGAAGCAGCAGTGGCGCATCAAGCACCCGAGCGACCCCGCTGCCTACCAGCCGATTCTGCACAGCAACGGCCGTGGCGCCTGGCGCCATACCCTGGAGCGGCCACTGGAATGGGACCGCCTGACCCTGCTGCGGCGCATGGGCCATACCACCGAGGCGTTTTCCGATACCGAGCTGATCAAGGTGGCGGATGTCAGCGGTGTCAGCGATAACGCCCTGCGCAAAATGCACATGGACCTCGCGCCGCCGCCGCCCGAGCTGACGGATGCGATGCGCCTGTTCAAGGCCGACGCCGACACCGGCCAGGTGATCGAGCAATTGCGCGGCACCCAGCCGATTGATGACCGCTATCTGTACGCGCTGCCGCTGGTGGCGGAAATGCCCGGTTGGCCGAAAACGCGGGTGCTTGAGGTATTCGAGGCACCGGGTTTATCGGGCGCGTCGGTCAAGTACGGCTCCGAGCGCCTGCCACGCGGCGCGACTGCGAAGGCGCCGATCAAGATCAGCCGTGCCGATATCCTCGACGGCCAACTGCCAGCGCACATTCTGGCGGTGCTTGATGAGCAGGAAGTCGTCGGCCTGCTGGGCGCGCAGGGCGCACGGGTGGTGGAGCTGCGGCCGCAAGAGTTTGGCAAGCAACTCACTGATTACGCCCTGACCCGCAAACCGGCGATTTTCGACAGCCTTTACGCCGGCACGGAGCCGGTGTCGAGCCAGGTCCGGCGGTTGCAGCGCCTATGTCCCGGGCTAAGCGAAGCGGGCGCCGAGGAAGCCTTGGCGCACGCGCGGCCTGATGACCTCAACCAACTGGAGGCCGCACACCGGGTGCCCTTAACCTTGCTGGAAGAGGCCCGCTGGTATGCGCGCCAGGGTCGCCAAACCCGCGCCTATGCCGGTTTGCGCAGCGAAAACATGGCCTCGGCGGACAGCCGACGCCTGGCGCTGCATTGCCTGGAAAAACTACCGGGCTGGCCGGACACGCTGCGCCTGGAGGTGCGCGCAGACAGTGACAGCGGCACGCTGCTGTACAGCATTGGCAGCGAGTCGGCACGCGACAAGAAGTACCTGGTGAGAAAAAACTCACGGTTTCAGGCCTTCAATGAGCGCGGTGAAGAACTCAACAGCCTGCCCAAACAGGGTGACAATTTTTATGCCTCGCTGATGCACGCGTTGCCCGATGAAGCACGGCGCGGGCTGGGCGTGCCTCAGGTCGGCCAGAGCGCCGAGTTGCAGGAAAAAATCATTGAGTTTGCCGACCGTTATCGCAGTGAAACAGCGTCACTGCTGGCATCGCAAAGCCAGCCTCCCAAGCCGCCCGTGCGGGTCAACGACGCACGGGTGGGGTACTACGCCAGCGGACGTGAGGTCGACGTGAGGGCAAATCTTGCGGCGCGGGCGAGGGTGATCTACCCGGAACTGAGCGACGCCCAGGCCAGTGCTTATATTCGCCGGTTGCAACAGCCGGGCAGGAGCGACAAGGCAATCTTCAATCTCCTGGAAAACCGCAGGCGCGAATATGAAGAGTTGGCAACAACCCTTGACCAGTGGGTGGGCCGGCCTCCGGTGGCGCTGGACCCGTTCAGCGCCGCGCCGGACAACTCTGCGTACCTGCATAGAACCCAAGTCGCCCGATTGCTCAAGGCGCAGTGGCGGCGCGCACCGCTGGCGGAGGAAGTACCGGGTGCCGAACGGCTGTCGATTGTGATCAATGAGCCGTTGCCGCCGCTGACGGCTGACTTTGCGCATATCCGCGAGCTGTCGGTGGGTGGGCGCGGTTTGAGCGACGCCAACGCGGATGCCTTTCTGGCGCGGTTTCCCAATGTGAACAGTCTGTCTATTGGCGAAAGCGGTCGCGTGTGGGACCCGGCTACCTTCGGCATATCGCCGCTGACGACGGTGCCCCAGGCGGTGAGCAAGATGACTCAGCTCAAGCACCTGACGTTCAAGGCAGATGCGTCGTCGCTGGCGTCGGATTTCGCCTCGAAACTCAATGCGCTCACTTCGCTGCAGGCGTTGCATATCGAGTGCAGCGGGTTTTCTCCGGCGGCACTCAACAACCTGGATCTGTCCGCGCTTGTGCAGTTGAAACAGCTGAAGTTCGATGCACCTCACGCGCTCTCGCAGTGGCCGGCTTATGCTGAAAACCTGGCTCAGCTGGAGCGTCTGGACCTGGCCAACACCAGCATTCGCGCATTGCCTGAGAGCCTGTATACCGGGCATGAAGACCTGTGGGCGGGCCTGTCGCTGGACTGGTCAAACTTCACCCGCGAGGCCTTCACGCCCGCGTATAAGTACGTGAAAGACTATCGCGGCGAACGGGTGCACCTGGCTGACCTGCACCAGATGGTCCGCGAGTACGCCAGGGGTGAGTTGCAGTCGTTGCTGGGCCCTTCGCCGCTGACGGCCGCCTTGCATGAAAAAATCATGACCACCTGGAATACCCCAGTCACCCGGTTTGCTGCTATCGAAGCCCTGGGGGCAGAGTACAACGGGCTTTTTGCGCGGTTCTATCACCCGGCCACGCCGGCGTCGCGCCTCAGGTTACGTTCAATACCCTGGCAAACGGGTGCCAACGCACACGTTATCAATGCCCTCGAAACCAGCTGGCGCGGGGCGATAGCCCAGCGTTATGAATTGACAGCCAACGTATCGGTGCTTGAGTTGCCGACGCCGGAGTTTCGAGCGGACGCCGGCTCCTTGCCGGTGAGCACCGTTGAACTGCCGCAACTGCCGGCGGCCACCTTTTCCCATGTGCGCGAGTTGCGGCTGGGCTGGGTGGGAGAGTCGATTGAGCAGACCCGTGGTTTTATTCGCGCGTTCAGCGGCGCGCAAACCCTTGAACTGCGCGGCCATGGTTTGACCGAATTACCCATCGGCCCAGGCGACCTGCCCGCCTTAAGCCGACTCGACCTGTCCAACAACAGCCTGGTGGTCACGCCAGCGGTCCAGGCGCAACTCAATGGTCTGAGCACTCTGGAGCAATTGAATCTAAGTGATAACCCACTGAACGCGTTGGATGTCAGTGAGCTGACGCATCTCAAGGCGCTGAATGCGCGAGCGAGCGAGTTGCAGGCCTGGCCAACCGGGGCCGAGGGTTTGCCGCAGCTGGCGTGGCTCGATTTGCGCGATAATCAACTGCCCACTTTGCCGTCATCCGTGCTGGCGAACGACGCGTTGATGATGAAGGTCAACCTGGCAGGCAACCGCTTCATTCCGGACGGTGAGGTTGCGCTCAAGGCGGCACGCCAGAGGGTTGAAACCGCTCGAGGTTTGCCCGAAGGCGCACTGAGCCGGTTTGAACAGCAAGCTCTGCCAGGCGCTTTTCCACCGGAAGAAACCGGCTTGTCGATGGCACGTTATTTATTGCCATTGCCTTACCCTATCGCGAGCCTGGAAGGTGTTGCGGGCTTTGCCAAGCGCTTGCAACAGTTGAACCCGGCGCTGACCGAGGATCAGGCGCTGCAACGGCTGGAGCAACTGCGTGACAGAGGGTTGAGCGACCCACAGATAGACACGCAACTGAGCGCATGGCTACGGGAGTGCGAGTCCCTGACGCGCCAGCTCAATGGCTGGCTGTATACCCGCGAACTGCAGGCCGCAGACGTGAGTGTCCTGGCCGTGGAACGGCAACTGGCAGTGCACAGAATCAGTGAATGCTGGCGGCGCGGCGTGTCTGGTGATGCACAGGCCGAGCTGAGCCTGCACGGCCTGCAAATCGACCATCTGCCTGAAGTGGACCTGCGGTTTGAGCATGTGCGCGGCCTGGACTTGACCGGTGTGCGCTTCTCGGGGCAAGGCGCCGATGGTTTTCTCAACAGCTTCCCGGCCTTGCGCAAGCTGGTTCTGAGCGGCAACGAGCTGACGGCGTTGCCCGAGGCGGTGCAACACATGGGCCAGCTGGAACAACTGGAATTGGCCGCCAACGCTTTCAGTGACCCCGAGCCCCTGTACCGCCAATTGGGCGGTGAACGCTTGCGCCGTCTGGACCTCAGCCACAACAACCTGAGCGAGTTCAGCATCAGCGCCTTCAGCCGCCTGGAAGCCCTCGACCTCGGCTACAACGATATTGCCCAATGGCCCGACGGCGCATTGGAGGCCAGCGACCTGCGTACGCTGAACCTCAGCGGTAATGCCCTGACGACATTTCCGGACCGCTTGCTGGGTGGCAGTCACGACCAATTGGTGACCGGAACGAACCTGGCCGACAATCATCAGCTGTCGCTCAACACGCTGGAACAGCTCAGGCACTACAGCGATGCCCACCAGGGGCAGGGCGTCATGGGCCTGACCCGCGAGGATATCAACCTCAGGATTGCCGCGCTTGAAAGCGACTCCGACATCGGCTTTGGAAGCGACTCCGGCGCTGATTCGGACGGTGACTCCGACGATGATAATGACGCCGGGGCGGCCTATGAACCCCTGGAAATCATGCTTGACCCGGCGGGTGAGGCGGGTGAAGCGGCGCTGGCGTCCTGGCTGATGAACACGCCGTCGGCCCTGGCCGCATCCAGGCAGCAACTGTGGCTGCAACTGACCCAGGAGCCCGGCCACGCCCCCTTCTTTCATTTGCTTTCGCAACTGCGTGATACCCACGAGTTCAGGTTCACCCGCACTGATCTCACTCGGCGGGTCTGGGAGGTGATCGAAGCGGCCGCCAGCAATGCGCAACAGCGCGAGACGTTATTCGCGGCATCGCAAACCCACAACACCTGTATCGATGGGCGCACCCTGACGTTCAGTGCAATGGAGGTGCTGGTGTTCGAGGAGCGAGTGTTGCGTGACGTTCCGGTCCACAACGTGAGGCTGCGCGGCCAACGGTTGTTGGACCTGTCCCGGCAACTGTTCCGACTCGACCAGGTCGACACCTTGGCCGAACGCAATGCCCAGGGGCTGGACCGCGCGGAGGTACGCTTGCAGTACCGCATCGGCATGACCCGCGGTTGGCCAGACGGCCTCGACCTGCCAGGGCAACCCACCTACATGGCGTTCGCTACGCCGCTCAGCGGGCAGGCCTTGAATAGCGCGCGTGCGCTGGTGCTCGCGGCGGAGGAGTCCGATGGGTTTTATGAAAGCCTGATTGCCCGGGATTATTGGCTCAACTACTTGCGCGAGCGCTATCCCGACGCGTTCGATGCCTTGGAGCAAAACGCGCTCAGGCGCCAGAACGCTGTGGAGGACGAACACAGCGCCAGGGAACCGGGCACTGAGAGCCAGCAGCGCTATGACGAGGCGTTGAACCTGTTGGAGATCGAGTTGGGCAGTGCGCGGGCGCAGAAGCTGCTTGAGCTGTCGAGAAAGGAGGTGCTGGAGCTATCGACCGGCACGGTTGAGACCTCACCGCCGAGACCGGCGTCGCCGCAACCCGGTCCGTCCTGGAGGCAGTAGTTTTTCAAGCCCCCATACCCGCAGGCGCGGGTATGGGGGCCATTGGTTGGCAGGTTACGCTTGCAGCGGCGGTTCCAGTATCAGGAACAATTTCTGATCCAGGGGCGGTCTGATCAAGGCTTTATCCATCAGCACGGCAGTGCGGTTATCTGCCGCGGCTTGTTCGATCACCTGCCGGCGCGTCAATGATTGCTGCTCCGGGAGTTTCAAGTGGGCGAAGCTGTGTTGCGCTGCCGGCGTTAGCGCCGTGGGGTAATGGAAGTGCGCATACCACAACACCTTGAGCGTTTGTTTGTCCTTCACTGAGTATTCGGTCAGAAAATCACCGGCTGCCAGTAGTTTTCGGCTTTTGACCAGGTTGATATCGATGAAGCCTTTTTTGTGCAGGTAGTCGATGTTTTCAGCTTTGGGGAGCTGCTGCATGTAACCCTGCGCGCGCACCTCGTGAGCCAGGATGCGAGCGGCCCGCGCCCTGTCACCGTAGGCCTTGATCAAGTCGTCAGCCTCGGCGTGGGTGGCATGGTCTTCTTTGATCTCATTGGCCAAGGCTTCGATTTTGCTCGCATGCTGGGTCAACATGTCTTCCCATTCCACCGGGCGCAGGGTTTCACGTCGGGTGGGATCGAGTAGTTTGCGCTGTTGGTCGCGTATCGTGCGCTCAATTCTTGCCCTTTCGGTAAATACGGATTCTGCACTGCGTTTAATCGTGTTCAACGAGCGCTTTACCGGTGCGCTCGTTGGTACGACCGGCGCCGCTTGGACAACCTCAGTCCATACGCCTTCAGCGGCGTGTTCGTGGTAGCTGGCGACAATCTTCTTGGTGTGCGGGTCGGTGATATCGACAAAGTTGCCCGGGATGTCTGACTGAGGCGGGCGCAGGTCACCCACCAGCGTGCGTTGGTTGCGCGTCCTGATGACTCGGCGGGTGGCGGGTTTCTCACGGATGGGAGCCGTTGTTCTGGGGCGGTGAGCGAACCCTTCCTCTGAAAGAATCAGGTCGGCCAGTTCGGCTTCAAGGTCGGTACGGGCGCTGCTGATCTCATCGAGGAAGGTTGCTCGATATTCCTCGCGCACAAAGCCGGAGCCCATTTCAGCCAGCGACCTGACCGCGTTCTCCAGCCGTTCATAGCGCTCAAGGACGTCCTTGAGTACGTCAATTTGCTCAAGCGTCGAGTAGCCACGGTTGGTGCGCATTTCCGCATGCGCCAACACACTGGTGACGGTTTTGGCGTCGGTGAGCACCATGAGGTAAGGAAACTCGGCGAGTTCCCGGGTTGGGTGAGTGCGATCCAGTACCAGTTCAGTCAGGAAGATCAGTGCATGCTGGTTGAGCGTGCTTGAGGAGATGTTTTGATCGGTGGGGCTGTCCTGCAATAGCAATTGGCGCAAGGCAGGGTCCGCTTGCTGGAGGATATTCTCGACGTGTTGGGCAGGCTCGATCTTCTGTTTGAGTACGTCAAATTGCTGCCTCCTGATGTGCCTGAATTCCTCGTAGGCGTCTGTAACGCCGTTGGGTAACTGTGTATTGGCACGGGCCTGCACTTCATCTTCCGTTTCGCCGCGCTCGGTTTGAAGCGTGTCCAAGAGTTTTTGCGACATGACCTCATAGACCGCTACCCAATAATCAAACAGGGCCTTGGTGTTGCTGTTGCGACGTTTTACATGTTTCGGATCGGTCCTGTCGGCTGCCATCAGTTCACCGGCGAGGTTTTCCATTCCCAGCAGCATGGAAACTGACTCGTGACCGTGTTTCAGGTATCGCTCAACGGCGATCTCCCACTCGACCTTGGCCCGTGCCGTGGAAAGGCGCCGTTGCTCATGGCGTTGAGTCATTCTGGCGTGCAACGCTGGAATCGCAGCCGTGTTGGCGAGCCTTGACCAATCTGCGCGCAGGTCTATTCGCTCTTTCACCAGCCGGTCGCGGGCGTCGTCCAGTGCGACTTTAAGCTCGACCGATTTTATCGCCACCGGCAAGAATCTATTCTCGAGTGCACTCAGGTCGCGCTTGAGCGCTGCGATTCGATCGCGTTGTTTGCGCAACTGTGCATCCAGTTTTTTCTTGGGCATGCCGCCTTCAAGACGCGCCTTGCGCTCAAGGCGCCAATGCCCCTGATTGTCGCTGACCAGCTTGAAACCAGGGTGCAGTGGGCGTTGTGGGTCCACCAGGTAAACCTCACCAAACCCCGGCACCACGCTGACCTGAAACAACAGCCCGCCGACGCTGGCGTGCCAGGTTTGGCCAATGCGGTACAGCCCCATGAGCGGGCCGCTGGCCTCTGGTGGCGGTAAAGTTTCAGGCCAGGGCACGTGGACGTCGAGCAGCGCCTTGAGCAACTTCGCACTTGCCTGCGGGCTGGCCAGCGAGCGGCTGAAATCCAGGGCGGTGCGGCCGCTTGCCGGGGGTTCGCCGGGCAGCGTCACGGCGCCGTGGCGAATCAGCGAGGGGCCGGGCTGAGGCGCTTGGCCCGCCGGATGGCGCC
Source organism: Pseudomonas sp. D2002 (assembly GCF_013385735.1). Taxonomy (NCBI): domain Bacteria; kingdom Pseudomonadati; phylum Pseudomonadota; class Gammaproteobacteria; order Pseudomonadales; family Pseudomonadaceae; genus Pseudomonas; species Pseudomonas sp. D2002. Next base: position 387,056 of record NZ_JACAPL010000002.1, on the reverse strand, counting down.
AGGTGGCCAGGCGCAAGACACTCTCTTCGGGCGCGGGGCGCGCCAAGGGCTGGCGGCTTCGAGGGGAGGCGCTGGTGGCGTGCAACAACAGCATGGCGGTATTGAGCAGCAGGTCAATCAGCGCCAGTTCACTCGTGGTCGGGTCGCTGCTGTCCAGGCCGGCCAGGTCCTGCTCCAGGCTGCTGACCAACACCAGGAACCAGCCGGCCAGCATGGCCGGGCCGCGTACCAACGGCAATAACAGGGTATTGAACAGCAGCCATGCGCCTTCCATCACAATGGCCCAGCGGCTTTCGTGGTTGGACACCGACTCGCGGTCCGCCAGGTCGACCATCGCCCGCGCGGTGCTGCCGAACAAGTGGCTCAGCAGTTGGCCGTTGATCTGTGACTGCAGCCATTCCTCGGCGCCTTCATCGACGGCCAGCGTCGCCGGTGCAGGGTCTTCAGGCGGCGCGAACTCATCCCCTGGCAGGAAGCGAATGATGTGCGGCTGTTGGATCCCGCCGTTGTCATAAATCGGCCGAGCCGTGTCGCTCAGCCAGGTCAGCACACTGCTTTGCAGTTCGCCGGGGCTGGCAAGCGCCTCGAGCATAGCCTGGCGTGTCGGATATTGAGACAGGGCCTCGGTGTACAGCGGTCGGTACAGCACGTGCGGGCCAACGCCAGCGTCGCGGGGTTCGATCACAAAGAAGTTATTGACGGCATCGGGCGCTGCCCCGGCTTTGCGGCACAGGGCCAGTGGGCGCAGGACGATTTCCTGACCGTCGACGACTCGGTCTGCGGGTGTCTCGCCCATCATCGCTTTCACATAGCGATAGCCGGTGGCGGTGACCCCGTGCTGTTGCCGAATCGCGTATTCCAGGGCGCGCATCGGCAGCTGCACCTTGAGTTCACGGGTGAAGAGTTTTTCCCGGCGGCGCGCGTCGGCGGTGTCCGACAGCAACAGGTCTTTGATCTTCTGTGGGTAGGCCGTTCCGATGTCGACACGCTGGATCAGGCCCTGGCTGCCCAGCAGGTAATCTTCGTTCAGCCAGCCCGGCAGCGCGCCGGCGGTTTTGGACCGTAGCGTCAGCGTGCCCTTAGGCTTGCCGGCCAGGTTCTTCACCGCCAGCTCCGTCAGCGACAGCTGCACATGCTCGATAATGCCGGCGCCACCTGGGTAGCCAGCCGCGACGGCGAAGTCCAGCAGTACATCGTCGGGGTCCTGGTCGCCGTGGTCGGCCTGCATCTGCTTGCGCAACGCATTGCGGCTGAAAGCATGGATATTTTCCACGCCCTCATTGAATGAACGCCCCTGATTGAGGCGCAGCACCTGGGCCATGTCCTGCAGGTGGCGGTGGTAGGCAAAGCGCTCATTGGCGCTTGCTTGCTTGAGCCACGCCGGGAGTTTTTCGTCGACCTTCTGCAGGTGCGCAGGGGCTGGCACGGCGGTTTGGGTAAACAGCAGGGCCGGGTCCGTGAGCGTTTCCAGGGTGCGGTCGAGTGCCGCTTCGCTTTGCCCTTGATAGGCCAGCGTTTCCAGGTCTTCCAGTTGCTGATTGAGGATAAGCCCGGCCTGTTGTTCAAACACGTTGCCGTCTGGCTCATTGCGCCGCCAGGTCAGGCTGTCGAACTGAAACTGCGCCTGCATCCGCGCGCCCCAGGCTTCGCCAAAGGCGTCCAGGGAGCCAAACGGCTCGACAACGCCTGCCACGCTGCACAACAGCACCTGTCTGTCGCGCACCAGCAGCAGGTCCGGCGTCAGCAGGCACACCTCCTTGCCGGCTTTAGACAGTGTGGTTTCGATGAAATACGCGTACGTGGTCGGTGTGGAGCGGGGCAGGCGTTCCACGCGTGACGGCCAGGCGGCGGTGGTGGCCAGCATGTCCCTGTGGGTGTCGCTCAGGCCCTGGCGACCGGCTGCCGCTGCGGTCATCTGGCCATTGAGCCACTCGCCCAGCCATTGCCAGCGGCTGCTGCCCAGGCTGTCGGTCTCGCTCCAGTAGGCGGCCAGGTCCGCTTGGAAATGCAGGTAAAGCGAGCCTGGCAGCTCGTCGATGATGTGCGCAATCACCTGCATGTCGATATCGGCCAGGCGGCCGCCGCTAATGGGTGACAGATAGTACGGCAGGTCGTTCTGGGGGCGCAGGTCAAGCAGGCGCGGGTTCAGGACGTGGGCCACCGCCACACTGATCAGTAGTGGGAATGTGTAGCCGCCGGCGGGCGTGGGGCTGGCCAGTTTGAGCGTGAGCAGGTCCAGCTTCAGGTGCGGATAACGCTCGCGAATACCGCCGAGCAGTGCCTTGAACACCACTGAAAACAAGGCCGGGCGGGTAGCGAAATGGGCATGGATGGCCTGGGCGGGTAATGCGCTCAGGGCGATGGGTAGATCGGGCATGGCAAAATCCTTTTTTCTGTGTACACCCCGGTGTTGGGTGAGCTGCCGGGCCAGCGGACCGAATGATCGGCCCGGCACAGAAAAACGGATTTTGCGGTGACGCAGGCGGCATTGGGATACCGCAACGCGTGTTTAGTTGTCATACCCCAGGTTGGGTGCCAGCCAGCGCTCGGTGACGCTCAGGTCCTGAGCCTTGCGCGCGGTGTAGCTTGTCACCTGGTCCTTGTCGATCTTGCCCACGGCAAAGTACTGCGCCTGTGGGTGGGCGAAATACCAACCGCTGACTGCCGCTGCCGGGAACATCGCATAGTGTTCGGTGAGGAACACACCGCTGCGCCCGGCATGCATCTCGCGGGCCTCGGGGTCGAGCAGTTGGAACAGCTGGGCTTTCTCGGTGTGATCCGGGCACGCCGGGTAGCCCGGGGCAGGGCGGATGCCGCTGTATTGCTCCTTGATCAGCGCCTCGTTATCCAGCTGCTCGTCCTTGGCGTAACCCCAATGCTCTTTACGCACCTGCTGGTGCAGCCATTCGGCGCAGGCCTCGGCCAGGCGGTCGGCCAGGGCCTTGACCATGATCGAGTTGTAGTCGTCACCCGCATCCTGATAGGCCTTGGCGACTTCTTCGGCGCCAATGCCGGCGGTGGTGATGAAGCCACCGATGTAGTCGGTCACGCCGCTGTCTTTGGGCGCGACGAAGTCGGCCAGGGAGAAGTTCGGCTTGCCGTCGGTCTTGATGATCTGCTGGCGCAAGTGGTGCAGCCTGGCAATCGGCTGACCGTCGTCGCCGTAGACTTCCAGGTCATCGTCCTGCACCTGGTTGGTCGGCCAGAAGCCAAATACGGCGCGGGCGCTGATGAGTTTTTCGTCGATCAGCTTCTTGAGCATTTCCTGGGCATCGGCGTAGAGCGCCGTGGCGGCTTCACCCACCACTTCGTCTTCGAGGATGCGCGGGAATTTGCCGGCCAGGTCCCAGGAAATAAAGAACGGCGTCCAGTCGATGTACTCGGCCAGCACCTTGAGGTCGATATTGTCCAGCACCTTGGCGCCGGTAAACGTCGGCTTCACCGGGGTGTACGTGCTCCAGTCGAACTGCGGCTTCTTGGCAATCGCGGCCGGGTAGCTCAGGCGCTCGGTGCGCGCGCTGCGGTTGGACGTACGCTCGCGCACGTCGATGTATTCCAGGCGGGTTTTCTCGACAAAACCGGCCTTGAGTTCCTTGGACAGCAACTGCGTGGCCACGCCCACGGCGCGGGAGGCGTCGGTAACGTAGATCACTGCATCATTGCTGTATTTGGGCTCGATCTTCACCGCCGTGTGCGCTTTGGACGTGGTCGCGCCACCGATCATCAGCGGCAGGTGGAAATCCTGGCGCTGCATCTCGCGGGCCACGTGGACCATCTCGTCCAGCGACGGCGTGATCAGGCCGGACAGGCCGATGATGTCGCACTTCTGCTCCTTGGCCACCTGCAGGATTTTCTCTGCAGGCACCATCACGCCGAGGTCGACAATGTCATAGCCGTTGCAACCCAGCACCACGCCGACAATGTTCTTGCCGATGTCGTGCACGTCGCCTTTTACCGTGGCCATCAGGATTTTGCCCTTGGCTTCCGGCTTGTCGCCTTTTTCCAGCTCGATAAACGGGATCAAGTGGGCCACGGCCTGCTTCATCACCCGCGCAGACTTCACCACTTGCGGCAGGAACATCTTACCGGCGCCGAACAGGTCGCCGACGATGTTCATGCCGGACATCAGCGGGCCTTCGATCACTTCGATCGGGCGCGCAAACGACTGGCGTGATTCTTCGGTGTCTTCCACGATGTGCGTGGTGATGCCCTTGACCAGCGCGTGTTCCAGGCGCTTGTTCACCGGCCAGCCGCGCCATTCTTCGGTCTCGGCTTCTTTGACGCTGCCGTCGCCCTTGAACTTGTCGGCGATGGCGAGCAGGGCGTCGGTGCCTTCCGGCGTGCGGTTGAGCACCACGTCTTCCACCGCGTCGCGCAGCTCGGCCGGGATCTGGTCGTAGATCTCCAGCTGGCCGGCGTTGACGATACCCATGGTCAGGCCGTTGCGGATCGCATACAGCAGGAACACCGAGTGAATCGCCTCACGCACCGGGTTGTTGCCACGGAACGAGAACGACACGTTGGACACGCCACCGGAGGTCAGCGCATACGGCAGCTCGTCGCGGATGTAGGCACAGGCGTTGATGAAGTCGACGGCGTAGTTGTTGTGTTCCTCGATACCGGTGGCGACCGCGAAGATGTTCGGGTCGAAGATGATGTCTTCCGGTGGGAAGCCGACTTCGTTCACCAGGATGTCATAGGAGCGTTTGCAGATTTCTTTCTTGCGCGCTTCGGTGTCGGCCTGGCCAGCTTCGTCGAAGGCCATCACCACCACGGCGGCGCCGTAGCGCTTGCACAGCTTGGCGTGGTGAATGAACTGCTCGACGCCTTCCTTCATGCTGATGGAGTTGACGATGCCCTTGCCCTGGATGCATTTGAGGCCGGCTTCGATCACTTCCCACTTGGAGGAGTCGATCATGATCGGTACGCGGGAGATGTCCGGCTCGCCGGCAATCAGGTTGAGGAAGGTCACCATGGCCTTCTTCGAATCGAGCATGCCCTCGTCCATGTTGATGTCGATCACCTGGGCGCCGGCTTCCACCTGCTGCAAGGCGACTTCCAGGGCTTCGGTGTAGTTGTCTTCACGAATCAAACGGGCGAAGCGCGCGGAACCGGTGATGTTGGTGCGCTCGCCGACGTTGACGAACAACGAGCTGCGATCAATCGTGAACGGCTCCAGGCCCGACAGGCGGCAGGCCTTGGGAATATCCGGAATCGGGCGTGGTGCGTAGCCGGCCACGGCCTTGGCGATGGCTTCAATGTGGCCTGGCGTGGTACCGCAGCAGCCGCCGACGATGTTGAGGAAGCCGCTCTGGGCGAACTCTTCGATGACCTTGGCGGTTTGCGACGGCAGCTCGTCGTACTCGCCGAATTCGTTCGGCAGGCCGGCGTTCGGGTGTGCGGAAACGTGAGTGTTGGCCTTGTTCGACAACTCTTCCAGGTACGGGCGCAGCTCGCTGGCGCCCAAGGCGCAGTTCAGGCCTACGGACAGCGGTTTGGCATGGGCGACCGAGTTCCAGAACGCTTCGGTGGTCTGGCCCGAGAGGGTGCGGCCGGAGGCGTCGGTGATGGTGCCGGAAATCATGATCGGCAGTTCGACGTTCAACTCTTCGAACACGCCTTGCACGGCGAAGATCGCCGCCTTGGCGTTGAGGGTGTCGAAGATGGTTTCGATCAGGATCAGGTCGGCGCCGCCCTCGATCAGGCCTTTGGTGGCTTCGGTGTAGTTTTCCACCAGTTCATCAAAGGTCACGTTGCGGTAGCCGGGGTTGTTCACGTCCGGTGACAACGAGCAGGTGCGGCTGGTCGGGCCGAGCACGCCGGCGACAAAGCGCGGCTTGGCCGGGTTTTCCAGGGTCTTGGCGTCGGCGATCTTGCGCGCCAGTCGCGCGCCTTCTACGTTTAATTCGTAGGCCAGTTCTTCCATGCCGTAGTCGGCCATGGAAATGCGCGTGGCGTTGAAGGTGTTGGTTTCCAGAATGTCGGCGCCGGCATCCAGGTAGGCCTTTTCGATGCCGCCGATCACGTCCGGACGGGTGATCACCAACAGGTCGTTGTTACCCTTGACGTCACTCGGCCAGTCGGCGAAGCGTTTGCCACGGTAGTCGTTTTCCTCAAGCTTGTAGCTCTGGATCATCGTGCCCATACCGCCGTCGAGGATCAGGATACGTTCCTTGAGGGCTTGGTGAAGGGCTTGCAGACGAGCGCTACGATCGGACATGGGACTACTCTGGTCAGGCATTTCGGAGGGCGTGAATCATAACAAACCTGTGCCGATTTAGAGCATGTACAGGTTTTGCATGAATATCGTTCATGTTGGGGGCTGTCATGGCCCGGTAGACTTGCCGGCACTTATAGATCGCACGCATAGAATCGGGACCGGATACATGTCACTTCGCCTCATCATCAGCGCCGTCCTGGCCTTGATCGCCAGTACTGCCCAGGCAGACGTTTTATCGGTAAACAGTCCCGCACCGGCAATTTCCTACACTCGCGACATTCAACCGATCTTCACCGAAAAGTGCGTGGCCTGCCATGCCTGCTACGACTCCGCGTGCCAACTTAACCTGGGCAGTGCCGAGGGCGCGGCCCGTGGCGCGACCAAGGTGCCCGTCTACGACGGCGAACGCAGCCAGGCCACGCCGACCACCCGTTTGTTCTATGACGCCTTCGGCAAGCAGGCCTGGCAGCAGAAGGGCTTCTATTCGGTGCTCGACGCCCAAGGCAGCCAGGCGGCCTTGATGGCGCGCATGCTGGAGTTGGGGCATAACGCGCCGCTTGAGCCGAACGCCAAATTGCCCGACGACATCGTGCTGGGCCTGAACCGCCAGAACATGTGCGCCATGCCCGGCGAATTCAATGCCTACGCCGGCGCCCATCCCAAGGAAGGCATGCCGCTGGCGGTGACCGGCCTGACCGACCAGCAATACCAGACGCTGCAGCGCTGGCTGGCATCCGGCGCCCCGATTGATGAGCAAGGCCTGGCACCCAGCGCCAAGGAAGCCTTGCAGGTGCAGCAATGGGAAAACCTGTTCAACCAGCCGGGCGCTCGCGAAAGCCTGGTGGCACGCTGGCTGTATGAGCATTTATTCCTGGCGCACATCTACTTTGAAAATGGCGAGCCGGGGCATTTCTTCCAGTGGGTGCGCTCGCGCACGCCGAGCGGCCAGCCGATTGACCTGATCGCCACCCGTCGCCCCAACGATGACCCCGGCACCCAAGTCTATTACCGCCTGTGGCCGGTGCAGGGCGTGATCGTGCATAAAACCCACATCACGTACCCGTTCAGCGCCGCGAAAATGGCGCGGATCAAGCAGCTGTTCTACGCCGGCGACTGGCAGGTGAATGCCTTGCCGGGCTACGGCCCGGGGCGCCGCGCCAACCCGTTCGAAACCTTTGAGGCCATTCCGGCCAAGGCGCGTTACCAGTTCATGCTCGATAACGCCGAATACTTCGTGCGCACCTTTATTCGCGGGCCGGTGTGCCGTGGGCAAATCGCGACGGACGTGATCCGTGACAACTTCTGGACCCTGTTCCAGGACCCGGACCACGACCTGTACATCACCGACGCGCGTTACCGTGGCCAGGCCACGCCGTTGCTGGCGATGCCGGGGCAGAACGATGATGTGGGCAGCGTGCTGAGCCTGTGGCTGGCCTATCGTGACAAACGCAATCAGTACGAGGCCTTGCGCCGTGACAGCTACGCGGATGTGCCGCCGCCGAGTTGGTCGACCTTGTGGGCTGGTAATGACAATGCCCTGTTGAGCATATTCCGCCATTTCGACAGCGCTTCGGTGACCAAAGGCCTGATCGGCGAGGTGCCGCAAACCATGTGGCTGTTCGATTACCCGTTGCTGGAGCGCACCTATTATCAGTTGGCGGTGAACTTCGATGTGTTCGGCAACGTCTCGCACCAGGCCCAGACGCGGTTGTACTTCGATTTGATTCGCAATGGTGCCGAGCAGAACTTTCTACGCTTGATGCCCGCCGATACCCGCGATGACTTTATGGATGATTGGTATCAGAACAGCGGCAAGCTCAAGCTGTGGCTGGATTATGAAGCGATCGATGATGACAAGCCGACTGGGCTGCATTTGGATGAAAAAGACCCGAAGCGTGATTTTGCCAATCAGTTATTGACGCGTTATGGCGACCTCAACGCCAGCCCGGACCCGATCAACCGTTGCACCGGCGCCTATTGCTCGCGCGATGGGATCGAGCCGGCGTTGCAGGATGCGGAGCAGGCGTTGAGTCGCCTGACCTCGCGCCCGGCGGCGGGCCTCAAGGTGATCGACCAGTTACCCGAGGTCACCATGCTGCGAGTTGAGACCGCCAGTGGCAAGCGGGTGGTTTACAGCCTGTTGCGCAACCGTGCCCACAGTAACGTGGCGTTTTTGTTGGGTGAGGCTTATCGCTATCAACCGGGGCTGGACACGCTGACTATTTACCCTGGCGTGCTGAGCAGTTATCCGAACTTCATGTTCAACATTCCGGCGCAGCAAGTGCCGGCGTTTGTTGCGGCGATGGAAAATGCCAAGGACGCCAAGCGCTTTGAAAAAATCGTCGACCGATGGGGCGTACGGCGCAGTCATCCGTTGTTCTGGCAATATTTCCATGACTTGTCGCAGTACATCCGTGAAACCACGCCACTGGAAGAAGGCGTGCTGGACATGAACCGCTACGAGAATCTTTGATCGACCTTTGACCGTCCGCCACGGTCCCAACTTCATGTCGATGAGTTGGGAAGGGTGGCGGACGATGTTGATCTCGGTACAGGCACTGCGCGCTTTGGCGGCCTGGACAGTGGTAGGGCACCACTTCATGCAGATTTTCTTCGGTTTCAAGGCGGACACCGCCTTGGGAAGATTATTTGTGGAAAAGGGTGCTGCGGGCGTGGATGTGTTTTTCGTCATCAGCGGCCTGGTGATCTTCCTGTCTACCCAGGACAAGGACCTGCCACCCTGGCGCTTCCTGTTGTACCGCCTGCTGCGCATCGTGCCCGCGTACTGGTTCTACACGCTGTTGATGGCGTTGCTGGTGGTGGTCGCCCGGCCAATGTTGCCGGACCAGAGCGTCGATGCCGCCCATGTGCTGATGTCGCTGTTGTTTATTCCCTCTGAAAATCCCGGTGGCTATGGTGTGTACCCGACCCTTAATGTCGGCTGGACACTGAACTACGAGATGCTCTTCTACCTGCTGTTTGCCTGGGCGCTGTTGTTTCGTCGGCAGTGGCGACTGCTGGTGGTCGCGGCGCTGCTGTTCGCCGTGTGCGAGGCCTGGACCTCGTTTGGCTGGATCAGCACGTTCTATCGCTCGGACATCGTCGTTGAATTCCTGCTGGGCATCGGCATTGGCATGCTGTATCGCAAAGGTTGGATCCGGCCGGGCTTGTGGTTGCCGCTACTCGGCATCGCCGCTGCACTGCTCGCGATCTATCATTGGCCGGCATCGCCGCGCGCCTTGACCTGGGGCTTGCCCAGCGCGGTGCTGGTGGTTGCGTGCATGGCGCTGGAGCGGTTCTTCGCGAACAACCGGTTGCTCAAAGTGCTGGGGGACTGCTCGTATTCCGTGTATTTGCTGCACGTGCTGGTCCTGTCGGCCGGTGGCTATGTTGCCCAACGCTACGGCCTGAACCCGTACGCGGTACTGGCCATGTGCGTGGTCATCATCGGCCTCGGCACCCTGGGCAGCTACCGATGGCTTGAGCAGGGCAGTTATCGTCTGCTTAAAGGGTGGTTTGATGGCGACGAACGGTCGAATTTATCCCGACAAAAATACTAGGACTTTGTATCTGGGTAATAATTTGGCGTAAACTGGCGGCAAGCCTGTGAGGAGTTTCCATGACTGCCATAACCATTACCGACGCCGCCCACGATTACCTGGCTGATCTGCTGTCCAAGCAGAACACCCCGGGTATTGGCATCCGCGTCTTTATCACCCAGCCCGGCACCCAATACGCCGAGACTTGCATCGCCTACTGCAAGCCCGGGGAAGAGAAGCCTGAAGACACCGCCCTGGGGCTGAAAAGCTTCACCGCGTACATCGACAACTTCAGCGAAGCCTTCCTCGACGACGCCGTGGTCGACTACGCCACCGACCGCATGGGCGGCCAGTTGACCATCAAGGCGCCCAACGCCAAGGTGCCGAACGTCAACGCCGACAGCCCGGTCAACGAGCGCATCAACTACTACCTGCAAACCGAGATCAACCCTGGGTTGGCCAGCCACGGCGGCCAGGTCAGCCTGATCGACGTGGTCGAAGACGGTATCGCCGTCCTCAAGTTCGGCGGCGGCTGCCAAGGCTGCGGCCAGGCGGACGTGACCCTGCGCGAAGGCATCGAGCGCACCCTGCTCGAGCGCATTCCCGAGCTCAAGGGCGTACGTGACGTGACTGACCACACGCAGAAAGAAAACGCCTACTACTGAGTAAGGTGTTCGCTGCGAACATAAAAACGGCGCCCCGTGAGCGCCGTTTTTTATGCTTTAAATTCATTGTTTTGCGCGGTATTCCTGCCAAATAGGATTAACTGTGGGAGCGGGCTTGCTCGCGAAGACGGTGGGTCAGTTGCAGATGTACTGACTGATACACCGCATTCGCGAGCAAGCCCGCTCCCACATTTTTTGACTGCATTTCTTCAGGGGCGATAGAGGTGCGCGTGGCCTGCACGGTACAGCGAGGACTCACTGAAACTATCATTCGCCAGCACGCGCCCGACCACAATCAGCGCCGTACGCCGAAAACCTTTAGCCGCCACTTTCTCGGCTATATCACTCAGCGTACCCACCACCCATTCCTGATCCGGCCACGTCGCCCGGTGCACCACGGCAATCGGGCAGTCTGCGCCGTAATGCGGCAGCAGCTCGGCGACGATCCTGGCCAGGTGGTTGACCCCCAAGTGAATCGCCATGGTCGTGCCGTGGCGCGCCAGGCTGTCGAAGTCTTCACCGGCAGGCATGCTGGTTTTATCGGCATAGCGGGTCAGGATCACGCTTTGCGCGATATCAGGCAGGGTCAGCTCCGTCTCCAGCAACGCCGCACACGCCGCCACGGCCGTGACGCCCGGGATGATCTGGAACGGTATGCCCAACGCGCGTAAATAACGAATCTGCTCGCCAATCGCGCCATACAGGCTTGGGTCACCGGAGTGCACGCGCGCCACGTCCTGGCCCTTGGCGTGGGCGGCCTTGATCAGCTCAATGATCTGTTCCAGGTGCAATTCGGCGCTGTTGACCACCTGTTCCGCCTGATGACCTTCCAACACTGCAGCCGGCACCAAGGAGCCGGCGTAGATGATCACCGGGCAACTGCGGATCAGCCGCTGACCTTTGACGGTGATCAATTCCGGGTCGCCGGGGCCTGCGCCGATGAAGTAGACGGTCATGGGGAATTCCTGTTGAAAAACGGGCGAGCATGAAAATTGCTCATGATCGAGCAGGGCGATTATCGGGTTTTTAGTCGGCGCAGGCTAATGCAAAGGTGGCCTGGGCGACTTTTTTGCACGTGATCAGCAGGCGGGCAGGGCCATGGCAGAGCTGTTCCGCCAGGGCCAGTGCGGCGCTTTCGGCGACGCCATAACAGCCGGTGTGAGCAAACGCGAGCTCGGATTTGTGGCTGAGGCGCGGTTCAAACACGGCCAATTGCGTGGCGCTGAAACACTGCAATGGCAAGTTCAACACCTGCGCCAGGGCGAGCAGCCCCGGTTCATCTCTCTTGCGGTCGATACTGGCCAGCGCAGTAATGCGCTGGCGCTCGATGCCGCCCTCGGCGAGGGCAGCGTCAAACAGGCCGAGCAGGGTGTGAACATCACAGCCGCGCTGGCAGCCCATGCCGACCACCAAGGTCATGCCGAGTAGTGAGCGTCGCGGTTGCGGCGGAACAGCCAGGCGCTGATCAGGCCCAAGGCCAGCCAGAAGGCGACGTTGGTCAGTTGCGAGGCGATTTTGAATTGCGCTTCCAAGGCTTGCGGGGCCAGCATCGAATGCACTTCAGGCTGCGGCGCGCCAATCACATGGGGCACGGCCAGGATCGCCACGCCGAGGATTTTCAGCAGCCAGTTGCGACCAAACACCAACAGCGCAATACCGGCAGCCGTGGAGCCTGCGGTGCCGATCCACCAGATCTGCCGCTGTGCCAGGTCGGCGGCGGCGGTGCCCGGCAGTTCCGGTGGCAGGCCCAGGGTCGGCGCCAGTACAAACGTCGCGTAACCGGCCAGGCCCCACAGCAACCCTTGAGCCGTGCGGGTTGGCGCGCGCAAGGTGTAGAGGCCGGCCAGCATCAGGGCGAAACCGACCGCCACCACCAGGTTACCGCCGGTGGTGGACAGCACCCGCTGCCAGCCGTCTTCAGGTTCCCAGGCTTGGGCATCGTGGGTGTGCGCAGCGGCGCCTTCAGCGTGTACATGGGGCACGACTTCGGCAGCGGCGGGGGCATTCTCATAGGTTTCCGCCTGCAAAATCAGCGGGGCGACCCAGAAGCTTTGCAGCAGAGTCAACAGCAGGGCGGCCAGCAAGCCGGTGAAGCCTGCGGTTTGAGCGATACGCTTGATCATGTCGGCAGGTCTCAGTGGCACGGGAACGCGGCGCTGTGGCGGGTATCGTGGGCGGCGTTGTGCACGGCCTCGATGTGCGAGAACCCGGCGAAATACACCAGGCACGCGCCGAGGATCGACGCGCCGATGGCGGCGGTCAGGCGTTGGCTCAAGGTGGCGGTGCTGCTGGTGGCGTGCGAGGTGCTGCTGATGATCGACATGGCGCGTCCCTTCAGGGTGTCAGGGTGAAACGAGCGCATGAAAACCCCGCGAGCCAGGCACACAGGGTTCTGAACAGCGCCCGCCCACCGCGGGTTTGTTATCTGATTTTTCGGGCCGGTCTCCGGGCTTGCGAGGGACGCTGGGTCTTGAAAACATCGCCTTCCCATGCCGTAAAAGGCACAGTGGATCTGACGTTTCACTCGCTTACCGTTGCGGGGGCAGCACCGGACTCGTCATAACGCGATGACTCACCGGTTTCCCGTTTCACCCTGTGAAGGGCACCCGAAACAAGATGTGTAGGAGAGCATGGGTGGGGGATAGGCGTCAAATAGAGGTTTGCGGCTCTCGACATTCGAGAGCCGCTGTCGGCCAACGGGGTGAATCAATCAGTCTGGGTAACGGGATTGGGGAGAGCTGTGAGTGCGTGTGTACTCAACGTTGCGCAGATCGAAGCGCTGATCTTGTTTGCCTGCGAACCCCAAAAAGCCTACGCCGATATCCAACCGGTCCAGCAACTCTATGCGCTTGAGCAGTTCCTGAGCGACCCCCCGCGCCTGCGGACTGAATTTTTGGGTGCTTGGCAGTTCACCGGCGGCTTCTCGCAACTCGGTAAAGTTCACATATGTGTCGCCGCCGCCGTACTCATTGAAGTTTTTGCCAACCAGGGTGATCAGTGCTCGATCGCTCAGGTATTGGAAGTCACCTGTTTCAGTTGCGAGATCGTCTCGACTGACTTTACCGTCCTTGCCGCTGGTGAAGTCCAACTGCTGGAACAGGTCTTTGCGCTTCAATACTTCCTGAGCGATCTCGATCTGCGTTTGTGTTGGGGGCACCCCGTTCAGCGGTAGTCCATCTGCCACTCGCTGGAGGGACTCTTTGGTAATAGTCTCGCCGAAGCGCGGGTCGATCATGGCATCAAAATAGGTTTGGAGCGCTTGCGCCAGTTCCCGGGGCTGGAGTTGGCTAATAGGCTCTCTCCAAATTGCAGTCGTTGGCGCTGCTTGTTGGGTGAGGGGCGAGACGGGCAAGTGTGAATTGACAGAGGGGGAGATCGAGAGCGACATGATTATTTCCATTTTAGGGTGGGTGTCGCTTCTATGTGCCCACTGCGTTGATTGCGTTCCCGGCGCATTCCGTTAAAAAGATTTGGAAGTGTTTCAACCCGCCTGGCGGCGAGCGTCCCGGTCCGTGTATCAATCAACATTGACCCGTTTCCCCGCACTGCGTAGCCTTGCACCTTCGAGGTTCTTCGGCCCACGCCGAAGCTAAGAAGGGAACGCGGTCCAAGCCGCGGCTGCCCCCGCAACTGTGAAGGGTTCAACTGACTGCCACGCCACTGCCAATACGGCGGGAAGGCGCAGCCAGCGCCGGTCGCAAGACCCGCAAGCCCCAAGCCAGGAGACCTGCCTCGCAACCGATTTTCCAATTCAACCGGGCGGGGTGATCCGGTGACGAAATCCGCTTCTGCGCGCCGCCGCAGGGCCTATCGTCCCGTATGCCCGCCCCAAAGGGCATCCGATGAAAACACTGGCCAAACTCCCCGTCACCATCGTTACCGGCTTTCTCGGCTCGGGCAAAACCACCTTGCTGCGCCATATGCTCGACAACGCCCAGGGCCGTCGCATTGCCGTGATCGTCAACGAATTCGGCGAGCTGGGCATCGACGGTGAAATCCTCAAGCAGTGCTCCATCGGTTGCACCGAAGAAGAAGCCAACGGCCGCGTCTACGAACTGGCCAACGGCTGCCTGTGCTGCACCGTGCAGGAAGAGTTCTTCCCGGTAATGCGCGAACTGGTTGCCCGTCGCGGTGACCTTGACCATATCCTCATCGAAACCTCCGGCCTGGCCCTGCCTAAACCGCTGGTTCAAGCCTTCCAGTGGCCGGAAATCCGCAGCGCCTGCACCGTGGACGCGGTCATCACCGTGGTCGACAGCCCGGCTGTGGCCGCCGGCACCTTCGCCGCCTTCCCGGACCAGGTCGATGCCCAGCGCAAACTCGACCCGAACCTGGACCACGAGTCGCCGCTGCACGAGCTGTTCGCCGACCAACTGGCCAGCGCCGACCTGGTGATCCTCAACAAATCCGACCTGATCAGCCCTGAAGACCTGGCCCGTGTGCGCCTGGAAGTCGCCGAAGAACTGCCGCCAGCGGTGAAGATCATCGAAGCCAGCAGCGGTCGCCTGCCACTGGACGTGCTGATCGGCCTGGGCGCCGGCTCCGAAGAGCACATCGACGGCCGCCACAGCCATCACGATCATCACCATGACGGTGACGACGATGATCACGATCACGATGCCTTCGACTCCATCTCCATCGACCTGCCTCAAGCTGACGAAGCGCTGCTGCTCGACGCCCTGACTCAACTGGTGGTGCAGCACAGCATCCTGCGCGTCAAAGGTTTCGCCGCTATCCCGAACAAGCCGATGCGTCTGCTGATCCAGGGCGTGGGCACGCGGTTCGACAAGCACTTCGACCGTGCCTGGGGCGCCGACGAAGCGCGCATCACGCGCCTGGTGCTGATCGGCCAGGAGCTGGATGCGGCGGGCCTCGAAGCGCAACTGCGCGCCGCCCTCAGCGTTTAACCCATGCACCTGCTCAGGACCCAGCCCGGTGGTTTTGTCTCCGACGACAATATTGCCGACTTAGGCCAAACCCCCGCTGAACTGGTGATCCTGTGCAGCGGCGATTCCAGCCTGGCGCTGCTCGCCGAGGCGGCCCAACAGCTGCCCGACGATTACCCAAGTTTTCGCCTGGCCAACCCGATGCAGGTGCAAAACCATGCCTCGGTCGACCTGTACGTCGATGAGGTATTGCGCCACGCCAAGGTCATCCTGATTTCGCTGCACGGCGGCATCGGTTATTGGCGCTACGGCATCGAGCGCCTGGTGGAGTTGGCCGAGCGCGGCGTGCAACTGATCCTGGTGCCCGGCGATGACCGCCCGGACCCGGAACTCAGCCGTCTGAGTACCGTGGGCGAGGACGCGCGCGACCGCCTCTGGCACTTCCTGCGCCAAGGCGGCCTGGGCAACGCACTGGATTTTTATCGCTGCCTGGCCAGCACCTGCCTGGGCCGCGATTACGCCTGGGCCGAGCCGCAAACCCTGCCGCGCACCGCGATTTACCACCCGCACAACGCCAACGCTCGACTGAACGATTGGCAGGCGGACTGGAATGCCGACTGGCCCGTGGCAGCGGTGCTGTTCTACCGCTCGCACTTGCAGGCGGCCAATACCGGTTTTATCGACGTGTTCTGCCAGCGCTTGCAGGCGGCGGGCCTTAACCCGTTGCCGATGGCGGTGGCCAGTTTGAAAGAGCCCGGCTGCCTCGCGGTGGTCGAGGACCTGTTGGATGACGTGCAGGCGGCGGTGATCCTGAACACCACCGGCTTTGCCCAATCCAGCCCTGAAGCGCCGCATTTGCGCCCGTTTCGCCGCAATATCCCGGTGATCCAGGCGATTTGCGCCCAGGATAACCAGCCCGGCTGGGAAGCCAGCGAACAAGGCCTCGGCCCGCGCGACTTGGCGATGCACATTGCCTTGCCGGAGTTGGATGGGCGCATTATCAGCCGCCCGATCAGCTTCAAGGACCTGGCCTGGCGCAGTGAACGCAGCCAATCCGACGTGGTGTGCTACCGCGCCGCGCCCGAGCGCATGGATTTCGTTGCCGAGCTGGCGCGGCGCTGGGTCGAACTGGCGCGGGTGCCGAATGCGCAAAAACGCATCGCACTGATCCTCGCCAACTACCCGATCCGCGACGGCCGTATCGGCAACGGCGTGGGCCTGGACACGCCGGCCGCAGCGCTGAATATCCTGCGTGCGCTGCACGCTGAAGGTTACCCGGTGCCCACGGAGTTGCCCGACAGCGGCACCGCCTTGATCCATGAGCTACTCGGCGGCGTGACCAACGACCTCGACAGCCTTGACCTGCGCCCCTGCCATCAAAGCCTTGGCCTGGACGACTACGAGGCGATGTTCCAGCGCCTGCCCGAAGCCAATCGCCAAGCCGTGTTGGCGCGCTGGGGCCGCCCGCACACCGACCCGATGTATCGCGATGGCCGCATGATGATTGCCGGCCTGCGCCTGGGCCTGACCTTCGTCGGCATCCAGCCGGCACGCGGTTATCAGGTCGACCACAGTGCGGTGTACCACGACCCGGACCTGGTGCCGCCCCACGGCTACCTGGCGTTTTACTTCTGGCTGCGCCACACCTATGGCGCCCACGGTGTGATCCACGTGGGCAAACACGGCAACCTTGAATGGCTGCCGGGCAAAGGCGTGGGCCTGTCGGAAAACTGCTGGCCCGATGCACTGCTGGGGCCGCTGCCGAATATCTACCCGTTTATCGTCAACGACCCGGGCGAGGGCGCCCAGGCCAAACGCCGCACCCAGGCGGTGATCATCGATCACTTGATGCCGCCGCTGACCCGCGCCGAAACCTACGGCCCGTTGCGTAACCTGGAGCTGTTGGCGGACGAGTATTACGAGGCGCAACTGCTCGACCCGCGCCGCGCCCTTGAATTGCAAAAAGACATTCTCAAGTTGGTGCGCGAAACCCGTATCGACCAGGAGCTTGAGCTGGACAACGACGCCGACGCCGCCGTGTGGTTGCCGCGCCTGGACACTTACCTGTGCGACTTGAAGGAGTCGCAGATCCGCGACGGCCTGCATATTTTTGGTGAGTCGCCCGAAGGCCGCTTGCGCATCGACACCTTGCTGGCCTTGCTGCGCATTCCGCGCGGCGATGGCCGTGGCCCGCAATCGAGCTTGCTGCGGGTGTTGGCCAAGGCCTTCGAGCTGGGCTTCGACCCACTCGACTGCGCCCTGGCCGAGCCCTGGACCGGGCGCCGCCCGCAGGTGTTGCAGAACATCGATGCGCAGCTCTGGCGCACGGCCGGCGATACTCGCGAGCGCCTGGAGTTGTATGCCGCGCGCTTGATCGAGCAGGCGCTGGAAGGGCCGATTGAACAGCTGGAAGAGCCGGGCTGGCACGACGTGAAGTCGGTGATCGAGAGCCTGCGCATTGTCGTCGCGCCGCGCCTGGACGCCTGTGGGCCGGCGGAAATGCGCGGGTTGCTGGATGCCTTGAGCGGTCGCTTCGTACCGGCTGGCCCCAGCGGTGCGCCGAGCCGTGGTCGTCTGGATGTGCTGCCGACCGGGCGCAATTTCTTCAGCGTGGATGTGCGCAATTTACCCACCACCACGGCCTGGCGCATCGGCTTTCAATCCGCCAGCCTGATTCTTGAGCGGCACTTGCAGGACCATGGCGATCACCTGCGTCAGCTCGGCCTGTCGGTGTGGGGCACCGCGACCATGCGCACCGGCGGCGACGATATCGCCCAGGCCATGGCGCTGATGGGCGTGCGCCCGGTGTGGGCCACGGGCAGCCAGCGGGTGGATGACTTCGAGATCCTGCCGATCAGCTTGCTGGACCGGCCGCGTGTGGATGTGACGCTGCGGGTGTCCGGGTTCTTCCGTGATGCCTTCGCCAACCTGATCCGCCTGTTCGACGCGGCGGTGCAGGCGGTGGCGGCCCTGGATGAGCCGGATGACATGAACCCGCTGGCCGCCAAGGTGCGCAGCGAGCGCGAAGCCCTGCGCCTGTCGGGCCTGGACGAAGACGCCGCCGCCAAACAGGCCGGCTGGCGTATTTTCGGCGCCAAACCGGGGGCGTATGGCGCGGGCGTGCAGGGCGCAATCGACGGGCGCCTGTGGCAGAGCCGCGAGGATTTGGCCGAGGTCTATCTGAACTGGGGCGGCTACGCCTATGGCGGCTCGGATGAAGGCACTGCCGCCCGTGACCAGTTTGCCCAGCGCTTGAGCCAGGTGCAGGCCGTGTTGCAGAACCAGGACAATCGCGAGCACGACCTGCTCGACTCCAACGACTACTATCAATTCCAGGGCGGCATGCTCGCCGCCGTGGAAACCCTGAGCGGCGACAAGGCCGCCAGCTACCATGGCGACCATAGCCAGCCGGACCTGCCGAAGATCCGCACCTTGAAGGAAGAGCTGAACCGGGTGATCCGTTCCCGCGCCGCCAACCCCAAGTGGATCGACGGCGTGAAGCGTCACGGCTATAAAGGCGCGTTCGAGATGGCGGCGACCGTGGACAACCTGTTCGCCTTCGACGCCACCACCGCGCTGATCGACGATCACCAATATGCCTTGCTCGCCGACGCTTACCTGCTCGACCCCGACACCCGCGCCTTTGTGCAGCAGCACAACCCCGCGGCGCTGCGCGACATGACCGAGCGCATGCTCGAAGCCCAGCAACGCGGCCTGTGGCAGGAACCGGGTGCGTACCGCGAGGCATTGGAAAACCTGTTAATGGACATAGAAGAAGACAGCTGACCGATCGTTCCCACGCTCTGCGTGGGAATGCAGCCCGTGACGCTCTGCGTCACAAGAGTGGACGCAGAGCGTCCAGTAAGGCGTTCCCACGCGGGAGCGTGGGAACGATCCATTTAGAGTTGAATATGACCGACATTCCACATTTCCCGCTGTCCGCCGTGGTCGGCGCCGACGAGTTAAAACTCGCGCTATGCCTGACCGCCATCGACCCCAAAATCGGCGGCGTGCTGATCGAAGGCCCGCGCGGCATGGCCAAGTCCACCCTGGCGCGAGGCCTGGCGGATCTGCCCGCCAGCGGTCAGTTCGTCACCCTGCCGCTGGGCGCCACCGAAGAACGCCTGGTCGGCACCCTGGACCTGGACGCCGCACTGGGCGAGGGCCGTGCGCAATTCTCGCCCGGCGTATTGGCCAAGGCCGATGGCGGCGTGCTGTACGTCGATGAAGTCAACCTGCTGCCCGATCACCTGGTGGACCTGCTGCTGGACGTGGCCGCCAGCGGCACCAACCTGATCGAGCGCGATGGCATTTCCCATCGTCACTCCGCGCGCTTCGTGTTGATCGGCACCATGAACCCGGAAGAGGGCGAGTTACGCCCGCAACTGCTCGACCGCTTCGGTTTTAACGTGGCGTTGAGTGGGCAAACCCTGCCTGCCGAGCGTGGGCAAATCATCCGTCGGCGCCTGGATTTCGACACTGACCCGGCCGCGTTTTGCACCCAATGGGCCGAGCAACAAGCCGCCCTGCGCGAGCGCTGCACCCAGGCGCGGGCGCGGCTTGAGAGCATTGAGCTGGATGACCAGGCCTTGGCGCAGATCACCGAGCGCTGTTTCGCCGCTGGCGTCGACGGCTTGCGCGCCGACCTCGTGTGGTTGCGCGGTGCACGCGCCCATGCGGCCTGGCGCGGTGCTGCCGCCATCGCCGAAGAAGACATCGAAGCGGTGGCCGAATTTGCCTTGCGCCATCGCCGCCAAGCGCAAACCCCACCGTCGAGCCCGCCCAATCAGGGCCAGGCGCCCCAGCCTTCAGACACGTCACCCGGCCAGGGCCAGTGGGGCGACATGCCCGCGCCGGCCTTGCCCACGGGCGCACGCCGCGAAGTACCCACCTGGCCAAAAAAGCCCTAGGCATTCGCCCTCGACCTGACGCGGGGGCGGATGCCCGGCCCAAGCTGGGGCGACTGGACAACGGCAGGCACGGCAAGGCGCGCAGCGCCAAACACGGTGCGATCAACTGGCCGGGCACCTTGCTTGGCGGTCGGCCGCGCAGCCGCACGGATTTGCTCTACCACCTGCGCAGTCGCGCGGCCCATGAGCTGTGGCTGGTGATTGTGGATGCCTCGGCGTCCACCCGGCGCCATGGCGCGTTGACCGACGCCAAAGGCTTGCTCGCCCAGTTGTTCGACGATGCCTATCGGCAACGCGCACGCATGGCGTTACTCACCGCCAGCGGGCAAGCGCCCACCTGGCAGGTGCAGGGTTTGAAGGCGGCCAAAGGCCTGACCGGTTGGCTGTCCCAGCTCGGTGCGGGCGGCGGCACGCCGTTGCTGGCGGCCTTGTCCGAGGCCGGGCAGTGGCTGCAAGCGCGACGCCAGCGTTATCCCGCCGAGCAACAGCGTCTGCTGGTAATTACCGATGGGCGGCTCAAGGATATCGCCGGTTTACCGCTGCTCGATTGCCCTGGGCTACTGGTGGATATCGAACGCGGGCCGATCAAACTCGGGCGCGCCACCCAACTGGCGCGTGAGCTGAACCTGGACTATCGGCATATCGATAGCGTGTCGTCGTAAAAAAAACTGAACGTTGCCTGATTCCCGCTTGTCCCCGCTTCCCATGTCACCCCCCGCCTGCCAAATCCCTTAATTTTCCAAGCCTGCCGGAAGCCTCTCCAGGCTTGCGGCTGCGCCTGCTTTTTAGCGGCGCCCAGCACACCCGATCCAAAACGGCAGCTGAAAACGGATTTTCTCCTCCACCGTGACTTATCAGGCAGGTTACCCCATGCAGTTCAGCGAATTATTGGCAGCGATTTCCACTCACGCGATCCGTCTGCAACTGGAAGAAGGCGACCTGATCATCCTCGGCGACGATGAAGCGCTGGACGACGCGCTGTGGGATCAACTGATCGCGCACAAGCCGCGCTTGCTTGAATGGGTGGCCGCCCAGGGCGGTGACTGGCTGAGCCCGGCGTATCGCATCACCCCGGACATGCTGGCGCTGGTCAACCTCGACCAGCCGGCCATCGACCGCATCGTCGCCGCCATCCCCGGCGGTGCGGCGAATGTGCAGGACATCTACCCGCTGGCGCCGCTGCAGGAAGGCATGCTCTACCACCATCTTTCGGCGGAGCAGGGCGACCCTTACGTGCTGCACGCGCAGTTTGTGTTCGACAGCCGCACCCGCTTCGAGGCCTTCGCGCAAGCGCTGCAGTGGGTGATTGATCGCCACGATATCCTGCGCACGTCCATGGCCTGGGAACGCCTCGACGAGCCGCTGCAAGTGGTGTGGCGCAAGGCGACGCTGGCCTGCGACGAGGCGCACTTCAACGGCGGCGACTTGCTCGCCCAGCTGCTGGCGCGCTACGACGCGCGCACTTACCGCATGGACCTGGGCCAGGCGCCGCTGCTGCGCCTGGTGTTTGCCGACGACCCGGTCAACAGACGCGTGGTGGCGATGCTGCTGTTTCACCACACCATCCTCGACCACACCGCCCTCGACGTGGTGCGCCACGAAATCCAGCTGTACCTGGCCGGCGAGCAGGCCCAGGCCGCTGAGCCGGTCGCGTTCCGCAGTTACATTGCCCAGGTGCGCCATGGCGTCAGTGAGCAGGCCCACGAGGCATTCTTCCGCGAGATGCTCGCGGATATCGATGAGCCGACCTTGCCGTTCGGTTTGCAGGATGTGCAAGGCGACGGGCAGGGCATTGATGAGGCGCGCGTCGCCGTCGACAGCCGCTTGAGCCGTCGTCTGCGCAGCCTGGCACGCCCCCTCGGCGTGAGCGTGGCGAGCATGATGCACCTGGCGCTGGCGCGCGTTTTGGGGGTGGTGTCCGGCCGTGACGCCGTGGTGTTCGGCACCGTGATGCTCGGCCGCATGGGCGCAGGCGAGGGCGGTGAACGCGCCTTGGGCATGTTCATCAACACCTTGCCGCTGCGCGTGGACGTGGGCGAACAGGGCGTGCGCGCTGGAGTCAAGGCCACCCATGAACGCCTTACCACCTTGCTCAACCACGAACATGCGTCCCTGGCCTTGGCCCAGCGTTGCAGTGGTGTGGCCGCGCCGACGCCGCTGTTCAGCGCGATGCTCAACTACCGTCACAGCGCCGCCACCGATATGGCCGCGGTCATCGACGTTGCTGAAGGCATTCAGGTGCTGGGCGCCGAGGAGCGCACCAACTACCCGCTGACCGTCAACGTCGACGACCTGGGCGAAGACTTCGCGCTGACCGTCATGGTCGACGCGAGCATTGGCGCGCAACGTGTCGCCGGCTACCTGCAGACCGCGCTGCACAGCCTGGCCGATGCCCTGGAGCAGCGACCGGATCAGCCGCTGAGCGGCCTGACCATCCTGCCTGACACCGAGCGCCACCACCTGCTGCACAGCCTCAACCAAAGCTCCACGCACTACGCCGACACCGCACTGATCCACCAGCACGTCGAAACCCACGCCGCCGCCCAGCCTGAAGCCATTGCCTTGCGCTTCAACAATCAGCGCCTGACCTACCGCCAACTCAACGAACGCGCCAACCAGGTCGCCCACCGCCTGCTGGCCCAAGGCGTGCGCGCGGATGATCGCGTGGCCATCTGCGTAGAGCGCGGCCCGGAGATGATCATCGGCCTGCTGGGTATCCTCAAGGCTGGCGCGGGCTACGTGCCGATTGACCCGGCGTACCCGCTGGAGCGCATCGCCTACACCCTGGCCGACAGCGAGCCGCTGGCCGTACTGGTGCAAGCCAACACCCGCCACTTGGTGGGCGACTTGGCCCAGATCGACCTCAACAGCCTGCGCGGCGAGTCCATCGTCAACCCTCGCATTCAACTCAGCCCGGCCAACCTGGCTTATGTGATTTACACCTCGGGTTCCACCGGCCTGCCCAAAGGCGTAATGATCGAACACCGCCAAGTTGCGCGGCTGTTCACCGCCACCCAGCACTGGTTCGGCTTCAACAGCAACGACGTGTGGGCGCTGTTCCATTCTTTTGCGTTCGACTTCTCGGTCTGGGAAATCTGGGGCGCGCTGATGCACGGCGGCCAATTGCTGATCGTGCCGCAACTGGTCAGCCGTTCGCCGGATGAGTGTTACGCGCTGATCTGCGAAGCCGGTGTGAGCATCCTCAACCAGACGCCCAGTGCGTTCCGCCAACTGATCGCGGCGCAAAGCAGCCAGTCGCATTCGTTGCGCCAGGTGATTTTTGGCGGCGAAGCCCTTGAGCCCGGCATGCTCAAGCCGTGGTACGCCCGCGCCATCAACGCCGGTACGCAGCTGGTCAACATGTACGGCATCACCGAAACCACCGTGCACGTCACCTACCGCGCGCTGGAGGCGGCGGACGCGCAACTGGTGGGCGTCAGCCCGATTGGCGTGCGTATTCCCGACCTGCAACTGTACGTGCTCGACGAGCGCCGCGAGCCGCTGCCGATGGGCGTGGTGGGTGAGCTGTACGTCGGCGGCGCCGGGGTGGCGCGTGGTTACCTCAACCGCGACGAACTGAATGCCGAACGCTTCCTGGCCGACCCGGCCACCGGCCTGCGCATGTACAAGACCGGTGACCTCGGGCGCCTGCTGGCGGACGGCAGCGTCGAGTACCTGGGCCGAAATGACGACCAGGTGAAGATCCGCGGTTTCCGTATCGAACTGGGCGAAATCGAAGCCCGCCTGGCCACCGCCGATGGCGTGCGTGACGCCGTGGTCATCGCCCGTGAAGACCAACCGGGTGACAAACGCCTGGTGGCCTACGTGATTGCCGAGCGTGAACTCGGGGCTGCCGAATTGCGCGACCACTTGCTGCTGAGCCTGGCCGAGTACATGGTGCCCAGCGCCTTCGTGCTGCTGGATACATTCCCGCTCACCACCAACGGCAAACTCGACCGCAAGGCCTTGCCCGCACCGGATGCCGATGCATTGGCCCGACGTGGCTACGCGGCACCGCAAGGCGCGGTGGAAACCGCCATCGCGGCTATCTGGCAGGAGCTGTTGAAGCTCGACAAGGTCGGCCGTGACGACAACTTCTTCGAACTCGGCGGCCACTCGCTGCTGGCGGTCAAACTGATCGAGCGCATGCGCCAGGTGGACCTGAGCGCCGATGTTCGCGTGCTGTTCGGCCAGCCTACACTGGCTGCGCTTGCGGCGGCGGTAGGCGGGCAGCAGGAAGTGCAGGTGCCGGCCAACCTGATCAGCGCGACGAGCGCTCAGATCACGCCGGACATGCTGCCGCTGGTGACGCTGGACCAGGCCGCGATCGACCATATCGTCAACAGCGTGCCCGGTGGCATCGCGAATGTGCAGGACATCTACGGCCTGGCGCCGTTGCAGGCGGGCATTCTTTACCATCACCTGGCAACCACCGAGGGCGATCCCTACGTGCTGCAGGTGCAGTTCAGCTTCGCCGACCAGACGGCGGTGGACGCGTTTATCCGCGCGCTGCACAGCGTGATTGAACGCAATGACATCCTGCGCACCAGCATTCTCTGGGAAGGCCTGGATGAGCCGGTGCAAGTGGTGTTGCGCCAGGCGCCGTTGGCGGTCGAGCGCATCGACGTGCACGGCGTTGACGCGCTGGCGCAGCTGCAACAACGCTTCGACCCGCGTCACTATCGCCTCGACCTGTCGCGCGCCTCGCTGATGCATTTTGGCTACGCCGCGCAGCCGGGCGGCTATGTCGGCATTCTGCTGCTGCACCATATCCTGCTCGATCACACCGCCTTGCAAGTGCTGGTCGAAGAAATGAGCGCCAGCCTGGCCGGCACAGGCGCGCAGTTGCCGGACGCGGTGCAGTACCGCAATTACGTGGCCCAGGCGCGCCTGGGTGTCACGCAGGCACAACACGAAGCCTTTTTCAGCGACATGCTCGGCGACATCGATGAGCCGACGCTGGCGTTCGGTTTGCAGGACGTGAATGGTGACGGCAGCGGCATCGTCGAAGCGCATTTGCCACTGGAGCCGGCACTCAGCCACGGCCTGCGTGAACAAGCGCGGCAACTGGGCGTGAGCACCGCCAGCCTGGTGCACCTGGCCTGGGCGCAGGTGTTGGCGCAAGTCTCCGGCCAGCAAGACGTGGTGTTCGGCACCGTGTTGCTGGGCCGCATGCAGGGCGGCGAGGGCGCGGACCGCGCGCTGGGGATGTTCATCAACACCTTGCCGTTGCGCGTCAGCCTCGGTGCCGTCAGCGTGCAAGCCGGCGTGCGCGCCACCCACGCGCGCCTGGCGCAGTTGCTTGGGCATGAACACGCCTCGCTGTCACTGGCCCAGCGTTGCAGTGGCGTACCGGGTTCGCTGCCGTTGTTCAGCACCTTGCTCAATTACCGTCACAGTGCGCCGGGTGAGGCGCCGGGCGACAGCCCGTTTGCGGCGTCCGGTATCGAGATTCTGAGCTCCGAAGAGCGCAGCAACTACCCGCTGGTGCTCAACGTCGATGACCTGGGCAGCGGCTTTGCGCTGACGGTGCAAGGCGTGGCCAGCGTGGATGTACAGCGCGTGGGCAGCTACATGCTCACCGCGCTGGGCCATCTGGTGGCTGCGTTGCAGCAAGCGCCGACCACGGCCTTGCAGGCGGTATCGATTCTGCCGGCAGGCGAGCGCCACCAACTGCTGGTGGACTTCAACGCCACCGCCCGCGAATACCCGTCGCAGCTCACCGTGCACCAGCTGTTCGAAGCCCAGGCCCTGGCGCGCCCCGAAGCTGTGGCGGCGGTGCATGGCGCCTTGTCCTTGAGTTATCGCGACCTCAATCGTCGCGCCAATCGCCTGGCCCATCACCTGATCAATCAAGGTGTGCAGCCCGGCGAAAGCGTGGCGATTGCACTGCCACGTTCACTGGATTTACTCGTGTGCCAACTGGCGATCCTCAAGTGCGCAGCAGTGTATGTGCCACTGGACGTCAATGCCCCGCTCGAGCGCCAAGCCTTTATCGTGCAAGACAGCGGCGCGCATCGTGTCCTCAATACCCTGGCCGACCTGAACCTGGACGCGCAGTCACCCCGCAACCCCGACTTGGCCCAGTCTTCGCAAAGCGTGGCGTACATCATGTACACCTCCGGCTCCACTGGCGCGCCCAAAGGCGTGCAAGTACCGCACCGCGCCGTCTCGCGGCTGGTGCTGAACAACGGCTACGCCGATTTCAACGACCGCGACCGCGTAGCCTTTGCCTCCAACCCGGCGTTCGATGCCAGCACCCTCGACGTGTGGGCGCCGTTGCTCAATGGCGGTTGTGTGGTGGTGGTCGAGCATGCGGTGTTGCTGTCCCAGGCGGCGTTTGCCGCGCTGTTGCAAGAGCAAGCCGTCAGCGTGTTGTGGATGACGGCGGGTCTGTTCCAACAATACGCCGATGCGTTGCTGCCGGTGTTCCGCCAACTGCGCTACCTGATCGTCGGCGGCGACGTGCTCGACCCGCAGGTGATCGGCCGCGTGCTCAAGCACGGCAAACCCCAGCATCTGCTCAATGGCTACGGGCCGACCGAAGCCACCACGTTCTCCACCACCTTTGAAATCACCGCGCTGGGCGAGGGCGGCATTCCGATTGGCCGACCGATTGCGAATGCCCAGGCCTATGTGCTCGACGCGCGTCAGCAACCGCTGCCGCTGGGCGTGGTCGGCGAGCTGTATATCGGCGGCGCGGGTGTGGCCAAGGGGTACTTGAACCAGCCGCAATTGACCGCTGAAAAGTTTATCCCGAACCCCTTCGGCGAAGGCCTGCTGTACCGCACCGGCGACCTGGCCAGTTGGCAGGCCGACGGCACATTGCTGTACCAGGGACGCAATGACCTGCAAGTGAAGATTCGCGGTTTCCGCATTGAGCCCGGCGAAATCGAAAGCTGCCTGGCCGCCTTCCCTGGCGTGAAAGACGCCGTGGTGCTGGCCCGCGAAGACGAGCCGGGCGACAAGCGCCTGGTGACGTACTACACCGCCCAGGCTGCGTTGAATATCCAAGCACTGCGCGCTCACCTGCAAGGGCAGTTGCCGGACTACATGGTGCCGTCGGCCTATGTGTGGCTGGAGCTGCTGCCGCTGACCGCCAACGGCAAGCTCGATCGCAAGGGCCTGCCGGTGCCGGACCAGAGCGCGTTGCTCAGCCGTGGCTACGAGGCGCCGGAAGGCGAAGTGGAAACCCTGCTGGCGCAGATCTGGCAGGACGTGCTCAAGCTGGAACGCGTCGGGCGTCATGATCACTTCTTTGAGTTGGGCGGGCATTCGTTGCTGGCCGTCAGCCTGATTGAACGCATGCGCCAGGTCGGCCTGAGCTGTGACGTGCGCGTGTTGTTCAACCAGCCAAGCCTGGCGGCGCTGGCGGCGGCAGTCGGCAGTGGCCGCGAAATTGTGGTGCCGGCCAATGGCATTCCAGCGGGTTGCACGCACATCACGCCGTCGATGTTGACCCTGGTGCAGCTCGACCAGACGGCTATCGACCGCATCGTCGCCAACGTCCCCGGCGGCGCTGCCAATGTGCAGGATATCTACCCGCTGGCGCCGTTGCAGGAAGGCATTCTTTATCACCATATCAGCGCCGAACAGGGCGACCCGTACCTGCTGCAATCGCGCATGGCGTTTGACAGCCTGGAACGCTTGCACGCCTTTATGGGTGCACTGCAACAGGTGGTGGCGCGTCACGACATCCTGCGCACCGGCGTGGTCTGGGAAGGCCTCGACAGCCCGGTGCAAGTGGTCTGGCGCGACGCGCAGCTGGTCGTACAGGCGGTGACGCTGGACCCGGCCGATGGCGGCATTATCGAACAACTGCACGAGCGTTTTGATGCCCGTCACTATCGCCTGGACATCACCCAGGCGCCGCTGCTGCGCATGGTTTACGCCCAGGACCCGGCGAATAATCGGGTTGCGGCGATCCTGTTGTTTCATCACCTGGCGCTGGACCACACCGCCATGGAAGTGGTCGGCCAGGAGATGCGCGCGTTTCTGTTCAACCAGGCGGATGCATTGCCAGAGGCGGCGCCGTTCCGCAACTATGTCGCCCAGGCTCGCCTTGGTGTGAGCGTGGCCGAGCATGAGCAGTTCTTCCGCGACATGCTCGCCGAGGTCGATGAACCGACCTTGCCGTTTGGCGTGCAGGATGTGCAGGGCGATGGCCGCGATATCGAAGAGGCCGAGCTGCACCTGGACGCGGCACTGGCCGTGCGTGTGCGTGAACAGGCGCGGGCGCTGGGCGTCAGCGCAGCCAGCCTGATGCACCTGGCCTGGGCGCAAGTGTTGGGGCTGGTCGCCGGGCGTGATGATGTGGTGTTCGGCACCGTACTCATGGGCCGCATGCAGGCCGGTGAGGGCGCCGACCGCGCGTTGGGCATGTTCATCAATACCTTGCCGCTGCGTGTCGACGTGGCTGCTGGCGCCGCCGTCGCGGTCAAGGCCACCCATGCGCGCTTGAGCGCACTGCTCGGTCACGAGCATGCGTCCCTGGCACTCGCCCAGCGTTGCAGCGGGGTGCCGACGACGGTGCCGTTGTTCAGCGCGTTGCTCAATTACCGCCACAGCAGCCCCGGCGAAATGGCCCGCGATGGCCACGGCATCTGGGAGGGCGTGCAACTGTTGGGCGGCGAAGAACGCAGCAACTACCCGCTGACCCTCAGCGTCGACGACTATGGCGCAGGCTGTGGCGGCGCAGGCTTTGGCCTGAGCGTGCTGGCGCTGCCGCAGATCGGCGCCCAGCGCCTGTGTGGCTACATGCACAGCGCCGTGGAGCAACTGGTCGCGGCATTGGAAAACTCGACAAACACCGGGCTGAATCACCTGCCGATTTTGCCTCCGGCAGAACGCGAAACCCTGTTGCGTGAGTTCAATGCGACCGCTGCGGATTTCCCCACCGGGTTCACCGTGCACGGTGCCTTCGAAGCCCAGGTCGAACGTCAGCCCCACGCGATTGCCGTGCAACAGGACGGCGAAGTCCTGACCTATCAGCAACTCAATCAGCGCGCCAACCAGTTGGCCCATCACCTGCTGGCGCTCGGCGTGCAGCCGGATGACCGCGTGGCTATCTGCTGTCGCCGTGGCCCGCAGATGCTGGTCGGGCTGCTGGGGATTCTCAAGGCCGGCGCGGGCTACGTGCCCATCGACCCGGCTTACCCCGCCGAGCGTATCGCCTACCTGCTGCAGGACAGCGCGCCGGTCGCGGTACTGGCTGAGCCAAGCACCCGTGATCTATTGGGTACGCAGGCCACCGTTGACCTGTTCGACGCACGCTTGCTGCACCCGTCTGTCGGCAACCCGCAATTGGCGAGCCTGACCCCGGCGCACCTGGCCTATGTGATCTACACCTCCGGCTCCACCGGCCAACCCAAAGGCGTGATGGTGGAACACCGCACCGTGGAAAACCTGGTGCACTGGCATTGCGAGGCCTTCGGCCTGGATGCGCGCAGCCACACCAGCAGCGTCGCCGGGTTTGGCTTCGACGCCATGGCCTGGGAAGTCTGGCCGGCACTCTGCGCAGGCGCCATCCTGCACCTGCCGCCTGCCCAGGTCGGCAATGAAAACATCGACGAACTGCTCGCCTGGTGGCTGGCGCAGCCACTGGACGTGAGCTTCCTGCCCACGCCAGTGGCTGAATACGCGTTCAGTCAGAACCTGCAGCATCCGACCTTGCGCATCCTGCTGATCGGCGGCGATCGCCTGCGTCAATTCACCCACGAGCGGCGCTTTGCGGTGATCAACAACTACGGGCCGACCGAGGCCACGGTGGTTGCCACCTCTGGCCGCGTGCGCGCCGGGCAGGCGCTGCATATCGGCCGGCCTATCGCGAATGCCAGTGTGTACGTGCTGGATGCGCAGTTGCGCCCGGTGCCGGTGGGTGTTGCCGGTGAGCTGTACGTGGGCGGTAGCGGCGTGGCGCGGGGCTATTTGAACCGCGCCGATTTGACCGCCGAACGCTTCCTGCAAGACCCGTTCAACAGCGGGCGCATGTACCGCACCGGCGACCTGGTGCGCTGGTTGCCCGACGGCAATATCGAGTACCTCGGTCGTAACGACGACCAAGTCAAAGTGCGCGGCGTACGCGTCGAACTCGGCGAAATCGAAAGCCGCCTGGCGGCATTGGACGGCGTCGCTGAAGCCGTGGTGTTGGTGCGCGAGGGCCGGCTGGTCGCCTGGTTCACTGAAACATACCCGCTGGCGATTGAAACCCTGCGTGCACAACTGCAAGAACAATTGCCCGAGGCACTGGTGCCGGTGGCCTACGTCAAACTCAATGCGCTGCCGCTGACCGCCAACGGCAAGCTCGACCGCAAGGCCCTGCCGCAACCTGATCAAGCTGCGTTGCTGAGCCGCGACTATGCGCCGCCGCAAGGCGAGGTGGAAACCACCTTGGCGCGGATCTGGGCCGAGGTGCTGCAGGTTGAGCAGGTCGGTCGCCATGACCACTTCTTCGAGCTGGGCGGCCATTCGTTGTTGGCCGTGAGCCTGATCGAACGCATGCGCCAGGTCGGCCTCAGCTGTGACGTGCGCGTGCTGTTCGGCCAACCAACAGTGGCTGCCCTGGCCGCCGCCGTGGGCAGTGGCCTGGAAGTGCAAGTGCCGGCCAACCGTATCGCCGCCGACTGCCAGCGCATCACCCCGGATATGTTGCCTTTGGTCGATCTCGACCAGTCGACGATTGATCAAGTGGTTGCCGGCGTGCCCGGTGGCGCGGCCAACGTGCAGGACATCTATCCGCTGGCACCGCTGCAGGAAGGCATTCTCTACCACTACATCACCGCCGAAAGCGGCGACCCGTACCTGCTGCAATCGCACCTGGCCTTCGACAGCGTCGAGCGCCTGAACGCTTTTGCCCAGGCGTTGCAACAGGTGATCAACCGGCATGACATCCTGCGCACCGGCGTGGTCTGGGAAGGCCTGGCGCAACCGCTGCAAGTGGTGTGGCGCCAGGCGCAGCTGGCGGTGCAGGAAGTCTCGCTTGAAGGCGATGTGATCGAGCAATTGCACCAGCGCTTCGACCCGCGTCACTTGCGCGTGTCGATGGCCGAGGCGCCGCTGGTACGCCTGGTGTATGCCCAGGACCCGGCGCAACACCGGGTGGTCGCCATCCTGTTGTTCCACCACATTGCCCTGGATCACACCGCGCTCGACGGTGTGCGCCTTGAAATGCAGGCCAGCTTGCTCGGTCAGGCGCCGCTTGCCGGTGAGGCCACGCCTTACCGCAACTACGTGGCCCAGGCGCGCTTGGGTGTCAGCGAACAGGCCCATGAAGCGTTCTTCCGCGAGATGCTCGGTGACATCAGCGAGCCGACCCTGCCGTTTGGTCTGCAGGATGTGCGCGGCGACGGCACGGCTATCGAAGAGGTGCAGCAGTACTTGCCGCCGGCCCTCAACCAGCGCCTGCGGGCCCAGGCGCGCGTGCTCGGGGTGAGTGCCGCCAGCCTGTTCCACCTGGCTTGGGCGCGCGTGTTGGCGAGCACCGCCGGCCAGGAAAGCGTGGTGTTCGGCACCGTGTTGCTCGGCCGCATGCAAGGCGGCAAAGGCAGCGACCGCGCGCTGGGCATGTTCATCAACACCTTGCCGCTGCGGGTGGATATCGACGCGAGCGGTGTGCGCACCGCGGTCAAGCACACCCATGCGCGCCTGACTGCATTGCTTGGCCATGAACACGCCTCCTTGGCCCTGGCCCAGCGGTGCAGTGGCGTCGCCGCGCCGCAGCCGTTGTTCAGCGCCATGCTCAACTATCGTCACAGCGACAGCCAACAGGCTGCCGTGTCCGAAGCGTGGCAGGGCATCCAGACCCTGGCCAGCGAGGAGCGCACCAACTACCCGCTGACGCTGAACGTGGACGATCAGGGCGACGGCTTCCGCCTGACCGCGATGACGCCGGTCCAGATCGGTGCGCAGCGCATCTGCGGCTTTATGCAGGTGACGCTGCAAGGCCTGGTCGAGGCGCTGGAGCAGGCGCCGCAGCTGCCGGTCAACCGCCTGCCGGTGCTGGAGGCGCAGGAGCGTCAACACCTGCTGGTCGACTTCAATGCCACGCAAGTCGACTACGACCTTGACCAGACCCTGCACGGCCTGTTCGAGGCGCAGGTACTGCGCACGCCGGATGCACTGGCGGTGACGGCCGGCGAGCAACAGCTGACGTACGCCCAGCTTAATGCCAGCGCCAACCGCCTGGCCCACCACCTGCGTGAGTGCGGTGTGCTGCCGGATTCGCGCGTGGGCATCTGCGTCGAGCGCGGTGTGGACATGGTTGTCGGCCTGTTTGCCATTCTCAAGGCCGGGGGCGGTTATGTGCCGCTGGACCCGGCCTATCCCCAAGATCGCATCGCCTACATGCTGCAAGACAGTGCGCCCGTGCTGGTGCTGGCCCAAGCCGCCACCCGCGCATTGCTGGGTAATGTGCCGGTGATCGACCTTGATCACAGCACCTGGCAGCACCAGCCCGCAAGCAATCCGCAGGTGGCGGGCCTCACGGCTCAGCATCAGGCCTACGTGATCTACACCTCCGGCTCCACCGGCCAGCCCAAAGGCGTGATCAACGAACACGCCGGGGTGGTCAATCGCTTGCTGTGGATGCAGGACGCCTATGGCCTTAACGCCCAAGACGCGGTGTTGCAGAAAACCCCGTTCAGTTTCGACGTGTCGGTGTGGGAGTTCTTCTGGCCGCTGTTCACCGGCGCGCGCTTGGTGATGGCGCGTCCGGGCGGGCACAAAGACCCGGCGTACCTGTGCGCAGTGATCGAAGCCGAGCACATCACCACGCTGCACTTTGTACCGTCGATGCTGGAGGTATTCCTGGCCCATGGCGATGTGAGCCAGGCGGCCGGGCTGGTGCGCGTAATGTGCAGCGGCGAAGCCCTGCCGGGCAGCCTGGTGCGACGCTTCAAGCAACAATTGCCAGGGATCGGCCTGTACAACTTGTATGGCCCGACCGAAGCAGCGGTGGATGTGACCGCGTGGAACTGCGCGCGCCCTGAGGTGCCGGACAACACGCCGATCGGCAAGCCGATCGCCAACACGCGGATGTACCTGCTGGATACACAATTGCAACCGGTGCCTTTGGGTGTGGTCGGCGAGTTGTTTATCGGAGGCGTGCAAGTGGCGCGGGGTTACCTGAACCGTCCCGAGCTGACGGCCGAACGCTTCCTCAATGACCCGTTCAGCCAGGGGCGGATGTACCGCACCGGTGACATCGGCCGCTATTTGCCCGACGGCAATATCGAATACCTGGGCCGTAACGATGACCAGGTGAAGATCCGTGGCTTGCGCATCGAGCTGGGTGAAATCCAGGCGCGGCTGCTGGAGCATGCGCAGGTCAACGAAGCCGCCGTGGTGGCCCGCGATGACCGACTGATCGCCTATTACACCGGCACGCACACCGACATCGAACACTTGCGCGCCCATTTGCTGCGGCACTTGCCAGACTTCATGGTGCCCGCACTGTTCATGCACCTCGATGCGCTGCCCCTGAGCCCCAACGGCAAGCTCGACCGTAAGGCCTTGCCTGCGCCGGGCATGGAAGCGCTGATCGTGCGTGAATACGTGGCGCCGCAAGGCGACACCGAAATCCTCCTGGCCAGGCTCTGGGCCGAACTGCTCAAGGTGGAGCGGGTCGGTCGTGATGATAATTTCTTTGAACTGGGCGGGCACTCGCTGCTGGCCGTGAGCTTGATCGGGCGCCTGCGCCAGGAAGGCATGGAATGCGATGTGCGGGCGCTGTTCGAGCAGCCGACCCTGGCCGGCTACGCCGCCATAACTGAACGAATGGAGATCGTCCTGTGAGCATTTTTGAGCTGTTGGCGACGCTGAAAACAGAGGACATCCAACTGGCGCTCAAGGGCGAGCAGTTGTCGGTGCAAGGTAACAAACAAGCCTTGAGTGACCCGGCGATCCTCGCCGCGTTGCGTGAGCATAAGCCGGCGCTGATCGAGTTGATCAAGGCCGGCGAGTATTCGGCGACCAAGGCGGGCAACGTCGAGGTACCGGCCAATGGCATACCGGTGGGCGCCGTAAGCATTACGCCGGGCATGCTGACGCTGTCGACGCTGAGCCAGGACGAGATCGACCGCATCGTTGCCACCGTCGACGGCGGTGTGGCGAACATCCAGGATATTTACCCGCTGGCGCCGTTGCAGGAAGGCATTCTCTTTCACCATGTCAGCGCCGAGCACGGTGACCCTTACGTGATGCAGTCGCAGTTCGCCTTCGACTGTGTCGAGCGCTTCGAGGCGTTTGCCCAGGCGTTGCAAGGCGTGATCGAGCGCCACGACATCCTGCGCACCGGCGTGGTCTGGGACGGTTTGCAGCAACCCTCGCAAGTGGTGTGGCGCACGGCGCGCTTGCCGGTGCTGAAGGTTGAGCTGGACCCGGCCGACGGCGACATCGCCGCGCAGCTCCACGAGCGTTTCGATGCCCGGCATTTTCGCCTCGACGTAACCCAGGCGCCGTTGCTGCGCCTGGCGTGGGCGCAAGACCCGGCGCGCCAGCGCATCGTCGCCATGCTGCTGTTTCATCACATGGCCCTGGACCACAGTGCCCTGGAAGTGGTGCGGCATGAAATGCAGGCATTCTTGCAGGGCCACGCGGCGCAATTGGGGGACGCGGTGCCGTTTCGCAATTACGTGGCCCAGGCGCGGCTGGGTGTCAGCGAGCAGCAGCACGAGGCGTTTTTCCAGCAGATGCTCGGCGATGTGGTCGAGCCGACCCTGCCGTTTGGCTTGCAGGATGTGCAGGGCGACGGGCGCGATATCACCGAACTCGACTGGCCGCTGGCGGCCAGCCTCAACCAGCGCCTGCGCGTGCAGGCTCGCCTGTTGGGCGTGAGCGTCGCCAGCCTGTTCCACTTCGGCTGGGCCCAGGTGCTCAGCGTGCTGGCGGGCAAATCCCAGGTGGTGTTCGGCACCGTGCTGATGGGGCGCATGCAGGGTGGGCACGACACCGAGCGGGCCTTGGGCATCTTCATCAACACCTTGCCGTTTCGGGTGGACGTGGGCAGCGAAGACCTGCGCGCCGGCATCAAGGCGACCCATGTGCGCCTGACCAGCCTGTTGCGCCATGAACATGCGCCCCTGGCTTTGGCGCAACGTTGCAGTGGGGTGGTGGCGCCGACGCCGCTGTTCAGCGCCTTGCTCAACTATCGCCACAGCGGCACCGGCACCGGCAGCGAAGCGGTGGCGGCCTGGCGCGGTATTGAGACGCTGCGCTCCGATGAGCGCACCAACTACCCGCTGACCCTCAGCGTTGATGACGTGGGCGACGGCTTTATCCTGCGCCTGCTGGCCACCACCCAGGTGGACCCGCAGCGCGTCTGCGCGTATTTGCAAACCGCCCTGGAAAACCTGGTGACGGCCCTCGAGCAGGCGCCTAACACCGCGCTCAAGCAGGTGTCGGTGCTGCCTGCCGCCGAGCAACAACAGCTGCTGGAGCAGTTCAACGCAACCCACGCCGAGTTCCCCCAGAGCACCACGCTGCACGCGCGTATCGAGGCCCAGGCGGCACGCACGCCCAGCGCCATCGCCGCCGTCTTCCAAGGCCGGCAGCTGACCTACGCCGAGCTGAACCAGCAAGCCAACCTGCTGGCCCATCACCTGCTGGCGCTGGGGGTGAAGCCCGACGACCGCGTGGCCATCGTCGCCCGCCGTGGCCTCGACACCCTGGCCGGGCTGCTGGCGATTCTCAAGGCCGGCGCCTGCTACGTGCCGGTTGACCCGTCGCACCCGGCCGAGCGCCTGAATTACCTGCTGACCGACAGCGCGCCGGTAGCCGTACTGACCCAGCAGTCGCTGCTGGAGCGCCTGCCCGCGCTGGACGTGCCGGTGATAGACCTGGACCGTTTCACCTGGCAGCACCACTCGGCGAGCAACCCCAGGGTCAATGTCACGCCTTCGAACCTCGCCTATGTGATCTACACCTCCGGCTCCACCGGCCTGCCCAAAGGCGTGATGGTCGAGCACCACACCGTGGCCAACCTGGTCGACTGGCATTGCCGCGCCTTTGACCTGTGCGCCGGGCGCCACACGGCCAGCGTCGCCGGGTTCGGCTTTGATGCGATGGCCTGGGAAGTGTGGCCGGCGTTGTGTGTGGGCGCGACCTTGCACCTGCCACCGGCCAACGACGGTGCCGAAGACATCGACGCCTTGCTTGCCTGGTGGTGCGCGCAACCGTTGGACGTGTGCTTTTTGCCCACGCCGGTGGCCGAGTACGCTTTCAGCCAACAGATCGAACACCCGACGTTGCGCACCTTGCTGATCGGCGGTGATCGCCTGCGCCAGTTCGCGCGCGCCCAGCGTTTCGAGCTGATTAACAACTACGGCCCGACGGAGGCCACCGTGGTCGCCACCTCCGGCAAGGTCGAGGCGGGCCAGCCGTTGCACATCGGCAAACCCATCGCGAATGCCACGGTGTACCTGCTGGATGAGCAGCAGCGGCCGGTGCCGTTGGGTGTGGCCGGTGAGCTGTATGTGGGCGGCAAGGGCGTGGCCCGTGGTTACTTGAACCGCCCGGAGCTGACCGCCGAACGCTTCCTGCAAGACCCGTTCAATGCGGGCCGCATGTACCGCACCGGCGACCTCGCGCGTTGGCTGCCGGACGGCAACATTGAGTATTTGGGGCGTAACGACGACCAGGTGAAGATCCGTGGCGTGCGCATCGAATTGGGCGAAATCGAAACCCAGCTCAACCAGTTGCCCGGCATTCAGGAAGCCGTGGTGTTGGTGCGTGAAGAGCGGCTGGTGGCGTACTTCACTGAAAACCCGCAGCTCGACCCGCTGGCGGTCGGTGATATCCGCGCCCACCTGGTGGCGCACCTGCCGGACTATATGGTCCCGGTTGCCTACGTGAAGCTCGAGGCGTTGCCGCTCACCGCCAATGGCAAGCTCGACCGCAAGGCCTTGCCGGCGCCGGACATGGCCGCCGTCTTTACCCGCGAGTACGAAGCGCCCCAGTGCGAGATCGAAAGCGTATTGGCGCAGATCTGGGCCGATGTACTGCACGTCGCGCGCGTCGGGCGTCGCGACCATTTCTTCGAACTGGGCGGCCACTCGCTGCTGGCGATGCGCATGGTTTCCCAAGTGCGCCAGCGCCTGGGTGTCGAGTTGATCCTCGGCGACCTGTTTGCGAATGCCGAGCTGGCGGCCGTGGCTGAAGTGCTGGCCCAATCCGGGCGCAGCACCTTGCCGGATATTCTGCCGGCCAACCGTGAGGACGATGTGCCGTTGTCGTTCGCCCAGCAGCGCCTGTGGTTCCTGGCGCTGATGGAAGGCGCCAATACCGCCTACAACATTCCTATCGGCCTGCGCCTGCGTGGGCAGTTGCACGTCGAGGCGCTGCAACGGGCGCTGGCGCGTATCGTCGCGCGTCACGAAACCCTGCGCAGTCGCTTCGCCCAGCACGGCGACGACGCCAAGGTGCTGATCGTGCCCGCCGAAGACGTGCTGCCGCTGCAAGTGCAGGACCTGCGCCGCCACCCGCAACCGCAGCAGGCGCTGGACGCCTTGATCCACGGCGAAGCCTCGGCACCGTTCGACCTGGAGCGCGGCCCGTTGCTGCGTGGGCGTCTGGTGGTGATGGCCGACGATCACCATGTGCTGTTGCTGACCTTGCACCATATCGTCTCCGATGGCTGGTCGATGGGCGTGCTGACCCGCGAGCTGATGGCGTTGTACCAAGCCTTCAGCCATGGCCTGCCTGACCCGTTGCCGGCGCTGGCGATCCAGTACGGCGACTTCGCCGTGTGGCAGCGTTTGTGGCTCAGCGGTGAAGTGTTGCAGCGCCAGAGCAGCTATTGGCAAACCGCCCTGGCGGGTGCGCCGGCCTTGCTCGCCTTGCCCACCGACCGACCACGGCCTGCGCAACAGGACTACGCCGGCAGCAGCGTCGAAGTGCGCCTGGATGAACGCCTGACCGCTGGGCTCAAGGCCTTGAGCCAACGCCATGGCACCACGCTGTACATGACCTTGATGACGGCCTGGGCCGCATTGCTGGCGCGGCTGTCCGGGCAGTCGGACCTGGTGATCGGCTCGCCGGTGGCCAACCGCACGCGCAGCGAAGTCGAAGGGCTGATCGGCTTGTTCGTCAACACCCTGGCGGTGCGCATCGACACCTCGGGCGAGTTGAGCACCGAGGCGCTGTTGGCGCGGGTCAAGGCGCTGACGCTGCAAGCCCAGGCCCATCAGGACCTGCCGTTCGAACAAGTGGTGGAAATCACCCGGCCGGTGCGCAGCCTGGCCCATAGCCCGTTGTTCCAGACCCTCTTGAGCTGGCAGGACAGCAGCGCGCCGACCCTGGCGTTGGGCGACCTGGCCTTGGAAGGCATTGTCGAGAACAGCCACTTTGCCAAATTCGATTTGTCGCTGAACCTCGGCGAAGTGCAGGGCAGTATTCTCGGCGCGCTCGAATATGCGTTGGCCTTGTTTGATCAGTCGACCGTGCAGCGCTACGTCGGCTATTTCACCCGCGTGTTGCAGGCGATGGTGGATAACGACCAGGCGGTGCTTGCGCATGCGCCGCTGCTGGATGAGCGTGAGCGCCAGCACCTGCTGGTGGATTTCAACGCCACCGAAGTGAACTACAACCTCGACCAGACCTTGCACGGTATGTTCGAAGCGCAGGTGCAGCGCACGCCGGACGCGATTGCCGTCAAGGCGGGCACGCAGCAACTGACCTATGCCGAACTCAACGCACAGGCCAACCAGTTGGCCCATCACCTGCTGGCGCTGGGCGTGCAGGCGGATTCACGGGTGGCGATCTGCGTGGAGCGTGGCCTTGGGATGGTGGTCGGGCTGTACGCGATTCTCAAGGCCGGCGCCGCCTATGTGCCGCTGGACCCGGCGTACCCGCTGGACCGCCTGGCCTACATGCTGGAGGACAGTGCGCCGGTTGTGGTGCTGGCCCAGGGTGCTACGCGCGAGTTGCTTGGCGCGGTGCCGGTGGTCGATCTGGACGGGCCTTGCTGGCAGCAGCAACCCGTCGACAACCCCGACGTAGCGGGCGTGGCGGCGTATGTCATCTACACCTCGGGCTCAACCGGGCAGCCCAAGGGTGTGATCAACGAACACCGTGGCGTGGTCAACCGCCTGCTGTGGATGCAGGACGAATACGGCCTCACGGCGCACGACTCAGTGCTGCAGAAAACCCCGTTCAGCTTCGACGTGTCGGTGTGGGAATTCTTCTGGCCGCTGTTCACCGGCGCACGCCTGGTGATGGCGCGCCCGGGCGGGCATAAAGAACCGGAGTACCTGTGCGATGTGATCGAGGCCGAACAGATCACCACGCTGCACTTTGTACCGTCGATGCTCGACGTATTCCTCGCCCATGGCGATGTGAGCCAGGCAGCCGGGCTGGTGCGCGTGATGTGCAGCGGTGAAGCCTTGCCGGGCAGCCTGGTGCGGCGCTTCAAGCAGCAGTTGCCGGGCACTGAGTTGCATAACCTGTATGGGCCGACCGAGGCCGCCGTCGACGTTACTGCGTGGAATTGCGCAGGCATTGACGTGCCGGACAACACGCCAATCGGCAAGCCCATCGCCAATACGCGCATGTACGTGCTCGACAGCCAGTTGCAGCCGGTACCGCTGGGCGTGGTCGGTGAGCTGTTTATTGGTGGCGTGCAAGTGGCGCGCGGGTATCTGAACCGGCCGGAGCTGACTGCCGAACGTTTCCTCGATGACCCGTTTACCCAGGGGCGCATGTACCGCACCGGTGACGTCGGGCGCTATTTGCCGGACGGCACTCTCGAGTACCTGGGGCGCAATGATGATCAGGTGAAGATCCGTGGCTTGCGCATTGAACTGGGGGAAATCCAGGCGCGGCTGACCGAGTTCCCGTCGGTCAATGAAGCCGCCGTGGTCGCCCGCGAGCAACGGTTGGTGGCGTATTACACCGGCGTACACAGCGACATCGACGCGCTGCGCAGCCATCTGCTGCAGCACTTGCCGGAATTTATGGTGCCGGCGATCTTCGTGCATCTCGACGCGTTGCCGCTGAGCCCCAACGGCAAACTCGACCGTAAGGCCTTGCCCGAACCGGGGCTGGATTCGGTGGTGGTACGCGAATACGAAGCGCCCCAGGGCGACACGGAAATTGCCTTGGCCAGCCTCTGGGCCGAGTTGCTCAATGTGGAACGCGTAGGCCGTCACGACAACTTCTTCGAGCTGGGCGGGCACTCGTTGCTGGCCGTCAGCTTGATGGGGCGTATGCGTCGGCTCGGGTTGTCGGCGGATGTGAAGGTGCTGTTTGGCCAGCCGACACTCTCGGCCCTGGCGGCGGCACTGGGCGGCGGTCGCGAAGTGGCGGTGCCGGCCAATGGCATTGCCGCCGACTGCACGCAGATCACGCCGGCCATGCTGCCATTGATTCAACTGGACCAGGCGGCCATCGACCGACTCGTCGCCTGCATCCCTGGCGGCGCGGCGAATGTGCAGGACATCTACCCGCTGGCGCCGTTGCAGGCCGGCATTCTCTATCACCATCGGGCCGTAGCGACCGGCGATGCGTACCTGTTGCAGGCGCAGTTTGCCTTCGACAGCCAGTTGCGCCTGGAGGCGTTCGCCCGTGCATTGCAGGCGGTGATCCAGCGCCATGACGTGCTGCGCACATCGTTCCATTGGGATGGCCTGCAAGAGCCGGTGCAGGTGGTTTGGCGGGAGGCCAGGCTGAGCGTCGAAACCGGCCCGTTGCCGGAGCGTCTAGACCTGGCTCAAGCGCCGCTGATGCGCCTGGTTTATGTGCAAGAGCCGCAGCGTGTGGTGGCGACGTTGCTGTTCCATCACCTGGTGATGGACCACATCGCGCTGGATATCCTGCAGCATGAAATGCAGGCGTTCCTGCTCGGTCGTGAGGGTGAGTTGGGTGCGGCGGTGCCGTATCGCAATTACGTCGCCCAGACCCGCTTGGGTGCAGACGACCACGAAGCGTTCTTCCGCGAAATGCTGGGTGAGATTGACGAGCCGACCACTGTCGACAACCTGGGCGTCGATGAACAGGCGCATCTGCCGATTGACCCGCAGTTGAGCCAGCGCCTGCGCACCCAGGCGCGCCATGCGGGTGTGAGTGCCGCCAGCCTGATGCACTTGGCCTGGGCGCAGGTGTTGGGCAAAGTCAGCGGCCGCGAGCAGGTGGTGTTCGGCACCGTGATGCTCGGCCGCCTGCAAGGTGGCGAAGGCGCCGAGCGGGCCATGGGCGTATTCATCAACACCTTGCCGTTGCGCGTCGACCTGGGTGAGCAGTCGGTGCGTAGCGCATTGCGCGCCACCCATGCGCGCCTGACCCAACTGCTCAGCCATGAGCATGCACCGCTGGCCCTGGCTCAGCGCTGCAGCGCGGTGCCGGTGGCCACGCCGTTGTTTAACGTGCTGTTCAACTACCGTCACAGCGCGCCGCAACAGGGCGGCGTGGCCGAGGCATGGCAGGGCATTCAACTGCTGAAAACCGAGGAACACACCAATTACGGGTTGTCGGTGAGTGTCGATGACCTCGGTGAGGGTTTCAGCCTGGAAGCCACGGGGCAGGGCGCCCGGCGTGTGTGTGGCTACTTGCAAGTCGCCGTGGAGCAATTGGTTGAGGC
Organism: Pseudomonas sp. D2002; assembly: GCF_013385735.1. Classification (NCBI taxonomy): domain Bacteria; kingdom Pseudomonadati; phylum Pseudomonadota; class Gammaproteobacteria; order Pseudomonadales; family Pseudomonadaceae; genus Pseudomonas; species Pseudomonas sp. D2002. The sequence goes on along the minus strand of NZ_JACAPL010000002.1, from coordinate 345,268 downwards.
GCTGGAGCACAACACTGAAAGCGCGATCAGTTGCTTGCCGATTCTGCCTGCTGCCGAGCGTAAGCAGCTGTCGGCGTTCAACGCGACTGCCCGTGCGTTCCCCCGTGAACACACGGTGCAGCGGCTGTTTGAAGCCCAGGCGCTGGCGCGCCCTGACGCCGTGGCGGTGCTGCACGGCGAGCAGGCGTGGAGCTACGGTGAATTGAACACCCGCGCCAACCGTCTGGCCCATCACCTGTTGAGCCTGGGCGTGCGGCCCGCCGACACGCTGGCGATCCTGCTGCCGCGCTCTATGGATCTACTGGTCAGCCAGCTGGCCGTGCTCAAGTGCGCGGCGGCGTATGTGCCGCTGGATATCAACGCGCCCGCCGAGCGTCAGGGTTTTATGCTGCAGGACAGCGGCGCGGCCCTGTTGTTGACCCGCAGTGAGGCAGTCGTCGAGTACTCGGCACAGCGCCTGGACCTCGACACCCTTACCCTCGACACCCTGACCCTCGACCCGCAACCGAGCCACAACCCGGATTTGTCGCAGTCCTCGGACAGCGTGGCGTACATCATGTACACCTCCGGCTCCACCGGCACGCCCAAGGGCGTGTTGGTGCCGCATCGCGGTATCACGCGGCTGGTGCTCAACAACGGTTATGCCGACTTCAATGCGGCCGACCGCGTGGCCTTCGCCTCCAACCCGGCGTTCGACGCCAGCACCATGGATGTGTGGGGCCCATTGCTCAACGGCGGCCAGGTGCAGGTGATCGACCACGCGACTTTGCTCGACCCGCGCGCCTTTGGCACTGCGCTGCAAGGCGCGACGGTGCTGTTCGTGACCACGGCGCTGTTCAACCAATACGTGCAGATGATTCCCGAGGCGCTGGCGGGCTTGCGCATCCTGCTGTGCGGCGGCGAGCGTGCCGACCCGGCGGCGTTCCGTACGCTGCTGGCCCAGGCACCGGCGTTGCGTCTGGTGCATTGCTACGGGCCGACGGAAACCACCACCTACGCCACCACTTATGAAGTGCGCACGCTTGCCGCAGGCGCCGACAGCGTGCCGGTGGGGCGGCCGATCTCCAACACGCAAATCCATGTACTGGATGCGCAGCTGCAGCCGGTGCCGGTGGGTGTGACCGGTGAAATCTGCATCGGCGGCGACGGCGTGGCCAAGGGTTATTTGAACCGGCCCGAGCTGACGGCCGAGAAATTTGTGCAAGACCCGCTCAACCCAGGCGCCTTGATGTACCGCACCGGCGACCTTGGCCGCTGGACGGCGCAGGGCTTGCTGGAGTGCATCGGGCGCAATGACGATCAGGTCAAGATCCGTGGTTTCCGCATTGAGCTGGGCGAGGTGGAGGCGCGCCTGGCGACCTGTGCGGGGATTCAGGAGGTGGTGGTGCTGGCGCGTGAAGACGTGCCGGGTGACAAGCGCCTGGTGGCGTATTTCACCTGGGCGGGCGAACCCGCAGAGGTCGACAGCGTGCGTGCCCATCTGCACAGCCAACTGCCGGATTACATGCTGCCGTCGGCCTATGTAGCGCTTGAGCAGTTGCCGCTGACGGCCAACGGCAAGATCGACCGCAAAGCCTTACCGGTTCCGGCCCTGGAGGCGTTGCACCGGCGAGATTTCGAAGCGCCGGCCGATGCGTTGGAACAGACCTTGGCGCAACTGTGGGCCGAGGTGTTGAAGCTGGAGCAGGTCGGGCGGCATGACAGCTTCTTCGAGCTGGGTGGGCATTCGTTGCTGGCGATTCGACTGGTCAACCTGCTGGAAGAGGCGGGGTTGCAGGTGTCGCTGGCGGAGCTGTTCCAGCATGCCAGCGTGGCCTCCGTGGCCGCGATGCTGCACCAGCGCACGGATGAGCCGGTGCGCGACAGTTCGGTGATTACCGTGCGCAGCAGCGGTTCGCAGCCGCCGCTGTTTCTGGTCCACGAGTTCAGCGGCATGGATGTGTACTTTCCGGCGCTGGGCCAGCACCTGCCCGGTGACTACCCGATCTATGGCCTGCCGGGCGCGGCGCTTGGCGAGTCGCACCTGAACACCATGGAAGGCCTGGCAGCGCGCCTGGTCGGGTTGATTCGTGGCCTGCAACCTCATGGGCCGTACCGGCTGGCGGGTTGGTCGTTTGGCGGGGTGTTGGCGTATGAAGTGGCGATGCAATTGCTGGGGCTGGATGAGCCGGTGGCGTTTCTCGGTTTGATCGACAGTTACGTGCCGCGCATGACCGACCAGGGCAAGGCGCGCTGGAGCGGGCCGGATGCGCTCAAGCGGCATCTGCTGCTGCAGTGCACGGCGTATTGGAAAGCACAGGGAGGTGTGGATGAGCTGGCGAGCCTTGAACAACTGGAGGCGGGCATTGGACAGCTGGACTTTGCAGGTTTGCTGCAACGCTGTCGCGATGAAGGTCTGCTGTACGCGCAAATGGCGGCGGCGACGGACGCGGACCTCTTGAGTTTTATCCAGCGTGAAGTGGGGCACGGGCATGCGCTGGCGCATTACAGCCTGTTCCCACTGCCGGTGGCGGTGCATTTGTTCAGCGCGCAGGAGCGGCCCACCGAGTTGTCGCGCCGTCGTGTTTCGCTGGGTTGGGAGGACGCGCTGGCACCGGGGCAATTGCGCCAAGTGGAAGTGCCAGGCGATCACCAGAGCATGATGCAGGCGCCGCATATCCAGGCGTTGGGGCGTGCGATGTCTGAGGCGCTGGCGGTGGGTGTGCCGGTTACCGAGGCGGCGCATCAACCGCTGTTGCGCATTCAGAGTGGGCGAGCAGGCTATGCGCCGGTGTTCTGTGTGCCAGGGGCCGGGGACAGCGTTACCGGTTATGTGGGCTTGAGCGAGGCACTCGGGCGTGACTGGCCGTTGTTTGGCTTGCAGCCGCGCGGGCTGGATGGCGAGGCGGTGCCCCATAGCCAGGTGGAGGCGGCGGCGCAGTGTTATCTGGCGGCGCTGACGCAGGAGTGCCCCCAGGGGCCGGTGCATCTGGTAGGGCATTCGTTTGGCGGCTGGGTCGCGCTGGAGCTGGCGCTGCGGTTGCAGGCGCAAGGCCGTGAGGTGGCGTCGTTGACGGTGATTGACAGTGAAGCGCCAGGCGGCGCGGGGCGGCCTTACACGACGACGGCGGCGTTGTTGCGCCTGATCGAGGCGATGCAGCTGGCGGCTGGGCAGTCGCTGGGCATCGACCTGGTGGATTTTGCCGAGCGTGATGAGGTGGCGCAGCGCACGGGCTTGCATGCGGGGATGGTGGCGGTGGGGTTGTTGCCGGGGCGTGCCTCGGTTGACGCGATGGACGGCCCGGCGCGCACGTATGCGGCGGCGTTGCGCACCGTGTATCGGCCGCAGCAGCGTTACCACGGTGTGGTGCGGTTGGTGTTGGCGGAGGATCCTTCCCTGGATGCCGCCGGGAATCAGCGCGAGCAGGGGTTGATGATTGAAGGCTGGCGGCGGCAGGGCAGTGGGTTGGAGGTTTGGTATGGGCCGGGGAATCACTTTACGTTGCTCAAGGCGCCGAATGTGGTGGCGTTGTCGCGGTGGTGGCTTGAGGGTGTGGTGATTGGGGAGGTGGTGTCTTGATGGCCTTTGATGGACTCAGCTGTGGCAGCTGTCTGGGGTACATATCCGTTGCTGCGGTAACGGCGGCTTATGGTTCCGCTCTTACAGCGGGTCACTTTTTGAGGGACCAAAAAGTAACCAAAAAGTCCTCGCCCCACCACTCGGCACCTCGCCTAGGCTCGGTGTGCCCTCACTCCGGCTTTGGAGCGTGGGCCGCCGCGATGGGCCATCCTTGGCCCAGCGCGGCTAACCCGGCGTCCTGCCGGGTTNNCAGCGTGGTTTAACGGGGCGCTTGAGATCAAAAGCCAGATCAAGGTCAAGATCAAGATCAACAGCAAATCAAAAGCCGAGTACTCCGTTCCTGATGCATGGAGATCCAAATGTGGGAGCGGGCTTGCTCGCGAAGACGGAGTGTCAGCCAACCAATTTGTCTCTGATACTCCGCTTTCGCGAGCAAGCCCGCTCCCACATTTTTTAACACTGCCCGCTGTAGGCCCTCTTCATCTTTTTATGGTCATTTATGGAAAAGTCAAAGTTTCGCAAACTCGGAATGCTCGCGGTGTTGGCGGTTGCCATTGGTCTTGTCGTGTACACGGTGCAAGCACCCGCCGATGCCCCGCAGTACCTCACCGCCACGGCTGAACGCGGTGATATTGAAAACGCGGTGTTAGCCACCGGCTTGCTTGAAGGTGTCAAGCAAGTTGACGTCGGCGCCCAGGTGTCCGGGCAGTTGAAGTCGCTCAAGGTCAAGGTCGGCGACAAGGTGAAAAAGGGCCAGTGGCTCGCCGAAATCGATCCGCTGATCCTGCAGAACACCCTGCGCAAAGCCCAGGTGGATGAGGAAAACCTGCAGGCCCAACGCCGGGCGACGGCGGCGCAGCTCAAGCAGGCCAAGTCCGTCTATGAACGCTACAAAGGTTTGCAGGTTGACGAGTCGGTTTCGCGTCAGGATTTCGAGGATGCCGAGTCCACCTTTCAGGTGCAGCAGGCCAACTTGTTGTCCTTGGACGCGCAAATCAAAAGCGCGCATATCCAGATCGACACCGCCAAGGTCAACCTGGCCTATACGCGCATCGTCGCGCCCATCGACGGCGATGTGGTCGGCATTGTCACCCAGGAAGGCCAGACCGTGATCGCCAGCCAGTTGGCGCCGGTGCTGCTCAAGCTGGCGGACCTGGACACCATGACCGTCAAGGCCCAGGTGTCTGAGGCGGATGTGATTCACATCAGCCCCGGCCAGCAGGTGTATTTCACCATCCTCGGCGAGGCCGACAAGCGTTACTACGCCAAGCTGCGCGGTACGGAGCCGGCGCCGCAGAACTTCCTTGAAACCCAGACCGCCGGCACGCCGAAGCAGAACACCGCGGTGTTCTACAACGCGTTGTTCGACGTGCCCAACCCCGACCATCGCCTGCGCATCGCCATGACCGCCCAGGTGCGTATTGTGCTCGACACCGCCCAGGCCGCGTTGATGGTGCCGGTGGCGGCACTTGGCGCGCGCAATGCCGATGGCAGCTATTCGCTGCGCGTGCTCGACGCCAAGGGCAAAGCCGTGTCGCGCACTGTGAAGACCGGGATTAACAACAACGTCAAAGTGCAGATTCTGGACGGCCTGGCCGAGGGCGATAAAGTCGTGATCGGTGACGCCACGCCTGCTGTGGCGGGGAGTTGAGCCATGACCCAACCCCTGTTGGAACTCAAGGGCATCACCCGCAGTTTCATGGCCGGCGAACGCGAATTCATTGCGCTCAAAGGCATCGACCTGACGATTCATGCCGGGGAAATGGTCGCGATTATCGGCGCTTCCGGCTCGGGTAAATCGACCCTGATGAACATCCTCGGCGGCCTGGATTACGCCACCGCCGGCAGCTACAAGATCAATGGCATCGAAACCCGCTCGCTGGGCGATGAACAGTTGGCGGAACTGCGCCGCGATTACTTCGGGTTTATCTTCCAGCGCTACCATTTGCTCGCGCACCTGAGTGCCTTGCACAACGTCGAAATGCCGGCGATCTATGCCGGTACGCCGGAGACTCAACGCCACAGCCGCGCGCGCGAGTTGCTCACGCGCCTGGGCCTGGCGGGGCACACGACTCATCGGCCGAGCCAGCTTTCCGGTGGCCAGCAGCAGCGTGTGAGTATTGCCCGTGCGTTGATGAACGGCGGTGAAGTGATCCTCGCCGACGAACCCACCGGCGCCCTCGACACCCACAGCGGCAAGGAGGTGATGCGCATCCTCGCCGAGCTGCACGCGGCCGGGCACACGGTGATTATCGTCACCCACGACCCCAAGGTGGCGGCGAATGCCCAGCGTATTGTCGAGGTGTGCGACGGCGAGATTGTCAGCGACAAGGCCAACGACAGCGTCGGCCTGGAGCTGCCCGGCGAGGCCCCGATAGAAACCCGACGCAGCGGCGCACGCCGGCTGGTGGCGAGCCTGGGGTTGTTCAAGGAAGCCTTCAACATGGCCTGGGTCGCGCTGATTTCCCATCGCATGCGCACCTTGCTGACCATGCTCGGGATTGTCATCGGCATCACCTCGGTGGTGTCGATCTCGGCCATCGGCGAGGGCGCCAAACGCTATGTGCTCAAGGACATCCAGGCGATCGGCAGCAACACCATCGATATCTTTTCCGGCACCAGCTTTGGTGACAGCCGCGCGTCAGCGATCGAGACGTTGATGCCCTCGGATGTGGAGGCGTTGAACCAGCTGTATTACGTCGACAGCGCCACGCCGGTGGTGGGTCGTAACCTGTTGCTGCGTTTTGGCAATATCGATCTGGATGCGCAGGTCAATGGCGTCAGCGACCGCTACTTCAAGGTCAAAGGGTTGAAGCTGGAGGCCGGGATCGCCTTCAGTGAAAGCGACGCGCGCCGCCAGGCCCAGGTGGTGGTGATCGACCACAACACCCGGCATCGCCTGTTCGGCCCGAATGTCGACCCGTTGGGCCAGGTGATCCTGGTGGGCAACTTGCCGTGCACGGTGATTGGCGTGACGGCCGACAACAAAAACATGTTCGCCGCCAGCAAGGCGCTGAACGTGTGGGTGCCTTACGAAACCGCTGCGGGGCGGCTTCTGGGCCAGCGTCATCTGGACAGCATCACGGTGCGCATCAAGGATGGCCAGCCGAGCAAGGTGGTGGAAGACAACGTCAATAAACTTATGCTGCAACGCCATGGCACCAAGGACTTCTTTACCAACAACCTCGACAGCATCATGCAGACGGTGCAGAAAACCAGCCGCTCCCTGGCACTGCTGTTGTCGCTGATTGCGGTGATTTCGTTGCTGGTGGGCGGCATTGGCGTGATGAATATCATGCTGGTGTCGGTGACCGAGCGTACCCGCGAAATTGGTATTCGCATGGCGGTGGGCGCACGGCAATCGGATATTCGCCAGCAGTTCCTGGTGGAGGCGGTGATGGTGTGTCTGATCGGCGGGATGATCGGGATCTCGCTGTCGTTCGCAATCGGTTATCTGTTTTCGTTGTTTGTGAAGGAGTGGGAGATGGTGTTCTCCCTGGGCTCGATCATCACCGCGTTCGCGTGCTCGACGATGATCGGCATTGTGTTTGGTTTTGTGCCGGCCAGGAATGCGGCGCGGTTGGACCCGATTGAGGCGTTGGCCAGGGACTGATTTGTCCCTGGCAACACCTATCAAATGTGGGAGCTGGCTTGCCTGCGATAGCGGTCTATCAGTGACAGCTGTGTCAGCTGACCCACCGCTATCGCAGGCAAGCCAGCTCCCACAGGGTTTGTGGTGATTTACAGGGGGCTGGCTGCGCCTTCATCCGTCGCATACATCCACCGCAACAACGAATGCCGCCCGCTGATCCCCAGCTTGATCGCCGCGCGCTTGAGGTAACTTTCGATGGTGTTGACCTTCAACGCCAGTTGCTCCGCCAGCTCCGGCGCAGTGCGCCCGGCCAGCAGGCCGACGCACACTTCAAGCTCACGCTTGGACAGGGTCAGCCCCGATTGCACCAGGCGTTCTTCGATGCGACGGCGCAGGGTTTCGAGGCCTTGGCTTTCCGGCACCAGCGGTTCGCTGTTCGGGTGGCACGGCTGGATCGCGGTGATGTGTTTTTCCACCATGGGCAGCAACAGCGTGGAGAAGTCCTGCAGCATGCTGCGTTCCTGCGCTGAAAAACTCTCGGAGTGGTGCGCGCGGTACACCGACAGCACGTAGCGCATGTCGTCCTTGCGGCGCGTGAGGTGCAGTTGCGCGGCGGGTTGCTCTTCACCTAAAGCCACCACCGAATCGGTGTAGACCGGGCTGATCAGGCGCCGGGTTTGGCCTTCGGCGCTCACCCGCAATTGGGTGATATGGGTGGCGTCCACTGCCAGTTGGGTGAGGATCAGGTCGTGCAGCATACGTGGGAAGTGGCGACTGCCGGTGCTGGCGATGACCTTGCCTATATGTGGGAACAGGTGTGAGTTCATCAATTCGTCCATGAGTTTCGAGTGTAGGTATCCAGCCTTATAGCGACGGGGTTTAAGAAGGTAACGTGTATGAATAACCTACAGTGATAGTGCTCCCGCCGAGACGTATGCTAGTACAGCATCGCGAGATGAGGGGGATCCAATCTGGAAAAAATCAGATTAAAAATGCATAAGGATGGTCGGACCTGTCCGACCATCCTGCGTGGGAAAGCATTACCTGGCGCGTAGGCCTTATTTTACGGCGTGCTCTTCTATCCTCGCCTGACGTGGCGCGGCGCGGGCGCATTTGGCCAGCGCCTGCTGCACATCCGCGAGCAGGTCGGCGATGTCCTCAAGCCCCACCGACAAACGCACCAGGCCTTCGCTGATACCGTGCTGCGCGCGCTCCTCTGGGGTGTAAGTGGAGTGAGTCATGCTGGCCGGGTGCTGGGCCAGTGATTCGGCATCGCCGAGGCTGACCGCGCGGGTGAACAGCTTCAGGGCATTCATGAAGCGCCGGCCCGTTTCAATCCCGCCCTTGAGCTCAAAGGCGATCATGCCGCCGGACTGCCTCATCTGCCGCGCCGCCAGTTCGTACTGTGGGAAAGAACGCAGGCCAGGGTAGGTCACCCATTGCACCATCGGGTGCGCCTGCAAGGCTTCGGCCACTGCCTGGGCATTGCTGCAATGGCGATCCATGCGCAGGGCCAGGGTCTTGAGGCCGCGCATCAGCAAGGATGCATCCTGGGGCGACATCACCGCACCGGTGAGGTCCTTGAGCCCTTGCAGACGGATGCGTTGCGCCAAGGCGTGGTTGCTCACGGCAATACCCGCGGTGATATCGCCATGGCCGCTGAGGTACTTGGTGGCCGAATGCACCACCACGTCAGCCCCCAGCTCCAGCGGCCGTTGCAGGTACGGCGTGCAATAGGTGTTGTCGACCACCACGGTGATGTTGGGTTGCGCGTGGGCGAGCTGGGCCACGGCGGCGATGTCCACCAGGCGCAGGTTGGGGTTGGCCGGTGTCTCGCAGTAGATCATGCGCGTGGCGGGCGACAGTGCCGCGCGCAAGGCGGCGAGGTCGGTGAGGTCGACATGGCGCACCTTAATGCCGAATTCGCCGATGCCGTGGTGCAACAGGGCGAAGGTGCAGCCGTAGAGGGTCTGGCTGACGATTACTTCGTCGCCTGGGCGCAACAGGGTCCAGAACGTCGCTGCAATGGCGCCCATGCCGGAGCTGAAGGCCACGGCCGCCTCGCCGTTTTCCAGGGTGGCCATGCGTGATTCGAGCAGGGCCAGGGTCGGGTTGGAAATACGTGTGTAGAAGTGCCCGCTGGCTTCACCGGCAAAGCAGGCGGCGCCGTATTCGGCTGTGGGGAACGCGAAAGTGGCGGACAAATAGATCGGCGGCACGAGGGCGCCGTGGTGGTCTTTGGGGTCATAGCCGTGATGGATGGCGCGGGTGGAAAAGCCGAATGTATTGTGTTTATTGTTCATGTCGGGCGCTCCTTATTTCCTACAATGCTATGCTCATAACTCAAGTAGAAATTTGCAAAATTTGCTGCCAAATCCCGCGCCAAGGGACGAAACATCCATAAAAATAATGAATAGAGGCAAGATATGCCCGTCAATTTGGATCGCACTGACAAGGCTCTTTTAAACGCGTTGCAAGGCAATGCCCGACTGACCGTGGCCGAGCTGGCTGATCGAGTTTCGTTGACGACGTCGCCGTGCTGGCGGCGAGTACGCAGCCTGGAAGAGAGCGGGGTGATCAGCGGCTACCAGGCGATCTTGTCACCCAAGGCGTTGGGGTATGGGGTGACGGCCTTTGTCAGCATCATGATGGAAAGCCATACCCAGGAGATTGCGCGGGCGTTTGAGCAGCGGCTGTTGGAGATTCCCGAGATTGTGGCGTGCCATAACGTATCGGGGCGCTATGACTTTTTGCTGGAGGTAGTGGCCAGGGACCTGGAGTCGTTTGGCGAGTTTGCCCGGGAGGTGTTGCAGACGTTGCCGTGCGTCAAGGAGATTTATTCGAGTTTTTCGTATAAGTCGGTGCGGCGGTTGCGGGTGATTCCGTTGCCGGGCTGATCCTCGTGCTGTCTGCTTTCCGCGCTGGCGGTCGCTCATACGTCATCCAACGTATTCCCCGTTTTACCTGGCTCCACGAGACTGGATTGAACGCATCCCGTCATCCGTCCAGGAGCCAGTCCATGACCGAAACGCTGATCAAAGTCGACCTCAACCAGCCCGTCACCGAGAACGAGCAGATCCATAACCGCTGGCACCCGGATATCCCCATGGCGTGCTGGGTGAAGCCCGGTGATGACTTCATCCTGGAAACCTACGACTGGACCGCCGGCGCGATCAAGAACAACGACGACGCCAGTGATGTGCGTGACGTCGACCTGTCCACCGTGCATTACCTGTCGGGCCCGGTGGGTGTGCACGGCGCCGAGCCGGGTGATTTGCTGGTGGTGGACTTGCTCGACATCGGTGCCAAGGCGGATTCGCAGTGGGGCTTCAACGGCTTCTTTTCGCGGCAGAACGGCGGCGGCTTTCTCACCGATCATTTCCCCAGCGCACAAAAAGCGATCTGGGATTTCAAGGGCATGTTCACCAGCTCGCGGCACATCCCGGGGGTTAACTTTGCCGGCCTGATCCACCCCGGCCTGATCGGCTGCCTGCCCGACCCGGTGATGCTCGCCGACTGGAACCGCCGCGAGCAGGAACTGATCGACACCAACCCCACCCGCGTACCGCCACTGGCCAACGCGCCACTGGCTGCCACCGCGCACATGGGCAAGCTCAAGGGCCAGGCCCGTGACGACGCCGCGGCCACCGGCGCACGCACGGTGCCGCCGCGTGAGCATGGCGGTAATTGCGATATCAAGGATTTGTCGCGTGGCTCGAAGATTTTCTTCCCGGTCTACGTCAACGGCGCCGGGCTGTCGGTGGGCGACCTGCACTTCAGCCAGGGCGACGGCGAAATCACCTTTTGCGGCGCTATCGAAATGGCCGGCTGGGTGCACATGAAAGTCGAGCTGATCAAGGGCGGCATGGCCAAGTACGGGATCAAGAACCCGGTGTTCAAACCCAGCCCGATCACGCCGAATTACAAGAACTACCTGATCTTCGAAGGCATTTCGGTGGACGAGCAGGGCCAGCAGCACTACCTGGACGTTAACGTTGCCTACCGCCAGGCCTGCTTGAATGCGATCAACTACCTGACCAAGTTTGGCTACTCGCCGGCCCAGGGTTATGCATTGCTCGGCTCGGCGCCGGTGCAGGGGCATATCAGCGGCGTGGTGGACATTCCGAATGCGTGCGCCACGTTGTGGCTGCCGACGGAAATCTTCGAGTTCGACATCAACCCCAATGCCAACGGCCCGACCAAATTCCTCGACGGCAGTATCGACCTGCCCATCGCCCCGGACCTGTAGCCATGCCGACCTACGAATACGCCTGTGCCACCTGCGGCACGTTCACCATGCTGCGCCCGATTGCCCAGCGCAACGAGCCCAGCCAATGCCCGTACTGCGAAGGGCCGGGCGGGCAGCTGATGGTCTCGGCCCCGGCGCTGCAAACGCTGTCGGCCAACCAGCGCAAGGCCATCGCCGGCAACGAGCGCAGCGCCCATGCGCCGCAAACGGTCGGCGAATACCAGCAAAGCCGCAAACATCCGGCGGGTTGCAGCTGCTGCGGCACCAGCAAGAAAGTTGAGCCGAGCAAGGCTAACCCCTTGGGCCTCAAGACCAGGACCGGGCCACGGCCGTGGATGATCAGTCACTAGACCAGGAGCATTGTCATGCGTCATGGCGACATTTCCAGCAGCCCGGACACCGTCGGTGTCGCGGTGGTGAACTACAAGATGCCGCGCCTGCACAGCAAGGCCGAGGTCATCGATAACGCGAAGAAGATCGCCGAGATCATCCTCGGCATGAAGCAGGGCCTGCCCGGCATGGACCTGGTGGTGTTCCCGGAATACAGCACCATGGGCATCATGTACGACCACGACGAGATGATGGCGACCGCCGCGAGCATTCCCGGCGACGAGACCGCAATCTTCTCGGCGGCGTGCCGCCAGGCGAACACCTGGGGCGTGTTCTCCCTGACCGGCGAGCGTCATGAGGAGCACCCGCACAAGGCGCCTTACAACACGTTGGTGCTGATCAATAACCTCGGCGAAATCGTGCAGCGTTACCGCAAGTGCATTCCCTGGTGCCCCATCGAAGGCTGGTATCCGGGGGATCGCACTTATGTGTGTGAAGGGCCCAAGGGCATGAAGATCAGCCTGATCATCTGCGACGACGGTAACTACCCGGAAATCTGGCGCGACTGCGCGATGAAGGGCGCCGAGTTGATCGTGCGCTGCCAGGGCTATATGTACCCGGCCAAGGAGCAGCAGGTGCAGATGTCCAAGAGCATGGCCTGGGCGAATAACTGCTATGTGGCGGTGGCGAATGCGGCGGGCTTCGATGGGGTGTATTCGTACTTCGGCCACTCGGCGATCATCGGTTTCGACGGGCGCACCTTGGGCGAGTGTGGCGAGGAGGAGATGGGCATTCAGTACGCCCAGCTCTCGGTTTCGCAGATTCGCGATGCGCGGGCCAATGACCAGTCGCAGAACCACCTGTTCAAGTTGCTGCACCGTGGCTACACCGGCATGCACGCCTCGGGTGATGGCGACAAGGGCGTGGCCGACTGCCCGTTTGAGTTCTATCGCACCTGGGTGCTGGATGCGCAAAAAGCCCAGGAAAACGTCGAGAAAATCACCCGCAACACCGTGGGTGTCGCCGAGTGCCCGGTGGGGCAACTGCCCCATGGCGGTAAAGAAAGAACGGTGGAGTAGGGCATGCGTTTTACCTTCGAACCGGCGCAGGTGATGGCGTTGCTGCGTAGCCGAATCGTGGGGCAGGAGGCCGCGCTGGCGCAGGTGGAAGGCTTGCTCAACGTGGTCAAGGCCGACATCGGTGAGCGCGACCGACCGCTGAGCGTCAACCTGTTCATGGGCCCGACCGGTGTGGGCAAGACCGAAGTGGTGCGCCTGCTGGCCCAAGCGCTGCATGGTCGCGCCGACGGGTTTTGCCGTATCGACATGCACACCTTGGCCCAGGAGCATTACGCCGCCGCGCTGACCGGCGCGCCGCCGGGGTATGTGGGCAGCAAAGAGGGCATCAGCCTGTTCAATAGCGAGTTGATCCAGGGCACTTACAGTCGCCCCGGCATCGTGTTGTTCGATGAACTGGAAAAAGCCAGCCAGGAAGTGGTGCGCAGCCTGCTGGGCATTCTGGAAAACGGCCAACTGACCTTGGCAGGTGGCGCGCGCACCTTGGACTTTCGCAACAGCCTGATCTTCATGACCAGCAATATCGGCGCGCAACAGGCGCGTCGGCATCGCCAACGCTTTGCCCACGGCTGGCGCCGGCTGCTGCGTGTGTTTGTGCGGGATGAGGCGGCGGTGTTGGAAGAGGCGTTGCACCGTCATTTCGAGCCGGAGTTTCTCAATCGCATCGACCGCATCTTGCTGTTCGATCCCATCGATAGCCACTGGCTGGAGGCGTTGCTGGAGGTTGAGCTGGGCAAGCTCAATCAACGCCTGGCGGCGCAGCAACGCTGGCTGAGTGTGGATGAGCCGGCGAGGGCGTGGTTGTGTCGCCAACACGATGCACGCTTCGGCGCACGGGCGTTGGGCCGACGCCTGCGGGTGGAACTGGAGCCGGCAATTGCTGAATGTGTGCTGCGCGACCCAACGGTGCAGGGCATGCAGGTCGCGATGCGTGGCGAGCATTTGGACGTTTCACGACAATAGCCTTGCATGCTGGGAAATTACCGCTAATATGATCCGGGTAAAACAAATAACATCGGGGTAATAAGTCATGCCTACGCAACACACGCCGCTGTGCACTGCCTTCGTCCGTCACCAGCGTGTGGCGGCTGGTTCCTATTCGGCTGTGGCCGCTGCCTTGGCGGGCCAGGACCTGACTGCGGGCGCCTTTCTGGTCTTTGACGACGCCACTGGCACCCAGGTCGATTACCCGTGGCCAAGCGGTTATGCGCCTGAGCAACCCGCAGACGCGGCAATCGAGGAAGCACTGCCTGTCACCCCTTCGGTGGGTCGCCCCAAGCTGGGCGTGGTCGCGCGGGAAGTCACGCTGCTGCCGCGTCACTGGGAATGGCTGGGCCAACAACGCGGCGGTGCCTCGGCGGCCTTGCGCCGTTTGGTCGATGAAGCGCGTAATGCCGGCGCCGCGCGTGATCAGGCGCGCCAAGCCAAGGAAGCCAGCTATCGTTTCATGAGCGCCATCGGGGGCGACTTGCCCGGTTTTGAAGAGGCCTCGCGCGCGCTGTTCGCTGAGGATGCGGCGGCGTTTACAACCAGGATCGCTCACTGGCCCATCGACGTGCAGGCTTACCTGGCCTGGCTGTCGCGCAATGCTTTCCCCGTCTAACAATAATTCCGGGACTCGAACCACCATGCAAGTCACCCAGCAACGGCCGTTGTGGCAGGTCTACCTGATCTTTCTGGCACCGATGGTGCTGTCCAACTTCCTGCAAAGCTTTTCCGGCACGCTCAACGGCATTTATGTCGGGCAAATGCTTGGCACCCAGGCGCTGGCGGCGGTGTCGGGGATGTTTCCCATCGTGTTCTTCTTTATCGCCTTGGTGATCGGTTTGGGTGCCGGTGCTTCGGTGCTGATCGGCCAGGCCTGGGGCGCCCAGGAAACCGGGTTGGTCAAGGTGATTACGGGCGCGACCCTGACCTTGGGCGCGCTGGTGGGGTTGATCGCGGCCGTGCTCGGCAGCCTGTTCGCGCGCCCGGCCTTGCAGGCGTTGGGTACGCCGATTGATGTCCTCGACGATGCCGTTGGCTATGCCCAGATGATGATGCTGATCATGCCGCTGCTGCTGGTTTTTATTCTCTATACCCAGCTGCTGCGCGGCGTCAGCGACACGATTTCGCCGTTGCTGGCGCTGATGGTCTCGACCCTGGTTGGCCTGCTGCTGACCCCCGCACTGATTCGCGGCTGGATCGGCTTGCCGCCCATGGGCATTCAGAGCGCGGTGTATGCCGGGCTGGTGGGCAACGCTGCGGCGATGCTGTTCCTGATCCTGCGCCTGCGCCACAAGAACCATGTGATGGCGCCGGACCGTGAGCTGCTCGCCGCTTTGCGCCTGGACCGCGTGATCCTCGGCAAAGTCCTGCGCATCGGCCTGCCAACCGGCTTGCAGATGGTGGTGCTGTCGCTGTCGGAATTGGTCATTCTCGCGCTGGTCAACAGCCACGGTTCCCAGGCCACGGCGGCCTATGGCGCGGTGACGCAGATCGTCAATTACGTGCAATTCCCCGCGCTGTCGATTGCGATCACCGCCTCGATCCTCGGTGCGCAGGCAATTGGTGCCGGGCGCCTGGAGCGTATCGGGCCGATCCTGCGTACTGGCTTGCTGATCAACACCTGCCTGACGGGCGGCCTGATTGTGCTTGGCTACGTGCTGTCGCACTGGTTGCTGGGCCTGTTCATTACCGACGATGCGGCGCGAACCAATGCCGAACACCTGCTGCACATCATGTTGTGGAGCATTTTGGTGTTCGGCTTCCAAGCCGTGGTCGGCGGCATTATGCGCGCCAGTGGCGTGGTGCTGATGCCGGTGGCGATCTCGATTTTCTGCGTGCTGTGTGTCGAGTTGCCGATGGCATACGTGCTCAATGCGCACTTCGGCCTGGAAGGCGTGTGGATGGCATTCCCGGTGACCTACCTGGCGATGCTGGCGCTGCAGACTGCTTATTACCGGTTGGTGTGGCGGCATAAGCAGATCACGCGGTTGGTGTGATTATTTGAAGTGGGTATCGGCCAGCGGCATGATGCTTGCGACATGCCAGCCGTCCTTGCCTTTCAATAACGTCTGGCTGATCAGGAAGGTATCCACCTGAGCGGCCTCGCCTGGATGGCCTCGGGTAAAGGCGACCGGCACCATCAGTTGGGCCACGTCGTCGTTGAGCATCACCACACTGAAGTGGCTCATGTCGGGTTGCAGCTGCCAGGTGCCCTTGTAGTACTCCTTGAGTTTGCTGACGACGGCATCCGGGCCCCAGTTGGCTTCGCCCCGGGCAAACCAGAGCATCTTCGGTGAATCCCAGAGCATGGTCCTTATCCGGGTGAGGTCATGGGCGTTTTGCGCTGCGACAAAACGCGTGAAGAACGCCCGGGTTTCGTCCTCTTGCGGGGTCGCGAAAGCAGGGGTGAGAGCAAGTAACGAGAAGAGGGCGCCAACGGCCAGTGCACAACGTTTCATAAGGGTTCCTCAGGGGATGGTCGCTGAGGTCAAGCTTAGGCCAGCTCAAACACCGGCAAAGGCCATTTAACCCTCGTTTCTGGACATTGAGCTCGCATCGTCGGGGTTTCGCGCCGTGCGTCGTATCACCCGTGGCGGCTCGCCGAATTGGCGAATGAAGGCCCGGCGCATGCGCTCGCTGTCGCCAAACCCGGTTTGGCGGGCGATGTTGTCGAGGGGGTGGCGCCCATCCTGGATCAACGCCACGGCCACCTCGATCCGCAGCTTTTCCACGGCCTTGGCCGGTGAAAGCCCGGTTTGTGCGTGAAACGCGCGGCTGAACTGGCGCAGGCTCAGGTGTGCGGCGTCTGCCAGTTCACTCAACGGCAGGGCGCGATGCAGGTTATTGCGCATGTACGTCATGGCGGCCTGAATGCGGTCGGTCTTGTGTTCCATATCCAGCAGCACCGAGCGTTGTGGCTGGCCTGCGACGCGACGGCTCTGAAGAATGAAGGTTTTCGACACGGCGCGGGCGACTGCCGGCCCCAGATCGGCTTCAACCATCGCCAATGCCTGATCAATGCCGGCGGTCATGCCGGCGCTGGTCCAGATTGGCCCGTCAATCACAAACAACCGTTCTTCTTCCAGCTGGACCTTGGGATAGCGCGCGCGAAATTCGTCGGCAAAGAACCAGTGGGTGGTGGCCCGTATGCCGTCGAGCAAGCCCGCCTGTGCCAGAAAAAAGGTACCGGAGCAGGTGGCCGCGAGACGACGCGTGTGGCCGGCGGCGTGGCGCAGGTAAGCCAGCAGCGGCGCGGTGAATTCGCGGTCACTGCCGCCGCCGATGATGACTGTGTCGAACGCGGTCTGATCAAAGCGTTCGGTGTGCACCACCACGCCCAGGGAGCTGCGTACCGGCCCGCCCTGTTCGGAGAGCAGCTTGACATCGTAATGGGCCTTGCCCACGGCGCTGTTGGAACTTTCGAAGACGGACAGCGCAGCGAAGCTCATGACGCCGAAGCCGGGAAAGGTGATGAAACCGATGCGCTGCATGATGGGCTCCGGGGAAAGGGCTGGCGGGCTGTCTCGAGTGTTTAGGTTTTGCCTGGAAGGGCTGCCGCTGGCTGCTTCAGCCCCCGCAGGAACAGTTCCAGCCCTTGCAGGCTTTCTTCCAGTCGCTGGTCCGGGTCTTCATCGGCAGCGATCCACAAGGCGCTACTGACCAGGCTGCCATTGATCAGGCGCGCCAACGCCTGGCTGGCAGCCGGTTCGATGATACGCTCACGCATCAGGTGTTCCAGCACGGCGGCCAGGGAATCCACACAGTGTTGCTGATGGCTTGATTCAGTGGCGCCTAGAACCGCAGGTGCATCTTGTAAAACAATGCGCTGAATTTCCGCGTCCTGTGCCATGCGCAGGTAGGCACGGCAGCGTTCGCGGAATCCGTCCCAGAGGTCGGTTGCCTCATCGGTGATGCGTTGCAAGTGCGCATCCATCTCGCCGTCGAGTTGAGCCACCACTGCCGCCAACAGGCCTTTCTTGTCACCAAAGTGGTGGTACAACGCGCCCCGTGTCAAACCAGCGCGGGCGGTAAAGTCGTCCATCGACGTGTGGGCATACCCCTGCGTGGCGAAGGCTTCGCGAGCGCTGGCGATCAGGCGGGCGCGGGTGTCTTCGATCTGTTCAGCACGGGCTCGACTCATAGGTAAGGCTCACGATGGGTTCTGAATGATTGACATACGCTGCGTATGTTACGCATGATTTGCCACATACGCACCGTATGTATTTTGCCTTGGTGATTGCAGATAGCAAGTTTCAAGGCGTTGAGGAAGAGGTTGAGCAGGATGGCAAACCCCTACGCCGAGTTGTTCCAGGCCCCAGGCAGCCGGGCTTTTGTATTGGCCGGTATGCTGGCGCGCATGCCGATCTCGATGACCGGTATCGGCTTGATCACCATGCTCTCGCAGGTGCATGGCGGCTATGGCCTGGCAGGCTCGGTGGCGGCGATATTTGCCTTGGCCACGGCGTTTTGCGCGCCGCAGGTTTCACGCTTGGTTGACCGTTACAGTCAGGGCAGGGTATTGCCCGTCGCGGCGTTGATCGGTGGTGGCGCATTGTTGTTGCTGCTGCTGTGCACGCGCTTGCAGGCGCCGAATTGGACCTTGTTCCTTTTCGCCGCCCTGGCCGGTTGCATGCCCAACATGTCTGCCATGGTGCGCGCGCGCTGGACCGAGTTGTATCGCGGTCAGCCCCGATTGCAGACGGCGTTTGCCCTTGAATCGGTGCTGGATGAGGTGTGTTTCATCATCGGCCCACCGATCTCGGTTGGCTTGAGCGTGGTGCTGTTTCCGGAAGCCGGGCCTCTGGTGGCAGCGCTGTTACTGGCGGTGGGCGTGAGCACGTTCGTGCTGCAACGCGCGACTGAGCCGCCGGTGCATGAACACCACGGCCAGCACGGCCGCATGCTGATCGCCTCACCATCGGTACTGATCCTGATGACCCTGCTGCTGGCCATGGGCGTCATCGTCGGCGTGGTGGATGTGGTCAGCGTCGCCTTTGCCCAACAGCAGGGCCAACCGGCGGCGGCGAGCATCGTGCTCTCGGTGTATGCCATCGGCTCGTGCCTGGCGGGCTTGGCCTTTGGCACGCTCAAGCTCAAGGCGCCGTTGCCCCGACAGTTTCTGTTCTGCGGTGTGGCGACGGCGTTGACTACTTTGCCATTGTTGCTGGTCACCAATATTCCCGGGCTGGCCGTCGCGATCTTTATCTCCGGCCTGTTCTTTGCCCCGACGCTAATCGTGTCCATGGCCTTGGTGGAGCAAATCGTCCCGCCCAGCCGCCTGACCGAAGGCATGACCTGGTTGATCACCGGCCTGAGCATCGGTGTGGCCATTGGTGCCGCCAGCTCTGGTTGGATGATCGACCATTTTGGCGCCACCAGCGGGTTTTGGGTGGCGCTGGTGGCGGGTGCGGTGGTGCTGGGCTCAGCGCTGCTGGGCTACCGAAGGTTGGGCTGATCAGCCGATCGCCGGGAAGGGTTCTGCGCAATGATGTTGCAAAAACTCATTCAGCGCCTGGCGTGTCAGGTCATTGAGCGTCACTTTCTTACGGGTCGCTGCCAGGGCTGCTGCCAGATGCAGGTCATGGCCGACCCGCACGTTGAATGAACCCTTGCACGGTTTCTCCGGTGTTTGCCCGAGGGTGTGGCACGTAGCGAGATAGTCTTCCACGGCCTCCCGAAACGCCACGTCCAGCTCTGCGACAGTTTTGCCTTCATAGCTGACCAGCGCCTTGATAAACAGCACTTTGCCGAATAGGCAGTTGTCTTCGAGGCTGGCTTCGATAGAGCCGATGTAGCCATTGTGTTTCAGTTGATTGTTCACTGAATCAGTTCTCCTGATTTCAATTGTTCGATGATCTGGCGCCGAATGTAGTGTTTCAGTTCGTTGCCGGGGTGAGGCCTGTGCAAGGTGATCATTGCACTGGGGTCGCCGATGTCGAATTTGACCCGGCTTCCAGCCCCTTCAATCTGTGTGTAGCCAAGACGCTTGAGTAGCGTTTCGAGCTCTGGCCAGGTAAAGGCCATGCGCTCAGTTTGGCGAGCAGCTTTTCATTTTTGGACACGGCGTTCCCTGCGTGTAACTAAATGTAGTTGCAAAAAGTGGTGTTCGTCAATGCTAGCCCGGCTTCGTCTGTCTTTCCTGACATTGATGTAACCCTTGATGACACCGCGCCTCACGCCCTTCATCCCCCGCTAATTTTTCCCCGCCCGGTTCGTTTTATAGGGACGACGTGCCTTTGTGCTTCCTGCCTATTGTTCCGGACTCCAAGAAATGAATGCTGAAGACTCCTTGAAACTTGCTCGCCGGTTTATCGGGTTGCCCCTGGAAAAACGCCACGTGTTCCTGCAAGCCTTGCAGAAAGAAGGCGTGGATTTTTCCCGGTTTCCGATTCCGGCAGGGGTGGAGGCCGAGGACCGCCAGGCGCTGTCCTACGCGCAGCAGCGCATGTGGTTTCTGTGGCAATTGGACCCGGCCAGCGGCGCCTACAACTTGCCCGGCGCCGTGCGGCTCAAGGGTGCGCTCAGCCTGCGCGCACTGGAGCAAGCATTCGCCAGCCTGGTAGCGCGGCATGAAACCTTGCGCACAGTGTTCCAGCGCCAGGCCGATGAGCGCCTGGAGCAAGTGTCGATAGAGCCTTCGCTTGCCGTCGAACAGCTGGATTTCAGCACCTTGGCTCCTGCCGAGCGCGAGCAGGCCGTCAACGAAGCGGCGACGCGTCAATCGCTGCTGCCGTTCGACCTGGAGCACGGCCCGCTGCTGCGTGTGCAGCTGCTCAAGCTCGACGCCCAGGAGCACGTACTGCTGCTGACCTTGCATCACATCGTCTCCGACGGTTGGTCGATGAACGTGCTGATTGACGAGTTCATCCGCTGCTACGACGCCCATGCGCGCAACGAAGCGCCGCAATTGCCGGCGCTGCCGATCCAGTACAGCGACTACGCCCTGTGGCAGCGCCGCTGGCTGGAAGCCGGCGAGCAAGCGCGACAGCTTGAATACTGGCAGACACGCCTGGGGGATGAGCATCCGGTATTGGAATTGCCGACGGATCGCTCGCGCCCGGCCATGCCCAGCTACCAGGGCACACGCCACAATTTTGCGATTGATCCAGGCCTGGCCACGCAACTGCGCAGCTGTGCGCAGCAGCACAACGTCACTCTGTTCATGCTGCTGCTGGGCGCCTTCAATGTGCTGTTGCATCGCTACACCGGCCAGGGCGATATCCGCGTCGGCGTGCCCATCGCCAACCGTAACCGCAGTGAAGTCGAAGGGCTGATCGGCTTTTTCGTCAACACTCAGGTATTGCGCACCGAGTTGACCGGGCAGACCCGCGTTGCCGAGCTGCTGCAAGGCATCAAAGAGCACGCACTCGGTGCCCAGGCCCACCAGGAATTACCGTTCGAGCGCCTGGTGGAAGCCCTGAAGGTCGAGCGCAGCCTCAGCCATACGCCGCTGTTCCAGGTCATGTACAACCATCAGCCGGTGGTGGCCGACATTGCCTCGGTCAGCACGGCTTCCGGCCTGGAACTGTCCCTCGTGGAGTGGCAGGGCCGTACCACGCAGTTCGACCTGACCCTCGACACCTATGAAAAGTCCGGCACCTTGCACGCCGCGCTGACGTACGCCAACGACCTGTTTGATGCGCCTTCCATCGCGCGCATGGCCGAGCACTGGATCAGCCTGTTGCAGGCCATGGTGGCCGACGGCGAACAGCGTATCGGTGAGTTGCCGATGCTCGCGGCGCAAGACCAGCACGTGCTGGTGCATGCCTGGAACCAGACCGCCGAGGTTTACCCAACCGAGCGCGGCATCCATCACCTGATCGAAGACCAAATGCAGCGCACGCCGGATGCGCCAGCCCTCATTTTTGGCGACACCACACTGACCTACGCCCAGCTCGACGCCCGCGCTAATCAACTGGCGCACGCCTTGCGCGAGCAGGGCGTGGGCGCGGATGTGTTGGTGGGCATCTGCGTGGAGCGCTCCGTCGAAATGGTCGTAGGCCTGCTGGCGATTCTCAAGGCGGGCGGCGCCTACGTGCCGCTGGACCCGGAATACCCGCAGGAACGCCTGGCCTACATGATCGAAGACAGCGGCATTAACCTGCTGCTCAGCCAACACAGTCTGTTGGGGTTGCTGCCCACCGACGGCGTCCAGGTAATTGCCCTCGACCAGGCACCCACTTGGCTCGACGGTTATAGCAGCCAATCGCCTGCGGTGCAGATCCAGGCGTTGAACCTGGCTTACGTGATCTACACCTCCGGTTCCACCGGCAAGCCCAAAGGCGCAGGCAATAGCCATCGCGCGTTGGTCAACCGCTTGTGCTGGATGCAGCACGCCTACGGGTTGGATGCCAGCGACGCCGTCCTGCAGAAAACCCCGTTCAGCTTTGACGTTTCGGTATGGGAATTCTTCTGGCCATTGATGACCGGCGCCCGCCTGGTCGTCGCAGCCCCTGGCGAACACCGCGAGCCGGCGCGCCTGATCGACACCATCGGCCGTCACGCCATCACCACGTTGCACTTCGTGCCGTCGATGCTGCAAGCGTTTATCCATGAGCCGGGCGTACACGCCTGCGCCAGCCTCAAGCGCATTGTGTGCAGCGGTGAAGCGCTGCCATTGGACGCGCAACGGCACGTCTTCGCCAAGTTGCCGGGGGCCGGACTGTTCAACCTCTACGGCCCGACCGAAGCCGCCATCGACGTGACCCACTGGACCTGTGTCGATGAAGGCGCCGACAGCGTGCCCATCGGCCGCCCGATCGCCAACCTCGCCACCTACGTGCTCGACGCGCAGCTCAACCCGGTGCCGGCCGGCGTGTCCGGCGAGCTGTACCTGGGCGGCGTCGGCCTGGCGCGCAGCTACCACCGCCGCCCGGCGCTGACCGCCGAGCGATTTGTACCCAGCCCGTTTATCCACGGCGAGCGCCTGTATCGCACCGGCGACCGCGTGTGCCAGCGCGCCAATGGCGTGATCGAATACCTCGGCCGCCTCGACCATCAAGTGAAGCTGCGCGGCCTGCGTATCGAGCTGGGCGAAATTGAAACGCGCCTGATGCAACATCCTAACGTGCGTGAAGCGGTGGTGCTGGTGCAGGGCGGCAAACAACTGGTCGCCTATTGGGTGCTTGAGGGCGAAGCGCCGACCGATCTCAAGGCGTGGCTGCTCAGCAGCCTGCCGGAATACATGGTGCCGACGCATTTCGTGCACCTGGCCAAGCTGCCCGTCACCGCCAACGGCAAGCTCGACCGTAAGGCGCTGCCGCTGCCGGATGTGGCACCGCAGCAGGCGTTTGTCGCGCCTTCGAGCGCGTTGCAAAAAGCCCTGGCGGCGATTTGGAGTGACGTGCTTGGCGTCGAGCCGGTTGGCCTGGACGACAACTTCTTCGAGCTGGGCGGCGATTCGATCATCTCCATCCAGGTGGTCAGCCGTGCGCGTCAGGCCGGCATTCGTCTCAGCCCGCGCGACCTGTTCCAATATCAGAGCGTGCGCAGCCTGGCGCTGGTGGCGAGCTTTGAACAGGCGGCCGCTATCGATCAAGGCCCGGTGACCGGCGAGGTGATCCTGACCCCGGTGCAGCAATACTTTTTCGCCCAGGCAATCCCGGCGCGGCAGCATTGGAACCAGTCGCTGCTACTGACCCCGCGTGAGGCGCTGGAGCCTGCGCGCCTGGAAGTGGCACTGACCCGACTGATCAACCATCACGACGTACTGCGCCTGCGTTTTGTGCAGCAGGGTGACACGTGGCAGCAAACCCACGGCGCGCCTGTCGCTGAGCTGGCGCTGTGGCAATCCGCTGCAAGCGATAACACACAATTGGCCGCGCTGTGCGATGAAGCCCAGCGCAGCCTGAACCTGGAGCAAGGCCCGCTGCTGCGCGCGGCCTTGGTTCAGATGGCCGATGGCAGCCAGCGCCTGTTGTTGGTGGTGCATCACCTGGCGGTCGACGGCGTGTCCTGGCGCATCCTGCTGGAAGACCTGCAACAGGCTTATCGAGAAGCCACCTTGCCGGCCAAGACCAGCAGCTACCAGCAATGGGCGCAGCAGTTGCAGGCCCATGCGCAAACCCTCGATGACCAACTGCCTTTCTGGCGGGCGCAGACCAGCGACGTCGAACTGCCCTGCGACAACCCTCACGGCGGCCTGCAAAACCGCCTGGGTACCAAGCTCGAAACCCGCCTCGACGCCGAGCTCACCCGCCAGCTTTTGCAGGATGCTCCGGCAGCCTATCGCACCCAGGTCAACGACCTGCTGCTGACCGCGCTGGCGCGGGTGATCAGCCGCTGGAGCGGCCACGCGGCCTTGATTCAACTGGAAGGACATGGTCGTGAAGACCTGTTCGACAGCATCGACCTGAGCCGCACGGTCGGTTGGTTCACCAGCCTGTTCCCGGTGCGTTTGCAGGCCGATGGTGAGCCGTCGGACGCGATCAAATCCGTCAAAGAGCAACTGCGCGCCGTCCCCGACAAGGGGCTGGGCTACGGCCTGTTGCGCTACCTGGGTAACCCCGAATCACGCGAAACCCTGGCGGGCCTGGCTGCGCCGCGTATCACCTTCAACTACCTGGGCCAGTTCGACCGCCAGTTCAACGAGGCCGCGCTGTTTGTCCCCGCCAGCGAGAGCAGCGGCCAGGCCCAGGACGCCGAAGCACCGTTGGCCAATTGGCTGACCGTGGAAGGGCAGGTGTATGGCCGTGAGCTGTCGCTGCAATGGGGTTTCAGTCGCGAGATGTTCAACGCCGCCACCATCCAGCGCCTGGCGGATGACTACGCCACGGAGCTCAAGGCGTTGATCGAGCATTGCTGCGCCACGCCGGCCGGGCAGGTGACGCCGTCGGATTTCCCACTGGCACGCCTCACCCAGCAGCAGTTGGACGCACTGCCCGTGGCCGGGCCCGACATCGCCGATCTTTACCCGCTGTCGCCGATGCAACAGGGCATGCTGTTCCACACCCTGTACGCACCCGAGGCCCAGGCCTATATCAACCAACTGCGCCTGGACATCGATGGCCTCGACCTGCTGAGGTTCGGCCGTGCCTGGCAAGCGGCACTCGACCGCCATGACATCCTGCGCAGCAGCTTCCACTGGCTGGGCCTGGACAGCGCCCACCAGGTGATCAAGCGTCAGGTCGACGTACAGTTACAAGTGATCGAAGACGTGAATGCCGACCTCGATGCGCTCGCCGATGCCGAGCGTTCACGCGGCTTTGAATTAAATACCGCACCGCTGTTTCGCCTGATGCTGGTGCGCGGTGCCGGTTCTGCCTGGCACTTCATGTTCACCAGCCACCACATCCTGATGGATGGCTGGAGTAACGCGCAGTTGCTCGGCGAAGTGCTTGCTCACTACGCAGGCCAGGCGTTGCCGGCGCCGCTGGGGCAGTTCCGCGATTACCTGGGCTGGCTGCAACAGCAGCCTTCGGGCGAGGCGTTCTGGAAGCAGGCCCTGGCGCCGTTGCAAGCGCCAACCTTGCTGGCGCAAGCACTGCGTGCGCCGGTCGATGGCGCGGGGATGGCTGACCATCACGTGCTGTTGGACAACGACTTTACCCAGGCACTCGGCGAATTTGCCCGCCAGCAAAAAGTCACGCTCAACACCGTGCTGCAAGGCGCCTGGAGCCTGTTGCTGCAACGCTACAGCGGCCAGGATTGCGTGGCGTTCGGCGCCACCGTCGCCGGGCGTTCGGCGCCGCTGCCGGGGATCGAGCAGCAGTTGGGCTTGTTCATCAACACCTTGCCGATGATCAGTGCCGCGTCGCCTGCGCAATCGGCCGGCGCCTGGCTCGGTGAGTTGCAAGCCCTGAACCTGAGCTTGCGTGACCACGAACACGTGCCGCTCTACGACATCCAGGCGTGGGCCGGTCAGCAAGGTGCCGCGTTGTTCGACACGCTGCTGGTATTCGAAAACTTCCCGGTGGCCGAAGCATTGAAGCAGGGCGCACCCGCAGGCCTGACCTTCGGCCGCATGCACAACCATGAACGCACCAACTACCCGCTGACCCTGGGCGTCGAGCTGGGTGCCGGTCTGCGCCTGGACTTCAGCTACGACCGCGCGCATTTCAGCGAGCAACAGGTCACGCGGCTGGGCGCCAACTTGCATCACCTGCTGGTGCAACTGGTGGCGGACGCCAGTGCGCCGCTGGGCAACCTGCAACTGCTGGACGCCGCCGCACAGCACGACGTACTTGCCCTCAGCCAATCTGCCGGTGCCGCCCAGCGTCCTCAGCGGGTACATGAGCGCATCGCTGCTCAGGCCCATGCCACCCCTGACGCGCTGGCAGTCCAGGCGGGCAGTGAGCGCCTGAGCTACGCCCAGCTCAACGCGCGGGCCAACCGCCTGGCGCATCGCCTGTTGGCACTCGGCGTGGGGCCGGGCCAACGCGTAGGCCTGGCCAGTCGGCGTGGCCCGCAGCTGATCGTCAGCCTGCTGGCAGTGCTCAAAAGCGGCGCCGCCTACGTGCCGCTGGACCCGAACTACCCGGCCGAACGCCTGGCCTACATGCTGGCCGACAGCCGTTTGGACCTGCTGCTCAGCGAAGCCGGGTTGCTTGCCGACTTGCCATTGCCGCAGGGCCTTACCCGCGTGGATTTCAGCACATCCAGTGAAGAACTGGACGGCTACCCGGCGACCAACCCACCCAACCAAGCGGCGGCGGCCGACCTGGCGTATGTGATCTACACCTCCGGCTCCACCGGCCTGCCCAAAGGCGTGGCCATCGACCACGCTGCCCTTGGCCAGTTCTGCGAAAGCGCCGAGGTCTACAGCCGGCTGAGTGCAAACGACCGCGTACTGCAATTTGCGACCTTCAGCTTCGACGGTTTTGTCGAGCAGTGCTACCCGCCGCTGTGCGTGGGCGCCGCCTTGATCATGCGCGGCGATGAGCTGTGGGACGCCGGCCAACTGGCACGCGAGATCGTCGAGCAGGGCGTGACCCTGGCCGACTTGCCGGCCGCTTACTGGTATTTGCTCGCCAAGGAATGCGCCGCCGACCCACGCACGTTGGGCGACCTGCGCCAAGTGCACGTGGGCGGCGAGGCCATGTCGGTGGAAGGCGTGCGCGCCTGGCACGCGGCGGGGCTGGGCGGTGTGCGCCTGGTCAACACCTACGGGCCGACCGAGGCGACGGTGGTGTCCAGCGTGCACGATTGCCAGCTGACGGATGCCAGTGATGCCTTCGGCGTGCCGATTGGCCGCGCCATCGCAGGCCGTTCGTTGTATGTACTCGACAGTGGTTTCGAACTGCTGGCTACCGACGGCGTCGGCGAACTGTGCATCGGTGCCGAAGCGGGCCTGGCCCAGCGTTATTTCGACCGCCCGGCCTTGACCGCAGAGCGCTTCCTGCCGGACCCGTTTTCCGCGGTGCCGGGTGCACGGCTCTACCGCAGCGGCGACCTGGCGCGTTACAACGAAAGCGGCGCGCTGGAGTACGTCGGGCGTATCGACCATCAGGTGAAAATTCGTGGCTACCGCATCGAAATGGGCGAAATCGAGGCGTGCCTGCAAGCCTTGCCGCAGGTGCGTGAAGCGGCAGTCATCGCCCAGTCAAGTGCAGTCGGCATGCAACTGGTCGCCTACGTGGTGCCAGCCTACGGTCACACCCTGGACGCCCAGAACCTGGCGGCCACTCTGCGCCAGTCACTGCCGGACTACATGGTGCCGGCGCACTGGCAGGTGCTGGATGCCTTGCCACTGAACAACAACGGCAAGCTCGACCGCCGCGCGCTGCCCGCGCCAGACCTGAACCTGCGTCAACAGGCGTATGTGGCGCCACACAGCCCGCTGCAAGTGCAACTGGCGGCGATCTGGCAAGCGGTGTTGCAGGTGGAGCAGGTCGGCCTCACGGACCACTTCTTCGAGCTGGGTGGGCACTCGTTGCTGGCGACCCAGGTGATTTCCCGTGTGCGCCATGAGTTGAAACTGGAAGTGCCGCTGCGCGCACTCTTCGAACAGCCGACACTGCAAGGGTTTGCGACGGCCTGTTCGGGCTTGCAGCAACACAGCGCTCAGCCGCTGGTGGCGCTGGACCGTGGGCAGCCGATGGCGCTGTCTTTCGCCCAGGAACGCCAATGGTTTTTGTGGCAACTGGACCCCACCAGCGCCGCGTACCACGTACCCACGGCGCTGCATCTGCGCGGCCAACTGGACATCACCGCGCTGGAGCGCGCGTTCCAGGCGCTGGTGCTGCGCCATGAGCCGTTGCGCACCACCTTTGTTGAGGACGGTGAGCAGACCTGGCAAGTGATTCACCCCGACCTGAGAATGCCTGTCGAGCAGGCGAGGGCGGAGGCCGCGGCGATCCAGGCCTGTGTGGAGCAAGAGATTCAGCGCCCATTCGACCTGCGCAACGGCCCGCTGATGCGCGTCAAACTGCTGGTGATCGCGCCCGATCATCATGTGCTGGTCATTACTCAACACCACATCATCTCCGACGGTTGGTCGATGCAGGTGATGGTCGATGAGTTGGTGGCGTTGTATCAGGGCCAGGCTTCGCTGCCGGTGTTGCCGATCCAATATGCCGACTACGCCGTGTGGCAGCGCAACTGGATGGCGGCCGGTGAAAAACAGCGCCAACTCGATTACTGGCAACAGCACCTGGGCCATGAACATCCGGTGCTGGAACTGCCGCTGGACCACCCGCGCCCGGCAGTGCAGAGCTTCCGGGGCGCGCGTGAGCAGATTCAACTCGAGCCTGCGCTGCTGGCCGACCTGAAAGCCTTGGCCCAGCGCGAAGACGTGACCCTGTTCATGCTCTTGCTGGCCTCGTTCCAGACCTTGCTGCATCGCTACAGCGGCCAGTCCCGGCTGCGTGTCGGGGTGCCAATCGCCAACCGCAACCGCCTGGAAACCGAGCGGCTGATCGGCTTTTTCGTCAACACCCAAGTCATTCAGGTCGACCTTGACGGGCAGATGGCCTTTGACCAATTGCTCGCCCAGGTCAAGCAGCGCGCCCTCGAAGCCCAGGCCCATCAGGACCTGCCGTTCGAACAGTTGGTGGAAGCGCTGCAACCGGAGCGCAGCCTCAGCCATAACCCATTGTTCCAAGTGATGTTCAACCACCAGGACACCTTGCGTGCCGGCCCGGTGCATCTGCCGGGCCTGGCCTTGCAACCGTTGGATTGGGCAGGCAACACCACCCAATTCGATTTGAGCCTGGAGACCGAAGAGTCCGCCGCAGGCCTGTGGGCTTCGCTGTCCTACGCCACGGACCTGTTCGAGCCCGCGACGCTGACGCGCCTCGCGCAGCATTGGCAGAACCTGCTGCGTGCGGTGGTGAACGACGCGTCGCAGGCGCTGGATGAGCTGCCGATGCTCAGCGAGCAGCAATGGCAGCAGACCGTGCACAGCTGGAACGACAGCCAGGTTGAGTTCCCGCACACACGCTGCGTGCATCAACTGTTCGAAGCGCAAGTACTGGCGACCCCGGAGGCGAGTGCGCTGCAATTCAATGGCGACACCCTGACTTACCGCGAACTCAACCGCCGCGCCAACCGCCTCGCCCATCGCCTGATCGCAGCGGGCGTCGGCCCGGACGTGCTGGTGGCGGTGCATGTCGAGCGCTCGCTGGACATGGTGGTCGGCTTGCTCGCAACCCTCAAGGCCGGTGGCGCGTATGTGCCGCTCGACCCGCAATTCCCGGCCGACCGTCTGGCGTTCATGCTTGAAGACAGCCGCGCCCGGGTATTGCTGACCCAGCCACACTTGGACGGTCGCCTGGCGCAACCGCACGGCCTGCGTGTGCTGTGGGTCGATGACGCGGGCGGCGACGAACACAACCCGCAGGTCAACGTCACGCCGGAGCACCTGGCCTACGTGATCTACACCTCCGGTTCCACCGGCAAGCCCAAGGGCGTGATGGTGCGGCATCAGGCACTGTGCAGCTTTACCTGCGGCATGGCCGATACGCTGGAAATTGGCGCTGATGCGCGGGTGCTGTCGCTGACCACGTTCTCGTTCGACATCTTTGCCCTCGAGCTGTACGTGCCGCTGACCGTCGGCGCCACGGTGCTGCTGAGCGATCAGGCGCTGGCGCTCGATCCGGAGGCGATTCTCGATCTGCTGCACAACCAATCCGCCACGGTGCTGCAAGCCACCCCATCGACCTGGCGCATGCTGCTGGAAAGCCCGCGTGCCGCTCTGCTGAAGGGCATCAAGTGCCTGTGTGGCGGCGAAGCGTTGCCGGTCGACCTGGCCCAACGGCTGCTCGACTTGCAGGGCCCGGTGTGGAACCTCTATGGCCCGACGGAGACCACCATCTGGTCGGCCGCCCATCGTTTATTGGCGGCCGAGCCTTTTGTCGGTCGACCGATTGCCAATACGTCGCTGTTCATTCTCAACGCCGGGCTGACGCCATGCCCGCAGGGCGCGGCCGGTGAATTGCTGATCGGCGGGGTGGGCCTGGCGCGCGGTTATCACGCGCGGCCATCGCTCACCGCCGAACGCTTCGTGCCCAACCCTTATGGCGCCCCCGGCGAGCGCCTGTACCGCACCGGCGACCTGGCGCGCTATCGCCCAGATGGCATAGTGGAATACATCGGCCGTGTGGATCATCAGGTCAAGGTGCGTGGCTTCCGTATCGAGCTGGGCGAAATCGAAGCCTGCCTGCGTGAACATGCAGCGGTGCGTGAAGCCGTGGTGCTGGCCGACAACGACCGCCTGATCGCCTACCTGATGACCTTCGCCCCTGAACAACAGGCGGCGCTGCGTGACCGCTACAAGGCCGATTTGCGCGAGCGCCTGCCGGACTACATGGTGCCTGCGCAGCTGATATTCCTCGATAGCCTGCCCTTGACCCCCAACGGCAAGCTCGACCGCAAGGCCTTGCCCAAGGCGGATGCCGGCGTGCTGCACAAAGCGCATGTGGCGCCCGTCAGCCAGCGCGAACAGCACGTCGCGGCCATTTGGGCCGACGTGCTGGAGGTGCCGCAGGTGGGGCTCGATGACCACTTCTTTGAACTCGGCGGGCATTCGCTGCTGGCCACGCGGGTCGTGTCGCGCGTGCGCCAGGCGCTGGCGCTGGAAGTGCCGCTCAAAACCCTGTTCGAACAGCCGGTGCTCGGTGACTTCGTACGTGCATTGGGCGAGCAGGGCGTTACCGCACCGGCGCTGCTCAAGGCCGACCGCACACAACCGTTGCCACTGTCGTACGCCCAGGAGCGCCAATGGTTCCTCTGGCAACTCGACCCGCACAGCGCGGCGTACCACATCCCCAGCGCCTTGCGTTTGAAAGGCGCGCTCGACGTGGCTGCCTTGCAACGCAGTTTCGACACCTTGTTGGCGCGCCACGAAAGCCTGCGCACGCATCTGCGCCAGGACGCCAGCGGCGCGGTGCAAGTGATCGAAGAACTGGGCCTGATCGACATCGAACGGGCCAGCACCGATGAAGCCGGGCTCAAGGCGCAGGTGGCCGAGGCGGTCGCGCGGCCGTTCGATCTGCTGCGCGGGCCGCTGCTGCGGGTCAAGTTGCTGCAACTGGCCGAGGACGATCACGTCGTCGTACTGGTGCAGCACCATATCGTCTCCGATGGCTGGTCGATGCAGTTGATGGTCGAAGAACTGGTGAAACTGTATGCCGCCTTCAGCGATGGCCACACGCCGCAGCTGCCGGCGCTGCCGATCCAGTACGCCGACTACGCGCTGTGGCAGCGCCACTGGATGGAAGCGGGTGAGAAAGCGCGGCAGCTGACTTACTGGCGCGAGCAGTTGGGCGGCGAGCAACCGGTACTGGAGTTGCCGTTCGACTACCAGCGCCCGGCATTGCCGACCCATCGCGGCGCGCGCCTTGACGTTGAGTTAACGCCGCAACTGCTGGCCGGCTTGCGCAGCCTGGCGAGCGCGGCCGGCGTCACGTTGCCGATGGTGCTACTGGCGGCCTACCAGGCCTTGCTGCACCGCTACAGTGGCCAGGAAGATGTGCGCGTGGGCGTGCCGATCGCCAACCGCAACCGCCTGGAAACCGAAGGCCTGATCGGCTTCTTCGTCAACACCCAAGTGCTCAAGGCCGACATCAACGGGCAGATGAGCGTGGCGCAACTGTTGGATCAGGTGCGGCAACGCTCCCTGGACGCTCAGGCGCATCAGGACCTGCCGTTCGAGCAACTGGTGGAGGCGCTGCAGCCGGAACGCAGCATGAGCCTGAGCCCGTTGTTCCAAGTGCTGTTCAACCACCGCGTGACCTCCGCAGGCCGCCATTTACAGGACTTGCCTGGCCTGCAGGTCGACGTGTTGAGCTGGGATGAAGGCGTGGCCCAGTTCGACTTGGCGCTGGATGTGGAGGAATCCCGCGAGGCGCTGCGTGCGTCCCTGAGTTACGCCACCGATCTGTTTGCCCCCGGCACCATCGAGCGTATGGCCGGGCACTGGCAGAACCTCTTGCAGGCGATGGTTGACGACCAACAGCAGGCCATCGGGCAATTGAACCTGCTGAACCCGGATGAGCAACAGCACATCCTGCAATTGTGGGATTGCACTGATTCGGGCTTCCCCGCGACACGCCTGGTGCACGAAAGGGTTGCCGACCGCGCGCGGGAAACGCCGGATGCCGTGGCGGTGAAATTCGATGCGCAAACCCTCACCTACGGCGAACTCGACCGCCAGGCTAATCGCCTGGCGCATGCGCTGATCGCCCGCGGTGTCGGCCCGGAAGTGCGCGTGGCCATCGCCATGCCGCGCAGTGCCGAGATCATGGTGGCGTTCCTCGCCGTGCTCAAAGCCGGTGGCGTGTACGTGCCGCTGGATATTGAGTACCCGCGCGATCGCCTGCTGTACATGATGGAAGACAGTCGCGCCCAATTGCTGCTCACGCACACCCGCGCCTTGCAGCAATTGCCGATCCCGCAAGGGTTGAACACCTTGGCAATCGATCGCAGCGAAGACTGGGCCGACTACAGCGATGCCGCGCCGCAGGTTGCACTGGATGGCGACAACCTCGCCTACGTGATCTACACCTCCGGTTCCACCGGCATGCCGAAGGGCGTAGCGGTGTCCCACGGCCCGTTGGTGGCGCATATCATCGCCACCGGCGAGCGCTATGAAACCGGCCCGGCCGACTGCGAACTGCACTTTATGTCGTTCGCGTTCGACGGTTCCCACGAAGGCTGGATGCACCCGCTGATCAACGGCGCCAGTGTGCTGATCCGCGACGACAGCCTGTGGCTGCCGGAATACACCTACGCGCAGATGCACCGCCACAACGTGACGATGGCGGTGTTCCCGCCGGTGTACCTGCAACAACTGGCCGAGCACGCAGAGCGTGACGGCAACCCACCGGCCGTGCGGGTTTACTGCTTTGGTGGTGATGCGGTGGCGCAAGCCAGCTATGACTTGGCCTGGCGCGCGCTGAAACCGACCTATCTGTTCAACGGTTACGGCCCCACTGAAACCGTGGTGACGCCGCTGCTGTGGAAGGCGCGCAAGGGCGACCCATGCGGCGCCGTCTACGCACCGATTGGTACGTTGCTGGGCAACCGCAGCGGCTATGTATTGGACGCGCAGCTCAACCTGCAACCCATCGGCGTCGCCGGCGAGTTGTACCTGGGCGGCGAGGGTGTGGCGCGGGGTTACCTGGAGCGCCCGGCCCTGACCGCCGAACGCTTCGTGCCGGACCCATTCGGCAAACCCGGCAGCCGCGTGTACCGCAGCGGCGACTTGACCCGTGGCCGCCCGGACGGTGTGGTGGACTACCTCGGTCGTGTCGACCATCAAGTGAAAATCCGTGGTTTCCGTATCGAGCTGGGTGAAATCGAAGCGCGCCTGCGCGAGCAGGACAGCGTCGGTGAAACCGTGGTGGTGGCCCAGGAAGGCCCGACCGGCAAGCAACTGGTGGCGTATGTAGTGCCGGCTGACCCGGCCCTGATCGATCAGGCCGAGTTCCGCGATGCCTTGCGCCGTGCGCTCAAGACCCGCCTGCCGGACTACATGGTGCCCACGCACTTTATGTGCCTGGCGCAGATGCCGCTGACCCCCAACGGCAAGCTCGACCGCAAAGGCTTGCCCGCGCCGGATGCGAGCTTGATGCAGCAACGTTATGTGGCCCCCGAAACCGAGCTGGAACAGCAGATTGCGGCGATCTGGGCCGAAGTGCTGCGCCTGCCGCAAGTGGGCCTGGACGACAACTTCTTCGAAATTGGCGGCCATTCCTTGCTGGCGATCCAGATCACCTCGCGGGTGCAGTCCGAACTGGGCCTGGAAGTGCCCCTGGTTGAAGTGTTCCAGACCGAAACGCTGCGCGCCTATGTGCAGGCCGCAGCCACTTTCCGCGCCGGCAGCGCGGAAGATTTTGATGATCTTCGTGACTTTTTGAGCGAACTAGAGGCGATTTGAACCATGCTTTCCAACCCTAATATCGATCTGGTCTCGCGCTTTCTTCGCCTGCCGCTTGAACAACGCCAGCAGTTTTATCAGCGCCTGCAAGCGCGCGGCATGAGCTTCGCGCAATTGCCGATTGCGCCCACCCGCGAGGGTGTCGAGGCACTGCCTTTGTCATACGCCCAGGAGCGCCAGTGGTTCCTGTGGCAGTTGGACCCTGACAGCGCCACTTATCACATTCCTGGCGCGCTGCGCTTGCAGGGCCAGTTGGACCTGGCGGCGCTGCAACACAGTTTCGACCGCCTGCTGGCCCGCCACGAAAGCCTGCGTACCCGCCTGGTGCAGGACGCTGAACAGCTGACCCAGGCCGTGATGCCTGAGGCCCGGGTTGAAATCGTGCACAGGCGCACGGACGAACAGCACTTGATGGCTGAGGTGGAAGCCGAAGTTGCGCGACCTTTCGATCTGCTCCAGGCGCCGCTGCTGCGCGTGACGCTGCTGCAACTGGCCGACGATGAACATGTGCTGGTGATGGTGCAGCACCACATCATTTCCGATGGCTGGTCGATGCAGGTCATGGTCGAGGAGCTGGTGCAGCTCTATGCCGCCAGCAGCCAGGGCCGCAACTTGGAATTGCCCGAGCTGCCGATCCAGTACGCTGACTATGCCCTGTGGCAGCGCGGCTGGATGGAAGCGGGTGAGAAAGCCCGTCAATTGGCGTACTGGCAGGCACTGCTGGGTGGCGAGCAACCGGTGCTGGAATTGCCTCTCGATCACCCGCGCCCGGCCCAGCAAAGCCATCGTGGCGCCAGTTTGCAGGTGCATCTGTCACCGGAGCTGGTCAGTGGTATCAAGCGCCTTGCGCAGCAAGAGGGCGCGACCCCGTTCATGCTGCTGCTGGCTGCGTTCCAGACCTTGCTCTATCGCTACAGCGGGCAGTCGGACATCCGTGTCGGGGTGCCGATTGCCAACCGCAACCGGGTCGAGACCGAGCGGCTGATCGGCTTTTTCGTCAACACCCAAGTGCTCAAGGCCGACCTTGACGGGCAGATGAGCTTCGTCGAACTGCTGCAGCAGACCAAGCGTCGCTCGCTGGAAGCCCAGGCCCACCAGGACCTGCCGTTCGAACAGCTGGTGGTGGCGTTGCAGCCCGAGCGCAGCCTGAGCCACAACCCATTGTTCCAGGTGATGTTCAACCACCAGACCGACGCCCAGGGCGGGCGCGAGGGCCAGCAATTACCCGGCCTGCGCGTCTCGGAACTGGACTGGGACAACCAGACCACGCATTTCGATCTGAGCCTGGACACCCATGAGTCCGCAGAAGGCATCTGGGCGGCGCTGACCTATGCGACCGACCTGTTCGAGGCCGCGACGGTCGAGCGTTTGGCGCAGCACTGGCAGAACCTGCTGCACGCAGTGGTGAACGCACCACAGAGTCGTCTGAGTGATGTGGTGATGCTCGGCGGCGCCGAGCAAACGGGGTTACTCAAGGAGTGGAACGCGCCGGCTACCGGCATCGAACTGCACGCGGTGCATCAACTGTTCGAGGCTCAGGCTCGGCAGCACCCTGAACGCCAGGCCTTGGCGCTGGACGACCAGGCCATCAGCTATGGCGAGTTGAACCGCCAGGCCAACCGTCTGGCCCACTACCTGATCGCCCAGGGCGTAGGCCCGGAAGTGCTGGTCGGCATCGCCGTGGAGCGCTCGTTTGCCATGGTGGTGAGCCTGCTGGCGGTGCTCAAGGCGGGCGGTGCGTACGTGCCGCTCGACCCGCAATACCCGCGTGAGCGCCTGCTGCACATGCTTGAAGACAGCGGCGTGAGGCTGGTGCTCACGCAATCTTCGTTGCGTCAGCGCCTGCCGCTGCCTGAGCACTTGGCGACCCTGGACATCGACTTGGCCGAGGCGCAGCTGGCGCACTGTGCCGAGCACAATCCAGGGCTCGACTTCGAACCGCGCAACCTGGCCTACGTCATCTACACCTCAGGCTCTACCGGCAAGCCCAAGGGCGTCGCCATCAACCATGCCGCCTTGAGTGAGTTCGCGAGCATTGCCGCTGACTATTCGTGCCTGACGGCGAATGACCGAGTGCTGCAGTTCGCGACGTTGAACTTCGACGGTTTCGTCGAGCAGTTGTACCCGGCCCTGACCCTCGGTGCCACCGTGGTGCTGCGTGGCCCGCAACTGTGGGACGGTGCCGAGCTGTACCGGCAGGTTATTGCTCAGGGCATCACCTTGGCCGACTTGCCCACCGCCTACTGGAAACTCTTTTTGCAGGATTGCCTGGCAGCCGGCCCGCGTGCTTACGGCGCACTGCGCCAGGTGCATATCGGCGGCGAAGCCATGCCGCTGGATGGCCCGGCGTTGTGGCGTCGTGCGGGGCTTGGGCATGTGCGCCTGCTCAATACTTATGGGCCGACCGAGGCGACTGTGGTGTCCAGCGTGCTGGACTGCAGCGCCGACACCAGCATCATCGGCGCCAGCGCCAGCCCTATCGGCCGCGCGCTGGCGGGGCGTGGGTTGTACGTGCTCGACCGGGATTTGAACCTGCTGCCGGTCGGTGCCGTGGGGGAGCTGTATATCGCCAGTGAAAGCGGCCTGGCGCGTGCCTATCTGCAACGCCCGGCGCTGACGGCGGAACGGTTTGTCGCCGACCCTTTCAGTCATTCGGGCGCGCGCCTGTATCGCACTGGTGACCTGGCTCGCTGTCGCGCCGATGGCGTGATCGAGTACGTCGGGCGGGTCGATCATCAGGTCAAAATCCGAGGTTTCCGCATTGAGCTGGGTGAAATCGAAGCATTGCTGCTGGCCCAGCCAGGCGTGCGCGAAGCCCTGCTTCTGGCGGCTGACAACCAACTGCTGGCCTACGTTGTACCCACTCACGCGCTGCCCGAGCACGAGCAGGTTGCAGCGGGTGAACAGCTCAAGGCCACGCTGCGCGAGCTATTGCCGGATTACATGGTGCCTGCGCACTTGATCTTCCTCCCACGCATGCCATTGAACCCCAATGGCAAGCTGGACCGTCAGGCCCTGCCAAAACCCGATGCCGCCGCGGTGCAAGCCGATTGGCAAGCGCCAGTCACCGCCTTGCAACAGCAGGTTGCGGCGATCTGGGCCGATATCCTCGGCACTGAGCGTGTAGGCCTGACCCAGCACTTTTTCGAGCTGGGTGGGCATTCGTTGCTGGCGATGCAGGTGGTCTCGCGTATTCGTCATGCGCTGAACCTGGAAGTGCCGCTCAAGGCCCTGTTCGAGCAGCCGCGCCTGGATGGATTTGTCGCCGCCATTGAAGCCCATT
Source organism: Pseudomonas sp. D2002 (assembly GCF_013385735.1). Taxonomy (NCBI): domain Bacteria; kingdom Pseudomonadati; phylum Pseudomonadota; class Gammaproteobacteria; order Pseudomonadales; family Pseudomonadaceae; genus Pseudomonas; species Pseudomonas sp. D2002. The sequence continues at coordinate 307,875 of NZ_JACAPL010000002.1, read as the reverse complement.
CCCCGACTGCACCGAAGGCGCCGGCATTGGTGCCGGTAGGGCGTGACCAACCGCTGCCGTTGTCGTATGCCCAGGAGCGCCAATGGTTCCTCTGGCAACTGGAGCCGCAAAGCGCGGCGTATCACGTGCCGAGTGCCTTGCGTTTGAAAGGGCAGTTGGACATTGCCGCGTTGCAGCGCAGTTTCGACACGTTGCTGGCCCGGCATGAAAGCCTGCGCACCTGTGTGCGCCAGACCCACGACGGTGCGGTGCAGGTGATTGACCCGCTGGTGTCGGTGCAAATCGCCCTGGGCGATGTCGACGAAGCACAGCTCAAGGCCCGTGTAGAAGCTGAAATCGCCCAGCCGTTCGACCTGCAACAAGGGCCGTTACTGCGCGTGACGCTGCTGCGCCTGGCCGATGACGAGCATGTGCTGGTGCTGGTCCAGCATCACATCGTGTCCGATGGTTGGTCGATGCAGTTGGTGGTGGAAGAACTGGTGCAGCTTTACGCCGCTTACAGCCAAGGGCAGGGCGTGCAGCTGCCGCCGCTGCCGATTCAGTACGCCGACTATGCCGTGTGGCAACGCAATTGGATGGACGCGGGGGAGAAGGCGCGTCAACTGGCGTATTGGCGCGAGGTGCTGGGCGGTGAGCAAAGCGTGCTGGAGCTGCCCTTCGACCATCCACGCCCGGCGGTGCAGAGCCACCGTGGCGCGCGCCTGCCTATCGAGCTGGCGCCGACACTGGCCCACGACCTCAAAGCCTTGGCCCAGCAGCAAGGCGTGACGCTGTTCATGCTGTTGCTGGCGTCGTTCCAGACCTTGCTGCACCGCTACAGCGGCCAGGAAGAAATCCGCGTCGGCGTGCCGATTGCCAACCGCAATCGCAGCGAGACCGAGCGCCTGATCGGCTTCTTCGTCAACACGCAAGTGCTCAAGGCTGACCTGCATGGGCAGATGAGCGTCGAGCAGCTATTGCAGCACACACGCCAACGCGCGCTGGATGCCCAGGCGCATCAGGACCTGCCGTTCGAGCAACTGGTGGAAGCCCTGCAACCGGAGCGTAGCCTCAGCCACAACCCGTTGTTCCAAGTGATGTTCAACCACCAGACCGATGTCGGCCAGGCCCAGGTCCAGCACCAACTGCCGCAGCTGCGGGTAGAAGGGTTGGACTGGGAGAGCAAGACCGCGCATTTCGATCTGGACCTGGATATTCAGGAATCCAACGAGGGTATCTGGGCCACGCTGGGTTATGCCCAGGACCTGTTTGAAGCCGCCACTGTGCAGCGCATGGCTCGCCATTGGCAGAACCTGTTGCAGGGCATGGTTGCCGACCCGCAGCAAAGCCTCAGCCAATTGCCGCTGCTGGACAGTGCCGAGCAGCAACAGATTCTTCAGCTGTGGAACTGCACCGACTCGGGCTTCTCGGCCAAACGTCTGGTGCACGAATTGGTCGCCGACCGCGCGCGGGAAACCCCGACTGCCGTGGCGGTGAAATTCGATGCGCAAACCCTCACCTACGGCGAACTCGACCGCCAGGCCAATCGCCTGGCGCATGCGCTGATCGCCCGCGGTGTCGGCCCGGAAGTGCGCGTGGCCATCGCCATGCCGCGCAGTGCCGAGATCATGGTGGCGTTCCTGGCGGTGATGAAATCCGGTGGCGTTTACGTGCCGCTGGACGTGGAATACCCGCGCGATCGCCTGCTGTACATGATGCAAGACAGCCGCGCCAAACTGTTGCTGACCCACTCGGCGGTGCAGCAGCGCTTGCCGATTCCTGACGGCCTGGAAGCACTGGCCGTTGATCAGGCCGAAGCCTGGGCCGACGCTGACGATAGCGCTCCACAAGTCGCACTGGACGGTGACAACCTCGCCTACGTGATCTACACCTCCGGCTCCACCGGCATGCCGAAGGGCGTAGCGGTGTCCCACGGCCCGTTGGTGGCGCACATCATCGCCACCGGCGAGCGCTATGAAACCGGCCCGGCCGACTGCGAACTGCACTTTATGTCGTTCGCGTTCGACGGCTCACACGAAGGCTGGATGCACCCGCTGATCAACGGCGCCAGTGTGCTGATCCGCGATGACAGCCTGTGGCTGCCGGAGTACACCTACGCGCAAATGCACCGCCACAATGTGACGATGGCCGTATTCCCGCCGGTGTACCTGCAACAACTGGCCGAGCACGCCGAGCGTGACGGCAACCCACCGGCCGTGCGGGTTTACTGCTTTGGTGGTGATGCGGTGGCGCAAGCCAGCTATGACCTGGCGTGGCGCGCACTGAAGCCGACTTACCTGTTCAACGGTTACGGCCCCACTGAAACCGTGGTGACGCCGCTGCTGTGGAAGGCGCGCAAAGGCGACCCATGCGGCGCCGTCTACGCACCGATTGGTACATTGCTGGGCAACCGCAGCGGCTATGTATTGGACGCGCAGCTCAACCTGCAACCCATCGGCGTCGCCGGCGAGTTGTACCTGGGCGGCGAGGGTGTGGCGCGAGGTTACCTGGAGCGCCCGGCACTGACCGCCGAACGCTTCGTGCCGGACCCATTCGGCAAACCCGGCAGCCGCGTGTACCGCAGCGGCGACTTGACCCGTGGCCGCCCGGACGGCGTGGTGGACTACCTCGGGCGTGTCGACCATCAAGTGAAAATCCGTGGTTTCCGCATTGAGCTGGGTGAAATCGAAGCGCGCCTGCGTGAGCAGGACAGCGTCGGTGAAACCGTGGTGGTCGCCCAGGAAGGCCCGACCGGCAAGCAGTTGGTCGCTTACGTGGTGCCTTTGGACCCGGCATTGATCGACAACGCGGTGGCCCAATCGAACGGCCGCGAAGCGCTGCGCCGCGCCTTGAAAACCCGGCTGCCCGATTACATGGTGCCCACGCACCTGATGTTCTTGCCGCGCATGCCGCTGACGCCGAATGGCAAGCTCGACCGCAAAGGCTTGCCGCTGCCCGACGTGAGCCAGATGCAGCAGGTGTATGTCGCGCCACAGAGCGAACTGGAGCAGAAAATCGCCGCGATCTGGTCCGACGTGCTGCGCCTGCCGCGTGTGGGCTTGCATGACAATTTCTTCGAACTGGGCGGTGACTCGATCATTTCGATCCAAGTGGTCAGCCGTGCCCGCCAAGCGGGTGTGCGCTTCACGCCCAAGGACCTGTTCCAGCACCAGACGGTGCAGAGCCTGGCAGCCGTGGCCCGCGAAGGCGACGGCGCGGTGGTGCTGGATCAGTCGGCGCTGACCGGCGAGTTGCTGCTGCTGCCGATCCAGCACGCGTTTTTTGCTGATGACATCCCGCAGCGTGAGCACTGGAACCAGTCCGTGGTGCTGCAACCGCACCAACGGCTGGAAATGCCAGTGCTGGTGGCGGCGCTGGAGGCGTTGATTGTGCACCACGACGCCCTGCGCACCACGTTTGCCCAAGGCGCAGACGGCTGGAGCGCGGCGTACCGAGGCGCCCAGCAGCATCAGGCCGAACAGGTGCTGTGGCAAACCACGCTGAACAGCGTCGAAGAGCTGGAGGCCCTGGGCGATGAAGCTCAGCGCAGTCTCGACTTGAATCAAGGCCCGCCGCTGCGCGCGGTGCTGGTGGACATGGCTGATGGCGCGCAGCGCTTGCTGCTGGTGATCCACCACTTGGTGGTGGACGGTGTGTCCTGGCGCATCCTGTTGGAAGACTTGCAAACCGCCTACCGCCAACTGGCCGAAGGCGCCCGCGTGGTACTGCCGGCCAAAACCAGCTCCACCCGCGCCTGGGCCGCGCGGCTGCAGGCATACGCAGCCACCCCAGCGCTGGCGCGGGAGTTGGCATGGTGGCAGACCCAGTTGCAGGGCAGTCGCGCCGGTTTGCCGGGCGCCGACCCGCAGGCCAGCGTGAGTAACCGTCACGCCCTGAGCGTGACGACGCACTTGGATCAAGGGTTTACCCGTCGCCTGCTGCAGGACGCTCCAAGTGCCTATCGAACCCAGATCAACGACCTGTTGCTGACCGCCCTGGCGCGCGTGATTGTGCGCTGGACCGGTGATGACTCGATGCTGATCCGCCTGGAAGGCCACGGCCGCGAAGACCTGTTCGATGAGATCGACCTGACCCGCACCGTCGGTTGGTTTACCAGCCTCTATCCGTTGCAATTGGCGCCGACCGATTCGCTGGCAGGCTCGCTCAAACAGATCAAGGAACAACTGCGCGCCGTCCCGAACAAAGGCCTCGGTTTTGGTGCTTTGCGTTATCTGGGCAATGCGCAGGCGCAACAGGCATTGGGCGCCTTGCCGCGACCGCGCATCACGTTCAACTACCTGGGGCAATTCGACGGCAGTTTCGAAGGCGGCGAACAAGAAGGCCTGTTCGCGCCTTCCGGTGATGCCAGTGGCGCCGAGCAAAGCCTGGATGCGCCGCTGGGTAACTGGCTGGAGATCAATGGCCAGGTGTACGGCGGTGAGCTGAAACTGAACTGGAGTTTCAGTCAGGAAATGTTCGCGCAAGCCACCGTGCAGCAATTGGCGGATGACTACGCGCGGGAACTCAAAGCTCTGATCGAGCATTGCTGCGCGGCGGCCCATCAAGGCGTGACGCCGTCGGACTTCCCGCTGGCGCGCTTGTCTCAAGGCCAACTGGACGCACTGCCACTGAGCGTCGCCGAGGTTGAAGACCTCTACCCGTTATCGCCGATGCAGCAGGGTATGTTGTTCCAGTCGCTGTATGGCGAGGGCTCGGGCGACTACATCAACCAAATGCGCATCGATGTGGACGGCCTTGATGTGCCGCGCTTCCGCCAGGCCTGGCAGGCGGCGGTGGATCGCCATGAGATTTTGCGCAGCGGCTTCCTCTGGCAGACCGATGTGGAGCAACCGTTGCAGGTGGTCTACAAGCAGCGGCGGATGCCACTGGACGAGCTTGATTGGCAAGGCCGCGCGGATTGCCTCACGGCGCTCGACAGCCTGGCCGAGTCGGCACGCGCCCAGGGTTTTGTGCTGGAACAGGCGCCGCTGTTGAGCCTGTCGGTGATCCGCACGGGTGCGTCGAGTTATCACCTGATCTACACCAACCACCACATCCTGATGGACGGCTGGAGCGGTTCGCAGCTGTTTGGCGAGGTGCTGCAACACTACGCCGGCGAGCCGCTGGCGGCACCGACCGGGCGTTATCGCGACTACATTGCCTGGCTGCAGGCCCAGGACAAGGCCGTCAGCGAAACCTTCTGGAAAGAACAACTGGCCAACCTGCAGGCGCCTACGCGTCTGGCGCGTGACCTTTCGACTGAAGCGCCTGCGGCCCTGGAGGCCAACGGCGAACATCGTTTGAGCTTTGATGCCGCTCATACCGAACGCCTCAAAGCGTTCGCGCAAAGCAACAAGGTTACGCTCAATACCTTGGTGCAAGCCGCCTGGCTATTGCTGCTGCAACATCACACCGGGCAGGCCACTGTGGCCTTCGGCGCCACCGTGGCGGGGCGCCCGGCCGAGCTGCGCGGTATCGAGCAGCAAGTCGGTTTGTTTATCAACACGCTGCCTGTGGTGGCCACGCCTGAGGCGCAGCTGTCGGTCAGCCAGTGGCTGCAGCAGATCCAGGCGCAGAACGTGCGCCTGCGCGAGCAAGAGCACACGCCGCTGTTCGAGATTCAGCGCTGGGCCGGGTTGGGCGGCGAGGCGCTGTTCGACAGCATCCTGGTGTTCGAGAACTACCCGGTGTCTGAAGCGTTGGAGCAGGGCGCGCCGTCGGGCCTGCGCTTTGGTGCCGTGCACAGCCTGGAGCAGACGCATTACCCGCTGACCGTGCTGTTGGGCATGGGCGACAGCCTCGGGCTTGAATTCAACTACGACCGGCAGGCCTTCAGTGCCGCCCATATCCAACGCCTGGCCGAGCACTTCCAGCAGTTGCTGAACGCGCTGATTGTCGATGCCGACCAGCGCCTGGCCGCGCTGCCGTCGGTGACGCAGGCCGAGCGCCAGATGCTGCAGGCCTGGAATGCCACGGCGCAGACTTACCCGCTGCAACAGGGCGTGCATCAGTTGATTGAAGCTCAGGTGCTGCGTACGCCGGACGCCCCGGCGCTGGCCTTTGCCGGTCAGCAGCTGAGTTACGCCGAGCTGAACCGTCGTGCCAACCGCCTGGCGCATCGCTTGATAGCGGCGGGCGTGGGGCCGGACGTGCTGGTCGGGTTGGCGGTGGAGCGCTCCATCGAGATGGTCGTCGGCCTGCTGGCCGTGCTCAAGGCCGGTGGCGCCTATGTGCCGCTGGACCCGGAATACCCGCGTGACCGACTCATCTACATGCTGCAAGACAGTGGCGTGAATCTGCTGCTGACCCAGGCTCATGTGCTGGCGCAGCTGCCGCTGCCGGCAGGCGTGCAGAGCTTGGTGCTGGAGACCGGCGAGGCCTGGCTTGATGGTTACAGCGAGCACAACCCTGATGTCGCAGTGGATGGCGAGAACCTGGCGTATGTGATCTACACCTCGGGTTCTACCGGGCAGCCCAAGGGCGCCGGTAATCGGCATTCGGCACTGACCAATCGACTCTGCTGGATGCAGCAGGCGTATGGCCTGGATGGCCGCGATACGGTGCTGCAGAAAACCCCGTTCAGTTTTGACGTGTCGGTGTGGGAGTTCTTCTGGCCGCTGATGACCGGCGCACGCCTGGTGGTGGCGGCACCGGGGGATCATCGCGATCCGGCCCGGTTGGTCAGCTTGATCAACGCCGAGCAGGTCACCACGCTGCACTTTGTGCCGTCCATGCTGCAAGCCTTCTTGCAGGATGCGGCGGTGGGTTCCTGCCACAGCCTGCAACGCATTGTGTGCAGCGGTGAAGCCTTGCCAGTGGACGCGCAGCAACAGGTCTTTGCCAAGTTGCCTGCTGCGCGGTTGTACAACCTGTACGGGCCGACGGAGGCCGCGATTGATGTGACCCACTGGACGTGCGTTGACGAAGGTAGTGACACCGTGCCGATTGGCCGGCCTATCGCCAACCTGGGCTGCTACGTGCTGGACAGCAACCTGGAACCGGCGCCGGTGGGCGTGTTGGGCGAGTTGTACCTGGGCGGTATTGGCCTGGCGCGGGGTTATCACCGTCGCCCGGCGCTCACCGCCGAACGTTTTGTGACTGACCCATTCGGCAGCGGGGAACGGCTGTACCGCACGGGCGACCTGGCGCGCTATCGCGACGATGGGGTGATCGAGTACGCAGGCCGCATCGACCATCAGGTCAAGCTGCGCGGGCTGCGCATCGAGTTGGGTGAAATCGAGGCGCGGTTGCTGGAGCATGACGCTGTGCGTGAAGCAGCCGTGCTGGCCGTGGACGGCACGCACTTGGTGGGTTACGTGGTATTGCAGGCGCCGAGTGAGGACTGGAAAACCCTGGTCGGCGCGCACTTGGCTGCGCACTTGCCGGACTACATGGTGCCCGCGCAGTGGGTGGTGCTTGAGCAGATGCCGCTGAGCCCAAATGGCAAACTGGATCGCAAGGCGCTGCCCAAGCCTGAAGCCAACGGCGCAGGGGAATACCAGGCGCCCCACAGCGAGATCGAGCAACAGGTGGCTGCGATCTGGAGCGAGGTGCTCGGTGTTGAGCGGGTAGGGCTGAACGACAACTTCTTTGAGTTGGGTGGGCATTCCTTGCGTGTGCTGTTGCTCAAGGAACGCCTCCGGCAGGTCAGCGGGGTCAACCTGTCTGTCAGCCAGTTGATGCTTAACCCTACCGTGCGCGGGCAGGTCAATTGTTTGCAGGGCAGCGCGCGCAGCGAGTTGATCGTCAAGCTCAACAGCCAGACCCAAGGTACGCCGCTGTTCATGTTCCACCCAAGCTTTGGCTCGGTGCATTGCTATACCGCGATTGCCTTGGCGCTGCGCGAGCAACGCCCAGTTTATGGGGTGATCTGCCGTGCGCTGGTGGAAGAGGGCGCGTCGGTGCCTGAGTGGCAGGCGATGGTTGACGATTACGCCGCGCAATTACTGGCGGCTCAGCCCGAGGGCGCCTATCGCCTGGCGGGTTGGTCGTTGGGCGGCAACCTGGCGATGGAGGTCGCTTACGCACTGGAGCAAGCAGGGCGCGAGGTGGAGTTTGTCGGCTGGATCGATTCGGCGCCGCCGCAGTGGCTCACGCCGTATTGGGACGCGGTGGTCGTCGAGCAAGGGCGCGAGGCCTGCGCCAATGAGCGCCGTGCGGCGTTGCTTGGGGTGATGTTCCCGGCGTTTGCCGAGCAGATTGAAGGCGCGTGGCAGCAGTGCCAGCGTCAGGCTGCGGATGAAGACGAGCAATGGCAGGCGTTTGTTGCCTGGGCGGAACAGACCTTGGGTGAGGCATTTACCGGCATCAAGGAAGAATTGCTGCGTGGTAACGAGGCGCAGATTTCCTGGGAGGTAGACCGGGCGTTGAGCGAGCGCCTGGAGGCAGCGGACTTCAAGCCGATCAAGGCGCCGGTCAGTTGCTGGTGGGCCTCATTGAGCCGCGCGGGGCAGTTCAAGGACCTGATCGAACAGAACATGGCAAGTGTGATTGGTCAGGGGCGCATTGAGCGTTCGGTCATGATCGACACGGATCATGACGGGATTATCGACAGCGCCGCGTTCATCAACAGCCTGGTGGCCGCCATGGACTAAGGGGGCCGTCTCATGAATCAACCCGGATCATCGATCCGGGTTTTTTTGTGCTGGATTTCAGCCCGGGCAGACATGCTTTTGTGTGGGAGCTGGCTTGCCTGCGATGGCATCGACTCGGTGCCTGATAGTTCGAGGTGCCTGCATCGCAGGCAAGCCAGCTCCCACAGTTGACCGAGCCTGGCGTTAATACACAGGCATAAAAAAGCCCGATGAAAGCGGCGCTTTCATCGGGCGTTGGGTTGATCGCCTGGGGCGGTCAGTGCATCCGATCAGAAGTCCCAGCGGGTGCTGAACATCACGTTACGCGGCTCACCGTAGGCGGCCGAGTTATAGAAGCCCACGTTGGTGTAGTAGGTGGTGTCGAAGACGTTGTTGAGGTTGACGGTGGCCGAGAGGTTCTTGGTGACCTGGTAGCGGGTCATCAGGTCCACCACGGTGTAGGACGACTGGGTGATGTCCTGGTTTTTATTCAACGGCTGGTTCCAGATCTCGTTCCAGGCCTTGGTCTGCCAGCGCACACCGCCACCGACGGTGAACTTGTCCAGAGCGCCCTTGAGCTTGTAGGTGGTGTTCAGGTTGACCTGATTTTCCGGCTCGAAGGTGGAGATTTTCTTGCCGTCTTCGTCGCGCACGATCTTGTGCGTGTAACCGCCCTGCACTTGCCAGCCTGGGCTCAACTCACCGGAGATTTCTGCCTCGTAGCCTTTGGTAACGGCCTTGGAACCCTTGAACGCATAGTTGTCGGGTGTCGGGGTTTGGTTGTTGTAGGCATCGTCCGGGATCGCGCGATTGGTCTCATGCACCTCGAAATACGCAAGGCTGGTGTTCAAGCGGCCGTCGAAGAACTCGCCTTTTAACCCTATCTCGTAGTTCTGCCCTTCGTCCGGCTCGAGCAGCGTTTTGTTGCGATCTTTATAGGTGCTTTCCTGAGGTTGGAAAATATCGGTATAGCTGGTGTACACCGAGAAATTGTCGTTCAGGTCATAGATCACACCCGCATACGGGATAAACCGGCCGGTTTCCTTGTAGGAGGGGTTTATACCGGTGACGTGATAGTTGGCGACGCGCCCGCCGAGGATTACGTTCAGGTCATCCATTACGTTCAAGCGTGTGGTCACGTAGTAGCCGGTCTGACGGATATTGTCGTCGGTGTACTGCTGGACCGGGCCGTAGATAGGCTTGGCGATCTTGCCATTCCAGTTGTAGAAATCGACTTTGTTGCCGCCTGGCCATTCCGGCGACCAATAGCCCTTGCCCTGCCAGCGCGAGGTGCCGATCGAGCCGCCTACGACCAATTCATGGTCGCGGCCGAACAAGCTGAAAGGCCCGGTGGCATACAGGTCGGCCGAGGTGCTTTTGGTTTCGCCGGTGTACTTCTGCCCGTTGATCGACGCGCTGCCATCGGACTGGGGCTCAACGAACTGGATCGAGCCAAGGTCGGCGTGGTAGCTGTTGATCTTGTGGTCGAGCTGGAACTTGGTGACCCAGCCATCGCCCAGGTCATGCTCGAGCATGGCAAAGGCGGTGCGGGTGTTTTGTTCCCAGGAGCTCCAGGTGGTGCCGTTGTTGTAGGAGCGCGGCATTTTGTTGATGCTGCCGTCGTATTTCACCAGCGGGAAGGAACCGGACCAGCTGGAACCTTGTGGAACGCTGTCCTGGTAGTCGAAGCCCACGGTCAGCATGGTGTCGGGGGACAGGTCGAATTCGGTAATGCCGTAGTAGGTTTCGGTCTTGCGCGAGTAGTGGTCCATGAAGGAATTTTTGTCTTGGTACGCCGCCACTGCGCGACCACGGACGTTGCCGCTGTCGGTCAGCGGGCCGCTGACGTCGACTTCGCTGCGATAGTTGTCCCAGGAACCCGCGCCCAGTTGCACATGGCCTTTGAATTCCGAGGTGGGCTTCTTGCGAATCAGGTTGATGGTCGCGCCCAGGGAGCCGGCACCGTTAAGCAGGCCGGTGGCGCCCTTGAGGATTTCGACGCGGTCATAGATCGCCATGTCGCTCAGGGTGTTGCCCGCCGAATAACCGACGTTGCGCACGGTGGACGGAATGCCGTCGTACTGGAAGCTGTTGACCGAGAAACCACGGGAATAGTAGTTGGTGCGGTCGGTGTCATAGGCCGACACGGTGATGCCAGGCGTGTGGCGCATCACGTCGTCGACGTTATTGAGGCCGAAGTCTTCGATGTGCTGGCGGGTGATCACCGTGATCGACTGCGGGGTTTGCCGAGGCGTCAGGGTCAAACGGGTTGCCGTGGCAATGGTGCCTGGCGTGTAGGAGCCGGAGTCTTCGGTGATGTTGCCCAAGGCGTTGCCGGTCACTTGGGTCGGGCTCAATTCCAGCCCGGCGGAGGTGCCGACGGCGGTCACGGTCAGCGAGTTGCCATTGAGGGTGTGGGTTGTCTCGGTCCCACCCAGCAAGGTGTCGATTGCCCGCTGCGGGTCCAGTTTGCCTTTGACTGCGCGGCTGCTCTTGCCCTGCACATCGCTCGGGCTGTACAGCACCTGCACGTTGGTCTGGCGCCCAAACTCCTGCAGCGCGCTCCCCAGCGACTGTGCAGGAATATCCAGCTCGATCTCCTGTGCCTGCGCATAGCCTGCAACCGGCAGTGATATCGCCAGGGCCAGTGCGCTCGGAAGAAGATTGATGTTCAGGGCCCGGCGCATGGATAGCGCTTTGCTCAGGGGGCTGAGACCGAGTCTTGCTGGCATGGATGCGTTCTCTTCTATGTTTAAGTGGGCAAGTTATAGGTGACTATTGAGTATTATTCTCATTACCACTAGTGAGACGTTCCTACTTGGAAAAACCGGAAAATAAATTTCAGGCCGGTTCCATTTCGTGCACCACCTGGCCGGCGCGCAGGCGCACCAACTGGTCGGCGATATCGAAATAGCGGTCGTCGTGGCTGATCACGATGATGGTTTTGCCCAGGCGCTTGAGGTCCGGCAGCAGCTCGGTGTAGAAAATCCGGCGGAACGCCGGGTCCTGGTCGGCGGCCCATTCGTCGAACACCAGCACCGGGCGTTCTTCGAGCCAGGCGTTGACCAATGCCAGGCGTTTGCGTTGGCCGGTGGACAGGTCGGTGGTGCTGAACACGCCGTCCTTGACGCTGACCTTGTGCGCAATTTCCAGGCGCTCCAGGTATTTGGCCGCGCTGTCGAGTGACTGGGTGGCGCTGCCTTGCACCAGGTCGTCGAACAGGTAGTAGTCGGAAAAAATCGTGGTGAACAGTTGGCGGTAGTCATCGCGCTCGGGGTCGGTGACGGCCTCGCCGTTAAGGCGAATCTCCCCGGCCTGTGGCGGATACAGGCCCAGCAGCAGTTTGATCAGGGTGGTCTTGCCGCTGCCGTTCTCGCCGACGATGAACACGATGTCGCCTTGCTTGATGCTCAGGTTGATCGGCCCCAGGTGGAACGGTTCGCTGCCTTCAATCGCCGGTGGGCTGTAGCTCACGCCGCGCAATTCCAGGCTGTTGACCACCGGTTTGGGTGCTTCGCTGTCATCCATCAGCAAATGCGGTTCGGGGGAAGAGAAGCGCTCCGACAGCTCGCTGATCCGGCCAAACGCAATCTTGGCCTTGCCCACCACCGGCAGGTAACCGAGCAGGTGTTCCAGCGGGCCTTTCATGTACAGCAGCACCAGCACGAAGCCGGTGATCACCGTAGGGTCCGGGTTCGGGTTGTAGGCCTGCATCGCCAGGGCCAGGCCGATCACCACGAAGAACAGCATCGAGCCGAAGGTCTTGGCGAGGATGTAGATGTTCACCGAGCGCACCTGAATGTCACTGATGCGGTCGGCGGTTTCCTGGATTCTATGAGTGTTCATGCGAAAACGCCGTGGCCGGTGCATGCGCAGTTCCTTGGCACCGGAAGCGATCGCGTTGTAGTAGCGCTGCAGTTCATCCTCATGGCTGCGCGCCAGGTCGAACCCCTGAATGCCTTTGCCGCCGGCAATGAACTGCACGGCGCTGCCGATAATGATCGCCACCACCATCATCAGGAACATCGGCACCGACAGGTAGGCCAGGTAACCCAGGCAACCGAGGGTGACCGTGGCGGCGATGGCCAACGGCGTGAAGGCGAAGGAAAAATCGCTGATGGTGTCGACGTCATGGGTCAGCACCGGAATCAGGCGGTGCGAGCGGTAGCGCTCGATCTGGCCGATGGGCGCCGACAGTACTTTTTCACCCAGGTCTTTGCGCAAGGCGGCGATGATGCGTTGGCCGACGTAGTTGGTGCCGATGTCCGAAATGATCGAGCTGACCAGCGCCAGCACGCACAACGCCGCAAACGTCAGGACCACGCCTTGGGTCATGCCGTTGGCCGAATGCAGCGCATTGTTGATGGTGGCCAGCAGCAAGGTGATGGCCAGGCCGCCCGCCATGCCGAGGGCGACGGAGACCGTCACGATGGTACGGAAGGGCCTGAGCAAGGCGAGCAGGCCCCTGAAGGCGCTGCGTTTGGGGTCGGTCATAAATACATCCCGGAGAGTGAAAAGAGGGGCTGGGCACACAGACCCTTACCCATGACAAACGAAGCGTCGGCGCGACTATTTAGCTCGGCGTGCTCGGCGCCAGCGCAGCGGGATAAATTGCGCCGGGGCTGGTTCGTTCTTGTTCTGTAGGCGCACGTGTATCGACGCGGTGCGCAGCCCACTCAGCGAGAGCGAAAAATGACGAAAAAGAACCTGGTGTATGTGTGGTCCCTGAGAAATGCCGCCGCCGACAAGGCCGGGCAGCCGGTGGCCTACAAGGACCACGAGCGCTACATGAAGTCGGTGCTGGAGTTTCTGGTGGGGTCGCTGAACGACACGCCGTTGGGCCAGGCTTACAACCTGGTCGGCGTGGTCTACGACGATGATGAGCAGAACCCGCGGGACCAGCAGTTGGTCAGCGATTACGGCTTTGCCTATAAGCCGGGCCGCCAATGGCTATACCCGGCGGACCTGAAGGTACAAGGGCGCCTGGTCAACGACCTGCTGTTGAGCGTGCCGTCCACTTATCGCCGCCTGCCGCGCGGCAGTGCGGAACACATCGCCGGCAAGCAGGACTTCGAGCGTCGCCTGCACGACACGCTGGTGGAGTTGAAGGCCGATATCGTGGTGCTGGATGGTTTGCTGGTGATTCTGGATGAGCTGGTGCGCCCGGGCGCGCCGTTTGCGCGGCGGATCATGAACATTCACCCGGGCATTACCCGCATTGAATCGCCTTACGAGCGCCGTGGGGCCTATGCCACCTGGAATGCGCTCTACGGCGCGCGTGGGCAAACCGTGGTGGATTGGGCGACCAAGGCCACCACGCCGTCGGAACCGCTGTACCTCACCGGCGCGTCGTTCCACTACGTGGACAACGGCATCGACTCTGGTGAAGTGTTCCACGACGTACTGAAAACCGAGATTTCGCCCGAGGACACCATCCTCGAACTGCGCTGGAACAACTTCAACAACAGCCTGTTCCCGGCGTTGCATGAAGGGTTGGAGCTGTTGGCCAAGCAGGCCTGAGCATAGGCTTGTTGGTTCATACAGATCCAAAATGTGAGAGCGGGCTTGCTCGCGAAGGCGGCGGATCAGTCGATTCTGCTGGTGACTGGCACACCGCTTTCGCGAGCAAGCCCGCTCCCACATTTGGAAGGTGCTGGCCTTAGGGTTTGCACACGACCTTGAGCTCAATTCCCGCAGTCATTGCTGCAAATTTCCACCTGATATAGGCAAGTCAACTGTGGGAGCTGGCTTGCCTGCGATGATGGCGGGCCTGCCGACATTATTTGCCTGACCGACCCCTATCGCAGGCAAGCCAGCTCCCACACTGGAGAGTGTCTGCTTCAGTTATTGTTCGGTGCACGCAAGCCAAATGTGGGAGCTGGCTTGCCTGCGATGACGGCGGGCCGGTTGACAGTATTTGCCTGACCGACCGCTATCGCGGGCAAGCCAGCTCCCACACTGGAGAGTGTCTGCTTCAGTTATTGTTCGGTGCACGCAGGCAAAATGTGGGAGCGGGCTTGCTCGCGAAGGCAGCGGATCAGTCGATACTGCTGGTGACTGGCACACCGCTTTCGCGAGCAAGCCCGCTCCCACATTTGGGCGGCGCCGGCCTTAGGGTTCGCACACGACCTTGAGCTCAATTCCCGCAGTCATTGCTGCAAATTTTTACCTGATATAGGCAAGCCAAATGTGGGAGCTGGCTTGCCTGCGATGACGGCAGGCCGGTTGACATTATTTGCCTGACCGACCCCTATCGCAGGCAAGCCAGCTCCCACACTGGAAAGTGTCTGCTTCAGTTATTGTTCGGTGCGCGCAGGCAAAATGTGGGGGCTTAGAGCTCGCGCACTACCCGAAAGCCAATCCAGTCGCCGCGCGTCTGCGGGTAGATGTTGTTGCGGTTACCCGAGCGTGAAAATACCGGCGCTTCGCCCCAGTCGTTGCCGCGAATCTGGTAGCTCTCGCAATTGGGCTCCACCCAGGCGCTGCCGTCGGTGGGCGCGCCGATGTAGTTGGGGTGTTCGCAGTCGGCAACCCGCTCGTAAACATTGCCATGCATGTCGTACATGCCAAACGCATTCGGCGGGTAGCTGCCGACCGGCGATGAGTAGCTGTAGCCATCGGCCGGGCCGTAGGTGTTGGCATGTTCGGCGATGCTGTAACCCTTGCCTTCATCGAAAGGGAAAGGGAAGGGACCGGTCGAGCCGGCGCGGGCGGCATATTCACGCTGCGCTTCGCTGACCATCTGGTATTTCTGCCCGGTCTTTTTCGACAGCCAGGCCACGTAGTTCTTGATGTCGTCCATGTCCATGCACACCGCCGGCTGGCGTGGGCCTTGCGGGTAGCGCGGCTTGCTGGCGATGCATTCGCGGCCTGGGCGGTCGTCGCCATTGGCGATCTTGACCCCGGTCTGGCGCACATAGCTGTCCCATTCGCCGGCCGTGATGTGAAAGCGGCTCATGGCAAACGGCTTGGCGAAGGTCACCTCATGCATCGGGCCTTCATCGGGCTCGCGGCCCACTTCGTCTTCCGGGGTGCCCATGGTAAAGGTGCCGGCAGGCAGCACCACCATTTCCGGGCAGTCCTTGCAGTCCTTGAATACTTTGCCCGGCTGCACAGTGGCGGCCTGGGCCAGGCCGGGCAACAGCGCGCCGCACAGCGCGGTCAGCGCCAGGGCGGTGAGGGGCTTGAGTCGGGATGGAGTCATTGGGGCATCTCGTTCAAAGGAAAAAATAGCCGTCACAACCGTTGGCTCAGCAAGGTCATGAAGCGCTGGATCTCATCTGAGCTGTTAAGCAGGCCGGGCGAGGTGCGAATCACTGGGCCGACGTCGCGGTCCACGGCATCAATCACCACGCGGTTTTTCAGCATGTGGGCCACCACGGCTTCACTGTCCTGGCCCTTGACGCGGAAGAAGGTAAAACCTGCCGACAGCTCGGGGCTGCGCGGTGTGACCAGTTCGATCTGCGAGTGGGCCAGCAGTTGGTCTTTGAGCTCAGTGTTAAGTGCATGAATACGCGCCTGCACCGGCGCCTTGCCCAGCTGCAGGTGCAGCTTGAAGGCCTCGTCGGCGGCCCAGCGATGCTCGAAGGCGTGGTAGCCGCCGGGCGTCATGGTGGTGGCGAAATTGGCGTCCTCGGAGAACGTCGGCACCATCGGCGTGACGTATTTGTTCTCACTGTCGCGGGCGCAGACAAGGCCAGTGCCGCGCGGGCCGAACATCCATTTGTGGGTGCCAGCGATGAAGAAGTCGCAGTGCATGGCCGGGAAGTCGAGGTTTTCGACGCCAAAGCCGTGCACGCCGTCGACCACGTAGAGAATGCGGTCCTGCTCGTCACGGTTGCGGTTGAGTTCTTCAACCAGCTTGCCGATTTCACCGATGGGCAGCTTCACGCCACTGCCGGACTGCACCCAGGTCATGCCCAGCACGCGAGTGTTGGGGCGGATGTTGCGCTTGATATTGCCCAGTACTTCGTCGCTGGAGACCTGGCTGGCCTGCTCGAACAAGCGGATGCGACGCACCTGCGTGCCTTGCCGGGCGACGCGAAAATCCAGCACGTTCTGCGTGGCGTAGTGTTCGTGCTCGGTAGTGAGAATTTCCTGGTCGGGCCGCAGCTTGATGCCGCCGTAGATCATCGCCAGGCCTTCCGAGGTGCTGCCGGTCAGCGCGATCTGTGGTGGCGTGGCTTTCAGGTAGCGGCCAGCCCATTCGCGCACCTGGCCTTCACGTTTCCAGGTTTCTTCCAGGCCCCAGTCCATCGCCAGGCCGGGGTTATGGTCAATCTGCTGGCGGTAGCGGTCAATCGCGTCGCGCACCGGTTTGGGGTGTGAGGTCACCAGGAAATTGGAAAAATGCAGGTAGTTCGGGTCCTGGGTGAACAGCTGTTTGAACCCCGTCCATGGGTCGTTCGCAGCAGGTGCCGGATTGGCCGCCAAGGCCTGCGGGAGGAGGGCGGCGCCCAGCGGCAGGCTGGCGGCGAATACGCCGGCCTGCTTGAGAAATGTACGGCGGTCGGTCATGGACTTGCTTCTACTTGATTAGCGGTTGGCCAATGGCTTGGCGGCTTTTTGTACCTGGTCCCACACGCGCAGGAAGTTGCCTCCCCACAGCTTGGCGATATCGGCTTCGGAATAACCACGCTGGATCAGCTCGGCAGTGACGTTGCGCACCTCGCCGACGTTCTCCCAGCCCTGGATGCCGCCGCCGTCGTTGAAGTCCGACGAGATACCGACGTGATCAATGCCGATCTTGCGCACGGTGTAGTCGATGGCATCGCCCCAATCCTTGAGGGTGGCCTTGGGTTCCTCTTCGAGAATGGCGTACAGCGCGCTGGCGTACTGGCCAAACTTCTGCTCGGACCAGGCGGCGATAATCGCGTCGCCGGGCATCAGTGCCATGGCCAGGTTGGGCAGCGGCGGCAAATCGAAACGCGCGCGCAGGGCGTTGAGCTTGTCCTGGGTCGGCTGGCTCAACGGGCGCAAATAGGCAGGAAAGCCCACCACTTGTACCACGCCGCCGCTGTTCTTGATCAGTTGCAGTTCTTTGTCGCTGAGGTTGCGCGGGATATCCACCGAGGCACGCGGCGCCGAGTGCGAGGCCACCATCGGCGTGCGGCTCAACTGCGCCACTTGTTCCAGCGCCTTGGTCGACATTTGCGACACATCGATGATCACACCCAGGTCATTGAGGCGATGCACCGCTTGCTGGCCGATGGGCGACAGCCCTTCGAGGGCGTCGGTGCTGTCATTGAAAAATGGCAGCGGGCGCGACGAGTCAGACCAGGCGTTGTTGCCGATATAGCTGAAGCCGAACATGCGCATGCCGCGCGCCGCCCACAGGTCCAACTGGTTCAGGTCGTTGCCCAGCGGGTAGGCGTTGAGCATGCTGATAAACACCGCAAACTTGCCCTCGCCATGCAGGCGGCGCATATCGTCCGGGGTGTAGGCAATGCCGACCTGGTTGGGAAAGTCGCGGACCATGCCGGAGATGATCTTGTAGCGCACCTCCTGCTCGTGGCGGGCCTCCTCGACGAACCCCTCGGTGGGTTTGTGCGGGGCATTGGGGCCGTTCCAGATTTCCGGCCAGCCGAAAATCGTCAGCGCCGCCCCCGACAAGCGCCCGCGTGCAGCCTTGGCGAGGTCGAATTGGCCGCTGCCATCTTTGTCGGCCTCATTGCCGGCGGTGCCGAAATCCATCGGCACGGTGATATGGCTGTCGAACGACAGCAGGCGGTCCTGCATTTCATTGGCCTGCTTGATCACCTCCAGCGGGTAACCCGCATTGCCCCGGAACCAATGGTCCCAGGCCAGGAAGCCCGCCCCGGCGCCGATCGCCAATGCCAGTGGCAGGCCGATATACAGCGCCTTTTTCGAACGTGGTTTTGTCATTGCCATCTCAGTCAGTTGAGGCCTTTGCTATCAGGGAAGAACGAGCCATGGCGGGGGAAATTTAGGCCTGGGCGGCGCGCCGGTAAATTTCTTCGAGCCGCCAACGTTCTAGCTCTGATTAAGCCGTTTCCTAAGGTAGACAATGACGATCTCTCGACGTGGGTTCATCGCAGGCCTGGCGCTGACAGGCGCCGCCGTGCCCGCGGCCTTTTATGCCCATCGCGAGCTGACGCGTGAAGAAGAATTGCCCATCACCCCGGGCGAGGCCACGGTGGATCTGGCTGACACGGCCGGCCAGCATTTGGCGAATATCCTGCGCGGTGTGTGGAGCCTGCGCCTTGAAGGTCGCGATGCCGGCCTGAAAGGCTTGCCGCTGCACGGCCTGGAATTGCTGCTGGACATCGCCCCGCGCGGGCGCGGCTTGCGCGGCTACCTGGACACTGCCGAAAACCTGCGAGGCGAAGGTGAGCCGCGCTACCGCGTGCTCGGTGACCTGCTGACCGGCGACGGCGCCGTGCTCTACTGGCGCCTGATCGACCGCGACGCGGCCAACGGCGCACCGGCCTATGAATTCAAGATGACCCTCGACGAAGTCTGGGCCGACTTTGCCAACGCCGGCAGCAGCACGCTCAGCGGGCAGATCCTCAACCTCGATCGTCCCCTGGCGTTGACCGAACGTGATAACCGCTTTGTCGCCCACAAACAGCTGTTTCCCGAAGCCCGGCAACGCATCGGCCTCAACCCGACGCTGCTGGCCTGGCTGATTTCGCCCGAACACCGCCTGTTTCACCAGCTCTGGCACGCCACGCGCGATCAGTGGCACAAGCTCTCGGAAGAAAAACGCGACGCCCTGCGCGGCATCGGCTGGCAGCCCGGGCCGCGCGGCCAGGAGCGCGACGCCCGTGGCAAGCGCAAGGACCGCAACGGTTCGGGGATCGATTTTTTCTTCATGCACCGCCATATGCTCGGCACTGCACGCTCGATGCAAGATTTGCCCTCGTGGCCGCAGTTCCCAGAGCCGCAGCCGGCCCTGGAGCGTGACCGCCTGGGCTTTGTGCGTTATTTCGACAACCACGACGGCTTTGCCCTGCCGCCCAGCTGGTCGGCGCCGGATGACGCCGATTACACCCAATGGGTCGGCGATATCAAGGCGGCCGAGACCTATCACAGCAACTTCCAGGTCTGGGAAGCCCAGTACCGCGACCCGCGTTACCTGGCCAAACTGACGCTTGGGCAACTCGGTTCCGAGATGGAGTTGGGCCTGCACGACTGGCTGCACATGCGCTGGGCCTCGGTGCCCCGCGACCCGTCCAACGGCGCACCGGTGCCGTTCGCCCGCGACCCGTCGGACTTTGCCGCGCGCTGGTACGCGGCCGAGAACGACTTTCTTGGCGACCCGTTTTCATCCCACGTAAACCCGGTGTTCTGGCACTTCCACGGCTGGATCGATGACCGTATAGAGGACTGGTTTCGTGCCCATGAGCGCTTTAATCCAGGCGAGGTCAGCCGGCTTGAGGTCAATGGCGTGAACTGGTTCGCACAAGGGCGTTGGGTGGAAGTCGGCGATCCGTGGCTGGGGCCGGATACCCATGGCTGCAGCACCACGCCGGGCTTGCAGATGGGCAGGTCGATGGAAATGGACCCGGAGACCATGAAGCTGGCGCTACGGATTACGTTTGCTGCTGAAGATGAGGGGTTGCAGGCGTTGTTCAAACGCGTGCCGAGGCGGCCCTGGTATGCGCGGCACTTGAAGGTCAAGTAACGCCGGGGACGTTTGGCCACAGGTCCGCCACCAGGAACAGGCGTTCGGCTTCTTCCCAATCTTCGCCATTGCGAACCAGCCGCACCAGTAGCTGCGCGGGCGCCATGGGGTCCAATTCCGCCAGCCAGCCGTGCATCTGTTCCTCATTCCACACCTCGGCCGGCGCGTAATGCGCCGGCGCCAGCCAGGCATGGCGGGGCAGGGGTTGCCAGCGCCCTGACGGGCTGCCACGGACGAACGCCGGCCAATCGCGCTGATGCAGCCAGCGCCCACGCAAATGCTGGGGATGGGCGCCGTGGGGTGGTTCCGCCTCGCCGGGCCAGGGGTAGAGCAAATACCCGCCAAGCCACAAATGCGCATCAAACTGCTGGATATCCAGCGCTGCCAGTGCTTCGCGGCTTTCGGCGCGTGCCGAGATCGGCAATTGGTGCTGGGCCAGGTGCGCCAGCTTGCGGTCCAGCCGATCATGGCAGCCGGGGCCCAGCCATTGCGCCGCGTCCTGACCGTTACCGTCCTGCGGCCCCAGATAGAGTTTGATCGCCAGTTCCAAGTGGTGCACGCCATCGCGGTCGCGCAGCAGCATGTCCAGCTCGCCCAAAGTGTGCCCGGCGCGGCGGATCGGCAGGTTAGCGGCCAGCAATTCCACGCCCGGTGCGTGCTGCACGGCAAATTGCCACAGGCGCTCGTAATACAAGCCCAGGCGCCGGGTGCGGGCAAGGCTTAGCCAATGCTGCAAGGCGCTGCTGTCTTGATCGAGCGCGCGCAACCATTGTTCCAGCCGGTGCGGTGCCTGTACCCAGTCACTGCCCGCCAGCGGGTGGCGCTGCGGCCAGGGCGTTTGCGCGAGCATCGGCGGGGCGAGCATCACCCACGCCAAGTCGCGCACTTCGGGGTGGCGCAGTTGGCGGGGCAGGTTGTGCAAATCCGGGAACACAGTCATGGTCCGAGCATAGCCTTTTAACCGTCGTGCAGGTGGCTGAGAACCATTGTCATCAAGGGTTCACGGCGACAAAGGATTTTGCCTGACGCGGCCTTTCGCCCATAATCGTTGTTTTTCGCCACACCCCAACCCCGCAGGAGCCCCATGGAGCAATTTCGCAATATCGGCATTATCGGTCGCCTGGGCAGTACCCAGGTGCTGGACACCGTCCGCCGACTGAAAAAGTTTCTGCTCGAGCGCCACCTGCACGTGATCCTCGAAGACACCATCGCCGAAATCCTGCCGGGCCACGGCCTGCAAACCTCGTCGCGCAAGATGCTCGGCGAAGTCTGCGACATGGTCATCGTGGTCGGCGGTGACGGCAGCCTGCTGGGTGCGGCCAGGGCCCTGGCGCGGCACAACGTGCCGGTGCTGGGGATCAACCGGGGCAGCCTGGGGTTCCTCACCGATATCCGCCCCGATGACCTGGAAGTCGAAGTGGCCAAGGTGCTCGACGGCCATTACCTGGTGGAAAACCGCTTCCTGCTGCAGGCCGAAGTGCGCCGCCACGGCGAAGCCATCGGCCAGGGCGATGCACTCAACGATGTCGTGCTGCACCCCGGCAAGTCCACGCGGATGATCGAGTTCGAGCTGTACATCGACGGCCAGTTCGTGTGCAGCCAGAAGGCCGACGGCCTGATCGTCGCCACGCCGACCGGCTCCACGGCCTACGCGCTGTCGGCGGGCGGCCCGATCATGCACCCCAAGCTGGATGCCATTGTGATCGTGCCGATGTACCCCCATATGTTGTCCAGTAGGCCAATTGTGGTCGACGGCAACAGTGAGCTGAAAATCGTGGTGTCCAAAGACATGCAGATTTACCCGCAAGTCTCCTGTGACGGGCAGAACCATTTCACCTGCGCCCCCGGTGACACCATCACCGTGAGCAAAAAGGCGCAGAAGTTGCGGTTGATCCACCCGCTGGATCACAACTACTACGAAGTGTGCCGCACCAAGTTGGGCTGGGGCAGCCGCTTGGGGGGTGGAGGCGACTGATGCTCGATCCCGCGCGTAGCTACGACCTGATTGGTGACGTGCACGGTTGCGCTCATACCCTTGAGCACTTGCTCGACCGGCTGGGCTACCAGAAACAGGGCGGCACCTGGCGCCATCCGACGCGAATGGCGGTGTTCCTCGGCGATATCATCGACCGCGGCCCGCGCATTCGCGAAGCGCTGCACATCGTCCACGACATGGCCGAGGCCGGCCAGGCGCTGTGCATCATGGGTAACCATGAGTTCAACGCGCTGGGCTGGACCACGCCGGCGCCGCCGGGCAGTGGCAAGCAGTTCGTGCGCGAACACAACCCACGCCACGCGCGGTTGATCCACGAAACCCTGACCCAGTTCGAACACCACCCGGCTGACTGGCATGACTTTCTCGGCTGGTTCTATGACATGCCGCTGTTTGTCGACGCCGGGCGTTTCCGTGTGGTGCATGCGTGTTGGGATGACGGGTTTATCGCGCCGTTGCGCGCCACCTTCCCGGATGGTTGCATCGACCAGCACTTCCTGCAGGCCGCCGCCGTGCCCGGCAGTTTTGCCTGCAACGCCTTCGACCGTTTGCTGCGCGGCACCGACATGCGCCTGCCGGACGGTCTGACGCTGACCGGTGGCGATGGCCTGACGCGCTCGTTCTTTCGCACCAAATTCTGGGAAGACGACCCGAAAACCTACGGCGACATTGTGTTCCAGCCCGATGCACTGCCGGAGCCGGTGGCGCGTACGCCGCTGTCGTCGACTGAAAAAAATTCCCTGCTGCGTTATGGCGTCGACGAACCGTTGTTGTTCGTCGGCCATTACTGGCGCAGCGGCAAACCGGCACCCATTCGCGAGAACCTGGCTTGCCTGGACTACAGCGCCGTGCTGTACGGCAAGCTGGTGGCGTACCGCCTGGATCAGGAAACCCAGTTGGACCCGCGCAAGTTTGTGTGGGTCGATGTTGAACGGCCGGAGGTCATCACATGAGCCTGCGCGTACCGTCACTGAACTTTTAAGGAAGCACCATGGATGATTCGACGTTCGACCAGCTGGAGGCCGCGCTGTCTGCGGCGCCCGGCAATGTCGCGCTGCTGACCCTGCTGCTCGGCGCCAGCCTTGAGCGCGGCGAGCCTGAGCGTGGGCTTAAACTGCTGCCGGCCGACCTTGAGCAGTGGCCCGATGCCGCCGCCCTGAAACTGGCCGCAGCGCAACTGTGCCTGGCTGCCGGCCAGGCGCCGCGCGCCTTGCAACTGATTGAAGGTGATGACCCCGCCGCGCGCCTGCTCAAGGCGCGTGTGCTGGCAGCGTTGGAGCGTCTCAAGGAAGCCCAGGTGGAATACCGCGCAGCGGTCGATGCCAACCCGGCGCTGGAAGACATGGCGCTGTGGCGCCGCCTGAATGTGTCGGTGCTGGATTTTCCAGCGGCGGAAGGGCGCCCGCGCCTGCGCGTGATTTCCAATGACGACACCGACCAGAGCGAAGTGGTGCGCCTGCTGGTGCCGGAAAAGGAAACCCTGACCTTTGACGATATCGGTGGCCTGGATGAGCTGAAAAAGACCATCCACAAAAAGATCATCCTGCCGTATCAAAAACCCGGCTTGTTCCAACGTTTTCGCAAGAAGGTCGGCGGCGGCGTGCTGCTGTACGGCCCGCCGGGCTGCGGCAAAACCTTATTGGCCCGCGCCACGGCCGGGGAGTGCAAGGCGACGTTTTTCAACGTGGCCATCTCCGATGTGCTGGACATGTACATCGGCGAGTCCGAGCGCAAGTTGCACGCGCTGTTCGAACAGGCACGGGCCCAGGCGCCTGCGGTGATGTTCTTCGATGAAGTCGAGGCGCTGGGCGGCAAACGCTCCAACACCCGCGAGTCGACGTCGTCAAAGCTGGTCAGCCAGTTCCTGTCCGAAATGGACGGCTTTACCAATGACAACCACGGGGTGTTGATCCTCGCCGCGACCAACGTGCCGTGGTCGGTGGATTCGGCATTCCGCCGCCCTGGCCGCTTTGACCGGGTGCTGTTCGTGCCGCCACCGGATCGCGCAGCGCGTGAAAGCATGCTCAAGGTGATGATGAAAGGGCGGCCGATGGCCGATGACATCGACTTCGCGTTCCTGGCCAAGAACACCTCGGGTTTCTCCGGTGCCGACCTCAGCGAGCTGGTGGAAACCGCCGCCGACGAGGCGATTGAAGCCTCTATCGAGAGTGGCGCGGAACAGTCGATTTGCGACCGGCATTTCAAGGCGGCGTTGAAAGAAGTGCGCGCGACCACCCTGGAGTGGCTGACCACGGCGCGCAATTACGCGCGCTACGCCAATGAAGGCAATCAATATGACGAGGTTTTGGCCTTCCTCGACAAACACGGGAAGGGTCGCTGATGGCGCAGTACGGTGGTTACCGCATCGAAGATGAACCGCGCCCGGGCGCCTTGGCCAAATGGGCGGTTTCACCGATCTGGCCATTGCTGGGCCTGATGCTCGGCGGTGCCTGGCTTGGCTTGCCATGGTTTGTGTTCAACTCGATAGCCGTGGGCAGCCCGACGCGCGTGCGCGAGTGGGTGCTGGCCGGTGTGGCGCTGGTGGGCAGCGTGGTGATCGGCTTCGGCCTGCTGCAACTGGTGGGCTTTGGCTACATCAAGAGCCAGGCCCAGATCCAATATGCCTTGCTGGTGCTGGTGGTGTGGAAGTTGAGCCTGGGTTACCTGTTGTATATCCAGCAGAACGAGACCATTGAGATCTACCAGTACTACGGCGGCGTCCTCAACCGTTTTGGTCTTCCCTTGGCGTTGATTGGCGGCTTTGTGCTCAAGAGCATGGTGGTCAATTGGGTGCCCAGCACCCTTTGGTATCTGGTGGTGAGCTGATGAATACCGATTACCTGCTGCAATTGGCTTATCAGCGCCTGCAGGCTGACCATAATGACGGCGCTATCGACGCGTTGCGCCAGTTGCTGGCCAGCGACCCGCATTCGGCCGAAGCCCACGCGTTGCTGGCGATCTGCCTGATGAATATGCGCCGCGTGCACGCGGCCAAGCGTGAAGTGCAGTTGGCCCTGGCGGCCGATGCGCAGATGCCGTTGGCCCACTACGCGGCCGCCCAGGTGGCGATTGCCCTGCGCAAATTCAGCCTGGCCCAGGAGCATCTGACCCAACTGCTGGATATGGAACCGCTCAACCCGATCAATTACCGCTGCCTGGCCGAGCTGTATCAATTGACCGGCCGCCTGGCGCAGAGCCGCGAGCCGTTGGAGAAAGCCCTGGAACTGGCCCCCGACGACGCCTCCAACCTGGTTGCGATGGCGCAATTCCACCGTGCCAGCGGCCATTGGGACCAGGCGTATCAGTTCGCGCGCCAGGCGTTGCAGGCCGATCCGAGCAATGCCGGTGCGGTGGTGGTGCTGGGGCATTTGCTGCTGCGCGAGGGCGATATCAATGGTGCCCGCGACCATGCGATCTGGGCCTTGCAGGAAAACGCCACGAATGTCGCGGCGCTGCACCTGCTGACGGCGGTAAAGGCCCGCAGCAATGTGTTTCTCGGTGCCTGGTGGCGCTTCAACAGCTGGATGAACGAACGCAGCGCCACCCGCGCGATTGTCCTGCTGCTGTTTATGTTCGTGGTCTATCGTGTGGTGGTTATCACCCTGGCGACCCAGGGTTACCCGCAAGTGGCCCAGATGATTGATTGGGCGTGGCTGGCGTTCGCCGCCTATACCTTTGCGGCGCCGCAGATCTTCAAGCGCTTGCTGGACAAGGAGCTGGTGCAGGTCAAGTTGTCCAAGGAATTCTGACGCGCCGGTATCGAGCCCGGTCGTCAATTGTCATAAGTGTATTCGCTGAACCAGCGACCGTTATCAAGAGGTTGTGTACATGTCGTCTTTTGCTGAAATGATCGAAAACATCACCCCGGACATCTACGAGAGCCTCAAGCTCGCCGTGGAAATCGGCAAGTGGTCCGATGGCCGCAAGCTCACCGCCGAGCAGCGCGAGCTGTCGCTGCAAGCGGTGATTGCCTGGGAAATCCAGAACCTGCCGGAAGAGCAGCGCACCGGCTACATGGGCCCGCAGGAATGCGCGTCCAAATCGGCACCGGTGCCGAATATCCTGTTCAAGTCGGATGCGATCCATTGATTGAAATTGGTCGCGGTGCAGTCAGCAAAATGTCGGCGCAACTCGGTGAGCCGACTGTTCAATACGCGTTTCGTCTAGGCGATACCGAGGTGCCGGTCAACCCGTTGATCGGTACTCACGTGCGCCTGGAGTTCCTCGGTGCCATCCATTGCAGCCATTGCGGCCGCAAGACCAAGACCAGTTTCAGCCAGGGTTACTGCTACCCGTGCATGACCAAACTGGCCCAGTGTGACCTGTGCATCATGAGCCCCGAGCGTTGCCATTACGACGCCGGCACTTGCCGTGATCCGGGTTGGGGCGAGCAGTTCTGCATGACCGACCACGTGGTGTACCTGGCCAATTCGTCGGGCATCAAGGTCGGCATCACCCGTGCCACCCAGTTGCCGACTCGTTGGTTGGACCAGGGTGCCAGCCAGGCGTTGCCGATCATGCGCGTCGCCACCCGCCAGCAATCCGGCTTCGTCGAAGACCTGTTCCGCAGCCAGGTGGCCGACAAGACCAACTGGCGCGCGTTGCTCAAGGGTGACGCGCAATCGGTGGACCTCAAGCAGGTGCGTGATGCGCTGTTCGCCTCCTGCGCCGAGGGCCTGCTGAGTTTGCAGGAACGCTTTGGCCTACAGGCCATCCAACCGGTAACCGACCTCGAACCGCTCGAAATCCGCTACCCGGTGGAGCAGTATCCCGCCAAGATCGTCAGCTTCAACCTGGACAAGAACCCGATTGCCGAAGGCACGCTGCTGGGGATCAAGGGCCAATACCTGATCTTCGACACCGGCGTTATCAACATTCGTAAGTACACGGCCTATCAGCTCGCCGTGCATCAGTAGAAGGATGCCACCCATGCGCACCGAACAACCGAAGATGATTTACCTGAAGGACTATCAGGCGCCGGACTACCTGATCGAAGAGACGCACCTGACCTTCGAGTTGTTCGAGGACCACAGCCTGGTCCACGCGCAACTGGTGATGCGCCGCAACCCTGAGCGTGGCCCCGGCCTGCCGCCGCTGGTGCTTGATGGCCAGCAGCTTGAACTGCTGACCGTCAACCTGGGCGACCGCGAACTGAGCGAAGCCGACTACCAGTTGACCGACAGCCACCTGACCCTGCACCCGACCCGTGAGACCTTCACGGTCGACACCAGCGTGCGCATCCACCCGGAAACCAACACCGCGCTGGAAGGGTTGTACAAATCCAGCGGCATGTTCTGCACCCAGTGCGAGGCCGAGGGTTTCCGCAAGATCACCTATTACCTCGACCGCCCGGACGTGATGAGCACCTTCACCACCACGGTGATCGCCGAGCAACACAGCTACCCGGTGCTGCTGTCCAACGGCAACCCGATTGCCAGCGGCCCCGGCGAAGACGGCCGCCACTGGGCGACCTGGGAAGACCCGTTCAAGAAACCCGCTTACCTGTTTGCGCTGGTGGCCGGTGATTTGTGGTGCGTTGAAGACACCTTCACCACCATGACCGAGCGCACCGTGGCGCTGCGCATCTACGTCGAGCCGGAAAACATCGACAAGTGCCAGCACGCCATGAACAGCCTGAAAAAGTCCATGCGCTGGGACGAAGAGACCTACGGCCGCGAGTATGACCTCGACATCTTCATGATCGTCGCGGTGAATGACTTCAACATGGGCGCCATGGAGAACAAGGGCCTCAATATCTTCAACTCCAGCGCCGTGCTGGCCCGCGCCGAAACCGCCACCGACGCCGCGCACCAGCGCGTCGAGGCCATCGTCGCCCACGAATACTTCCACAACTGGTCGGGCAACCGCGTGACCTGCCGCGACTGGTTCCAGCTGTCGCTGAAGGAAGGCTTCACCGTGTTCCGTGATTCCGGCTTCTCCGCCGACATGAACTCGGCCACCGTCAAGCGCATCCAGGACGTGGCCTACCTGCGCACGCACCAGTTCGCCGAAGACGCCGGTCCCATGGCCCACGCGGTGCGCCCGGACAGCTTCATCGAGATCTCCAACTTCTACACCCTGACCGTGTACGAAAAGGGCTCGGAAGTGGTCGGCATGATCCACACCTTGCTCGGCGCCGAAGGCTTCCGTAAAGGCAGCGACCTGTATTTCGAGCGTCACGACGGCCAGGCCGTGACTTGCGACGATTTCATCAAGGCCATGGAAGACGCCAACGGCGCCGACCTGACCCAGTTCAAGCGCTGGTACAGCCAGGCCGGCACGCCACGCCTGGCGGTGAGCGAGTCCTACGACGCCGCCGCCAAGACCTACAGCCTGACCTTCCGCCAGAGCTGCCCGCAAACCCCGGACAAGGTTGAGAAGCTGCCATTCGTGATTCCGGTGGAATTGGGCCTGCTGGACGCGAAGGGCGCCGGCATTGCCTTGCGCCTGGCCGGTGAGGCAGCAGCGGGCGCCACCTCGCGGGTGATCTCGGTGACCGAAGCCGAGCAGACGTTCACCTTCGTCGATATCGCTGAAAAGCCGTTGCCTTCGCTGCTGCGCGGCTTCTCGGCGCCGGTGAAGTTGAGCTTCCCGTACAACCGCGACCAACTGATGTTCCTGATGCAGCACGACAGCGACGGGTTCAACCGTTGGGATGCCGGCCAGCAGTTGTCGGTGCAGGTGTTGCAGGAGTTGATTGGTCAGCATCAAGCCGGTCAGCCGTTGAAGCTCGATCAGCGCCTGATCGACGCGCTGCGCACGGTGCTCAGTGATGAAAGCCTGGACCAGGCGATGGTCGCCGAAATGCTCTCGTTGCCAAGCGAAGCCTACCTGACGGAAATCAGTGAAGTGGCGGATGTGGATGCCATCCACGCTGCCCGCGAATTCGCCCGCAAGCAGCTGGCCGACAACCTGTACGAATCGCTGTGGCTGCGTTACCAGGCCAACCGCGAGCTGTCCAAGCAAACCCCTTACGTGGCGGCGGCCGAGCACTTTGCGCGTCGCGCCTTGCAGAACATCGCGCTGTCTTATCTGATGCTCAGCGGCAAGCCTGAAGTGCTGGCGGCAACGCTGGACCAGTTCGACACCAGCGACAACATGACCGAACGCCTGACCGCGCTGGCGGTGCTGGTGAATTCGCCGTTCGAGGCGGAGAAGGCCCAGGCGCTGGCGGTGTTTGCCGAGAACTTCAAAGACAACCCGCTGGTCATGGACCAATGGTTCAGCGTTCAGGCCGGCAGCACTTTGCCGGGCGGGCTGGCACGGGTTAAAGCGTTGATGGAACACCCGGCGTTCAACATCAAGAACCCGAACAAGGTGCGGGCGCTGATCGGCGCGTTTGCCGGGCAGAACCTGATCAACTTCCATGCCGCCGATGGCTCGGGCTACCGTTTCCTCGCCGACCTGGTGATCCAGTTGAACGGCTTCAACCCGCAGATCGCCTCGCGCCAATTGGCGCCACTGACCCGCTGGCGTAAATACGACAGCGCGCGCCAGGCGCTGATGAAGGCGGAGCTGGAGCGCATTCGTGCATCCGGCGAGCTGTCGAGTGATGTGTTCGAGGTGGTCAGCAAGAGCCTTGCGTAAGTTCTGCGTTTAAAAAAAACGGCCTGTTCAGGCCGTTTTTTTTCGTCTCAAATAACCGGAGGGCGAGGGCTGTCCAAGCCGTTATCGATGGGGAAACGCTCTGCGATGATCCCGTGCGGCACGCCCAACGGTATGGCGCTGGCGGTGTCCAGGCGCGCAACGTGCTCGGCCGACAACTCCACGTCCAATGCGCCCAATGTGGCGTCAAACTGCGCGCGGGTGCGTGAGCCGAGGATCGGGATCAGTGCGGTGGTCGAACGGCGGGCCTTTGCCCTTATCCACGCGATGGCGACGTGGGTTGGGCTGGCGTCGAGTTCAGCCGCGACTGCCAGCAGGGTGTCGAGCACGGCGGTTTCGCGCGCGCTGGTTTCCGAGTGGATCAGCATGCCCAGCTTGTTGGCGCGGTTGTCGTCGAGGCTTTCGCGGTACTTGCCGGTGAGGAAGCCACCGCCCAGGGGCGACCACAACGTAGCGCCCAGGCCGAGTGCTTCTGCCATTGGCAGTAGTTCGCGTTCGGCGCTGCGTTCGACCAGGCTGTATTCGACCTGGACGCCAATAATCGGCGCGAAGCTGCGTACTTCGGCCAGCAGGTCAGCGCGGGCAATCCGCCAGGCCGGGAAGTTGGAGAGGCCGGCATAGTGGATTTTGCCGGCGCGGACCAGGTCATCGAAGCCGCGCAGAATCTCTTCCATGGGCGTGACGTTGTCGCTCATGTGCGCCCAGAGCAGGTCGATGCGGTCGGTGTTCAAGCGCTTGAGGCTTTCTTCGACGGCGCGCACCAGGTTCTTGCGATTGTTGCCGAGCTTGATCGTACCGGCATCGGACGGCTGAGTGCGCAGGCTGTATTTGCTGGCGACGACCAGGTTGTCGCGCTCAGTGGCGATAAATTCGCCCAGCAGTTTTTCCGCCTGGCCAAACTGGTAGCCGTTGGCGGTATCGAGGAAGTTGCCACCGGCTTCCAGGTAGCCATCAAAGATCTGCTTGGCTTCTTCGCGCTCGGCGCCATGGCCCCAGCCCGTACCGAAATTTCCGGTGCCCAAGGCCAGTTCAGAGACTTGCAGACCGCTGCGGCGGCCAAAGACTTTATTGCGCATAGGAAAACTCCTGACCGTTTGGTTTTATTAAATGTTCAGTAACATGTAAATAATATGATGCTTGTAATGTTTTCGGTCAAGCGGGTTTTTTACTGCTGACGTTTTCTGACAGGGGGCTCTGCTAAGCTGCGGCACTTTTTCCTTTTCGGCGGGATCAACGTGTCGCGTACCACTCGTCTACTGACTTTGCTCCAGGCCCTGCGGGGCAAAAAGCGCCCGGTGACGGCCGCCGTGCTGGCCGCGCAGTTGGAGGTGTCGGAGCGCACGCTGTACCGCGATATTGCTGAATTGACTGCGTTGGGCGCGCCGATTTTCGGCGAGGCGGGGGTTGGGTATGTGTTGCGCAGTGGCTTGTTTCTGCCGCCGTTGATGCTTAACGCCGAGGAAACCGAGGCCATCGTGCTCGGCTTGCGCTACGTGGATCAGCGTGGCGATGACGTGCTCAGCCGCGCCGCAGCCAATGCCTTGGCAAAGATTGCCGACGTGCTCGATCCCACCGCGCAGGAAGCCCTGCGTAACCCAACGCTGTTGCCGGGCCCACCGGGGTTTGGCTACCCGGAAAACCGCGTGCCGCTCAACGTGTTTCGCGAGGCCATTCGCAACCAGGCCAAGCTGCATATCGACTACGCAGACGCCAGCCAGACCCAAAGCCAGCGGCTGATCTGGCCCTTGGCGCTGGGCTTTCTGAATGAAGTGCGGGTGATTGTGGCGTGGTGCGAATTGCGCGGTGCCTATCGCACCTTTCGCACCGACCGTGTGGCCGCCGCGAATGCCCAGGGCGACCGTTATCCAGGGCGGCGCAGCGACTGGCTGCGGGCTTGGCGCAAGCTGATGGAGCAGAATGAATCCGGGCCCTTTACTCCTGACAAAAACTGACACGTCCCTGGCTTAGCATGGCGCTACACATTACTAAAAAGGAGCTGTGCCATGTCGAGCCTGCCTGAGTTGGCCCCGGCCATCGTCGCCTATATCGCTGCGACCAATACCCGCGATACCTCGGCCATCGCCCATTGTTTTGCTGACGATGCCAACGTGTTCGATGAAGGCGAGCATCAAGTCGGTATAGCCGCCATTGCGCGTTGGATGGAAGACACCGGGCGCCGTTATCAGCCGCGGGTCGAGGTGCTGAATGTGCAGCATCGCACCGGCAAGGTGTTGGTCAGCAATGGGGTGTCCGGCAATTTCCCCGGTAGCCCGCTTGAGCTGCGCTACACCTTTCGCCTGAACGAGCAGGGCAAGATTTCGCGGCTGGATATCTCCCTGTAAGTCATACTGGCACGCATGACTTTCGACTCGCCTCTCGCCGCGTACCAACATGCCATCGCCCAGCCAGGTTTCGTCGTCGACGACGCCCAGCGCCGGGCGGTTGACGCCTTGCAGCACTGCCACGAAGCCTTGCACCAAGGCCATTCACCGATCACCGGGGTTTACCTCTGGGGGCCGGTGGGCCGCGGTAAAACCTGGTTGATGGACCAGTTCTACCAGACCCTGCGGGTGCCCGCGCGGCGTCAGCATTTTCATCACTTCATGGGCTGGGTGCACCAGCGTTTGTTCCAGCTCAGCGGCA
The DNA here is from genome assembly GCF_013385735.1 of Pseudomonas sp. D2002. NCBI lineage: Bacteria > Pseudomonadati > Pseudomonadota > Gammaproteobacteria > Pseudomonadales > Pseudomonadaceae > Pseudomonas > Pseudomonas sp. D2002. The sequence goes on along the minus strand of NZ_JACAPL010000002.1, from coordinate 275,435 downwards.
TCCACGACCCGTTGCAGGCCTTGGCCCGTGAGCTCAGCCAGGAAGTGCGGGTGCTGTGTTTCGACGAGCTGTTCGTGAGTGACATTGGTGATGCGATCATTCTCGGCCGCCTGTTCCAGGTGATGTTCGAAGAAGGCGTGGTGATGGTGTGCACCTCGAACCAGCCTCCTGACCAGCTGTATGCCGATGGCTTCAACCGCGAACGCTTCCTGCCGGGCATCGCGGCGATCAAGCAGCATATGCAGGTGGTGGCGGTAGACGGTGAGGAAGATCACCGTTTGCATCCCGGCGCGAGCTTGCAGCGTTATTGGGTGAATCAGCCGGAGGCACTCGCCACGGTGTTCAAGCAGCTGAGCGAAGGGCAGGCGGTGAGCAGCGGGCCGGTCAGTGTCGGCCATCGCTCGATTGCGGCGGTGCTGTCCAGCGATACGGTGCTTTGGTGTCGCTACTGCGATCTGTGCGAGCAGCCGCTGGCCGCCATGGACTTTATGCTGTTGTGTGATCGCTTCAGCGCGATCCTGCTGGGTGAGGTTCCCAACCTGAGTGCGCAGAAGCGCCCGGCGCGCATCGCTCGGGGCACTGAAGATGCTGCCCAGCGCGTGGTGGCCGGTGATCGCGAACTGCCGCAATTGTCGGTGCACGATGACAGTGTGCGGCGCTTTATCGCGCTGGTGGATGAGTGCTACGACCGCAAAGTGCCGTTGTTTATCGAGGCCCGTGTGGCGCTGGAACATCTCTACACCGAAGGCTATCTGGAGTTTGCATTTCGCCGCACCCTGAGCCGGTTACAGGAGATGCAACTTCAGCGTTTCGGCGCATAGGACAAATCCCAGGCTGAAGGCGCTTGTTGATGCGCCCAACCTTCGTGCTTTCAGGCAGGCATTTGTAGTTAATCTCCTTCATCCAGAGCCGACTCCGCGCTTACAATCGTCCTCTCAAAGGGAGCCTGTTCCCTTGTTGTCGTGATTGAGGAAGGAAATGGACACCCCTGACATCCTGGTGCTGCAAGCCAGCTACACCAACCCCGTGCATGCCGAGGCGATTGGCCTGGTGCTTAACCATTACGCCGAAGACCCGATGGGCGGCGGTCATACCTTGCCTGCCGACCTGTTGCAGCAATTGCCGGCCGAGTTGGCCAAGCGCCCCCACGCGTTCAGCGTACTGGCGTTTGTCGGTGGCGAGCCGGCAGGTTTGGTTAACTGCTTTGAAGGGTTCTCGACGTTTGCCTGCCGCCCGCTGGTCAACGTTCACGACGTGGTGGTGATGAACCCGTTTCGTGGCCTGGGGTTGAGTCAGAAAATGTTGCAAAAGGTTGAGGAAATCGCGCGCCAGCGAGGTTGCTGCAAGATCACCCTGGAGGTGCTTGAAGGCAATGACGTGGCTCAAGCGGCGTATCGCAAGTTCGGTTTTGATGATTCGATCTTTGACCCGGCTCACGGGCGCATGTTGTTCTGGAGTAAACCGCTTTAATAGTGGCTCTGATTAAACGCAGGGCAAAAAAAGGCGCCATTAAATGGCGCCAAGTTAACCTTTACCAACGGAGCGGGATGGCACAGGGTAATGCGGATTAACTAAGTATTAAATCAGCTGTTCGGTTTTTGCTCGGCATCCGGTTGTTCGGTAGTGCGAGGCTTTACAGTCTTGCCATCGGCAATCGCTGTTTTGTCATTCGTGCCGTGTGTCTTTTGCTGCATGAAGGTGAAGTCGTTGTAGAACTGCTTGGAGCGCTCTGAACCGCCTTCTGCAAAGGCGGCAACGGAGGTCACGGTCATCAGGCTGGCGAGCATCAAGGTGGAGAGTTTCATGGCAGTATTCCCATTAAGAGTGAAAGGTGTCCGATCACTCCTTGATCCGGTTCATGGGGCGACTATGGCGGCGTCTTATTAAGTGGGAATTAACGTGGAACCGCCCGGAAGTTAACGTTTTTGTTAACTTCCGGGGCAGGGCTTACAGCTGCCAGTCCAAGGCAAGCGTGATGGAGCGCGGGTCTCCCCAATACACGCCATTATAAAAGCCGACACGTTCGTAATATTTTTTATCAAATAGATTGTTCACGTTAACCGATGCCGAAACATGTTCGTCGAACTGGTAGCGCGACATCAGGTTGACCACGGTGTAGGCCTGTTGGGTAATCTTTGCCCGCGTAGTGATCAGGTTGCCCTTGTCATCCCGCGCGCCCGTAGGCCGGTTGCTGAAGTCATACATGTCGCTCTGCCAATTCACCGCGCCACCCACCGTGAGGTTGCGCCATTGGCCCGGCAGCCGGTAGGCGCTGGAGAGCTTCAGCAGGTTGAGTGGTTGTTGGGTATTGTTACGTTTGCCCGAGCCATTCAACGAGTGGGTGTAGGTATAGCCTGCGGTCACATTCCAGTCGGGCAGGACTTCACCGGCAACCTCGAGTTCGAAGCCATTGACCTTGTTACCCTTGCCGCCGGATTTGTAGTATTCCTCCCCCGTGGTTGGGTTCGGCGGTACCGAGTCGTCCAGTTCTGCGACGTTGTCCTGGGTGCTCCAGAAGTAAGCCGCGGCCACATTCAAGCGCTCCTGCAGCAGGCTGCCTTTGAGCCCCACTTCATAGTTGCTGCCCACAACGGGCTCCAGATACTTCTTACCCACGTCGACGGAATCCTGTGGCCTGAAAATATCGGTGTAACTGGCGTAGACCGTGTACTCCGGCGTCAGGTCATAGAGCAGCCCCGCATAAGGCGTCCACATGTCATTGTGGGTCTGACGCGTCTTGCCGCTGTTCTTCAACTGGTCATTGGCGTCATAGTCAGGTTCGGCTTTTTCGTACTCCCAACTGCCATAGCGGCTGCCCAGCACCGCGTGCAGGCGATCCGTCAGGTTCAGTTGAGTGGCCAGGTAACCCGCCTTCTGTTTTTTAGAGCTGTGCTCGCCCTTGAGCGACGTGACCGTGTCAGGAAACTTGGCGATCCCGCCCATGTGTTTCCAGTCGTCGATGTCGTTGTACCCGGCGGGCGTCTTGCCCTGGCGCATGAACGGTGAGGTGTCGCGTTGTGCGGCTTCGCCATAACCCACCATCAGCTTGTGCTCGCGGCCTAGCAGCGGATAAGTGCCGGCGAGGTTGAGGTCGATCGCCTCCATTCTGGACGTACCGAGCATATGGCTGTTCCAGGCTTTCATGCCGCTGCGATCATCATTGGGAAAGCCAGCGCCGCCGTAGTAGACCTTGCCATCCGTATCGCTTTGGCGATGGGTATACGCCGCCTTCAGATGCCAGTCACCCGCCAGCCGATGGTCCAGCGTCGCGAAGGTGGTTTTGTCCGTCAGCGGCCAGGAGCTCCAGTCTGCCGCCATGTTGGTGGAGCGCGACAGCCCGGCCTTGCCGCCCTGGCTGTTCCAGTAGGGCACGGTGCCCCAGGACGTGCCTTGCACGTGTTTGTCCTGGTAATCAAAGCCTACGGCCAGCACGGTGTCGTCTGAAAGATCGCCTTCCAGAATGCCGTAGCCGACGGTGCGCTGCAGCCCGTAGTTGTCACGGAACGACTTGCTATCGCGGTAGGCCAGCACGCTGCGCCCGCGCAAGCGGCCGTCAAAGGCCAGCGGGCCGCCCACGTCCACGTAGCTGTAGTAGTTGTCGTGGCTGCCACCGCTCACGCCGGTTTTTGCCTGCCATTGCGCGGTTGGGCGCTTGCGTACCATGTTGACGGTGGCCGAAGGGTCACCTGCGCCGGTGGTCAAGCCCGTGGCGCCACGTACGACCTCAATGTGGTCGTAGATGATGGTGTCAGCGTCCGACTTCATATACCCGAAGGTATTGAGCATCCCGTCAATCTGGTAATTGGTGATGGCGTAGCCACGGGAGGAGTAGTAGACGCGGTCGGAGTCATAGTGCTGGACGTTGACACCGGTTGTCTGGCGCAGCACCTCGGTCAGGGTGTTGAGGTTGAAATCATCCATCTGCTGACGGGTGATCACCGAGACCGACTGAGGGGTTTCCTTGATGGACAAGTTGAGCTTGGTCGCCGTGCTCATCGCGCCGGTGGTGTAGGCGCCGGTGTGCTCGGTGGTGGCGCCCAGGCCTTCGGCGGTGATGCTGGTGGCGCCCAGCTCCAGCGTGTTGGTCGGCGGGTGTTCGGGGTCGGTTTCGGCCAGTAGGTCCGTGCTCAGAACAGCACCGAACAGGCCAAGGGTGAGGGTCATGGAACGGGTAAACGGCGCGAGCATCGCGGCAGACTCCTTGTCGTCTTTGAAGCCACCCCGGAAAGGGAAGGCCATGGCTCAAAGACGAAAGGAGACGTGGAACTTTAGGTTTAAACGAGAATGATTGTTATCTTTCTGTTACAAGGCCTTGGCTACTTGATGACCACTTCAGCGGCATCCGGCTTCTTCGGCTTGAGCATGCTGAAATCGATCAGGCCTTTTTTCTGGCCGATATAAGGGTCGCCAATCATCAGCGGACGCGGCTTGAAGCTGGCATTGACCAGGCTCTTGCTGCGGTCCCATTCATCGAAGCTCAACCCGGCGAGGTCGGCCCAGGTGTGGATCAATTGCGAGCTGCTGGAAGGGCGCTGCAGGCTGCTGGCGAAGCTCCAGTCGTGGGTTTCCCGCCACTTCGGCGAGGCGTACGCCATGAACGGAATGGTGTACATCGGCGCAGTGGGCTTGCCTTCGTTACGCCCCAGGGTGCTGTGGCCGGCCGAGTCGTACACGTCCTCGCCGTGGTCCGAGAGGTACAGCAGGAAGCCGTTCGGGTCGGTCTTGGCGTAGTCCTTGATCAGGCTCGACACCACGAAGTCGTTGTACAGCACCGCGTTGTCGTAGCTGTTGTAGACCGGCAGCTGTTCATCGCTGATGCCGGGCGGTACGCCCTGGCGATCGGTGAATTTGTCGAAGGTCGGCGGGTAGCGATACTGGTAGCTCATGTGCGTGCCCAGCAGGTGCACCACGATGAATTTGCGTTCAGCAGGGTCAGCCATGGCCTTGGCGAAAGGCTCCAGTACGTCGCCATCATATTGGCGGGCATTCTGGTTGCGGTTGTTATTGAGGTACACCTGCTCGTCAGCCTGTTCGGAAAAGGTCGTGAGCATGGTGTTGCGCTTGGTCATGGTCTGCTGGTTGGTGATCCAGTAGGTCTTGTAGCCGGCCTGTTTCATCACGCTCACAATCGACGGCGTCTTGAGGTACAGGTCCGGGTTCTCTTCGTCGGCGAAGGTCAGCACCTGTTGCAGCGCTTCAATGGTGTAGGGGCGCGGGGTAATGACGTTGTCGAACACCGCCAGCTGGTCGCGCAGCTTGTCCAGTTCCGGCGTGGTGTTACGCGGGTAGCCGTAGAGGCTCATGCGCTGGCGGTTGGTGGACTCGCCGATCACCAGCACCAGCGTGGAGGGCTGGCCGGCCATGGTGTCCTTGAGGTTCTTCAAGGGCGGGATCTGGCTGGCACTGGTCAGCATGCCTTGCATGCTGTTGAGTTGTTCGGTGTAACGGCGGTAGGCAACGATCATCTGCCATGGCACGGCGGGCTCGACACGCGATTCGAAGCCGTCGATGGCCAGTTCCATGGTCGGGTTGGTTGCAATCTGCTTGACCAGCGGGTAGCCGACCACCGCCAGTACAATCGCAGTCGCCGCCAGGATCGCCTGGCCGCGCGGCAGGTAGACCGGGCGCAGGCGGGTCCACAGGAACACTGCAAAGGCGGTATGGGCGATGAACGCCAGCACGATCCACCAGGCGAAGTATTGGGTCGCGTATTCGCCGGCTTCAGAGATGTTCGACTCGAACATGATGAAGATGACGCTTTGCGAAAACTCCTGCTGATAGATGAAGAAGTAACCAAGGCTGGCCATGGAACAGGCCCACAGCACCACGCCGATCAATGCGGCGAGCATGCGGGTCTGGCGCGGGAACAGCAGCATCGGCGCCAACCAGAAGGCGCTAAGGAAGAAGGCTTGGCGAAAACCACTGAACCCGGAGGTGCCGGTCAGTTGGATCAGGAGTTGGGTGATACCCGAGAAATACCAGAAAAACAGGAACAGCCAGCCAAGGCCGGCCCAATCAAAGCCTTTCGCAGACTTCGTGCTGCGTTTGAACATCGCCATCCAGCGCTCCAACCCGATAATTGCCAGTCACCGCGCAGAAGTGCGCGCAACACGAGGGCTACCCCAGGTGGGCGGCCCTATTCGGCGGGAGTATCGGGAGGAGGGTGTGAAAACTTCGTGAGTTATTCCTGAACGGTTCGTTCAGCTCACGTTCAGCAAAGCGCGGGCTGGGTGCCGGACGCCTGGTTGATCTGGGCCTGAAGGTAGGAACGCAAGCGCAGGACTTCCTGCTGCAACTGATCGCGTTCGTCTTTCAACTGGCGCAATTCATCGCGACGGACGCTGACGTAGAGGGTCTGTGGCGGGCGGGTCATCTGTGCTGTGCTCATTGCTTGCCTCGCAAATAGCCGGTAGATCGCGATGTCGGAACGCGTTAGGGGAGGGGCTCGACACCAGTCGGAAGCAATTCTGAATTCTTTTTTGAATCAAGGGAACTTTTTTATTTTTGATGGTCGTGTGACTTTTTGCGCGGTGATGCTGAAACGCTGGCCAACTTTTTGTCATGAAACTACACGGATCCGCTCTGGACTAACCCTCATTAGCCTCATTGCGCTATAAACTATGTCACACATTTATTTAGCAGTTAGGAGCATCAGCACATGCAACTGGGGATTATCGGACTAGGCCGCATGGGCGGTAACATTGCGCGGCGCCTGATGCTCAATGGGCATACCACCGTTGTATACGACCGTAACGAAGCATTCGTCAAAGGCTTGAGCGAAGAGGGCGCCACCGGCGTTGCCGACTTGAAAGCCCTGGTGGCCGGCCTGCAAAAGCCGCGCGCCGTTTGGGTCATGTTGCCTGCAGGCGACCCGACTGAAAACACCATCAATGAACTGAGCGAATTGCTGGAAGACGGTGACGTGATCATCGACGGCGGCAACACCAACTATAAAGACGACGTGCGCCGTGCCAAGGCGCTGTCGGAAAAAGGCCTGCACTATGTCGACGTCGGCACCTCCGGCGGCGTCTGGGGCCTGGAGCGCGGTTATTGCATGATGATCGGTGGCGACGCCGAGACCGTGCAACGCCTCGACCCGATTTTCGCCAGCCTGGCCCCAGGCCTGGGCACGATCCCGCGCACCAAGGACCGTTCCGCCTCGGCTGATTCACGAGCCGAACATGGCTACATTCACGCGGGCCCAGCCGGTTCCGGGCATTTTGTGAAGATGATTCACAACGGCATCGAGTACGGGATGATGCAGGCCTTTGCCGAAGGTTTTGACATCCTCAAAACCAAGAACTCGGACAACCTGCCGGAAGATCAGCGCTTTGATCTCAACGTCGCCGACATCGCCGAAGTCTGGCGCCGTGGCAGCGTGGTTTCGTCGTGGTTGCTGGACCTGACCGCCGACGCCTTGGCCACCGACCCGAAACTCGACGGTTATTCGGGCTCCGTGGCCGACAGTGGCGAAGGCCGCTGGACCATCGAAGCGGCCATGGAGCAAGCAGTGCCGGTGCCGGTGCTGTCTACCTCGTTGTTCGCGCGTTTCCGTTCCCGCCAGCAGAGCACCTACGGTGACAAAATGCTTTCTGCCATGCGCTTCGGCTTTGGCGGCCATGTGGAGACTTCCAAAAAATGACCGTCAACGGCAAGAAACCCAAGGCCGAACCCGCTCCACCGACCACGCTGTTTCTGTTTGGCGCCCATGGCGACCTGGTCAAGCGCCTGCTCATGCCGGCGCTGTACAACCTGAGCCGTGATGGGCTGCTGGGCGACGGCCTGCGCATTGTCGGCGTTGATCACAACGCCATCAGTGACGCCGACTTTGCCAAGAAGCTCGAGGATTTCATTCGCACCGAGGCCGCCAGCAAGGTCAAGGGCAATGCCGATAACGCCTTGGACCCCGAGTTGTGGGCGCAGTTGGCCAAAGGCATCAGCTACGTCGAGGGCGACTTCCTCGACGACAGCACCTACGCGGACATCGGCAAGAAAATCGCCGACAGCGGCACCGCCAACGCGGTGTTCTACTTGGCCACTGCACCGCGCTTCTTCAGTGAAGTGGTGCAGCGCCTGGGCAGCGCCGGTTTGCTCAATGAAACCGATGATGGCTTTCGCCGTGTGGTGATCGAGAAGCCCTTCGGCTCCGACCTGGCCACTGCCGAAGCCCTGAACGCGAGCCTGCTCAAGGTGATGAGCGAGAAGCAGATTTACCGCATCGACCATTACCTGGGCAAGGAAACGGTGCAGAACATCCTCATCAGCCGTTTCTCCAACGTGCTGTTCGAAGCGTTCTGGAACAACCATTACATCGACCACGTGCAAATCACCGCGGCTGAAACCGTCGGTGTGGAAACCCGGGGCAATTTCTTCGAAAAAACCGGCACCCTGCGCGACATGGTGCCCAACCACCTGTTCCAGTTGCTGGCGATGGTGGCCATGGAACCGCCGGCGGCGTTTGGCGCCGATGCGGTGCGGGGCGAGAAAGCCAAGGTTGTCGGTGCCATCCGGCCCTGGTCATTGGAAGATGCGCGGGCCAACTCGGTGCGCGGCCAGTACACTGCCGGTGAAATCGCCGGCAAGCAGCTGCCCGGTTACCGCGAAGAAGCCAATGTCGCGCCCGACAGCAGCACCGAGACGTTCGTTGCCCTTAAGGTGATGATCGACAACTGGCGCTGGGTTGGCGTGCCGTTCTACCTGCGTACCGGCAAGCGCATGAGCATTCGCGACACCGAAATCGTGATTTGCTTCAAGCACGCGCCCTACGCGCAGTTCCGCGATACCGACGTGGATGAGCTCAAGCCCACTTACCTCAAGATCCAGATCCAGCCGAATGAGGGCATGTGGTTCGACCTGCTGGCCAAAAAGCCTGGGCCGACCCTGGAGATGGCCAATATCGAGCTGGGGTTTGACTATAAGGACTTCTTCGAGATGCAGCCGTCGACGGGTTACGAAACCCTGATCTACGACTGCATGACCGGTGACCAGACCCTGTTCCAGCGCGCCGACAACATCGAAAACGGCTGGCGTGCGGTACAGCCATTCCTGGATGCCTGGAAAGAGGACGACGGCATCCAGGCCTACAAGGCTGGCGAAGATGGCCCGGCAGCGGCCGATGCCTTGCTGGCCCGTGACGGCCGCACCTGGCACAGCCTCGGATGAGTGACGCCACGATCCATCCCATCCGGTTTGTATTGAGTGATATGGACGGCACGCTGCTGCGCCCCGACCACACCCCCAGTCAGCGCACCATCGACACGGTGCGCGCGTTGCGCGATGCCGGGGTGTTCTTCAGCCTGGCCAGCGGGCGCCCGCCCAAGGCCATGATGCAGATGGTCGAGACGTTCGGCATCGATGTGCCGGTGGCGGGCTTTAATGGCGGTACGTTGGTCAACCCCGATGGCAGCATCCTGCTGGCGCATCATTTGCCGGCAGAAGCGGCCTTGGTGGCGCTGGCGCTGTTCAGCGCAGAGCCGGACGTCGAAGTCTGGCTGTTCGCCGACGGCGATTGGCTGCGCCGTGACCCGCCTGGCCCGATGGTCGCGCGGGAGGCGGCCGGCTTGGGTTACGGGCCGATAGTGGTGGAGAGTTTCGAGCCCTACCTGGATCGGGTCGACAAGATCGTTGCCGCCAGTAACAACGCGCCGTTGCTCAAAGCGCTGGAAGCGCAGCTGCAGCCCAAAGTTGAAGGGTTGGCGCATGTGTCGCGCTCACAGCCGGTGTACCTCGACGTGACGGCCATGCTCGCCAACAAGGGTGACGCCTTGAAGGCCCTGGCCGCGCACCTTGGCGTGCCGCTTGAGCAAACGCTGGCCATCGGCGATGGCGGCAACGACCCGGCGATGTTTCACGTGGCAGGTTTTTCGATTGCCATGGGCCAGGCGGAAGAAGTGGTCAAGCGCCAAGCCAGTGTCGTCACCGGCAGCAATGTCGAGGATGGCGCTGCGCAAGCCATTGAGCGGTTTATTCTCGCGGCGAAATAATAACGCCAACTTAAAGTGCCAACGCTCTAACACCCAACTTCCGATCATTGTTGCTACTGGCAGGCAATGATCGGAAGTTTCTTGGGCGACTTACTTGGGCGACTTACTTCGGCATTGCCCACGACTGCAACTGATGGCCATCTTTGTCGAGTTCGGCGCGCGCCTGCAACAGCAAGTCTTCCAGTTGCGCAGGGTCGGTATAGGCGCTCGAAGACAGCTGTTTACTGCCGATACGGGTATTGGTACGGTCGATGACGCTCAGGCTGAGGGCGCCATTGCCATCGTGCCAGGCCACGCATTGAAAGGGTTGGAAAGCACGGTCTGCGATCAAAAGAGCTTCGTTGATGCGGAGCGGGGCGTTCATGTGGGTCTTCTCTCTAAAATGCCCATCAAGTGTGTGCCGTTGGTTGGGCGGGCCAAACGGTGAGTTACTTGTACTGATGCACGATGGCGGGGTACGGGTCACATGTTAGAGCAAGAAATTTCAACTTTTCCTGATTAACGTCATGTAAGCGGCTGTTTTGGTCGCTGAATGAGGGGGTTAATGCGTCTTCAGTTTTTAACCCCAAACACTGCAGAAGTGGCTTTTTGCCAACACTTATAGCGAAACGGTACAAGGCGCGCGTCAATACCTTGCTAGTGTTAGCGCCAGACATCACAAACCATTGTTTCTAAATAACTTTAATAATTCTGGCGCCAAGGAATAGTCATGGTTGTTACACCTGTCCAACGTCGCCTGCTCGTGGTCGATCCCTGTGAGGATTGCCACGCGCTATTACCCGGCTTGCGCACGGCCGGGTGGGAAGTGGACAGCTGTGCGCTGGGCGCCGTAGGTGATCGTTCCTGTGATGTGGGCTTGCTGCGCTTGCAGCCCGAGCACCTTGAACGCCCCGAAGCGGTCAAGGAGTTGATCAGCCGCAGCGGCACTGAATGGATCGCCGTGCTCAGCCAGGATGTGCTGCGCCTGCAAAATGTCGGGGATTTTGTGTGTGAGTGGTTTTTCGACTTCCACACGCTGCCCTTTGACGTGGCGCGCGTGCAAGTCACCCTCGGGCGTGCGTTCGGCATGGCACGCCTGCGGGGCAAAGGCTACGCGCTGGTCGACGAGCCCGAACATGAGTTGCTTGGCGATAGCCGGCCGATCCGTGAACTGCGCAAATTGCTGGCCAAGCTCGCGCCCACGGAATCACCGGTACTGATTCGCGGCGACAGCGGCACCGGTAAAGAACTGGTGGCCAAGACCCTGCATCGCCAATCCCAGCGCCATGCCAAGCCGTTTGTGGCGATCAACTGCGGCGCCATTCCGGAACACTTGATCCAGTCCGAACTGTTTGGCCATGAGAAAGGTGCATTTACCGGCGCGCACCAGCGCAAAGTCGGGCGTATCGAGGCGGCCCATGGCGGCACGCTGTTTCTCGATGAAATCGGCGACTTGCCCATGGAGCTGCAAGCCAACCTGCTGCGCTTTCTGCAGGAAAAACAGATCGAGCGCGTCGGCGGTAGCCAGCCCATCCCGGTGGATGTGCGCGTGCTGGCGGCGACTCACGTCGACCTGGAGGCCGCAGTGGCCAAGGGCACCTTTCGCGAAGACCTGTATTACCGACTCAACGTTTTGCAGGTGATTACCGCGCCGCTGCGCGAGCGCCATGGCGATGTGGCAATGCTGGCCAATCATTTTTCGCGTTTCTACAGCCAGGAAACCGGCCGGCGCCCGCGCAGTTTCAGCGAAGATGCACTGGTGGCCATGGGGCAACACCCGTGGCCGGGCAATGTGCGTGAGCTGGCCAACCGCGTGCGGCGTGGCCTGGTGCTGGCTGAAGGGCGGCAGATTGAAGCCGTTGATCTGGGACTGCAAGGCGAGCAGGCAATCGCGCCGCCGATGGCTACACTGGAAGATTACAAGCACCGCGCCGAACGACAGGCGCTGTGCGATGTGCTCAACCGGCACAGCGACAACCTGAGTGTCGCCGCCCGCGTGTTGGGGGTTTCCCGGCCGACGTTCTACCGGTTGCTGCACAAACACCAGATCCGCTAGGGCGGGTAAACCGAAAAGCCCCGCAACGACCCTTATCGTTGCGGGGCTGATCGTTCCTACACTCTGCGTGGGATGATCGTTCCCACGCGCAGCAAAGGAATGTAGCCAGGGACGCTCCGCGTCCCGCCGTCCCTAGAAGTAATACGGAAACTTCAGACTAAACGTAAAGTCCGGCGCATCATCCGTCATCCCAATCGACAGGTTCGGCACAATCGTCAGGTTCTCCGACGCCGCAATCGTCATGCCCACGTTGAAGTAACCGGCGTTGGCATCGCTGGACACCACCGACTGCCAATCCTGGCCACTCTGCTTGACCTTGCTTTTACGTTGCACCAGGTCAGACACGGAAAACGACATACTCATCTTCTCGTTGAGGGCAAAAGCTACGCCCACACCGAGTTGGAAGCTGTCGCCCAGGCTGATTTTGCCGGGGATTTTCTGGTTGACGTTGGGGCTGATGTCGCTGAACGAGTCCTCGAAGTTGTGGGTATAGGACAGCGAACCGAACAGTACGGCCGGGTCGAAGGTCTTGACCAGGGAAATACCCGGCGTCACCGACCACACACCGTTACCCGTAGGCAGGCTTTCCGGCACGGCGAGGTTATCGTTGCCGGGTTGCTGGATCAGCTTGATGCCGTAAGGGTCTTGGCCGGTGGGGGCCTTGACGCGAACCGACACCACCGCATCCGGCAGGTTGGCGCTCTCGTCGAGAAACTTGTACGCAATGCCGAAGTTGACATCGCCGATGGTTGGGTCACGGGTGACCGTACCTTCCGATGTGGCGTTGGAGCTGCCGCCGGCGCCTCCCGACTGGTATGTCGATTCGCGGTACACCACCGGCACGTTCAAGTCGAACTGCCAACGGTTATCCAGGTTGTAGCGGCCGGTGAGGTCCAGGGTCCAGCTGTCCGACTTGATTCGGTCCAGGTTGATATTGCCGAGGAAAATCGAGTCCAGCGCCAGAAAACCGTTAAGCGACAACTGGCGAGCGTCATAGCGCGCATAGGTGATGCCGGTTTCAAAGCTGAACTTGCCGTTGCCGAAAAAGCCGCTGGCCTCGTTGTACAAGTTGCTCACGCTTTGCGCCGGGGCGGAGTCGTCCTTGAGGCTCTGCCCGTATGAACTGCCACCCGCTGCGCCGCCGGAGGCTGCAGCGGCGCCGACGCCACGGGTATTGCCGGCCACCGTGGTGCCGCCTTTCTGGAAGTCGGCAGGGGATTTGGCCAAGCGTTTTGGCGCGGGTGTGGCAGGTTGGTCTTCTACTTGGCGTACGCGTTGCTCCAATACGGCCAGTGCTTTTTGCTGCACTTCATAACGTTGCTTGAGCTCCAGCAGTTCCTGCTTCAACGTTTCGATATCGGCATCCGGCGCGGCATACAACATGGATGCGGGCAGGAGCGTACTCAAGCAAACCACGGCACGTAACGATAACGATCGATGCATGAAATAAGCCGTCCCTTTCTAATGCGTAAGTGTCGAGGCACAGCGTAGTTCAATATCCGGCAGGGCGTAGGCCTTTGAGTTGATCCAGGTTGAGGTTCTGCGTGATGTTGTTTAAACCGTTGTTGCCCAACACCACATTGAGCTGGGTCAAGTTGTTCACGAAGTTACTGTTGCCCTGAATAACGGTGCCTTGCAGCACGTTGCCACCGCCGATTTGCTGCACCACATTGCCTTGGTTGTTATTGGCCTGGAGGGCCATTTGCAGCCCGCCATTGTTGGCCGTGACCGTGACTTGGCCCGCTGCGGTGCCTCCGGTAATCGGCTGGCCGGCCATCAAGGCCTGCCCGGATTGCACGTAGTTGGCAGGTGCCAGGCCGTTTTTGTTAACGTTAATATCGACGCCGTTGCTGGCGGTGTTGCCATCACCGGCGGCGCGTACGCTTTGCACGACGCCCTGGCCGCTGCCCAGGCCGGCGCCACCCACCACCGTGCCAGTGCCTTCAGGCTGCTTGATCACGCCGCTGCCGTCGTTGCCGGTAATCTGCACGTAGAACTGTGGGGTGATGGTGGACGAGTTGACCTGCATATTCGCGGTGCCGGTGACGCTCGCACCGGCGGCGTTGGTCCAGGTGCTGCTCATCACGATGCCGAAGCTGACAATCCGCCCGGGCATCACATAGCGCCCACGCAGGTCAGCCATTTCCGAGTCCTTGAGTTCGATCGGCTTGAACGCCGAGGAGGCGTAAGCCGGTGCTGCGGCTGCCAGGCACATGACCGTCAGCCAGTGGAGAGTGTTCATCGTTTGCTCCTGGAGCGTCCTGCTCCTTATTGCGCTTCTAGAAGAAGTCGCTCTGGATGAAACCGAAGTCCATCAATTCACTGTCGCGTACCGGGCTGAACTCGTTCAGCTGGTTCTTGGCGGTCAGTGGGGCGGGCGGGGTGAGCAAGGCGTTGGTCTTGTCGTAGCCCTCGCCGATAACCGCGAACACGATGCCATTCCAGCCTTTGATGAAATCGTCTTTGGCATAGCGCTTGTTACCCAGCACGGGGTCACCGATGTACACCCAGTCCTTGTCGGCACGCTGCATCACCACGAAGTGCTTGTAGCCGCGAATCTCCAGCAGCACCACTACCGGCACTTTCACGGTGATCAGTACTTCGGGCGTAATCCGGTAGCCCTTGGCGCGCATGTGGATGCTTTCCAGGTAGCGCTTCATGTCGAGCATCGAGAAGCCCTGGGTGCGCACCAAATCCTGGTCGGCATTGACCAGCATGCCCTTGATGACGTGGTCTTCATCCACGTCCATCCAATAGGCTTGGCGCAAGATGGTCGCCAGCGCGGCGGCACCGCAGCTGAAATCGGTTTTCTGTTCCACCAGGTTGGCGAATTTGCGCTCGCGGATGCTCTCGACCTTTTTGTACATCAGCCCGCCACCGGGCATGACGATTGCCACTTGGCCTGCCCAGGTCGGGCCGGTGAGTGCGAGCAAAAGGAGGACGGCAACGAGGCGCATGATCGTATGACCTGTTGGACACTGGAAATAAAAAGGGCCTTGTTGCCAAGGCCCTATCTGGATCAGAAGCGAGTGATTGCTACGTTGTTCTGACCTTGGTTGTTGCTGCCCGACAGAACGTTGGAGTTCGATACGCCCGAGCTGTAGTTCATCGAGTTGTTCACGCTGGCGTTGTTGACCACAGGTTTGGTGCTCCAGCCGTGGCCGCTGCTCAGGTTGAGCGTCAGGTTGCCCGACACGTCCTGCACGCCGGTGACCGCTGCTGCGCCGCCGTCGCCATTGCCCGAGGCAATTGCAGTGCTGTTGCTGGCTTGGTTGGAGGTGCCAGACGCTGCGTTCAACTGAATGATGCCCGATGCGTGGTTGCCGCTGTCGTTGAGCGAAGCGTTGTTTTTGGTGCCGCTGTTGAGCACGAAGTTGCCGGTGTTCGATTGTGCGGTACCGGCGCTGGCGAACACGAAGTCGGCATCACCGGAAACGATGGCCACGTCGTTTTTGCCTTGGTTGTTGTCACCGCTCAGCACGTTGCCGTTCGCTACGCCACTGATGTGGTTGTAGGAGTCATTGGCCGAAGCGTTGTTTTTGGTTTTGTCATTGATCACCACGTTGGAGTGGTTGCTTTGACCGTCCAGAGTCGTCGCGGAAGCGGTCGTTGGCGCAGGCTGAGGATGATGGTTAGGTTGACCCGCTTGAGCAGCAACAGCCATGAGCGCAGCGAGAGCGAAAGCCAGTGGTTTAAGAGCCATTGTAGTTTTCATGGTGTATCTCCTTGCTTCTATTAGTTGGTTAAGTGTTGGTACGGTCTAGCTATCGACTCAGCTCCATCAGTTGAGTCGTACATTCAGGGTGTTAGCCACTCGGTTCCCCACCCCGGCGCTCTGGTTGACCTGAACCACTCCACGGCTGCCGGTGAAGGCCTGGTCGCTGGTAACGACCTGGCGGCTGCCAGTGGTAGGGGTCAACCCTGAGTCGGTTGCAAGCGCAACGTTCTGTTGCGACATGACGCTGTCGTCGATGCTTTGCGGGCCAGCGCTGACGCTGATTCGCACGGCATTGATCATCTGGTTCTGGGCCCCGGCGGACTGGTTGACGCTCAGTGCACCGTTGCCATTGCTGAAAGAGTTGCCCTGGATCGCGGTCTTGGCGTTGAGGGCGCGGTCGGCGGCGGCGCCGCTGATTTTTTGCGTGACGGCGATGGTCGTCTGGGCGTTGTGGCCGACGGTGATGGCAACGTTGTTACTCAGCTGTTGCTGGTCGCCGGCGGCCTGGTTGACCGTGACCACGCCGTTGTATTGCTTGCCCGAGTTATCGATGGTCGCGTTGTTGTTGCTGTCGGCCATGGCCGCTGTGCAACCGAGCGCGGCAAGCAGCATCCAGGAGCGGTTCATTTCATTGCCCCCCCGACCATGCCGCTGATGTTGTTCAGTGGGGCGAGGCCGCTGGAAATCGCGCCGTTTACCGTGCCGGCGATGCCGCCGCCGCTGCCGCTATGGCCCGCTGCGCTGCCTGCACCGAGGTTGTTGGCACTGCCGATATTGTTCAAACCGGTGATGTCGCCATTGGGCATGATGCTGCGTGTAATGCTGGAGCCACTGCTGATGCCCGCGATGTCGTGGTCGCTGAGCTCATTGGTGGAGGCGCGGAAGATTTGCGCAGACGGGTTGGCGTTGACGGTGGTGGGGTAGGGGTCGGTGCCGCGTGCACGGCCGATCGAATACGGTTGCACCTGGCGTTCAATCACGATCACACCATCACCTGCCGCGAGCACTGGGAGGCTCACACCGGCACTCAGTGCACAGCTGATCAGCAGGAGGCTCAAGGAGCCTTGATTGTGTGTGTCCATGGCAGTGTTCCTTATTCTTCGCGCTGACCCTAAACAGCGCTGTAAGGGAAAGAGCAGAACGCGTGCCGCTTTTGATTTTTCGTGAATATTCAGTAGGTTGCGATTAATGTGTGGGGAGGTGACGGCCGAAGTGTTTCATCCGCGAAACACTCGCCCTGCGGCTGTCTATGCGCAGCCCCACCTGTTGGCTGTCTCAGTGATGAAACACTGCACATGACAAAGCCATGAATCCGCACCGGGCGGGCGATTCAGGCCAGGGAAGTGTTTCAAAATTGGACACTACGGGCGCAAGCGAGCCCGTACGAGCAGGCGGGCTTAGCCCTTCGGCGCTTTACGCGGGATGGAATTGAGTACGGGGTTGCCGTCCTGATTCTGGGTCAGGTAGACCGGCAAAACCTTGGGCAGGGAAGGGACGAGGTTGTTGACCTCATTGATGTTGTAGATGCCGCCAATGCGAATCGCCCCGGTATTGGCATCTGCCAGCATCACCGGTTTGTTCAGGTAGCGGTTGATCAGTGGCAACGCGTCGGCCAGGGCCAGGTTGTCGAGTACCAACTTGCCCTGGCGCCATGCCAGGCCAGCGTCGTTGGGGTCTATCGCGGCGACTTGCGGGGTGGCGTCACCCGTGTGGTAACTGGCTTGCATGCCAGGGCTGAGCGGCACGCCGGCGTGCTGCGTATCGCTGGAAATCTGCACCGAGCCTTCCAGCAACATCACCCGGACCTGGTCTTCATACTTCCATACGTTGAATTGGGTGCCGGTGACCCGGACCTGTCCGTCACCGGCCTTCACAATAAACGGGTGACCGCGGTCATGGGTGACCTTGAAAAAGGCTTCGCCCTTTTTCAAGGTGACTTGGCGCTGATCCTTGTAATTGCGGTAGACCAATTCGGTGCCCAGGTTCAACTCGACTTGGCTGCCATCGCCAAGGGTGACCTTGCGCAGGCCATTGGCAGCATCGAAATGCTCATAGGCACTGGGCAGCCAGCCTGCTTCCCAGCCCGTGAAGGCTGCCAGCGGCAAGGCGGCGAGGCACACCGCTGCAGCGACGGCGTAAGTGCGCAAGCGGCTGCGCGGCTTGAACGGCAGTACCACCGGCGAAGGCTCGCTGCGCGGCAGGTGGTCGGCCACGTCCCAAATTTCCAGCATGGCCGCGTATTCGAAGGCGTGCAGCGGGTCGGCATCGTGCCATTGCGTAAACGCCCGACGTTCTTCAGCCGTGCAATCACCGGCATGCAGGCGCATGCACCAATGCGCAGCGGCGTCGGTGATGGCGTCGTATTCGGCTTCTGAAAGGGAGTTTTCGCTCATTAATCCATCCTGATTTCGCACATTCTAACCTCCCGAGGCGGATGGCGAGAACAACCATCATGGCGATTGCACATCAATTGGAACTTATTCTCGTTTGGAAAACTCAGAAATCACAGGACACGAGTCCGTCATTCCCACAAAGGAGTACGAACATGCTGAAGAAAACCTTAGTCGCCCTGTGTGCAACCACCGCTTTGCTGAGTGCCGGCGCAGCCCTGGCCGATAAGCCGGGCGCGGGCTGGATTACCATTGAAAAGGCCATCGAAGTGGCCAAGACCAAGGCCGGGTACGTTGAGGTCTACGCGGCCGAAGCGGACGACAATGGCTATTGGGAAGTCAAAGGCCGCAAGTCCGATGGCACGGTCTATGAAGCACGTATCGACGGCGCCTCGGGCAATATCCTGCGTGACCAGAAAGACTGAGGCACTGCCGGGGGCCGCTCAGGCTCCCGCATCCAGCAAACGGCCCAGGTGAGTAATCAGATAAGTCACTGAATCGGCGTTGGCCAAAATGGTGTCGATTCGCTTGTCGGGGTCACTCATGAATACCTGCCGGGCGTCATCAAGGTCCTTGGCGCCCGTGGCGCTGAGGACTTTTTGTTTGACGTATTGGGTGCCGCTGTCCGCACCGTAGTCTTCCCATGTCGCCGATAAATCATCCCAGGTCTTGAACAGCATTGTGGCGGGTGTCAGCGTCGACAATGCGGTCTTGCGCAAATCTTCCAGCGTCGTCTTCATCAACTGCGCACCCGGCTGCGCAGGGTTAATCAAGTCGGGAAAGGGGCGCATCGTGTCCATGTACGCGATGTCTTCGGTACGCAGCCTCAAGTGCGTCAATTCGTGAATCAACGTGCTGGCCCTGGCGTGGGCCGAGATATCGAAGGGTGAGTTCAAGCGGTTCTGGTACTCGTCCATGTCCGGATCAAAGAACCGGTTGAGCAAATACAGTTTGCGCTCCCGGTCCTCAGGAATCACAAAGGCGTATTCCTGCGCCATGCTCACGCGGCTGGTGCCGCTGACAAAACGTTTGGAATCGGGCCCGGTCAAGCTGGGGTCGCTTAATTCATCGAGTATGCCATCGATAATTTTCTCGACCCGACTGAGCTGCTGCGGGCTGATGCTGATCACACCGAACATTTCCCCCAAAAAAAGCCCGACGCGGCTATTGGGATCACGTTGCAGCGAAAAGTGCGCGATGTTGCGCTTGCAGGTGACGCCGTAATAAGTCGCCACGTTCAATGCTTCATTGATGGCCTGGGCTTTCCAGTTGGACAGGTTGGCTATCGCGCGTATGCCGCTCGCTTCGATGTTGATCGTATCGCGCTCGCCGTTGCGCGTTCTGTAGCGCGACAGTACTTTGCCGAAGCGCGGGTTATGCCGACGCAGGTCCAGCACCCATTTGCCTTGTGGGTTGCGGCCCACGTAGGCGCCGTTCAGTGGGTCCTTGGACAGGCGCCAGTGCTGGGCGGTTTTCTTGACCGAGTAGACTTTTCCGTCCAGTGGCACATAGCTTTTTGACCTGGACTTGTCGTGATAGACATGGCTGGTGGGGCTTTTTTCAAGGTCCTTCAGCGCGATATCGTGATCTTCGAAAGGCTGTAACTCAGTGCGTGAGGGGGCGGTGATGTCCAGGCTGCTCAGGCTTGTCGCCGTGGGCAGCGTGTCGTCCGACAGCTCTGCCAGCGTGACGGGTTTTTCTGTGGGCGGCGGTTTTGCGCTGCCGTCCAGTTCCCCACGCAGCGCCGCCATTTGCGCCACGCCCGCGATAAAGTCCTTCAAGGCAGCCCTCCACTTGTGCAATTGCAGCGCCTCGGCTGAGCGTTTGAACAATCGGTAGCTGCGCCACACCACCAGAGGGTACGCAAGTTTTCCGGCCATGAAGCGCACGGCCGTGGGAATGTCCTCGCCCAGCAGGTTGACCGCAGTGTCCCATAGACCTTTGGCGTCTTTCTTGAACTGGCAAGCCAGCATCTTGAGCAGCATTTGCGTGTTGTCGCTGAACAGGGCGTGCAGGGCGTTGCCGCTCACCGCAGACGCGGCGAGACGGATGTCGGAGGGGCGATGCCGGTTGTTTTGCAGCAGGTTGCGGTAAGTGGCCTGATGCGCCAGCTCCAAGTGCCGCAAGGTCCAATCCTGAAGTGCACCCGGCTTTTCCAATTCATCCAGCAAGGCTTGTTCGTTCGCATACTCCTTGAGCACATGGTTTTCGCTGTAGGGCGCATATAACACCAGCGGCCCGGCGCTGCTGCTTTCAGGGCCAATCAGGTACATGCCCAATGCCTTCACGGCCGCAGCGCCATCGGTCGCTATCAACGCCAGCGGGCGAATAATGGCGGTCGCGCCCGCAAGGGTTGCGCGTGCCAGGGCATCGGGCATGTTGAAAACCTGCTGGATGTAGCCAAGGGCCCGCGCTGTAAGGCGTTCCTGCAGCTTTTGCTCGTGGGCGTATTGCAGCATTTGCCAAGGCAACTGACGGCAGAACAGGCGCCGGCGTTTGCGCGCCGCTTCGGTCTGGGCGTTGAGCGTGTTCTGTACCACGCTGTGGTAAGCGGTTTTAAGGTCCAGCTGCCGGACCATCTGGATCACCGTACTGGCGTCCAGTGCAGGCGGCAGCGGCGTGGCAGTGCGTGAACGTGGACGCAGGTTTTCGGCTTCCAGGTCCGGCCAGTGACGCACGGCAAAATCGGTCAGGCTCAATACATGGACGTCCAGCGCCTGGTGCACCGGCAGTTGAATGTCATCCGGCGAGAGGTCATGGTCGGGAAACCGTGCCTTGAGCAGCGCCTGCAGGGCTGTGAACGCATGTTTGCGCACGGGCACGATGCCGTGCAAGTAGTCTTTTTCGTCGGGTGC
Source organism: Pseudomonas sp. D2002 (assembly GCF_013385735.1). Classification (NCBI taxonomy): domain Bacteria; kingdom Pseudomonadati; phylum Pseudomonadota; class Gammaproteobacteria; order Pseudomonadales; family Pseudomonadaceae; genus Pseudomonas; species Pseudomonas sp. D2002. The sequence continues at coordinate 254,454 of NZ_JACAPL010000002.1, read as the reverse complement.
ACTGTTGTGGTATTGCTCAAGCAGTTCAGCGTGATGGATCTGGTCCTGAGTCGTTGCCATGCCCAGCCACACGGGCAGCGCCTGCTGGTTGACGAGGGCGCCGGCCACCGCGATCGCGCGTGCCAGATTGGTGGGCGCGGCCTGCTCCAGCACGTTGTCCAGGCGGTCTTGCAGGGCACGCGCGGGTAACTTCATGGAAAGCAGGTGATCAACCCCGTCCATCACGTAATCGCTGTAGGTTTGCAGGCGGTTGTTCAGTACGTTGTCATCGATGCGTTGCAGCGGGCCCAACCGATACACCTGATGGGGCCTGCGCAGGGAGACGGGCAGGTTTTCCAGCAGACTCAAACGCTTGATCGAATGCGCCAGGCGCTGTGTCAATGCGCTGCGCAGGGTTTCAATCGACGTAAACACTTCATGGCCCAGCCGAGGCGTCCACAGCACGACCCGGCCTGAGCGTTCGGGGTCAATACCGCCGCGTTCAGTCAGTACAAACAGGTTGGCAAGGGGGCTGGTAGCCGCCGAGGTGCCAATACCCAGTGTCAATGCGTAGGCATCCGGCAAAAAGCCGTTGAGGCCGTGACGGGTCAAGCGCAGCAGGCTGTCCGGCCGCAGCACCGTATCAAGCACCGCCTGGCTGCGGGCGGTCATGGTTTTACCCAATACCCGCATTTCGGCCTCGCTTTGCAACCCAAGGCGCATTGAGTGGGCATGCTTGTCACGGGCGTTGCCCAAAAACAGGCGTGGGAGGTTATGCATATCGTTGTCAGCAAATACCTTCAACACTCGGTCAATCACGTCGTTGAAAGTGCTCAGGGTCATGCTGTGCAACTGCTGGGCCACACGCGGGTCGAGCTTTTTGTAAAAGCCGGTGGTGTCGGCGCCGGCAATCGGTGCGGCTTCAAGGCTCAAGCGTTCGATGAAGTGCTCGACCATGCTCAACGACGACACGGGCGGGCGCTCTTCACGTTCCTGGGCTGGCGTTTCGTAGCTGTTGATGTAGACCTCATCGGCCTTCACCTCCAATTGCTGTGCCTGCAGCTGCGCGTCCAGGGCAAGGGTGACCATGCTGCGCAAGGTCGGATGCTGTTTGCGCTCGATGGCCAGCGCCTCCTCGGCCGCCGTCAGGCGTTGAAGGTGCAGCTTGGCGCGCTCGGCTTTTACCGTAGAGGGGCGGCTGTTACCGCTGGTGACCGGATGAACCGTCCAACGCCCGGCGGTGTCCAGCGGTGCCAGGCGATCGTCCAGCATCGTGCGTATATCCAGGGCGCAATCGAGCAGCGCAGCCAGGTCTACCTGGCCGTCGCTGCGCCGGTAAAGTTCCAGTGCGTGGTTCATATTGCTGATCTGCTTGAGTGCAATGTCTTCGACCATGCCGGTGAACACGCCGCCCGTGACGGGGCCGGCCGCGATGTTTATCTGGTCCAGGCTCATAAACGTGTTGCGTTCATCCAGGGAGAGCACGTTGAGCAACTCATCTTCGTGCCCGGCGGCCTTGAGCATGCTCAACAAGGTGTCTTTCAGATCATCCAGGTTTTCAAGCACCTGCAATCCGCGCGATTGCGTGTAGAGGTAAGCGTGTGTTTCGCTGAGCATCAGCGTGCCGGCCAGCTCCACATAGTGCTGATACGGCGCGTAAAGCCGCACTTTCTCCACGCTCAGGCGGGTGGCGTAGTGGCTGCGCGCGGTCTGGTCGCTGAGGAACAGCGCCTGGAGCGTGTGGCTTTGGTCGGCAGTGAGGGTTTCTTGTTGGCGCTTGAGCAAGATATCCAGACGAAACTTATCAGCCATGACCTGCGCGAAAAAATCCAGGCGCGAGGTGCCGCTGCCGGTGTCCTCGTTCCAGTAAGTCTGCAGCAGGCTGTCCAGCAGCTTTGACAAGATGCTGGAGGTCTGTTCGACCAGCGTTTCCCACTGCTGCAGATCCTGTTCCCGTTGGGGTTGGGTGAAGGTGCTGGTGACATGCCGGGGGTTAATGAACTCGCGGGTTTGCGCCTTGGGCCAGGCATGTCGTACATAAAATTGCAGGAGCGCTTCGCTTAACGGTTGGGACTCGACCCAGCGTCGACCGCCGCCCCCCGGCATTTGCACAAAACAGTTCACCTGCGTATGGCGTTGATCCAGCCCTGGGAAATCAGCGCGCGCCATGATGCCGAGCAGCGTATCGAGCATGCCGGGCAAGGTCGGGATTTTTTGCAGGTGCGCCAGCATCGCCTGCACATTGGCATGCTGGCAGGCCTGCAGCGTCTGCTCCTGGTCCACTTGCACCGAGCCTTCGATCGTTGCAGTGGTCAACGTCATGGTGGTGCCGACAGGCAATGCGTTGCGCTGGGCAATCGACAGGAAGCTCAGCCATTCGACGCGCTGCACCGGGTCCACCAACTGCTTGCCCACCTCGGTGAGCAGCGAGGCATGATCGTCAGCAACCTGAATGCCGCCATACGGGGTGTACAGCAGGGCCTTGGCACCGTCCGGGCTGGGGCTCATCACAAATGCACCGGCGATGGGCGTCGCCGGTTGACCTGAGACGTTGATCAGCAGTTTCTCGACGCGCATCGGATGGCCGCGCAGTTGGGTATCCTGGCGAGCGGCATCGCTGGCGTAGTAAAGGTTATGCAGCCAATCAAGGTCTTTGGTGGTGAGCCCCAATGCGCGCTCGCGGTCGCTGGGGGTTTTTCGACTGATGGGCTGCAGGAATTCGTCGAAAAAGTACGGCGGGGTGACGCGGACCATGATCAGTCTCCAGTGTGCTCGGAAGACGACAGGGTAAGTACGCGTGATTGGCAGGTCGGGGTAAATAATCAGCCCCTGCGCAAGTTGACAGCAGGCGCCGTGCGTGGTGTTTTATCGAGGCCTGTATGTTCATTCGTTGCGCCCTCCAATCATAAAAACGGAGCTTCAAATGTCTGCGCAGTCTCCGACACTGGCTACGGCTTCAACCTCCATCGGTCTCACTGAGCTGGTGGCCTTGCTACAACAGATATTCGTCCGGCACGGCACCTCGCCCGAGGTGGCCGCCATCCTGGCGCACAATTGCGCCAGCGCCGAACGCGATGGCGCCCATAGCCATGGCATCTTTCGCATCCCCGGTTACCTCAGCACCCTGGCCAGTGGCTGGGTCGACGGCAAGGCCCTGCCGGTGGTCACGGATGTGGCCGCAGGTTTTGTGCGCGTTGACGCCTGCAACGGCTTCGCCCAACCCGCGCTGGCAGCTGCGCGCGCGCTGCTGGTGGAAAAAGCCCGCAGTGCCGGGATTGCGCTGCTGGCCATTCACAACTCCCACCATTTCGCCGCGTTGTGGCCGGATGTCGAACCGTTCGCCGAAGAAGGCCTGGTGGCGCTGAGCGTGGTCAACAGCATGACCTGCGTGGTGCCCCATGGCGCCGACCGGCCGCTGTTCGGCACCAACCCGATCGCGTTTGCCGCGCCACGGGCCGATGGCGCGCCGATTGTGTTCGACCTGGCCACCAGCGCCATCGCCCATGGCGACGTACAAATTGCCGCGCGCAAGGGCGAGCGCTTGCCGCCGGGCATGGGCGTCGACAGCCTGGGCCAGCCGACCCAGGACCCCAAGGCCATCCTTGAGGGCGGGGCGCTGCTGCCGTTTGGCGGGCACAAGGGCTCGGCGTTATCGATGATGGTCGAATTGCTCGCGGCCGCCCTGACGGGTGGGAACTTCTCGTTTGAATTCAACTGGTCGGATCACCCCGGCGCCCGCACGCCGTGGACCGGGCAGTTGCTGATCCTGATCGACCCGAGCAAAACCGCCGGGCAAAACTTCGCCGAGCGCAGCCAGGAACTGGTGCGGCAGATGCATGCGGCGGGGTTGCGGCGGTTGCCGGGGGATCGGCGCCATCGCACACGGGCGAAGTCGCAGGAAACAGGGATCGAGATTGACGCGCAGGACCTTCAGCAGTTGCAGGCACTGGCCGAAGGCTAAAAGGGGCTGCGCCAGCGGCGCAGCCTCAAGGGTTTAGCTGCGATGGCTTAGCAGCGATGGCTTAGTTGCGACGACCGAGCAACAGGCCCACCACCAGGCCAAAGCCTGCGGAAATCGCTACGGTCTGCCACGGGTGGCCACCGATGTAGGTCTCGGTGGCATCGACCACCGGCTTACTGCGTTCACGCACGTTGGACACCGACTCCAGCGCCTGCTTGAGCTTGATGGCGACCTGCTCGCGCAAGGTTTCGCCTTCTTCGCCTACCAGGGCAGCGCTGCTCTTGAGCAGTTTGTCCGATTCTTCAATCAGCGCCGTCAGTTCACTGAAGGCTTGATCCTTGATTTGGTCTTCGACAGCTTGGGCAGCGGTTTTGCGGGCCATTGTGTGACTCCTTGCGAGTGAATGTGACAGTGAACAATGGAGTATCGGGCGACGGCAAAAGTTGCAGATTTTTTGCCGCGAGCTGTTTGGGGGCAAAATCCGAATCAGGATATTTCGACCTACAGTGTAAGATGTCACCTATTTGTGCAGCAGGTAATTCAACATGAGCTTCAATCTGGCCAACAAAACCCTCGCCGAACGCGCCGAGCTGGAAGATGAAAAGTCCCGCCTCTACGACCTGTGGCAAACCAACCTGGGCAAGGCCAAAGGCGAAGCGGCACGCTTGTTCGGCGAGCGCGCCAAGCGCAAAGGCAAGTGGGCCGAGTGGGTGCGCGCCGAGCTTGACGGCATGTCGCCGCCGGAGTTTTCCAACATGGTGCGCAGCGAAGTCAACAAGCTGATGGCGGCGGCGAAATAAAGCACGCCACAATCGCCTCGCGTACTTTCAGCAACAGCGGATCCAGCTGCGCCTGGGTGCGCCAACCCAGTTCCACCGGGTAGCGTGGCAGCGCCAGCGGGCAGGGCAGCACACGCAAGCCGGTCATCTGCGCAATCGCCTCGGCGGCATGCCCGGGAATCGTCGCCACCGCCGCGCTGCCCTTGAGCAAAAACGGCAGCGCGGCAAAGTGGCTGGTCGACGCGCACACCTGGCGGCTCAACCCCTGCGCCGCCAAGCCTTCATCGGTAATCCCGATAAACCCGCCCGATGACACCAGCACATGCTCGCGGGTGACGAATGCCTCCAGGCTGATGCTGTCCTGGCCCGGTGCCAGGCTGTGCGGGTCGACCAAGCAGCGATAATCACCTTCGCCCAACACCTGCCGGCTCAATCGGCCTTGTGCGAAACCGCCTGCGGTAATCGCCAGGTCCAGGGTACGGTCGAGCAGGGCGGCGGCGACGATCTGGCTGTGGGTCTGGCGGAAGATCACGCGCAGCTTCGGCGCGCGCCGTGCAATCTCCTCGATCAGCCGACGGCCGTGGGCAATCTCGAAATCATCGGACAAACCCAGCACCACCGAGCGCCCCTGATAGTGCGGGTTATCCGGGTTGATCATCGCCAGGCTCTGGCGGCAGCGGTCCAGCGCCTCGCTGATCACCGGCTTCAACTGGTTGGCGCGCAGGGTTGGCGCCAATCCACGCCCGGTACGCACAAACAATTGATCGCCATACAGCTCGCGCAATCGCCGCAAGCCCGCGCTGATTGCCGATTGGGTAACGCCCAGGCGCAACGCCGCGCGGCTGGCGCTGGACTCGTCATGCAGGGCTTCGAAGGTTTTCAGCAGGTTCAAATCAACCTGGGCGATATTCATTTGGCTCATATCATTTAGCACTGAGGTGGGCTTTATTCATGATTGCTGCGCGCCGGAGAATGGGCAACCCCAATATTCGGAGTGAGCGTGATGCCTGTTTCAACTGTGGCTGCTTTGCAAATCGGTTCGCTGCCAGCTGGCAAGGCCGACACCCTGGCGCAAATCCTGACGTATGAGCACGAGATACTGCGCAGCGGTGCGCAACTGGTGGTAATGCCCGAAGCCTTGCTGGGTGGCTACCCCAAGGGCGAGGGCTTCGGCACGCAATTGGGCTATCGCCTGCCGGAAGGCCGCGAAGCCTTTGCGCAGTATTTTGCCAACGCCATCGATGTGCCTGGGGTCGAGACCGAGGCACTGGCCGGGTTGTCGGCGCGTACCGGTGCGAGCCTGGTGATCGGTGTGATTGAACGCAGCGGCAGCACCTTGTATTGCACCGTGCTGTATTTCGAGCCGTCGGGTGGCCTGGTGGCCAAGCACCGCAAGTTGATGCCCACCGGCACCGAACGGCTGATCTGGGGCACCGGCGATGGCTCGACCTTGCCGGTGATCGATGCCGCGGTCGGCCGCGTGGGTGGCGCGGTGTGCTGGGAAAACATGATGCCGTTGCTGCGCACGGCGATGTACGCCAAAGGCGTGGAGGTCTGGTGCGCGCCCACCGTGGATGAGCGTGAAATGTGGCAGGTGAGCATGCGTCATATCGCCCATGAGGGCCGCTGCTTCGTGGTCAGTGCCTGCCAGGTGCAAGAATCGCCGCAGGCGCTGGGCGTGCAGGTGGCCAACTGGCCGTCAGACCGCCCTTTGATCGCCGGCGGCAGCGTGATCGTCGGGCCGATGGGCGATATTCTGGCGGGGCCGTTGCGCGGCGAGGCGGGGCTGTTGACGGCGCAGATCAACACCGATGAGTTGGTGCGCGCACGTTATGACTATGACGTGGTGGGGCATTACGCGCGGCCGGATATTTTTGAGTTGGTGGTGGATGAGCGCGCCAAGCCTGGCGTGCGTACCCTTACTGACTGATTGAACACAGTGAAAAAAATGTGGGAGCGGGCTTGCTCGCGAAAGCGGTGGGTCAGCCACCTAAGGTATTGACTGAAAGACCGTCTTCGCGAGCAAGCCCGCTCCCACATGAGTGCTTCATTGTTTGGACGATTTAAATTCCAACCATTCCTCGCGGGTTATCTCCCAAATGTCCCGCGGGAAGCTGCCTGCGACAAACTGGCCTTCATCCGTTCGGATCAGGCGCATACCGGTGCGTTCGGAAATCCGCCGCGAGCTTAAGTTTGGCGCGGCTTTGGGCACGCGCATCCGCGGGCGTTTGAGCACCTCGAACCAGAACTGCGTCACCGCCGCACTGGCTTCGCTCATAAAGCCCTGGCCTTGCCATTGCGGGCCCAGCCAGAACCCTCGGTTGTCGTCTTGCTCGTCCGTCAGGTTGATATTGCCGATCAACTGCTCCGGCGGACTGTTGAGGCGGATCGACCAATGCCATTGGTCGCCATTGGCCATGCCCGGCAAGGCCACCTCTTCAATATAACGGCGCGCGCCGTCGGCCGGGTACGGCCAGGGCACCTGGGCATTGAGGTAGCGCACCACTTCCCAATGCGCGAACTGCGCCTGGGTGGCCTCGGCATCGTCGAGGGTCAGCGGGCGCAGGATCAGTCTGTCGGTGAACAACGTCGGTTGCATGGCGTTTACCAAGTGGCCGTGTTCGGCAGGTTCAAGGTGCCGCGGTCGACAAAGCGCATGGTGCCAAACAGCCCACCTGCGAGTTTGCCGCGCAATACGTAGGGCAAGTTGTTCAAACTCTGGGTCTGGCTCAGGCCCAGGGTTTGGCGCAACACGGAAAACGCCGAAACGCTCACCGGCACGGTCAGCACGGTCTCGGAAAAGCGCGGGATATTGCCGCTTTGATCACTCACGCCCGACGCCAACGGCCGGCCATTGACGTCCAGGTCCAGGGCTACGCCGCTGTAGTCGATTGCCGTTTCATTGGGGTTTTGCACCCGCAGCTTCACGGCAAAACGTACTTCCAGGTCCTGGCTTTGCAGCGGCTCGATGCCCACCACCGTGATATTCACCGGGTCGCGATTGGGGAACAGCGCGCAGGCGCTCAAGGTCAGCAGCAGTAACGATAGAACCATGAGCTTGCGCATATAAAGGTGCTCCTATTTCGTGACGTCCGGGTCCTGCATGACCTTGAGGGTAGAGGACTCCGGATCAAATTCATCTTCTTCCAGCTCTATGAACTCTTCCGGCAGGAAAATGTTCAGCAGGATTGCACAGAACGCGCCCACGGTGATCGGCGATTCGAAGATGTTGTGCAGCGCCTTGGGCAGGTCGCGCAACACTTCCGGCACGGCAGCCACGCCCAGGCCCATACCCAGCGAGATCGCCACGATCAGCACATTGCGCCGGTGCAGCCCGGCTTCGGCGAGGATCTTGATCCCGGCCACCGCCACAGTGCCGAACATGATCAGGGTGGCGCCGCCGAGCACCGGTTTAGGCATCAATTGCAGCACCGCGCCGATCATCGGGAACAGCCCCAGCAGCACCAGCAGGCCGGCGATAAAGTACGCTACATAGCGGCTGGCCACGCCAGTCAGCTGGATCACGCCATTATTCTGCGCGAAGGTCACCATCGGCAGGCTGTTGAAGGTCGCCGCCATCGCCGAATTGAGGCCGTCGGCCAACAGGCCCGACTTGATGCGCTTGATGTACAGCGGGCCTTTCACCGGCTGCTGGGAAATCATCGAGTTGGCAGTCAAGTCACCGGCGGCTTCCAGTGGCGAAATCAGGAAGATCACCGCGACCGGAATAAACGCCACCCAGTCGAACGAGAAACCGTATTTGAACGGCACCGGCACGCTGATCAGCGGCACTTGCGGCAAGGCTGCCAGGTCGACGCGACCCATCCACCAGGCCACGACGAACCCCAGCGTCAGGCCGATCACGATCGAACCCAGGCGCAGGAACGGGTTGCTGAAGCGGTTCAGGACCACAATCGTCAGCAGCACCAGCGCCGCCAGGCCCATGTTGCTCGCCGCGCCCAAGTCGCTGGAGCCAAAACCGCCGGCCATGTCAGTGACCGCCACTTTGATCAGCGACAGGCCCATCAAGGTAATGATCGTGCCGGTTACCACCGGAGTGATCAGTTTGCGCAGTTTGCCGATGAACTGGCTGAGCACCACTTCGATAAAGGCCGCGAAAAAGCAGATACCAAAAATGGTCGAGAGAATTTCATCGGTGCCGCCGCCCCGGGCCTTGACCATAAAACCGGCGCTGAGAATCACGCTGATAAACGAAAAGCTGGTGCCTTGCAGGCACAACAGGCCCGAACCGACCGGGCCGAATGTTCGCGCCTGCACAAAGGTGCCGAGCCCCGACACGAACAACGCCATGCTCACCAGGTACGGCACTTCGCTTTCAAGGCCAAGTACGCCGCCGACGATCAAGGTGGGGGTGATGATGCCGACGAAACTGGCGAGCACATGCTGCAGCGCAGCGAAAATCGCGGCGGTGAAATGCGGGCGGTCTTCCAGGCCGTAGATCAGGTCGGATTTATAGCGGGGGCGAGGGGTTTGAGCGTCAGACAAAATACAGGCCCGGTAGGGAAAGGGGCGCGCAGGATGCCAGAAAGTGCTGGCAGTCAGAAGTGTGTAAAAATATTTCGAAACATCCTGCATAAAATTCACACGCCGGCCGATACCGTAGGTAAGCCCACCCCACTATTACAACAAGGGTGCGCAAAGGTCAGAGCGGCGCGTTGACGCCGACTGATCGTGTCGCGGCAGGGACGCTCGCCAACACTACTTCTGAGAGCACCCCTATGTCCCTTCGTCATCTGAATATTGCCCCTCGCGCGTTTCTCGGTTTTGCGTTCATTGCGTTGCTGGTCGTGATCCTTGGTGTGTTTGCCGTCAACCGCATGACGACTATCCGCCAAGCATCGCTGGACATGGGGACCAACCAGCTACCAAGCGTGAAGTTTCTCGGCAACATGACGGAAAACGTTCTGCGCCTGCGCATTTTGTCCTTCCGCATCCTGATCAACCGCGAGCCCGCGGCCCTGGACGAAGCCAAGGTCCGCGTGGGCGTTTTGGTCGACAAGGTCAAGCAGGCTCAGAAGGCTTATGCGGTCATGCCGGCCGGCGCGGAAGAGGCGGCTTTGTACAAAACCTTCGCCGCGACCCTGGACAGCTACTTCACGGCCCAGGCCGAGATGATGTCGCTGTCCCAGCAGAACAAAGTCGAGGAGATGCGCACGCTCATCAACACGCGTATCAAGGACGGCACCGACCTGATGGGCGAGCAGTTGAACAAGCTGATCGCCATCAACAGTGCCGACGCCGATCAGGCCGGGGTTGAAGCGCAAGGCAGCTATCAGCAAGCAGTCACCGGGATCATCATCGTGTCGGTCGTGGCCGCCTTGATGACCGTGCTGCTGGCCTGGCTGCTGACCCGCAGCATCGTTACGCCGCTGCGCAAAGCCGTGGAAGCGGCCGAAACCATCGCCGGTGGCAACCTGAGCAAACCCATCGAAGACGATGGCAAGGATGAACCGGCGCGCCTGCTCGGTGCCTTGTCGGCCATGCAAACCAACCTGCGCCAGACCATCCAGCACATTGCCGGTTCAGCCACGCAACTGGCGTCCGCCGCCGAAGAGCTGAGCGCGGTCACCGAAGAAGCCTCCAAAGGCCTGCAACAACAGAACAACGAAATCGACCAGGCTGCCACCGCCGTCAACGAGATGACCGCCGCCGTGGAAGAAGTCGCGCGCAACGCGGTGTCCACCTCCGAAGCCTCCAGCCAGTCCAACCAGGCGGCGCGTGAAGGCCGTGACCGCGTGGTGGAAACCGTCGGCGCGATCCAGACCATGACCCAGGACGTACAAAACACCTCGGTAATGATCGAAGGCCTGGCGACTCAAGGCCGCGACATCGGCAAAGTGCTCGACGTGATTCGCGCGATTGCCGAGCAGACCAACCTGCTGGCGCTCAACGCGGCGATTGAAGCGGCCCGCGCCGGTGAAGCCGGGCGTGGCTTCGCGGTGGTCGCCGATGAAGTGCGGGCGTTGGCGCATCGCACCGCGCAGTCGACCCAGGAAATCGAAAAAATGGTCGCCGGCATCCAGACCGGCACCGGTGAAGCCGTGCAATCGATGCAGCAGAGTAACCAGCGCACCCAGACCACCCTGGAAATGGCCCGCGCTGCGGGCGTGGCACTCGAGCAGATCACCCAGTCCATCAGCCTGATCAACGAACGCAACCTGGTGATTGCCAGCGCGTCGGAAGAACAGGCCCAGGTTTCCCGTGAAGTGGACCGCAACCTGGTCAACATCCGTGACCTGGCGACCCAGTCGGCAGCCGGGGCTAACCAGACCAGTGCGGCCAGCCATGAGTTGTCGCGTCTGGCGGTGGATTTGAATGGGATGGTTGCACGGTTCGTTATCTGATTTGAATGCGCGCGGGAGTGGCGGTTTGCCGCTCCCGGTCTTGGCGTTAAGAGATCACCGCATTACTGGAACTGGACGCCAATAACATCCTGGCTCGTGATCGGCTTCGTACTTCTTACCAAAAAGTCGGTCCTGCGATTTCCCGTCATATCGATACCGATGTAGTACCGATTGGTTGCCGGGTTAACGGTAAGAACAGTGTCGCCAATTCGTCCTGTGTACCTATTGACGTGGTTGAGCGTTACCTGTGAGTTTTTACTTAGGTTGCTTAAGTCGATCTTGTCCTTGGCTGTCGTGAAGTTAGTGAGCAAGTCCGAGTTTTGGTAGGGTGAGTCGGAGACTGCGTCATAGTTATAGGTTTTATAAGCCGGGGGTGCAGGATCTGGCATGGGCGGTGTGATCGGTAGTTGTGAATGGTCGCCGGTAACCAGGTCGCCAGGTTTTATCGGGTTCTTGCTTAGAATAACCAGCGTGGAGCCAATGTTGTCCAGCACAAGTATCAATCTGTGCATCTTGAAATTTTTATCGTAGTCTAATGCCAGTTCGCCTTTGTGACCGTCTAATTCAGCGGCCCGATCGGTGAGTACGCTGGTGATTTTCGGCTTCGCAATACCGGCGTTCTTCAATAGTCCGGAAAGATCAATTTTATCGACACCACTCACAAAGTCTTCCAGTATGTCCGGGCTTTCCATCGGCGAGTCGCTGACACGGGTGTAGACAAACGTATCCGCGCCGCCGCCGCCGTGCAATCTGTCCGCCCCCGCACCTCCCGTCAGGCGATTGCTGACCTGGTTGCCGATCAGCTCATCATCCCCCGAGCCGCCAATGGCATTTTCCACAACAACGCCCTTGGCAATCGACACATTGCCTTTTCTGCCACCTACGTTCGAAAGCTGCTCGGCGTTCAGGTCGATCTTCTGGTCCTGCCGGTAACCCGAAAAATCCAGGGTGTCATTCCCACCGTTGTCCCATACGCAGATCGCGGTCAGGTCATCGGGGGAGTTCAAGCGGTAGTAATCGCGGTCAGCATTGGAGTTGAAGCCGTAAGTGGTATCACCCGTGCGGGTTTTATCGTTGGCGCCGTAGAGACTCTGCCCAGCGGTAATATCACGCATCATCGGCGTCGCGGTGCTATCCGAGATGCTGGAGCCATGCTCGTCAAAGGGCCGCCAAAAATGGGTGTTGTATGACATGGCCGTATGGGTCTTGTTGTTTTCGGGATGACGTCCGACCGGGTGCCCCAGCCCCAGGCTATGACCGATTTCGTGAATCATTGAAGAGTTCAGAGGTAGATTCTTGTTGCCCAGGCCGATTCCGATGCTCATGAGCCCACTGTAATCGGAAGGCATTGTGGCGTAACCCCCCACGCCGTTATTGCCATGAACAACCAGCATGGCGTCGGCGTCTTTTGCATTCTCGGTAAATTTGACCTTAATCACGTCCTCCCACGCCTTGATCGAACTTCTGAAGGCTTTTTTTCTGGCGTCGCTGAGTGCCAGTGTTCCACTGCTTTTATGCCAGGGATCTTGAGGGTCGGATGAATCGAAGAATCTGTAGCCGATGGTTATTTTGCCATCGCCGTTTCGATCTTTGATTTTATAGTTTTCACGGGTGAGCTGTGCAGGGATATCCCCTTCAGGCCAAGCACTTGGCCAGTCCTGTTTAACGGGGGAGGAAGGATGATCTAATGTGGGCTGAGGGGCGTAATAAGGTGCGCTCGTATTTGTTCGAGTAATAGACATGGCAATCCCTGGCATAAGAGAGAAGTGAGAAGTAGTGCATGGGTTAGTGGGTGTAAGCGGTAAAGTAAGTCTTTCGGCAGGGAATGCCAATCAGGGGTATATGTCTATGTATGACTTAAATGTATATTTTTGAAAGTGGCAGTTAAATAGAGTGTTGAAGGTGTGCGAGAGCAGGTGTGATAAAGAGTGTAGGTGTGTCGGGGTTTATTTGTTTGGGGCGAGAGAAAAGTTACCCCGCTCATGCAGGTTGACGTGCATTGGGCGTACACGCCAACCCCACGAAGCGCCCGAGTTGTCTAAAGTTCGCTGACCTCAACCCACCGTTCTTGAATGGCCGCCAGGCGAATCGCCGTTGCCAGTTGCTCGACTGCCCAGGCGCCCTCGAAATCAGTGCCATCCGCGCCGTGCCCCGCCAGCGCCATGATCAACTCGTGCACTTCCAGGGTCTTCAATTCGTTGTAACCCAGTTGATGCCCGGCGGCCGGGCTGAATGCGGCGTAGCCGGGCAGGGCGGGGCCGGCCAGCACACGCTGGAAGCCGTCCTGGCCGACGCGGCAAACACGCAGTTCATTCAAGCGCTCCTGATCGAACGCCAAGGTGCCTTGGGTGCCGCTGATTTCAAAGCTCAGGTGGTTCTTGTAGCCATGCTTGAGCCAACTGCTGCTCACCGTGCCACGCGCGCCATTGGCGAAGCGCAGCAGCGCATGCACCTGGTCATCCACGGCGATGGGTTTGAGGTTGCTGCTGCCTTTGACGACTGGGCGTTGGGCGTGCACGGTCTGGGTGTCGGCGCACACGCTGTGTACATCGCCGACCAAATAGCGCGCCATCGACAGCAAATGGCTGCCCAGATCCGCCAGGGCACCTCCGGCGTGTTCCACCTCGCAACGCCATGACCAGGGTGAACTCGGGTCGGCCATGAAGTCTTCGCTGAATTCGCCCTGGAAGCTGATGATCTCGCCCAGCTCGCCCTTGGCAATCATCTGCCGGGCCAGGCCGATCATCGGGTTGTGCTGATAGTTGTAGCCGACCCGCGTGACCACCCCGGCTGCACTCGCGGCGCGGCGCATGGCGTCGGCCTGCTCCAGGCTGACGGCCAGCGGCTTTTCGCAATACACCGCCTTGCCTGCGGCGATCGCCGCCATGGCCATGGGGTAATGCAGGTGATTGGGCGTGGTGATAGCCACGACATCGACTTTGGGGTCGTCGATCAACGCCTGCCAGTCGCCATGGGCCTGGGCAAACCCCCATGCGCTGGCGCAGCGCTGGGCGCGCTCAGTATCGGCATCGGCCAGGGCGGCCAATTTGAGGGTGACCGGCAGTTCGAATACCGCGCGGGCATTGTTGAACGCCAGGGCGTGGGCGCGCCCCATGAAGCCCGTGCCGATCAGGCCGATTCCGAGTTCACGCATAGCGGTGGTCCTTTGAATTATTGTTTTCAGGAGGGCTATTAATGGAATAAAAATTCACATAATTCAAGATATGGAATAAAAATTCATTCCGCCTGATCGTCCCCACGCTCCGCGTGGGAACGCCGCCTTGGACGCTCCGCGTCCCGCGAGTGACGCAGAGCGTCTCGGGATGCATTCCCACGCAGGAGCGTGGGAACGATCATCATCATGGGCAGTAATCTGATTGTTCCCACGCTCTGCGTAGGAACGCCGCCTGGGACGCTCCGCGTCCCGCGAGTGACGCAGAGCGTCACGGGATGCACTCCCACGCAGGAGCGTGGGAGCGATCATCATCATGCGCAGTAATCCGATTGTTCCCACGCTCCGCGTGGGAACGCCGCATTGGACGCTCCGCGTCCCGCGAGTGACGCAGAGCGTCACGGGATGCATTCCCACGCAGGAGCGTGGGAACGATCATCGTCATGGGCAGTAATCTGATTGTTCCCACGCTCCGCGTGGGAACGCCGCCAGGGACGCTCCGCGTCCCGCGAGTGACGCAGAGCGTCACGGGATGCATTCCCACGCAGGCGCGTGGGAACGATCATCATCGTGCGCAGTAATCTGATTGTCCCCACGCTCCGCGTGGGAACGCCGCCTGGGCCGCTCCGCGTCCCGCGAGTGACGCAGAGCGTCACGGGATGCATTCCCACGCAGGCGCGTGGGAACGATCATCATCATGCGCAGTAATCTGATTGTTCCCACGCTCCGCGTGGGAACGCCGCCTTGGACGCTCCGCGTCCCGCGAGTGACGCAGAGCGTCACGGGATGCATTCCCACGCAGGAGCGTGGGAACGATCATCATCATGCGCAGTAATACTGTCCCATTCAGGCCATCGGCAAACGCCACCAGTTAACAAAAGATAACGTAGCGCCGATTGTCAGACGATTCGAAAGCCCGATAGGATGGCCCCTGCTTCCTTCAGGCGCTCTAGATTGCAGGTTTCAGGGCCCGGGAAGGCAAGACGACCTAACAATAATAATTCGGGAGAAAGGTCTATGAGTGAGCCTGTCATGGGTTGGGTTGTTTGCCGCCCGCGCGCCGCACGCCGGGTTGCGATGCTGGCCACAGCGCTCTCGCTGTTTGCGGCGCTGTCGACACCCGTGCTGGCCGCCGGCGATGCCACCGCACAGCCGGTATTTGCGATTGAAACCCCCAAGGCCGCCAAAGGCTTGATGATCGATGTAGTCCACGCAGGCTCGCGCCTGGTGGCGGTCGGTGATCGCGGGCACATCCTCTATTCCGATGACCAGGGCAGCACCTGGACCCAAGCCAAAGTGCCGACTCGGCAACTGCTCACGGCGGTGTTCTTCGTCGACGACAAACACGGTTGGGCCGTGGGCCATGATGCGCAAATCCTCGCAAGCGTCGACGGCGGCGCCACCTGGACCCAGCAATACCAAGACCTCAAGCGCGAAGCCCCACTGCTCGACATCTGGTTCAAGGACGCCGAGCACGGCCTGGCCGTGGGCGCCTACGGTGCGCTGATCGAAACCACCGACGGCGGCAACACCTGGGAAGACGTCAGCGACCGCCTCGACAACGAAGACCAGTTCCACCTCAACGCCATCGCTCACATCAAGGACGCCGGCCTGTTTATCGTCGGCGAGCAGGGCAGCATGTTCCGCTCCAGCGACGACGGCCAGACCTGGGAAAAGCTCGAAGGCCCGTACGAAGGCTCGCTGTTTGGCGTGATCAGCACCGCGCAAGCGCAAACGCTATTGGCCTACGGCCTGCGCGGCAATCTTTACCGCTCCACGGATTTCGGCAGCACGTGGGAACAGGTTGAACTGAACGCCGCGCGCGGCGCCCTGGAGTTCGGCTTGTCGGGCGCCACGCTGCTTGATGACGGCTCGCTGGTGGTGGTCGGTAACGGCGGCAGCGTGGTGGTCAGCCACGACGATGGGCAAACCTTCAGCGTGTTCAATCGCCCGGACCGCATTTCACTC
Organism: Pseudomonas sp. D2002; assembly: GCF_013385735.1. NCBI lineage: Bacteria > Pseudomonadati > Pseudomonadota > Gammaproteobacteria > Pseudomonadales > Pseudomonadaceae > Pseudomonas > Pseudomonas sp. D2002. The sequence goes on along the minus strand of NZ_JACAPL010000002.1, from coordinate 238,230 downwards.
TCGGCGGTCACGGCGGCGGGCAACGGCAACTTGATTCTGGTCGGGCAGGGCGGTGTTCGTGTCGCCACGCCGACCGGCGCCGAACCGACAAAACAATAAGAAGGCGGACAGAGAATGAGCAGTCATCACAACGATAAAGCGACCTTTCTTGAGCGCCTGATCTTCAACAACCGCCCGGCAGTTATCGTCATCTGCCTGCTGGTGAGCATTTTCCTGTTCTGGCAGGCGACGTTGATTCGCCCGTCCACCAGCTTTGAAAAGATGATCCCCCTCAAACACCCCTTCATCGAAAAGATGATGGAACACCGCAACGACCTGGCCAACCTGGGCAATACGGTGCGCATCTCGGTGGAGGCCAAGGACGGCGATATCTTTTCAAAGGAATACATGGAGACCCTGCGCCAGATCAACGACGAGGTGTTCTACATCTCCGGCGTCGACCGCTCGGGCCTCAAGTCGCTGTGGAGCCCCAGCGTGCGCTGGACCGAAGTCACCGAGGAAGGCTTTGCCGGCGGTGAAGTGATCCCGCAAAGCTACAATGGCTCGCCGCAAAGCCTCGACCAACTGCGCAATAACGTGCTCAAGTCCGGCCAGGTCGGACGCCTGGTGGCTAACGACTTCAAGTCGAGCATCGTCGACATCCCGCTGCTGGAGTCCTACCCGGACCCGCAAGACCAAGGCAAATTACTCGCCTTGGACTATCGCAAGTTCTCCCATGAGCTTGAAGACAAGATCCGTGACAAATTCGAAGCGCAAAACCCCAACGTCAAGATCCACATCGTCGGCTTCGCCAAGAAGGTCGGCGACCTGATCGACGGCCTGGTGATGGTGGTGATGTTCTTCGGCATCGCGTTCGTCATCACCCTGATCCTGCTGTTGTGGTTCACCAACTGCCTGCGCAGCACCGTGGCGGTGTTGAGCACCACGCTGGTGGCGGTGGTGTGGCAACTCGGTTTGATGCACTTCTTTGGTTTTGGCCTCGATCCGTATTCGATGCTGGTGCCGTTCCTGATCTTCGCCATCGGTATTTCCCACGGCGTGCAGAAGATCAACGGCATCGCGCTGCAATCGAGTGAGGCGGACAACGCGCTGACGGCGGCCCGGCGCACGTTCCGGCAGCTGTTCCTGCCGGGCATGATCGCGATCCTTGCGGACGCAGTGGGCTTTATCACGCTGCTGATCATCGACATCGGTGTGATCCGCGAGCTGGCCATCGGCGCTTCCATCGGCGTGGCGGTGATCGTGTTCACCAACCTGATCCTGCTGCCGGTGGCGATTTCCTACGTAGGCATCAGCAAACGCGCCATCGCCAAGAGCAAAAAGGACGCGCACCGCGAACACCCGTTCTGGCGCCTGCTGTCCAAATTCGCCAGCCCCAAAGTCGCGCCAGTGTCGATCCTGTTGGCGCTGATCGCCTTCGGTGGCGGCCTCTGGTACAGCCAGAACCTGAAAATCGGCGACCTCGACCAAGGCGCGCCGGAACTGCGCCCCGACTCGCGCTACAACAAAGACAACAACTTCATCATCAGCAACTACTCCACCAGTTCCGACGTGTTGGTGGTGATGGTCAAGACCCCGCCCGAAGGCTGCTCGCGCTATGAAGCCATGGCGCCCATCGACCAGTTGATGTGGAAGATGCAGAACACCGAAGGCGTGCAGTCGGCGATCTCGTTGGTGACCGTGTCCAAGCAGATGATCAAGGGCATGAACGAGGGCAATCTGAAATGGGAAACCCTGTCGCGTAACCCCGACGTATTAAACAATTCCATCGCCCGCGCCGATGGCCTGTACAACAACAATTGCTCGCTGGCGCCGGTGCTGGTGTTCCTCAACGACCACAAGGCCGAAACCCTCGACCGCGCGGTGCATGCGGTGCAGGACTTCGCCAAGGAAAATAACAAGGACGGCCTGGAGTTCATCCTCGCCGCCGGTAACGCCGGGATCGAGGCGGCCACCAACGAGGTGATCAAGGAGTCCGAGCTGACCATCCTGATCCTGGTGTACCTGTGCGTGGCCACCATGTGCATGATCACCTTCCGCTCGTGGGCGGCGACGCTGTGCATCGTGCTGCCGCTGGTACTGACCTCGGTGCTGGGCAACGCACTGATGGCGTTCATGGGCATCGGGGTCAAGGTCGCGACCTTGCCGGTGGTGGCGCTGGGTGTGGGGATTGGCGTGGACTACGGCATCTACATCTACAGCCGCCTGGAGAGTTTCCTGCGGGCTGGCCTGCCGTTGCAGGAAGCCTATTACCAGACGCTCAAGTCCACCGGTAAAGCCGTGCTGTTCACCGGCCTGTGCCTGGCAATCGGCGTATGCACCTGGATCTTCTCGGCGATCAAGTTCCAGGCCGACATGGGCCTGATGCTGACCTTCATGCTGCTGTGGAACATGTTCGGTGCATTGTGGCTGTTGCCGGCGCTGGCGCGTTTCCTGATCAAGCCGGAGAAGCTGGCGGGGCAGAAGGGCAATTCGCTGTTTGCCCACTAGTGGTCAAATTGTGGGAGCGGCGGTGCGACGATTCGACTTGCTCGCGAATGCGGTGGTTCAGTCTATGTATTGGGTGACTGATACGCCGCATTCGCGAGCAAGCCCGCTCCCACATTAATTCCAGGTCCAACCTGTACGGCGTGGGCTATCATTGGCACTTTCCCCAAATGATTGACTGCCATGACTGCTGACACCGCTACCTTGCTCGACGCTTTTGAAGACTGCCAGATGGTTGAAATCGATGGGCTGCACACCTTTGACTTCAGCCTGGACGACCAGAAGTTGCTGATCATCTGCATGGACGGTCGTGCCGAGAAACGCTGGAGTTTCAGCCTGGAGCAAGTCAACGCGGCGATCTTTGATCAATCGTTGCAAAGCTGGACCCTTACCGGTGAGTCGGGCGAGCATCGCCTGGTCTGCATGAGCGGCGTCACCGGCAACAATAATGACGAGGACGAAGCGGATGATGATGCGTAAATTCTGGCCCCTGCTAATGGCGGGCAGTGTCGGTGCGATGTCGGTGCAAGCCGCGCCGGCCGACACCTATGAACTGCTGGTGGGCAGCTACACCGCAGGCACCAGCGAAGGTATCTACCGCCTGCAATTTGACAGCCGTACCGGTCAATTCAGTGGCAAGCCTGTGCTCGCGGCCAAAGCGGCCAACCCTTCGTGGCTGACGATTTCCAAAGACCAGAAGCACCTGTTTGTGGTCAACGAAAACGGCCCAGGCCAGAAAGACCCGGTCGGCCGTGTCAGCAGTTACAGCATCGACCCGCAGAATCATCAGCTCAGCCTGATCAACCAGGTGCAGAGCCTGGGCAATGAGCCGACCCATTCCAGCCTCGCTGCTGATGGCCGCTACCTGTTCGTGGCCAACTATTCGGTGCTCGAAGACCCGGGTGGCAGCCTTGCGGTGCTGCCGGTCGACGCCAATGGCAAGCTGTCGGCGCCGGTGCAACTCAGCGGGCATCCGTCCAGCCGGGTGAACCCTGAGCGCCAGGCCTCCAACCACGTGCACTCGGTGGTGTCATCGCCAGACGGCAAATACGTGTTCGTGCAGGACTTGGGCGCCGACAAGGTATTTGCCTACCGCTACGACCCCAAGGCCAACCACGAACTGCCATTGACCCCGGCCGATCCGTCCTTTGTGCAGTTGCCACCGGGCAGTGGCCCGCGTCACTTGCTGTTCAGCGCCGATGGCAAGCATGCCTGGCTGACCACCGAGATGAGCGCGCAGGTTGCGGTATACGACTACAACGACGGCAAGCTCAGCCAGACCCAACTGGTGGACTTTGCTGCCGGGCAACCGGTGTCCGACAAAGCGGGCGCGGCTGTGCACGCTTCAAGTGACGGCAAATTCCTCTACGTGAGCAACCGTGGCACCGCCAACCAAGTGCTGGTGTTCAGCATCGACCCGGCCACCGCACACCTCAAGGAACTGCAGCGCCGTTCGGTTGAAGGCGACCACCCGCGCGAGTTCAGCCTGGACCCGAGCGGCAAGTTTTTGCTGATCGCCAACCAGAAGAGCAATCAAATTGTGGTGGTCGAACGCGACCCCAAGACCGGCCTGCTGGGTAAAACCGTGCAGAAATTGCCGATTGATGCCCCCAGCGACCTCAAGTTCCTGGTGCGTCAATAAGCCACAGGCCCCGCAGTGCGGGGCCTGACCCTCAGTATTAATTCTATTAATAGCGGCTACTGTTTCAAAGCATTTCTAAGGTTCAGCCCTCGGGCGTAAGTTGGGTTCCAAGGCCTTCCCCGGCCACCTAAACGAACGAACACAAGGGTTACCGACATGAACTTGAACCTCTTCTCCATCATCGCCGCCTCCGCTGTTTCCGCCACCGTGGCATTGCCAGCCGCCGCCAGCGTGGACGTTGCCGGTAAAAAATCCAGCACCAGCGCCTACACCCAGAAATACCTGCAACAAAGTGCCAACTTCTATGCCGCACTGGATCACAAAGCCCAGCAATAAGCGTTGATTGACGCGGCACACGCCAAACGCCAAACCACTGGAACNNGTTCCAGTGGTTTGGCGTTTGTGTATCGGGTGAGTTCAGCCATGCCCTAGGGTTTGGCGTTGAGGTATATCTCATCCAGCGGTGCGCGAATTCTCGCATCTTCAATTTTATCGGCGAGCGTGTTTTTCCCTGCGGCCATGTTCAAGTCCTTCTGGGTCAGTTTTTGTTGGCTGGGTAGTTTCAGGTGCGCAAACGTATGGCTGGCGGGACGTGTCAGCGCGTCTTCTTCGGTCGCGTAGTGGAAGTGTGCATACCAGAGGACGTCATGAGGCTCCCGGCTGTCGCGCACCACGTATTCAGTGAATACATCACCCGCTCGGGTGGGAAACACCCGACCTACAGGTTCCAGGGTGACCAGATGCTGATCGAACAGGTAAGCGACATTGGCGGCAGAGGGCGCCTGTAGAACGTAGGCGTCTCGCACATGTTCGCAGGTGCTTTTGTGCATCGCTTCGGCACGTGTGCGCCATTGCTCGACAAGCTGTGCACACGCCGGATCATCGCCGTGTGTTGCTTCGGTCTTGTTGGCCAGTTCAAGCAGGTTCGACGCCGGCTCTCGCAGCATGTGGTCCCAATCAAGCGGTTTGATCTTTTGAAGTTCGTCAGGTTGTTTGAGTTTCTTTTTCTCGTGCAACACTAACCGTTCCTGTTGCTCCCATTGTTTGATCAACGCTTGCCCCTGAGCCTTCAAGGCTTTGAGCGATGGCTTTGGCGCCGCAGGTTGCACGGGGGGCGGGGTGTTCACAGCAGGCTCCGCAGCCTCTTCTTTGTGTATCTCAGTGGGTGAGGGTGTACGCGTTGGAGAGTCCGGTTGTTTGCGATCAATAGGCGATTGTCGGTTTTGTGAATGACCGGACGAGGAGGCCAGGTTCAAGGCGCTGTCCCTTTCTGCCTGGTTCAGTATGTCTTGCTGCTGTTGGGCATGATCGAGCAGCTCTCCCAGGCGCTTGATCAGCAGGTCATTGTATTTTGGGCGAATGATGACCGAATGGCTGGCCTGGAGCTGGCGGCAGTCTTCCAACAGGCTTTCATACGTGTCAATCAGCTGCGTCAGTTGCGACCGGCGTTTTGCCTCTGAAACGTCAGTCTCGTTGAGCAGCTCCCAATGGAGCTTCACGATAGGCGCCAACGGCCGCTGGCTGATACGCGTGCCGATGGCGAGTTCTGCCGGCGGGTAAGTCGCTTGATTCGCTTTGTTCAGGCTCAGCTCTCTAAGCGACCCTAACGTATTCAGCTTCAGATTGAGCGCTTCGTTGTGGGTGGATGCCGGGATTTTGTCTTGATCCACGCGCGTGTATTTTCGATCACTGGCCAGCTCATCGATGACGTCGGGCATGGCAAGTTGTTGCTTGCTCTCTTCGAGTTTCTTCTGCGTCAGCCTGATGTCGTCTTCGAGCCGGGTATTGGCAGGGTCGTTGCTCAGTGCGCGCCTTGCATCGCTGAGCTGCAAGCGGGTATCACATTGTTCAAGTGTCAGTTTGGCTTTGACCATCAACACCGCCAAGGCTGTTTTCCGGTCGCCGAGTTCGATCAGCGCTTTTTGTTGGCCTTTTCTGAGTTTGATGTTGGCGTTATTAATGGCCAATTCAGCGTTGAGTTGAGTGATTTTCAGCTCGCTGGTCAACTTAAGTGTATGCAGCTCAGCGTCGTCTTTATCGGCACGCAATTGATCGTTCGAAGGGTCGGATGCGAGCGCTTGCTGTGCTCGGTTGAGCGTGTCTTTGGCGAGCGCTATTTTATCCCTGGTGTTGGCATCGGGGATCAGCAATGCCTTCTCGGCATTCAGCCGCTCGACCATAGACCTGGCGTGTTCTCTGCCGATAGGCGAGTCATTTGCCCACTCGTCGAGAAGTGCCGAGCGCTCGCCAAGGTAGCGAATCATCTGCTCATTCTGATCAACCGTATTGTCCAGGGTCGCGACAAATTTTTGATAGCCGCTTGAATTTGGATCTTTGACGTTCTGGATAATCCTGGCCAGAGGTTCGCCATCCGAAGCATGCTGGCTTTCTCCAGCGAGGGTTTTATAGACCTTTTGAAGGGCTTGTTGCTCCTCAAATAATTTCAGAAATAGCTCGGAGCGCTGCGCCTGAAAAAATGAGGATTTTTCCGTGCTTTTCTTGGGCGTCAGGATGTCGACCGCGGAGCGCTTCAGGTCGCCGCTGAGTTTTAAATTCGAGCGGTGGGTTTCGAGCATCCTGTTGAGTTGCGTTCGAGAGGTTGTGGTCAGTTTCAGTTGTTCCTGATAACGGCTATGGGCCTCACTCTCAGGCACGTTGGGGTCAACGGCCTGCCACCGCGCCAGTAGCTGCGCGCGGTTTTTTATATAGGTGTCGAGTGTTTTTGACAGAAGGCTTTTCGAAAATTCGAGCTTTTTATCCAATGCCGTTATATCGGTCTTCAGTGTTTCATACCGCGTCTGGATGTCGTTGTCATCGGCAGAGGTTCTCTGGCCACCGTTGAGACGCTCGACAGACTTGAATTCCCAGCTGCCGTCGACCGTGGGTTTCAGAAACGGGCCTGTGCGGCACTTGTCGTTATCGTCAAGCAGGAACACCTGGTCCAGGTCAGCACCTACCCGATACCATTTCTCGTTGGCTTTGGCATGCAGCTTACCGTCGATTCTATACAGGCCCGCGAGCCGTCCTTTCGCGATCGGTAGGCCGGGGTGGGGTGGTCGCGGTACTTCGAACGAATTGATCAGGTCCACCAGCCGCGTGCGTGGGTGCAAGTTGGGAAATTGCAGCGCATGGTTGATATCGTCCGGCACCCGCCTGACAGGTGCCGTATTAGCGGTGACGGGCGCGTCCTCGACCGTATTCGGCAATCTGTCGGCCACATAACGGTCCTCGCCGAGGCTGTGTGGGGCCTCGTGCGTGCTGAGCGGCGAGAGGGCAAACATCATGTTCAGTAACAGATCCACCACCGCCGCTGATTTGTCCTTTTTCTTATCGTCATCCAGCGTCTCAAGGTCATTCTGGATCGCGTCCAGCTGCAACATGGCGCCCAACGCCATGCCCGGTGTACGTAGCGCAGGCAGCACGGCATTGAGTACCAGGAACCCGCCTTCCTTGAGAGAGGCCCAGCGGCTTTCGCTGTTCGACACCGATTGCTCTTCGGCGAGGCTCGTCAGGCTGTGGGCGTTGGCGTCGTACAAGTGGTCCATCAGCTTGCCGTCATGCAGGCCCTCAAGCAGCGAGTCTGCGGTGTCATAGCCCTCTGTTGCCAGCGCTGCGGGCCGTGGCGCTTCATAGGTTCGGAACTCATCGCCCTGGAAGAACTGCTGAGCATGCGGCTCCCGAAACCCGTTATGTGCGTAGACGTCACGCGTCTTTTGGTCACGCAGCCAGGCGAGCACGGTTGTTTGCAAGGTGCCCGGTTGCGCAATGGCCTCCATCAACGCCGCGCGTGTGGGGAATTCCAGCAACGGCGCGTCGGTTAACGGGCGATAAAGGACGTGCGGGCCGACTGTGGTGTCTTTGGGTTCGATCAAAAACATGTTGTCGACAACGTCTGGCTGCGCGTTGGGTGTGCGCCGGAACGCCAGGGGCCGAATGACGATTTCCTGGCCATCTGCAAATTTTTTTCCGGCGCCGGGGCTGACGATCGCTTCGACGTAACGGTAACTGCGGGCGCTGAAGCCCGAGTCATTCTGCAGGGCGAGTTCCAGGGCCTGCAGGGGTAACTCGACCGCCAACTGGTCGGCAAACAGCGAACGACGTTCTTGCGTATCCTGGCCCCTGCCCACTAGCGTGCGCTTAATCAGCTCTGGATAGTTTTTCCCGATGTCGACTTCCTGCACCAGCTTCTTGAGCCTGTCACCGCTCTCCAATTCAGGCACGCGCCGGCCGTTGTGGTACACCTCCATTTCGCCTTTCGGCAAGCCCGCAAGGTTCTCCAGCGCCATCTTGGTCAGGCTCATGGGCACACGTTCGATGTAGCCGCTGCCCAGGTCTCCCACTGCAACCTTGAAGACCACGCTCACGTCTTGGGCGGCATACCCCTTCGGCAATTTTGCATCGAGTTGCTGCTGCGCAAACTGGGTGATGTCGGGGATACCATGGTCGTACGAGCGCCCTTGATTACGCTGCAAGGTACTGGCTAATTGCAGGCCCAGAGTGCGGTAGGCATAACGATCACGGTCATTGGCGTGGAGCAGCCATTGCGGCAGGCGCTTCTGGGTTTGCTCAAGCACCTGTGGGTCCGCCTTGGTCGCGGTAACAAAGCCTGCGGTAGGGTCGCTTGCCCGGGAAAATTGCCCAGCCAGGTCGTGTGTGCCCTGCCCGGGATCGGGAGTGGCCAGCGTGGAGAGTTTGCGCAGGCTGTCATGCAGAATGTTGTCAGCCTGGGTATCGAAGATCGACCCCGGCGGCTCTTCAAGGCCAAACTTCAATTGATCGAGCGGGAACTGTTGGTCAAGGCGTTGCTCCCAGGCGCGCTGGAAATCCTGGAGAGAGTCATAGGGTGTGATGTCTCCATTGGGTGTGTACAGCATAACCACCTGCCGGTTTCCCACAGTCCTTACAATCAAGAGCTCGTCCGTATAGGCGTCCCACGAATCCGGGTCGTGTTTCAAGCCGGTGTTGAGGGTGAACACCGACGCTTTGGTTGCGCCCTCTGATTCAGGCCGCACGGATTGATCGGGGTATCTCACCACCTGGTCCAGGGTCTCGCGTTGCACATCGTCAAGGCCCGGATGTTTCAACCCGGTGATGCGCAGGTTGTCTCGCAGGATATCGCTGAACCATTGCCTGCGGGTGATGGCTGGAGCGGTGGCTTCTTGCCCCTTGGCGGGCGCCGCCTGCGCCGGGCTGTTCCAATAGCTCACCACGCTGCTGATGAAGGCAGGTTGGAGCTGGGTGGTTAAACGACGCACGGCCTGTTCGAGTGCGCGCAGGTCTATTGGCAGCGTGTTAACGCTTGAAACCGTAGCACCTTGTGTCTGGCGCGAGCGTGTGTCGACCCGTGTACGGTCACCGGTGAAATCCAATGCCGTGCCATTCACCAGATAGTCAAGGGCGAGTTCCACAAGCGGGGTCTGTGTGTTCCGGGTGGGGTTATCCGGGTCGGGTTCGCTGAGGACGAGGTGGCTGATGTCGATATCCTCGTTGGCGGTGCTGTTGCGCAGGGTCTCACGCAGTAATTCCGATACGACTGATCGCAGCGTGGGGCGCCCGGAAAACTGCTGGCGCACAGCGTCGCCGAGGGGGTCAGTGGATAGCGCAGGCAGCGTGTTTTCGGTTCGATCTGACGGCGGCGTTTGAAGGGGAGGCGCAGAGGAAAGTGGTCGGCCCCGGCTGTGATGCATTAACTTCTGCGCGCTCTGGACTTGATCATGGGTTATATGAACAGGAGGTGTTACAGCCTTTGGCAGGGGGGCAGTCAACGGGGCCATGTAACTACTGATAACTGAACGCGCTGATATTGAACTCACACTACACTCCTCGGATTGACACGTTGAATGTCCCCTGACTACCGGGGCAGTTCGGTCGGCGGATAGTAGCTATTTTTGCGGGCTGGGCGAGCAAGTAATTATTGTGAGTTGTTGCGCGGTAATAAATAAGTAACGGAATAATTATCGGCGTGTTTATTAATGATTAAAATGTCGACCTTTTGTTTTAAAGAGTCTTTTTCATTACATCGAGAAATAATGCGCTGGCCAAAAAATGGTTTAGCCATTGTTGCAACTTCGGATACGCAGCCTGCGCAAACCACTCGCGATCCACATGCGCAAACTGGCGCACAAACGGCGCCAGTGCTGCATCGGCCAAGCTCACATGATCGGCCAACAAATAGTCGTTCTGTGAAAGCAACCCTTCCAACCTACGCAAAAACACCTCGCCCTCGGCGCGATAATGTTCCATCGGCTGTTGCGGGTAACGCTCGGCGTATTTGTATCGATTTAAATGATGCTTGAACACGTGATCATTCTCGGCGATCAGTTCCAACGCCGACGGGTCACCGCCCAGCAACCAATCCTCGGGATCGTGCTGCGCCAGCGCCCATTGCATGATCTCCAGGCTTTCGTCGATCACCCGATCGCCCACGCAGAGCACCGGCACCGTGCCCTTGGGCGACAGTGCAAGCATCTGGGCCGGCTTGGCCTTGAGGCTCACCTCGACGATCTGCACCGCCACGCCTGAATAGCGCAGCGCCAGGCGCGCCCGCATCGCATACGGGCAGCGCCGAAACGAATACAGCAGCGCCTGGCTCACTTGACCTCCAGGGTGCTCAAGCCATTGCCCTGGCGCTTGACCTGGATCTGCACCGGGATGCGCTCGTGCATTTCCTGTACGTGGGAAATCACCGCCACCTTGCGGCCCTGGGCCTGTAAGCCGTCCAAGGCGTCCATCGCCAATTGCAGCGACTCGGGGTCGAGGCTGCCAAAGCCTTCGTCGATAAACAGCGACTCAATCTTCAACGTGCTGGAAGCCATGGACGCCAGGCCCAAGGCCAATGCCAACGAGACCAAAAAGGTCTCGCCACCCGACAACGAATGCACCGAGCGCAGTTCATCGCCCATTTCGGTGTCCATCACCAACAGCCCGAGCATGCTGCCGCCGCGTTTGAGGCGATAGCGGCGCACCAGTTGGCGCAATTGCACGTTGGCGTGGTGCACCAGCAAGTCGAGGTTGTAGGCCTGGGCGATCTTGCGGAAGGTGTCGCCGGTGGCCGAGCCAATCAGCGCATTCAGGCGGGCCCAACGCTGCCATTCTTCGTAGGCCTTGGTGATCTGTTCGGCCAGGGCGTGGTTGGCGTCCTGTCGGCGTTGGTCCTCGTGCTGGCGTGCGCGCAGTTCGGCGCAGTGTTTCTCGCTGTCGGCCAACTGTTGATTGAGCGCAGCCAAGGTGCTTTCGAGTTGTTCGGCTTCCAGGTTGCCGTTGTGCAGGGCCTGGTGTTCGGCCAGGCGTTGTTCACGCTCTTGCAGCAGCACCCTGGCTTGTTCAACGGCTTTTTCGCTGTGTTGCAACTGCTGGCGCAATGCGCTGACCTGGCTGTCATCGAAGGCCAGCAAACGCGTCAGCCCATCGTCATCCAGTTCGGGGTGCAGCGTGCGCCATTCGCCCAGGCGCTCGCCGAGGTTGTGTTGCTCGGCGCTCAGTGCCTCTTGGCGTTCCTGTTGGGCCTTGAGGTCGGCGGCCAGTTGAATCAAGGCGCCACGAATGTCTTGCAGCTGCTGATTGGCGTCGGTTTCGCTCTGACGTGACTGCGCCACCGCCTGATCCAGTTGCTGTTGCCACTGTTCGGCACTGGCGTGATCGCCCAGCAGGGCACTGAGTTTTGCCTGGGCCGCCTGTTGTTGGCTGGCCAGCTCGGTGACCTGCTGGAGCAAGGCGTCCAGTTGCTGTTGGCGATGCTGCTGATGGGTTTGTTGTTTCTCGATGGCCTGCTGGCGTTCCTGCTGTTCAGCCAGTTCGTCGCGCTGATGGCCCAACTGTTCCAGGCGCTGGCTGACCTGCTGGTCCAGTTGCATAAAGGTCGCGGCCGGTTCGCGGCGCAGGCCTTCGAGGGTGTCGGCGGGCAACAGGCTGGCGAAGGCGTTGAGTTCTTCGTCGAGGCGTTCGCGGTCGTTGGACAGCTCGCGCTGCTGGTCCACCAGCAACTGCCGTGCTTGCTGGCTCGCGTCCTGGGCGGCTTGCAGTTGCTGCTGCAAACGCCCGGCATTTTGTTGCAGGTTGAGCAGGGCGCCTTGGCGTTGCTCATCCTGAGTGATGCTTTGCGTCAGTTGTGCCAATTGCTGGGCCAGCCAGGCGCTGCGCTGGGCGGCATCCTGATTGAGCAGCGAGGCCGCCAGCGGGTGCGCGTCCAGGCTTGGCTTGAGCGCTTGTTGCTGCGTCGCCAGTTGCTCCTGCTGTTGCAGGTATTCCTTTTGCTGGGCGATCAAACCGCCGACTTCGCCGCGCAGCTCGGTGAGCTTTTCCTTGAGCAGGTCGACGGCTTTCTGCGCCGTGGCCTCTTCGTTTTCGTCATGCCGGCCGAGGCTGTGCAGCAAGGCTTCGGGCTGGTGATACGGGTGCTCATGGCTGCCACACACCGGGCATGGCTGGTCATCCTGCAACTGCTCGCGCAACTCTTCGACGCTGGCACTGCGCGCCAAACGTTGGCGCTCCAGCAATTGCTTGGTCACCGTCAAGGTTTGCTCGGCGACGGTCAGCTCGGCCTTGGTTTGCAGGCCGGTCTGGTTCAGTTGTTCGCGCTGCTGCTGCGCGTCCGCGAGTTTTTGCGTAAGGCCGGCGCTCTGTAGATCCAGCTGTTGCTGGTTGTCCCACAGGCGCGTCAGCGCTTCAAAGGCGCGTTGCTGCTTGCGATTGTCCTGCAGGAGGCTGGCGAGCAGCTGGATCTGTTCGGTGACCGCGTGTGGCTCGGCGCCGGCTTCCTGATACAGCAGGTCCAACGCGTCGCGTTGCTGGGCGAATTGCTCGGCGGCGCGGGTGGCGCGTTGCTCGAGCTGCGGCAGTTCTTCCTGGCCTTTTTTCAGGCGGCTGCCAATGACCAACAGCTGTTGCAGGCGGTCGCGGTAAGCGCCCCAGGCATCGCTCAGCGGCGCCAACGGTGCGCTGCGCTCAAGCTCGGCGGCCAGGCGCTGCAAGCGTTCGGCGACGTGGCTGTGCTTGTCCTGCAAGCCCTTCAACAACGCTTGGCCTTCGCTACAGGCGCTTTCCTGTTGCTGCTTGTCCTCGCTGCGTTTGGCCAAGTCCTTGGTCAGGTGGGCGAGGGTGCTTTGTTCTTCAAACGCCTGACGCAGCAAGGGCACGGCGTCGGCCTGGTGTTTCAGGGCGTCAGCCAGTGCCGCCTGGGCAGCCGCTAGCTGTTGTTGCGCCTGCTCCTGACGGGTATGCAGCGCGGTTTGCTGCTCAAGGTGCTGCTGAATCTGCGCGGCGAGTGGCGTCAGCAGCGTGCCAAGTTCAGCCTGTCGAGCAAATTGATGGCGTTGCGGCGCCAGTTGTTCCAGGCGGCTCAAGTCCTGGCGCTGCGGGCCCTGGCTCTCCCAATCGGCTTGCGCGCGTTGCAGTTGCTCAGTCGCACTGTGCTGGCGTTCCTGCCATTCGCGCAGTTCCTTGAGCCAGGTGTGCTGCAACTCCAACTGCTTGAGCTGGGCTTGTTGAGTCTTGAGCTGCTGCTGGGCGTCTGCCAACTGCTGATCGAGTTCGGCACGCGCTTCGCCAGCCAGGGGCACCACGCCGGTGGCCTGGTCTTGCAGCTGTTTGTGCGCGTCCTTGGCATCCTTGGCCTTGTCGAAGGCGCGGCGGCCCAGCTGGGTGTAGAGCGCGGTGTCGGTGAGCTTTTCGAGCAGTTCACTGCGCTCGTTGTCATTGGCCTTGAGGAACGCACTGAACTCGCTTTGCGCCAGCAACACCGCACGGGTGAACTGCTCGAAATTCAGGCCCAGGGCCAGTTCCAGCTGGGTTTTGTATTCGGTCTTCTGGCTGGCCAGCAGTTGGTCGCTGTCGAGGTCGATCAGGCTTTGCCGGCTGTTCTGCAACTTGCCGCTGGCCTTGTCGCGGGCGCGGTTGGCTTCCCATCGCGCGCGGTAGCGACGGCCGCTGACGCCGACAAAATCCACCTCGGCATAACCGCCGCCGGTGCCGCGTCGCAGCAAGGTGCGCGGGTCGCCGATGGAAATATCGCTGTCGGCATCCGGCATTTTTGCCTGGCCGGTGTCACCCAGGCGCGGCACCGCGCCAAACAGCGCCAGGCACAACGCATCCAGCAGAGTACTTTTACCCGCGCCGGTCGGCCCGGTAATGGCGAACAACCCGGCGCTGGCCAGTGGCTCGGCGGTAAAGTCGATTTCAAACGGCCCCGCCAGCGAGGCGAGGTTTTTCAGGCGGATGGCGAGGATCTTCATGGCTGTTCGCCCTCCTGTTGCACTTCCTGGAGCAGCACGGCGAAGTCCTTCAAGGTTTGTTCATCCACTTCACTGCCGTAGTTGTCCTGCCAGGCGCGGCTGAACAGTTCCTGGGGCGTGAGCTGGTCGAGTTCGATCAGGCGCTCATCGTCGGTGGCGTCGCTGCCGCGATTGCCGGCGTATTCGGCGGCAATGCGCACCAGCCGCACGGCCTTGCCCTGCAAGGCGCTTTCGATTTGCTGGCGCAGGTCCGGCTGCGGTTCGTCGAGGCGCACGCGGACTTCCAGCCACGGGTGGCGTTGGGTTTCGGCGAGCAGGTCGACGTCGGGCAGCTGCGCCAACTGCGTGAGGATATCCGCCAGCGGCGCGGCTTCCAGGCGTTGCAGGTCGACCGAGCGGGGGATCAGCAGCGGTTCGACACTCACCAGGCATTGGCCCTGGAACGTCACGTCGAGCACCTGGTGCTTGTAGCCGATTTCGGAAAACGACAGCGGAATCGGCGAGCCACTGTAGCGAATGCGCTCTTCGCCGTTGACCTTTTGCGGCTTGTGCAAGTGGCCGAGGGCAACATAGCCGACACTTTTGTCGAACAGTGTGGCCGGCAGCGCCTCGGCATTGCCGATGATCAGGCTGCGCTCGGAGTCTTCCGACACCGAACCGCCAGCCATATGCGCATGGCTGATGGCAATCAGCGCCTGGCCTTTCTTGCGTTTGGCATTGGCGGCGGCGATCAGCCATTCATGCACCTGGCCGATACCGCGCAGGTAATCATCGCCCAAGTGCGCGCCGGTGACTTTCGCCGGGCGCAAAAACGGCAGCGCCAGGCACCAGGCGGCGATCTTGCCCTTGGCGTCGGGCAGCGGAATCAGCAGGCGCTCGGCATCCAGCTGGCCATCATCCAGCCACAGCACGCGACCCAGCGCATGGGTGCGCAGGCGGCGCATCAACGGCGCGGGCAATTCGATGCGCGAACCGGAATCGTGGTTGCCGGCGATCATCACAATCGTGAGTGTGGGGTTTTGTTCGTGGGCGCTGATGATGAAGTCATACAGACGCTCCTGGGCCTTGAGCGGCGGGTTGACCGTGTCGAAGATATCGCCGGCGATCAGCAGTACATCCGGCTGATGGGCGGTTAACTGGCCCAGTAGCCACTCAAGAAAACAGGCGTGTTCGAAGTCGCGTTCCTGGCCATGCAGGTTTTGGCCGAGGTGCCAGTCGGAGGTGTGGAACAGACGCAAGGCGAACTCCGTGGAGAAGATGAAAAGGAGGGGAGTTTACCTGTAAAAGCCCACTCGGTGCCCGCGGCTGACCAAGATCCAATGTGGCAGATCCAATGTGGGAGCGGGCTTGCCCGCGAAGGCGGTGGTTCAGTCAGTACATGTGTGACTGACACACCGCCTTCGCGAGCAAGCCCGCTCCCACAGAGGGTTACGCGGCGTGCAGGCAGTTCAGTGCGCGGTCGGCGAGGGTTTTGGCCTGGATGATCAGGTGCTCGGTGGCGCCGGCAATGTCGCGTTGATCGCCGGTCAGCGCTTGGGTGGAAACGGCGGCGGTTGCGGCAGCGCAGCGCAACAGGTCGCAGAGTTGGGCGAGGGCGTCTTCGAAGCTGAGGTCGTGATGCACGGTGAACGAGGGCGGTGAGTCGGGTTGTAGATAATGGCTCAGGGCGCGCTCGAAGATTTCGCGGTCGAGGGTGAAGCGGGGTGGGTCTGGGACGATTTTATGCATGAATGAGACTCCTAAAAGACTGAGAGCCATTCTTTTGCAGATCTCACTCGACAAAAGGTGGCAGCTATGTGCGGGGTGAGATAACCGGTAGGAGTCCCCCGGCCAGACCGAAGTCTGCCCGCACACAGCCGCCATAGAGCATGTTGCTCGCGGTTGTGACCTTGGCACCCCTTTCCTCAGGATCTCACCCCCGATCGCTGATATGCAGCGACAGAGCGAAGGCTAGCCAGTGGACTGAGCAGGCGCAAGGCCAAAGGATTGTCTAGGAAACGTCCCGCAAATTAAAGGGATATGGATTGCTGGCCTTTAACCATGCAAGTCGCCCAGCGTGCGTGGGGGGATGAAAAAGGGGCAGCCTACCGCTAAGTAGAGCTGCCCCGGTTGTTTTACCCAAGCATTATTTTCGGGCAAACAAACCCGTTCAATTAGCGCCTGTATATTCTAAAGGGGGCGGAATAGACGGTGTAATTCTGTGACGAATCAACAACATAAATGTCTTGGGGGTTCCAGGTATACCACAACGTCCAGCATTTCCATGTTGTGGTACCTGCGGGAATCGAGATCCCGTAACCGCCCCCGGCGTAGGGACCGATTCTCAACCCTCTGGCGAAGGGACGAGCATCGCAAGTTCCGTGAATTTCTGTTGCAAGGCCTTCCGCAGCAGTGGTGGAACCTCCGTTGTAAACGCCTCTGCCCGATGACGCCACGATCCCAATCGTGATAACAGGGGGGTTCACCAGGGTGTTCGCCGTGTGAGTGGTCGTCGGAAATTCAACGCTCGCCTGCCTGTTATCAGTGCCATCAAACGCCACCCACACCTTCACCGTGACGGCTTTGTTATGCGGCACGCCCGCTATCCAATCACGCGATACTGGCAGGCCGGATAAGCCCTGCCTGGCCTCTATGGCGGTGATGGGATAACCCTCCAGCACCTTCAACTCCCCCCCATCCGTACCAAGGTTCAACCATACCCGTTGCCCAGCTTTAATCAGCGGCCATATGGCCAATGCCGCTGTGGCATTGCCCTTGATGCTGTTCAAGACAAGGGCCGTACCCGAGGCCAGGCCATTAATCAGCGCCCTGGGTAAGTTGGCCTGCGCAATAGTGCCGACGGTGATCGTCTGAACATTAGACTGCGTAATTTTGGCGCCGCGCACGACGGAATACTTTAACTGCACCCTGCTGTTTACACTGTTGTGCAACACCTGAGCGGCCGTCATATCAAACACCACTGAGCCACTTGCCTGCCCCTTGAGTGTGGTTTGATACTGAGTGCCATTTTCGAACACCCAGCACAGCGGGATGATATCCGTGGCCAGCATGCCTTGGTATTTCACCGTCACACTGGTGTTGTTCTGAATCGTCAGCGGGTCAACCGTCGTTTCTTGCGCCGTACTGGAGACACCGTTGAGGGTTGGGTGAGGCAACGAAGCCGGCAGTTGTTGGATGATAAAACTTGCCGTGTTGAACAGGGTCGCCGTATGCAGAACAGGAAGGCCCGGGAAGCTCACCCAAAACTTGATTTCGAAGTGCGATCCGTCCTGGAGGTTACGCACCTTGTCCACCGGCAAGCTCAGCGCCACACCCTTGGTCAGGTTGTCTGTGGTGACTTCGTTGGCGGTAAAGATGTTCTCGGTATACGGCGTTCCATCCGCAAAGGTACCCGAGCACTCCAGCCACATGTGTTGGCCCACACGCATAAACTCCCAAATCGCTACTAAAATCCGAGCCGATACATCGAGTAAGTCCACGGGCAACACGGTGGTGTTCTCCTGCCCGCTGATACGCGGTGCAGGCAGGGACTTGAGTGCCAACAGGCGCACTTTTAACGGCGCAAACTCGTAATGGAACTTGCCGCGCATAATCTTGCAGGTGATTTCAATGTTATTGCCGTCCTGGCGAATGCCCTTGGCAATCACATCTGCCGGAATGGTGATCTTGACGCTCTTGGCCTTCGGGTCGGCCGACACGACCGTCTCATAGAGGCTGACGTCGTATTGCCCCTTCCACTTGAAAGCAATCCTGTCAGTGGCCCGCGCCGTCGAGTACTTCATCTCCACGGTGGCACCATTGATGACGTCTTTAGGCGCAAGGGTGCGCTCTTTGGGATTCGCTTCCAGCACTTCAAGCGAGGTGAGTACCACTGGCAGGCCGATGGTGACTTCATAGAGCTCAGAGCGCAAAACCTTGGGGGGCTGCCCAGCCTTGATGACGCTGTAGGTGCACAGGAGGCTGCCATTTAAATTATCGGTGATAATTTTTACATCCAGGGGGATCTCCAGTTTGGGTAAACCCGGCCCTTCGAGCGATTTGGTAATCTTGATAACGCCGCTGGTTGAACTCCTTTTGTCCTTGCCGGTGACCGACCACTCCACTCGGTCGCCGTTAACCGTGCTGGCCACGGGGATGTACATCGATGTGCTGTCATACGCCAACGTGTTCGGGTCGATGTTGTCGTCGACGGCATCGGCTAAATAGATTCTCGGCAGCGTTGGGATGCGCTCGCCTATTTCGAAGGTCATTCTCTTCGATTGACGGATAACTGTAGGGGTCTGGTCTTCGTTGATCGTTTCATAATAAGCGTGGAGCGGGCCGCGCCCCTCGAACACACTCAGCGCCTGCGCGGTCAATCGGCGTGTGCCGCCCTGCGGACCCGCCAGTTGATTCAGTGAAATTCGTTGGCCGCTCCCATCCGCCCTGGCCGACTCCACATAGAAAATTTCCAGATGGTCCGGGTTATGGGGCTCATAGCTGGGAATGACGCCTGTGAGTTCTGTCTTGGCCGGGGACAAACCCGCTTCGCAGGGAATGATATTCGGCGCCTCCATCAATGTCGCCGTGCCCACCACGCTCACTGAGGTGCTGCCCGACGTGCCCAGCAACTCCCCGGCATCGCTTTTCACCACGAACGATACCCGAAGGTTCCAGTCGGCCAAATTACTAACGTACTCTTGGGGGAGCGGGACCAATTCGCTGTGCCTGTTTCTATCAATAACCACCGGCAACTCGATAGTGATGGGGTCTTTTTTCTGATGGGTTGCTACCAGCGTGACATAGACCTTGTGCGGTGGCTTCGGCGCCTTCTCGTAACCCTTTAACGTGACTTTTATATTGAGGTTGGCGTCCTGCTTCAAACTGTCCAGATCGATCTGATCAAGCGGGTCGTCGCCCAACTGAACCAATGGAAACTGCAACAGGTCCGGGTTTAACTCGCTGATAAATTTGATCGGCTTCGAGTACTTGTATTTCCCTGCAGGTGTGTTCCCTACTACATCTATCACCGTGAAGCGGAGCAACACTTCACCGTTCTTGGGGAGTTGCTGGATAGTCGCTTTATCGATATGAACCCTGATGGGCTTAAGGCTCTTGGCCTCATCGGGGCTTACCACATGCTCCACAGGAATCCCGTCAAGTAGAATGATGATGCGGTCGTTCTGGCGAATGTTCAGATAGGGCTGGAACAGGCAGTCGAAACCGTTCTTGGCTACTTCTTTGTTGATGACCCCGCCTTTATTAAGGTCAAGGCCTTCCGTCCACATGAATAAACCGCTGTGCCATGGCTCCTCAGGCCGCTGGTCTTCCCCCCCCCGGGATGGACTGTTTGAACAGCATCGTTTTCACAACGGAGCGGCTTTCCTGTTTGTTACCGAAACGCACTACCCGGGCAAAATAGGGGTTGTCCCCGTCGGGAAACTTATCTGCGTCAATGAATATGAATTCAATGGGCCCAAGGCTATCAAGAGGGCCCAAGACTAGCGGCTGGGGCGGAACACCCGCGTACATCCCCCTTAAGTCGCCAGGGGTCTGATCTTCCCAAGCGTTGAGACCCCACCTCGAACGAGGTACCAAGGCTGCACGCCCCAGGCCCTCGGAGGAATTTTCAGGATGTTTGGTCTTGGTCAGATCCACCGTTTCGAACGACTGGAAGGGGATGGTGAGCGATTCGTCATAGGGAAGCGGGACGGTAGACATGGCTATTTACCTTGGCGGGTCAGGGATCGCGGGAATAGGGCGACGGGCAAGGTGAATAAAGCGCCTGGGGGGTAAATCGAATCTACTGTCAGAATTGACAGTGGCGACGAGCGGTAGTGCAAGCCCGCTGCCTGCCAAATAAAGCGATATGGTTGCCGGCCTTTGACACTGCATGTCGCCCAGGCAACACAAATCCAATGTGGGAGCTGGCTTGCCTGCGATGGCATCGCCTCGGTGTAACTGAAAGACCGAGGTGCCTGCATCGCAGGCAAGCCAGCTCCCACAGAGGGTTATGCGGCGTGCAGGCAGTTCAGCGCGCGGTCGGCGAGGGTTTTGGCCTGGTTGATCAGGTGCTCGGTGGCGCCGGCAATGTCGCGTTGATCGCCGGTCAGCGCTTGGGTGGAAACGGCGGCGGTGGCGGCAGCGCAGCGCAACAGGTCGCAGAGTTGGGCGAGGGCGTCTTCGAAGCTGAGGTCGTGATGCACGGTGAACGAGGGCGGTGAGTCGGGTTGCAGGTAGTGGCTCAGGGCGCGCTCAAAGATTTCGCGGTCGGGGGTGAAGCGGGGTGGGTCTGGGACGATTTTGGTCATCGGTGAAGCTCCTACTAAGTTGAAGAGCCATCCTGGTGTCGTTTCCACACGACAGAGTAGGTGGCAGCCATACACGGGGTGGAAAACCGAGTAGTAGGACTCGGCCAGACCGAAGTCTGCCCGCGTACAGCCGCCATTGAGCGCTTTCATACGATCATGACGCCTACTAGTTCACAGGTTTCCACACCCGATCGCTGATATGCAGCGACGGAGCGAAGGCTAGCCAGTGGACTGAGCAGGCGCAAGGCCAAAGGATTGTCTAGGAAACGTCCTGCAAATTAAAGGGATATGGATTGCTGGCCTTTAACTATGCACCCATATTTCGTCTTACCTGCGCGTCGGATGCAGAGGGAACCGAACTGCTTTCAGGTACCAATCACTTTTCGCACTGGCCTTAACAGTGGGTTCTTATCATAAATAACGAAGAGTAGTACCTAAGATGACGACTTCCCTTCCAGCACTGCCTACGGTCTACACCGCCAACGTCAGCGTAGGCGCCTACTCCGCGAGTAGCCACACGAGCGTCGCTGCTGATACCGGTACGTCCAACTACCGCAGCGAGAGGAACCAGCATTTTGTTCCCCAGCAGAACGTCAAGCGGCCTGAGGGCGATCACCGTAGCGCCGAGCAGATCATTAATGACAACCCCATTTTGAAAAACCTGGGCTTTCAAAAAGATATTAAGCGTGAATTGGCCTATGAGCGCCTGGGTGACTGGACTGCCAATAATCCTGATCCAGAGTCCAGGGCGGACGCCGCTTTCAATGCCGCCCGTGTCCTCAACTGGATCGACACCTCGTTGACCTCAACCGGTAAAAGTCGTGGCAAGTATTCGGATAACGGCGACCTGGAAGGCATCACACGCAGTGGCGATGCTCGTCGCGGCACGCCGGCCGGGATGTGGAAGGACTTCACCGAGCAGGGTTATAGGGCGCTACGCAGTGACCACCGTTTGGATGCGAATTCCAGCCGCCATGTCACGTCTTATGGCACCAACAACAGCAATGCTTCTGTGATTTTTGGCAAGCAGGCCGAGGATCAGTGGAATAAGTTTTAATGTAGCCCCATTAAGTAGACCTTTAATACCGTTCAAGTGTGGGAGCAGGCAAACCAGCTCCCACACAGTTTTTTGTGCTGTCAGGTGGGTAGAGATTTACTCGGGATACAGCGGGGCAGGTGGTGGGTATCCGTTGCCAGATGTTTTGTCGCACATACCTAGACTGTCCAAGGAACCGAGCAATACCTGTTGATCACTCAATGAGTGCCCTGGCCATCTGGCAACAGGGCTTCCTAGTGTTTTTTAGAGAGTGAGAACGCGATGTCTTTTGGTGCAATCCGACCCGATGTTGTAACGCCTCCCCGCAGTGGTGACTCCTGGAACCCAGTACCTGCTCAACGCCCCGAAAGCCCGCCCTCACATTGGAGTGACTACCGGCTGATTGAGCAGGTGGGCAAGCACTTTAATGAATTCGGTGGCGGTGATGAATATGTGAATTTCAATGAATTGAAGCAAGCTGCCGGGCTGCTACCCAGCGACAAGACGTATTCTGCTGAGGCACAAGCCGTTGCGACGGAAATCCTGGCTCGCCCCAAGCTGTTGCGTAAATTGGATATTGGCGTTTATCGAGGCCGCCCAGGCAAGGAAGATGGGCGGTTCGATAGGGACAACGTCGATCATACAAAAAAACACTCAACCCGTTTGGTGCCTAATTACCACAGCATTTTTTAACTGATGCACGCCCGATGGGGCCTGGCTTTGATCGTTCCCACGCTCTGCGTGGGAATGCCGCCCCGGACGCTCTGCGTCCAGGCTGCGCGCTCAAGGCTCAGGTTTTTGCGATCTTCTGCAGGAGGGTTATTTGGGATACAGCGGCGGCAAACTGGTGGTGTCCGTCGCCGGGTCTTGCTCGCGCTCGGCGACCGGAATCGCCTTGACCGCACGCCACAAGTCCTCGCCCAACCAGAAATGCCCGCTCTCGCTATAGAGCGCACCGTTGAGCCCATCCAGCGCATCCGACAACGGCACAAACCGCGCCGCCATGTCTGCCAGGGTTTCCGGCTGTTGCCGCGCCCAGGCGTCCAGGGCCTGGCGCGTGGCGTGTGGGTCGTTGGCCTGGGTGGCGCGCTTGAGGTCGTCGAGCAGCGTGCGCGGGCTTGGGCCGGTTTGCGCGGCACGTTGCACGGCGGGCTGGCGCCGTGCACGCCACCACAGGCCGAAACCCAGCAGCGTGGTGCAGGCGAGGATCAAGGTGCTGAGTTGCCATAGCCACAGGCGGTCATCGTCCGGCGCGGTGATCACGGTCGGGGTGGCCGGTGTGTCGACCACTAGGCTCGGGTTGGTCGCCACTTGCAGGGTGCGGGCCGGCAGGCTGGTGCGTTCGAGGTGGTCTTCGTGGGTGTTCCACCACACCACCTCCACGGCCGGCAGTTCGACGGCGCCGGCGTGGGTCGGCACCAGGGCTTCGCGGTCTTCGCGGCTGCCGATCAGGCCTCGGTCGTTGTTCTGGTTGCCGAGCACCGGCTGGTCGGGGTAGCGGCGCAGGCCATTGATGTCGGCGCTGGGCAGGGCTGGCAGTTGCGCGCTGGACAGGCCTTCAGCCTTGACCGTAAGGCTGCGGGTCAGCGAGTCGCCGACTTGCACGTGCTCGGGCTCCGGGTTCCAGGCTTCGCTCAGGGTCAAGCTGCGTGCCGGGATCCACGGGGCGTCCGCCGGGTACAGCGCGGGTTTGGGTTTGACGCTCAGCGCCAGCTCGGCGGAGCTGACGTGAATCAGCTTGCCCGGCTTGGTGCCCTGCAGCGTGTTCTCCTGCGGCGGGCGCGACTCCACCAGCGTAGCGCTGAAAGTCTGCGCCGGAATCACCAAGGCGCCGCTGTGTTGCGGGTAGATCGCGTAGCGGGTTTCGATCACGCCATGGCGAATGCTGTTGATGACTTTTTCATAGGTGCGCGACTCGCCCAGTTGCTCGATGCGCGCGTCGGGAATCTGCAACGGCGTGAGGCTGCTGTCGTCGTACAGCGACACCGAGTGGTACACGCGCACAGTCAACAGCGCTTGGGCCTGGACGTATACGCTGCTCTGGTCAAGGTTGGCTTCGATGAACACCGGCGCCAGTTCGGCGCTGGTGTTCTGGCTGGCGGTTTCCACCACTTGCAGGCTGATCGGCTGGGTCTTGAGCTCGCCCACTTGCAGCGGCGGGATCACCACGGTGCCGTTTTCCTTGGGCAGCAGGGTGATGATCCAGCGCGTGGTGGCGCGGTTGTCGCCGCCCAGTGTGGTCAGTTGGTTGATCTGGCGCGTGCCGCTGACTTCGAACATCGCATCCAGTGGCGACAAGTCGGGCTTGCCGAACTGGGTGACGTCGCTGGACTCGACCGTCAGTTCCACCGTTTCCCCGGAATTGAGGCGGCTGCGGTCAACGCTGGCGACCAGGTTCGCCGCCTGGGCGTGGCCTGCCGTTAACGCCAGCAGGAGCAGAAGGGTGGTGCGGCGGCTCATCGAGTCTTGTCCTGATGTTGTTGCTGTTCGTACCAGAATTTGCGTCGCAGCAGTTCGCCGGGGTTGTCCGGGATCTCCCGCAGCCATTGCTCCAGGGCCTGGCGGTGCTCGCCGTCGAGGTTGACATCGGCGGGGCGCAACGGCGGCGTGGTGGTTTGCTCATCGCCCAGCTCGCTGCCCGGCACATCGTTGCCACCGGCCTTGGGTGTGCCGCCGGTTTGGCTATCGCCGGTGTTGGCCTCGCCCTGGCCTTGGGGCGATTGCTCGCCGCCCGTGGCGCTTTGCCCACTGGTGCCCGGTTGCGCAGTTTGGCCGGGTTGGGTGGTTTCGTCATCTTCCTTTTTTGCCGGCTTGGCGGGCTCGGGCTCGGCCTTTTCCTGGATCAGGGTTTCGACCAGGGCTTTGTTTTTTAACGCCGGTTGCAGGTCGGGTTGGGCTTCCAGCGCCTGTTCGTAGGCATCAATCGCCGCTTCCAGCTCGCCGGATTTGGCCAACGCATTACCGCGATTGTAGTGGGAATAAGCGTCATTGCTCTGGGCAAAACGCTTGATCGCCTCGGCGTAATTGCCCGCTTCATACAGCGCTACACCTTGCCATTGCGGGTCTTCGAAGTGTTCGGCGGCCTCGGCGGGGCGCTTTTTCTTCAGCAGGTATTGGCCTTGCTGGTCGGGGCGCAGCCACAGGTCTTGCAGTTCAAACGCATAGCTGGGCTGCGGCGCGCCCAATAACAGCAACGGCAAACAAAACAACCAGCCACGACGCCCGGCGCAGGCGGCGAGCAGCAACAGCGGCAGCAGCAGCCAGTAACCCTGGTCGGCCCAGGTGTCGAGGTGCAGCAATTGGCCGTCGTTGCGCAAATTTTGCGGGCCATCGAGCAGGTTGAGTTGGCGCAGGTCTTTGTCGTCCAGGCGTGCGGCGCGGTAGCGGCCGCCCATTTCGCTGGCGAAGGCCTTGAGGGTTGGGCTGTCCAGGCGGGGCACCAGAATCGCGCCCTGTTCGTCCTTGAGGAACTCGCCGCTTTCCTGGGTGACCGGCGTGCCTTCGCGGCTGCCGATGCCGAGGATCGACAAGGTCGGGGCCTGGGCGCCTTGCAACTGCAGTCGAATGCCTTGGCGTTCCTGTTTCGACAGCGAGGAGCCTACCAGCAACAGGCGGCCCTGGCCGAGGCCGCCTTGCTTGAGCAAGCCCAGGGCTTTTTCCACGGCGAGGTCGGCGCGATGGCCGGGCTCGGGCATGATCGAGGGGCGCAGGGCGTCGAGCAAGTTGCGGCTGGTGGCCAAATCATCCGACAGCGGCACCAACGTGTGGGCGCTGCCGGCGTACACGATGATGGCGGTGGGCGCATCGGCGCGCGCCTGCAGCAAGTCATACAGCTTGCGCCGCGCTTGCTCCAGGCGATTGGGCGGGCTGTCGGTGGCGAGCATTTCCGGGGTCAATTCCAGCAGCACCACCACCGGGTCGGCGGGTTTCTGGCTGGACTGTTCAACCCGTTGCCAGCTGGGGCCGAGCAAGGCCAGCACGGCCAACAGCCAGGCGATGCCCAGCACCACCCACGGCGATTTGCTTTCGCGGCCATTGCCGCCACTGAGCAACACCGCATGAAAGGCCGGCGGCAAAATCATCTGCCAACGCCCGGCGCGCTTTTGCCGATGCCACAGCTGCCACAGCAGCCAGCCGAGCAGCGGCAGCAGCAACAGCCACCAAGGGCGGAACCAGTGCGGCCACAGGTCGATCATCGCCGCCTCCGCAAACGCAGGCGTTTAAGGCGTTGGCGCCATTCAGGGTGCTGTTGCAGGAAATTGCCCTTAGTCGAGAGTTTATTGAAGGCGCGTTGCAGCGCGTTGTTGGGCCAGCGCTCCTGGATCACCAGCAACATGCTCAACACCAGCGCCAGGGCCAATGGCGCGCTGTACAGCGCCTGGGCCGGGCGGGCCTGGGTCGGCTGTTGCGCAACGGGTTCGAGCTGGTCGAGGGTTTCCTTGATCTTCTGCAGTTCGTCGCCGTCACGGGCACGGAAGTAGCGCCCGCCAGTGGCCTCGGCGATGGCCTTCAGCGCGGGTTCGTCGAGGTCCAGGCTCGGGTTGACGCCGAGAATGCCCAGTGAGCCGGTTTGCTCCGGGTCGGCGCCAATGCCGATCGGGTAGATTTTCACGCCTTCTTCAGCGGCCAGGCGCGCGGCGGTCAAGGGGTCGATCTGCCCGGCGTTGTTGGCGCCGTCGGTGACCAGAATCAGCACGCGGCTTTGCGCCGGACGCTGGCGCAGGCGTTTCAAGGCCAGGCCAATCGCATCACCGATGGCGGTGTTCTTGCCGGCAATGCCGATGCGCGCTTCGTCGAGCCAGGTGCGCACGGTGCGGCGGTCGAAGGTCAGCGGGGCTTGTAAATAGGCCTGGCTGCCAAACAGGATCAGGCCGACACGGTCGCCTTCGCGGCTTTCAAGGAAGTCGCCGAGCAAGTGTTGCACCAGGCTCAGGCGGCTGACGTCGTCGTCCTGCCAGTGCATGTCGGGGAAATCCATGGAACCGGACACGTCCACCGCCACCAGCAGGTCGCGGCCACTGGCGGCAATCGGCAGCGGTTCGCCGAGCCATTCCGGGCGCGCGGCGGCGGTGAGCAGCAGCAACCACAGCACCACGAACGGTGCTTGCTGGCGCCAGCCCGGCAGGTTGACGCGTGCACGGCGGCGGGCCAGGCCTTCGAGGTCGGCAAGGTAGCTGACCTTTAATGCCGGCTCGCCACTGTCGGCCACCGGCAAGATAAGCCGCATCAACCACGGCAATGGCAACAGGGCAAAGATCCACGGCCAGGCGAACTCAAACATGTTTGCGAATCCAGGTGTCGACGGCTTGGGTCAGGCCGGCGATAGCCTTGTCGTCGAGTTTGCATTCGGGTTTGTAGGCGCCTTCCACCAGCACCATCCAGCGCGTGAGGCCGGCAGCCGGGCAGCGGTTGTCGAGGAATGCCAGCCATTTTCGCCCATTGAGGGTGTGGCTCTGGCTGTAGGGGTAGTCGTTGCGGCACAGGCGCTTGAGCAGGCCGTTGAGTTGTTGCAGCCAGGCACCGGCCGGCGCGCCGTCGTAGGGTTTGGGCATCAACGCCAGCTCGGCGAGGGCGGCGATACGCAGCGGGTCCAGCGGTTGTTCGGCGCGGGCCAGCGGGCGGCGCGTGGGCAGGAAGCGGCGCAAGGCCCACAAGCCCCAGCCCAGCAGCGGAATCACCAGCAGCAACAGCCACCAACCCGGTGCAGGCGGCCAGAAGCCGATGGCCGGCGGGGCAATCAGCGGTTGCAGTTGGTCGAGGCTGCTCATTGCTTTTTAACCGGGCGTTGCGGGTTGAGGTATTCGCGCAGTTGCTCGACCATTTCGCTTTGGGTGCTCAGCGGCATCAGCAGGATGCGCAGCTTTTGCGCGAGCAGTTCCCAGCGTGCGACGCGGGCTTCGGCCTGGGCTTTGTAGGCCTGGCGCAAGTCGAAATTCAGCGTATCCAGTTCCAGCTGTGCGCCGCGCTCCGCAAAACGCAGCAGCCCGGCGGCGGGCAGGGCGTGGTCCAGCGGGTCGGAGATCGGCAGCAGCAGCAAGTCGCAATGGCGTGACAACAAACTCAGCTGTTGCTCGGCGCCCTCGGTCAGCGCGCGCTCATCGCAAATCACGATGACCAGGCTGCCCGGTCGCAACACTTCGCGGCCACGGCGCAGCGCCATGCCCAAGGCGTCGGCTTCCGGGCGGCTTTCGGTATTCAGGCTCTGGTTGACGTGCACCAGGCGGTTGAGCAGTTGCAGCAGGCTTTGCTTGCTGCGCCGGGGTTTGATTTCGTAGTGCTCGCTGTCGCCAAACACCAGCCCGCCGACGCGGTCGTTATGCCCCAGCGCGGCCCAACCGATCAGGCTGGCGGCTTGGGCGGCGAGCACCGATTTGAACATTTGGCCGGAGCCGAAAAACAGCCGGCAGCTTTGCTCGACCATGATGAAAATGGGCCGTTCGCGCTCTTCGTGGAACAGTTTGGTGTGCGGCTCTTGAGTACGCGCGGTCACGCGCCAGTCGATGGTGCGCACGTCGTCGCCGGCCTGGTACACGCGCACCTGGTCAAAGTCGACGCCACGCCCGCGCAGCTTGGAATGGTGCAGGCCGATCAGCGGGCTGCGCTGGCTCGGCGTGGAAAACAGCTGCACTTCGCGCACGCGGTGGCGCATCTCAATCAGTTCGCTGAGCGTGACGCGGATTCCTACGCTTGCATTCATGGGTTTCAAGCGACGGCAACGACGTCGAGAATGCGTTGCACCACGCGGTCCTGGTCGATGCCGGCGGCTTCCGCTTCAAACGACAGAATAATGCGGTGGCGCAGCACGTCGAACAGCACCGCCTGGATATCTTCCGGGCTCACAAAATCGCGACCGGCCAGCCAGGCGTGGGCGCGCGCGCAGCGGTCCAGCGCAATGGAGCCGCGCGGGCTGGCGCCGTAGGCGATCCACTCGGCCATTTCCGGGTCGAACTTGGCCGGGGTGCGCGTGGCCATCACCAGTTGCACCAGGTATTCCTCCACGGCGTCGGCCATGTACAGGCCGAGGATTTCCTTGCGCGCGGCGAAGATCGCCTGTTGGCTGACGCGGCGTTCGGGCTTGGTTTCGCCATTGAGTGCTTCGCCACGGGCTTGCTGCAGGATGCGCCGTTCAACGGCGGCGTCCGGGAAGCCGATCTTGACGTGCATCAGGAAGCGGTCGAGCTGCGCTTCGGGCAGCGGGTAGGTGCCTTCCTGTTCGATGGGGTTTTGCGTGGCCATCACCAGAAACAGCGGCGACAACTCGTAGGTGCTGCGCCCGACGCTGACCTGGCGTTCGGCCATGGCTTCGAGTAACGCCGATTGCACCTTGGCCGGGGCGCGGTTGATTTCGTCCGCCAGCACCAGGTTGTGGAAGATCGGCCCTTGCTGGAACACGAAGCTGCCGGTTTCCGGGCGATAGATCTCGGTGCCGGTGATGTCGGCGGGCAACAGGTCGGGGGTGAACTGGATACGATGGAACTGCGCTTCGATGCCTTCGGCCAACTCTTTGATGGCCTTGGTCTTGGCCAGGCCCGGTGCGCCCTCGACCAGCATATGGCCGTCGGCCAACAGCGCGATCAGCAGGCGATCAATGAGTTTTTCCTGGCCGAGAATCTGCGTAGAAAGAAAGGTTCGCAGCGCGAGCAGCGCTTCACGATGTTCCATCGATGACGGTTCCTGGAGAGATTGACCGGGCGTTGAGAAAAAAACGCCTGGCCTGGGGGGCTTACTTTAATGCATCGAGGGGGGCGGAGACTAACGGCGCGCGGGGTATTTTTAGGAAAACTTGTAGGAATTTTGTGTGTATCGCACAAATTGCGCTGAGGCTGATCGTTCCCACGCTCTGCGTGGGAACGCCGCCCGGACGCTCCGCGTCCAGGCAACGCATGCAATGCTCAATTCTTGCGCACGGGTGACGCAGAGCGTCACAGGATGCGTTCCCACGCCGGAGCGTGGGAACGATCAGTGCTTGCCAGCTCCCACATTGATCGTTCCCACGCTCTGCGTGGGAACGCCGCCCGGACGCTCCGCGTCCAGGCAGCGCATGCAAGGCTCAATTCTTGCGCACGGGTGACGCAGAGCGTCACAGGATGCGTTCCCACGCCGGAGCGTGGGGACGATCAGGTGCGGGTATAGGTGCCGGTGCCCTTGAGAATGTTCTGCAGGGTTTCTTCAACTTCAGCCAAATCCGACGCGGCAGTGCTGTGGTTGATCCGCAGCTGATCCTTGCCCCCCAGCGCATCCGCATCGCCCGCCGCCAGCTCGATCAGCAACGTGGTGTCGCTCAGGGTGACCTTCAGGCCATCCAGGGCCGAGGGCTCGTAATCCCAGGTGAGTTCCACTTCATCTTCATCCGGGTACCGGGACAGCATGAACATCTCGCCGTTTTTACCGTGGCAGCAGAGCATGGCCATGTTGTCTTCTTCGTCGTCGCACGGGGTGGCCATCAGTGCGTCGGTGTTCAGTTGCAGCATGGGAAATCCTGTCTTTGGGGAGGGCGCAGCCAGGCAATTGTGCCACTGCGGCGAATTTTGTGCTGCATCGTATGTCAGACCCAGTGCATGACCTGACGGGCCATACCAGTCATTTTCGGTACTCGCGGGCTTGAAAATAGCCGGTTTTTCTGCAGAAAAATCCGGGTTGCGCAAGTCGCAACCGCAAGCCTGCGTACCGATGACCGAATATGTCGCAGCGTCGCAAGCAGCTGTCTTCCTACACTCGTTAAGCTGCGCAACGGATGTGCCCTGTGCCGGGAGTCTGACCTGCCCGTCGTACCGTCACCCTGCATGGCGCACCTCTTATGGAAGTTGTATGTGACCTCATTGTCTTGTCCAGCTTCACCCACCTGTCACCCTGATTCGTTTAAGGTGTTTGTTATCAGCACCGACGACCAGCGCTGACGGTCTCCCCGCAAGGGGATAACACGCGACGCTTCCATCAATAACAAGCCCAAGCGGAGTACCACAGATGGCGTTCTTCACCGCAGCCAGCAAGGCCGACTTCCAGCATCAACTGCAAGCGGCACTGGCGCAGCACATCAGTGAACAGGCACTGCCACAAGTGGCGCTGTTCGCTGAGCAATTTTTCGGCATTATTTCCCTGGACGAACTGACCCAACGTCGCCTTTCCGACCTGGCCGGTTGCACCTTGTCTGCCTGGCGCCTGCTTGAGCGCTTTGATCACACCCAACCGCAAGTGCGGGTCTACAACCCCGATTACGAACGTCATGGCTGGCAGTCGACCCACACCGCGGTCGAAGTGCTGCACCATGACTTGCCCTTCCTGGTGGACTCGGTACGCACCGAGCTGAACCGCCGTGGCTACAGCATCCACACCCTGCAAACCACCGTGCTCAGCGTGCGCCGTGGCAAGAAGGGCGAACTGCTGGAAATCCTGGCAAAAGGCACCCAGGGCGAAGGCATCCAGCAAGAATCGCTGATGTACCTGGAAATCGACCGCTGCGCCAATGCCGCCGAACTCAACGTGCTGAGCAAAGAGCTTGAGCAAGTGCTGGGTGAAGTGCGCGTGGCCGTGGCCGATTTCGAACCGATGAAGGCCAAGGTCCAGGACCTGCTGGCCGGTATCGACGCCAGCCAGTTCAGCATCGACGGCGAAGAAAAAGCCGAGATCAAGAACTTTCTGGAATGGCTGGTGGGCAACCACTTCACCTTCCTCGGCTATGAAGAATTCGTGGTACGTGACGACAAGGACGGCGGTCATATCGAATATGACGCCAGCTCCTTCCTCGGTCTGACCAAGCTGCTGCGTGCCGGCCTCACCGCTGAAGACCTGCGCATCGAAGACTACGCCGTGGCCTACCTGCGTGAACCGACCGTGCTGTCGTTCGCCAAGGCCGCGCACCCAAGCCGTGTGCACCGCCCGGCGTACCCGGACTACGTGTCGATCCGCGAGATCAGCGCCGACGGCAAGGTCATCAAGGAACACCGCTTCATGGGCCTCTACACCTCCTCGGTGTACGGCGAAAGCGTGCGGGTGATCCCGTATATCCGTCGCAAAGTGGCGGAAATCGAACGTCGTTCGGGCTTCCAGCCCAAGGCGCACCTGGGCAAAGAGCTGGCTCAAGTGGTGGAAGTACTGCCGCGTGATGACTTGTTCCAAACCCCGGTCGACGAGCTGTTCAGCACCGTGATGTCGATCGTGCAGATCCAGGAACGCAACAAGATCCGCGTGTTCCTGCGCAAAGACCCGTACGGTCGTTTCTGCTACTGCCTGGCCTACGTGCCGCGCGACATCTATTCCACCGAAGTGCGCCAGAAGATCCAGCAAGTGCTGATGGATCGCCTGAAAGCCTCGGACTGCGAATTCTGGACCTTCTTCTCCGAGTCCGTGCTGGCCCGTGTGCAGCTGATTCTGCGGGTTGACCCGAAGAACCGCCTGGACATCGACCCGCTGCAACTGGAAAAAGAAGTGGTGCAGGCCTGCCGCAGCTGGCAGGACGACTACTCGAGCCTGGTGGTCGAGAGCTTCGGCGAAGCCCAGGGCACCAACGTGCTGGCGGACTTCCCGAAAGGCTTCCCGGCCGGCTATCGCGAGCGTTTTGCCGCGCATTCGGCCGTGGTCGACATGCAGCACCTCAACAGCCTGACCGAAGCCAACCCGCTGGTGATGAGCTTCTATCAGCCGCTGGGCCAGGTTTCCGGCCAGCGCGAGCTGCATTGCAAGCTCTACCACGCCGACACGCCGCTGGCATTGTCCGACGTGCTGCCGATCCTGGAAAACCTCGGCCTGCGCGTGCTGGGTGAATTCCCGTACCGCCTGCGCCATGCCAATGGCCGCGAGTTCTGGATTCATGATTTCGCCTTCATCGCCGCCGAAGGCGTGAACCTGGATATCCAGCAGCTCAACGACACCCTGCAGGACGCGTTCGTGCACATCGTGCACGGCGATGCCGAAAACGATGCGTTCAACCGTCTGGTCCTGACTGCCGGCCTGCCGTGGCGCGACGTGGCACTGCTGCGTGCCTATGCGCGTTACCTGAAGCAGATTCGCCTGGGCTTCGACCTTGGTTACATCGCCAGCACCCTGAACAACCACACCGACATCGCCCGCGAGTTGACCCGGTTGTTCAAGACGCGCTTCTACCTGGCGCGCAAGCTCACCGCCGATGACCTGGAAGACAAGCAGCAACGCCTGGAACAAGCGATCCTCACCGCCCTGGACGACGTTCAGGTGCTCAACGAAGACCGTATCCTGCGTCGCTACCTGGACCTGATCAAGGCCACGCTGCGGACCAACTTCTACCAGACCGACGCCAACGGCCAGAACAAGTCGTACTTCAGCTTCAAGTTCGACCCGCGCGCGATTCCTGAACTGCCGAAACCGGTGCCGAAGTTTGAAATCTTCGTCTATTCGCCGCGTGTTGAAGGCGTGCACCTGCGCTTCGGCAACGTCGCCCGTGGCGGCCTGCGCTGGTCCGACCGTGAAGAAGACTTCCGTACCGAAGTGTTGGGCCTGGTAAAAGCCCAGCAAGTGAAGAACTCGGTCATCGTGCCCGTGGGTGCGAAGGGCGGCTTCCTGCCGCGTCGCCTGCCATTGGGCGGCAGCCGGGACGAGATCGCGGCCGAGGGCATCGCCTGCTACCGCATCTTCATTTCCGGCCTGTTGGACATCACCGACAACCTCAAGGACGGCGCCCTGGTGCCACCGGCCAACGTCGTGCGCCATGACGACGATGACCCGTACCTGGTGGTCGCGGCGGACAAGGGCACTGCGACCTTCTCCGACATCGCCAACGGTATCGCCATCGACTACGGCTTCTGGCTGGGCGACGCGTTCGCCTCCGGTGGTTCGGCCGGTTACGACCACAAGAAGATGGGCATCACCGCCAAAGGCGCGTGGGTCGGTGTGCAGCGTCACTTCCGTGAGCGCGGCATCAACGTGCAGGAAGACAGCATCACTGTAGTGGGCGTCGGCGATATGGCCGGTGACGTGTTCGGTAACGGCTTGCTGATGTCCGACAAGCTGCAACTGGTCGCGGCCTTCAACCACCTGCACATCTTCATCGATCCAAACCCGAACCCGGCGACCAGCTTTGTTGAGCGTCAGCGCCTGTTCGACTTGCCGCGTTCGGCCTGGACCGACTACGACACCAGCATCATGTCCGAAGGCGGCGGTATCTTCTCGCGCAGCGCGAAGAGCATTGCCATCTCGCCACAGATGAAAGAGCGCTTCGACATCCAGGCCGACAAGCTGACCCCGACCGAACTGCTGAACGCCTTGCTCAAGGCGCCGGTGGACCTGTTGTGGAACGGCGGTATCGGTACGTACGTCAAGGCCAGCACCGAAAGCCATGCCGACGTGGGCGACAAGGCCAACGACGCCTTGCGCGTCAACGGCAACGAGCTGCGCTGCAAGGTGGTGGGCGAGGGCGGTAACCTCGGCATGACCCAGCTGGGTCGTGTGGAATTCGGCCTCAATGGCGGCGGTTCCAACACCGACTTCATCGACAACGCCGGTGGTGTGGACTGCTCCGACCACGAAGTGAACATCAAGATCCTGCTCAACGAAGTGGTGCAGGCCGGTGACATGACCGACAAGCAGCGCAACCAGCTGCTGGCGAGCATGACCGACGAAGTCGGCAGCCTGGTGTTGGGCAACAACTACAAGCAGACCCAGGCCCTGTCCCTGGCCGCGCGCAAAGCCTACGAGCGTGCAGCCGAGTACAAGCGCCTGATGAGCGACCTGGAAGGCCGTGGCAAGCTGGACCGCGCCATCGAGTACCTGCCGACCGAGGAGCAGCTCAGCGAGCGTGCCTCCACCGGCAAGGGCCTGACCCGTCCGGAGCTGTCGGTGTTGATCTCGTACAGCAAGATCGACCTCAAGGAAGCCCTGCTCAAGTCGCTGGTGCCGGATGACGACTACCTGACCCGTGACATGGAGACCGCGTTCCCACCGAGCCTGGTCGCCAAGTTCGGCGAAGCCATGCGTCGCCATCGCCTCAAGCGCGAAATCGTCAGCACCCAGATCGCCAACGACCTGGTCAACCACATGGGCATCACCTTCGTGCAACGACTCAAAGAGTCGACCGGCATGAGCCCGGCGAACGTGGCCGGTGCTTACGTGATCGTGCGTGACATCTTCCACCTCCCGCACTGGTTCCGCCAGATCGAAGCCCTGGACCACCAGGTCTCCGCCGAGGTGCAACTGGAGCTGATGGATGAGCTGATGCGCCTGGGCCGCCGTGCCACGCGCTGGTTCCTGCGCAGCCGTCGCAACGAGCAGGACGCTGGCCGTGACACCGCGCACTTCGGTCCGCACCTGGCGGCGTTGGGCCTCAAGCTCGACGAACTGCTGGAAGGCCCGACCCGTGAAGGCTGGCAGAACCGCTACCAGGCCTACACCGAAGCCGGCGTACCGGAGTTATTGGCACGCATGGTTGCAGGCACCACTCACCTGTACACCTTGCTGCCGATCATCGAAGCCGCCGACGTGACCGGGCATGACGCCGCCGAAGTGGCCAAGGCCTACTTCGCCGTCGGCAGCGCCCTGGACTTGCCATGGTACTTGCAGCAGATCAGCGATCTGCCGGTGGCCAACAACTGGCAGGCCGCGGCCCGCGAAGCGTTCCGCGACGACGTGGACTGGCAGCAACGGGCGATCACCATCTCGGTACTGCAAATGGCCGACGCGCCACAAGACATGGAAGCCCGCGTGGCCCTGTGGCTTGAGCAGCACCAGGACATGGCCGATCGCTGGCGCGCCATGATGGTCGAAATTCGTGCCGCCGTCGGCACGGACTACGCCATGTACGCGGTCGCCAACCGTGAGCTGCTGGACCTGGCGTTGAGCGGTCAGTCGGTGCTGCAGCCGGCTTGATCCTGCGGTAAAACAAAAGCCCCCGTATCGTGAGATGCGGGGGCTTTTTGTTAGACCACGATTTACCAAACACCCTTCGATCGTTCCCACGCTCTGCGTGGGAACGCCTCATGGGGCGCTCCGCGCCCCGCCAGCCCGCGCAGACGGCTTGTGACGCAGAGCGTCACGGGCTGCATTCCCACGTGGAACGTGGGAACGATCTAACGGCACGAGGCAACTGTGGGTTAGCGTGCAGTCGCGTCGGCAGGGCCCAGGCAAGGCTGGACGGCTTTCTTCAGCGCGTTGTTGTTTATCGGCATTGTGAACGATGCTGTCAGCGGCTTGCCGCCCTCAGTCGCGGGTGCTAACCGAAGTGTCAGGGTTTGGCCGCGCGAGGCATCGCTGGCCCAGTAGGCTAATTCCTCGCGCGGAACCGGGGTGCTGAGCGCAAAGACCGTACCTATCTGGAAAGACCCGCCGTGATTCCACACGCCATTGACCAGGTGATCGACGGCAACGCGTGTACCTGTGGTGATACGCAGCGGCCCATCGGCAGGGGCATCTTTGCCTTCAAATGGATCGCCGTCCCAGCCCAGTGATTGCGGGCTGATCTCTAGCGTCAGGCCGGCTTTTGGGTTCTGTGGGTGACAGCTGATCGCCAGGTTGGCCTTCGCGTGGTAGTCACCGTAAGCGCTGTCCCCAAAGGTGCGTGCTGCCAGCATCGGGCCGTCTGGGAAGGGCCGCTCAAGCAGCCACACAGGCTGCGCTTCAGTGATGACAGGAGTGTCTGTCGCTGACGTTTCGCCTGCCTGTGCAGAGGGAATCAAAAGGGCAGCTATCAGCGTAAAGGTCTGGGCTCGCATAGAGGTATTTCATCCGCGTGTAAGACTTTCTGGAATGCCGGTATTGTGCAGATTGTCATTGGCCTTTGCTGTCAGTAAATACGCAAAGAACCGTTTTACGGGCTGTGCTCAACAACACCCGATCGTTCCCACGCTCTGCGTGGGAATGCCTCATGGGGGGCTCCGCGCCCCGCCAGCCCGCGCCGACGTCGGACCTTGCGCGCTTGTGACGCAGAGCGTCACGGGCTGCATTCCCACGTGGAACGTGGGAACGATCCAGTGTGGGGCCTGGCATGGTTAAATGAGGGCTGTGCTCAACACAATCAGATCAAGCGAGGGTGTATGCGACTTTGTATTTTCTCGGGCTCAAGCCCAGGCCGATTGCCGGTGTATGCCGAAATGGCCGCTCAACTGGGCGCTGCGCTGGCCAAGGCGGGCATTGGTGTGGTCTACGGTGGCGCTTCGGTCGGTTTGATGGGCGCAGTGGCCGACGCTGCATTGGCCAGCGGCGGTGAAGTGATCGGTGTCATGCCTGAGTTCCTGGCCGAAAAAGAACTGGCTCACACCGGCCTTCAAGACTTGCGCATCGTCAGCTCCATGCACGAGCGCAAGGCGCTGATGGCGGATCTGTCCGACGGCTTTATCGCGTTGCCCGGCGGCATCGGCACGTTTGAAGAGTTGTTTGAGGTGTGGACCTGGGCGCAACTGGGCCAGCACGCAAAACCTTGCGCTTTGTTGAATATCAACGGTTTTTACGACGGCCTGGCCACGTTTCTCGACACCGTTGTCAGCGAGGCGTTTTTGAAGCCGGTGCACCGCGACATGCTTATCGTTGAACCGAACGTGGAGCGTTTGCTGGCCGCGGTGCTGAGCTATCAGGCGCCCAACGTGCCCAAGTGGAT
This sequence comes from Pseudomonas sp. D2002, assembly GCF_013385735.1. NCBI lineage: Bacteria > Pseudomonadati > Pseudomonadota > Gammaproteobacteria > Pseudomonadales > Pseudomonadaceae > Pseudomonas > Pseudomonas sp. D2002. The sequence continues at coordinate 200,990 of NZ_JACAPL010000002.1, read as the reverse complement.
CAAGCGAGAAGACACCTGATTGCACAAAACACCGACGCGGCGGTGACCGTCAGTTGAGCTTCAACAATTTCGCTTCCAGATGATCCAGGTGCTGGGTCATCAAACCGACCGCGTGCTTCACGTCGCGTTGCTCCACCGCGTCCACAATCGCCACATGTTCCTGCCACGCGCAATACGTGCAGGCTTGCGCCTCGTATTGGGCAATGATCAACGAGGTCAACGGCACGAGGCTGTTGAGGAACTGCGCCAAGGGCGCGTTACGTGCCATCGCGGCCAATTGCAGGTGAAATTCCCCGGACAGCCGAATCGCCGGGCCGCGCTGATCGCGCTCGATGCACTCACGTTCTTTAGCGATCAATTCGCGTAACTGGCGGATGTGCGCGGGCGTGGCCTGGGCACAGGCGAGCTGAACCACGGTGATTTCCGTCAGCCGTCGCGCTTCCAGGATCTGCTGCGTTTGCTGGGCATCCGGCGCCGCCACTTGGGCGCGCTGGTTGGGGCGCAGGATGATGACTTGCTGGTGCGACAGCTTGGCCAGCACCCGGCGGATCACACTGCGGCTTACCCCAAACGTTTCGCCCAGGCCTTCTTCGGTAAAACGGCTGGAGGGCGCGATGCGTTGTTCGAGGATGGCGTCGAACAAGCGCGGGTAGATGTCATCCACCGAAGGCTTTTTACCGGACACCAGGCGCAGGGCAGGGAGGATGGAATTGCGTTGCAGGGCGTGGGCGGTCATGGCCGGTCTCCAAAATATCAACTGCCCAGATGGTCGTCCGGGATGTTCAAGCGAATGCCCATGCGCAGGCCTTCCTGGAGGATGTGCCGACGCATTTCGGCGCTGGCCAGGGCGCTGTTTTTGTTGCGGATAGCACGCACCACGGCTTCGTTTTCCTGCAGACGTTCGGCCAGGTGTTCGGGCGAGTTGCGCAGCACCTGGGCGCTTTGCTTGAGCGCGTTGCTGGTCTGTTGCACCACGTTCTGGAAGATCGGGTTGGAGGTCAGCGCAAACAGTTCTTCATGGAAGCCGATGTAGGCATTCATGCCCGCTTCGGCATCGCCGGCGTCAAGGGCTTCGCGCATGTCCATCAAGGTGAGGCGCAATTGGCTGACTTCCTTGCTGCTGATGGATTGAGCGACCAGGCCGACGATAAACGGCTCGAGGGTGTAGCGCAGTTGCAGGATGTCTTCGAGGCTGGCGTCGGCCACGGCGTCGCTGGCCTGCGGTTCGCTGACGCTGGTTTCCAGCACCACCACGCCTTTGCCGGGCATCGAGCGCACCAGGCCGAGGGTTTCCAGCACGATTACCGCTTCGCGCAGGCTGGGGCGGCTGATGCCCATCTGTTCGGCCAGTTCACGCTGGCCGGGCAGCATTTCGCCACGCCGCCACTGGCCACGTGCGAGGGCGGCGCGCAGTTTTTCTACGACTGAATTGACGACGGTTGAGGTGCTTATCACGTCGATGGCTCCTTGATGTTGCAAATACGATCGCCACGCTGGCGACGCTCCCACAGTTGATCTGTGTCGCTCATAGAATGGGTCAGAACTCCTGATGCGCCGGCAGCACCGGCTTCTTGGCCTGGAACGCATAGCCTTGCTGGCCGTCGAGCACCTTGTTGGCGCGCTGGATGTCGATGTCTTTTTCCCAGCGGGCAATGGCCACGGTGGCCACACAGTTGCCGATCAGGTTGGTCAATGCGCGGCCAATGCCCATGAACCAGTCCACGGCCAATACCAGCACCAGGCCCACCACCGGAATCGCCGGGATGGCGGTGAGTGTCGCCGCCAGAATCACCAGCGCCGAGCCTGGAATCCCATGGGCGCCCTTGGAGGTTATCAGCGACACCAGCAGAATCGTCAGCAAGTCGGTCATCGACAGTGGCGTGCCGGTGGCGTTGGCGATAAACACGATGGCCAGGGTCAGGTAGATCGAGAAACCGTCGAGGTTGAACGAGTAGCCCGTCGGAATCACCAGGCCAACCGTCGAACTGCCGATGCCCAAGTGCTCGAGTTTACGCATGATCTGCGGCAGCACCGCGTCGGACGAAGCGGTACCCATCACGATCAACAGCTCTTCGCGCAGATACTTGAGCAGCGGCAGCATGCGCAGGCCGGACAGGCGCATCACCAGGCCGAGCACCAGCCCGACAAAGGCAAAGCAGGTCAGGTAGAACAAACCCACCAGGCTGCCCAGGTGTTGCAGCGAATCCAGGCCGTAGGTGCTGGTGGTGAAGGCGATGGCGCCGAACACACCGATGGGCGCCAGGCGCACGATCATGCCCATGATGCGGAAGATCACGTGGCTCAGCTCGTTGATCAACCGCGAAATGCCCGAAGCGGCTTCGCCCACCAGGTTCAGCGCGCTGCCGAACAGCACCGAGAACAGCAGCACTTGCAGCACGTTATTGTCGGCGAAGGCGCCGATCACCGAGTTGGGGATCAGGTCCATCAGGAACTGGCTGGTGCCGCGAATGTGCTGGCCCTTGTCGGCCAACTCATTGAGGCCGGCGGAGGACAACTGCTCCAGGTGGATATTGGCCCCGGTGCCGATGCCGGTGCTGAACGCCATGATCAGGCCGATCACCAGGGCAACGGTGGTCAGCACTTCAAAGTAGATCACTGACTTGAGGCCGATGCGCCCGACTTTCTTCAAGTCGCCGGCGCCGGAAATACCGCTGACCACCACGCAGAACACGATCAGGCCAATCAGCATTTTGATCAGCTTGATGAAGCCGTCACCCAGGGGTTTGAGTTGCGAGGAGAATTCGGGAAGGGCCAGGCCGCAGATGATGCCGAGCATCAGGCCAATCACGACTTGCAGGAAAATCGAACGCGAGCACCATCTGAGCATGGGAGGGATCTCTATTCGGTGCCCTGGTGGTTCCAGGGCTTAATTGTTGTGGTCTTACCGGTAAGTCCAGTGCGCGGCCAGTCTACGCCGGGTTTTTTCGAAACCACAAGTAAATATTCGACGGTTGACAGGTCCCGGTCTGACCAGTTGGTCGGCAAGCGTGATGCTTGAGCGGTTGGCGGGCTGGAAAAAAATTCGCTTATCATCCGCGCCTTGATACGTGAGGTGACGGATGGACAAACCAGGGCTGACCACGGACGAAACAGGGCTGACCCACTGCACCTGGCGCACAGCGGCGGCGGAGTACCCGCGTTACCACGACCACGAGTGGGGCGTGCCGGTAGCCGACGATGTCCAGCTGTACGAGAAGATTTGCCTGGAGGGGTTTCAGGCGGGCATGGCGTGGATCACCATCCTGCGCAAGCGCGAGCAGTTTCGGGCGGCGTTCGAAGGCTTTGATTTTCGCCGCGTGGCGCAGTACGGCGAGGCCGATATTGAGCGCCTGATGAATGACCCCGGTATTGTGCGTAACCGCGCGAAGATTGTGTCGACGATCAACAATGCCCGCAGGGCCTGTGAGCTGGTGGACGAAACCGGCTCGCTGGCGCGTTGGCTATGGGCGTTTGAGCCAGCCGAGGAGGAGCGCCCGGCTGTGGTGGACTGGGCTTACTGGACCGGCAACCCGACGTCGCCAGCGTCGCTGCGTTTATCCAAAGCCTTGAAAAAACGCGGCTGGACCTTTGTCGGCCCGACCACCCTGTATGCGTTGATGCAGGCGATGGGCATGGTTAACGATCACTTGGAAGGCTGTGCTTGCCGGGCGCAAATCGAAGACCTTCGCCGACAATTCAAACGCCCCTGAACCCCAAGCACACCGAGATCAAAATGTGGGAGCGGGCTTGCTCGCGAATACGGTTTTTCAGTCGATGCATTCGGTGACTGACACATCGCCTTCGCGAGCAAGCCCGCTCCCACATTTGTTCAGCGGTGTGGCGAATTATTGTTTAAGCGGCGTCAGCACCTCAGCCTTGTCATCCAGCACCATCACCACCAGCAGCTTGGCCGGCTTGGTCTGGCTGGCATTGCTCGATTCGAAGTGCCGCGAACCGGCCGGTTCATAGAACGATTCACCGACCTTGTAGGTGATCGCTTTTTCATCATTGACCCGCGATGTAATTTCGCCCTCCAGCACATACGCCACGGCCGTGCCGGTATGGCTGTGCGGCACGGTGGCCTGGCCCGGCGCGTAATCGACCGTGAGCATGATGGTTTTCTTACCGGGCACGTTGGTCAAGGCGTGTTCTTGCAGCACCTTGATCGATTCCTGGTTGTACACCGGCTCGTGGGCGAAGGCGCTGAGCGAGGCGAGCATCAGGGAGGCAGCGAGCAATCGTTTCATGATGAGGTTTCCGAGAAGTTCGAGACCTCTTCACCCTACGCCGCAGGCAGCCCTGGACCAATGACCAATCCTGCGGAAAACCCGCTAGCCAATCTGCTGGAGAATATCGCGCACCCGGTCCAGGGCCGGGTCGATGTCCAGCAGCTCGATGGCGCCGAAGCCGATGATCAAGCCGTGCCGCGCGGGCGTGTCATGGAAGAACACATCCACCGGGTACAAGCCCACTTCAACCCGCCGTGCCAACTCCATCAGCAATGGGATGTTCACCGGCACCTTGCACAGCGCGGCCATATGAAACCCCGCTTCGGTAGGCACGGCGTCGAACCACGGCGACAGATCACCCGCCAGCCGTTGCAGGATGCGCTCGCGGCGCCCGGCGTACACCGTATGGCAGCGGCGAATATGCTTGAGCAGGTAGCCTTCGCTGATGAACTTGGCCAGCGCCCATTGCGGCAGTGTGGAACTGTGCTGGTCGGTCAGTTGCTTGGCCTTGATCACCGCCGGGTAAATCGCCGGTGGCAGCACCGCGTAGCCCAGGCGCAACTCCGGCAGCAGGGTTTTCGAGAAGGTCCCGACATAGGTGACCAGGCCACGGCTGTCCATGCTTTGCAGTGAGTCGGTGGGGCGGCCTTCATAGCGGAATTCGCTGTCGTAGTCGTCCTCGATAATGATTGCCCCCAGCTCGAACGCACGTGCCAGCAAGGCTTCGCGGCGTGCCAGGCTCATGGGCATGCCGAGCGGGAACTGGTGGGACGGCGTGACGTAGATCAGCCGCGTGCCCTCCGGGATCTGGTCGACCTGAATGCCCTGCGCGTCGACCGGCACCCCGGCAACGTGGGCGCCCATGGCCATGAACAACTGGCGCGCCGAGCTGTAGCCGGGGTCTTCCATGGCGACGGTGATGCCCGGTTCCAGCACCACGCGGGCGATCAGGTCCAGCGCCTGTTGCGCGCCATTGGTGACCACGATGTCATCGGCGCGGCATTTCACTCCGCGGGAAAACGCGATGTGCCCGGCGATGGCCTCGCGCAGTGCCGGCAAGCCTTCGGGCTGGCTGTAAAAGCCGCTGTCGCGGGCAATGCGGCGCAACGCATCCTGGGTGCAGCGCCGCCATTCATCCTGGGGGAATTGATTGCGCGTGGTGGCGCCGCCGATAAATTCATAACGCAATGTGCTGTCGCGCGTGGGGTGGCGCATGGGCGAGGGCAGCGCCGCCCATTTGCTCAGGTTGGCGGCGCAGGCCAGGTCGGCGGCGGTTTGGATGCGCTCGGTCTGCACCGCATGCGCATTGACGAAAGTGCCACGGCCGGTCTTGCCCACCAGCAGGCCTTCGTAGGTCAGGGTGGCGTAGGTATCGGACACGGTTTTGCGCGATACGCCGATCTGTTCGGCCAACAAGCGGCTGGGCGGCAGTTGCGCACCCGCCGCCAGGCGCCCGGACGCAATCGCCTCGCGCAGCTGGCGGTACAACTGTTCGGCCAGGTCCTTGCGGCCGTTGATCACCACGTGCAGTTCCATGTTTCATCCCAAGGCATTCGCTCTGCACCCAGACTACTCGCTGGCGCGGCGGGCTCAAAATGGTCTGCGCATAAATCGCCGGATTGGCTATAGGGCTTATGGGCTGCGGGCTCTACGCTTGCGCAGGATGACTTGCCCCGCCCGAGAGCCGCCCATGGAACCCCGTCTGGATTACTACACCGCCTCACCGCAAGCGCTGAAAGGCATGTTGATGCTGGAGGCGGCGACCTTTGACCTGTCCATCGAAAAACCGCTGTTGGAATTGATCAAGATCCGCGTCTCGCAGCTTAACCACTGCGGGTTTTGCACCGACATGCATTCAATGGCGGCGCGCCAGCGCGGCGAGAGCGAACGACGCTTGTTTGCCCTGTGTGTGTGGCGTGATTCGCCGTTTTTTACCGCGCGGGAGAGGGCCGCATTGGCCTGGAGCGAGTCGGTGGCAAGGCTGCCGACGTCCAGCGTCTCGGATGAACTCTACGCGGCGACACGCGTGGAGTTCAGCGAGCAGGAGTTGGTCGACCTGACCATGGCGGTGTCCAGCATCAGTGGCTGGAACCGCCTGGCGGTGAGCTTTCGCCAGCAACCGCCGAATGCGTGATCAGGACAGGAAGCCGCCGTCGACATTCAACGACACGCCGGTGGTGTAGCTGGAAGCGTCGCTGGCCAGGAACAGCACCGCGCCGGCCATTTCGCTCGGGTCGGCCACGCGCTTGAGCGGGATCTGCGCCAGGGCCATCTTCAGGATCGAGTCGTTCTTCACCAGCGCCGAGGCGAACTTGGTGTCGGTCAGGCCCGGCAGCAGGGCATTGCAGCGAATGCCGAACGCCGCGCATTCCTTGGCGAACACCTTGGTCATGTTGATCACGGCGGCTTTGGTCACCGAGTAGATGCCCTGGAACACGCCGGGGGAAATGCCGTTGATCGACGCCACGTTGATGATGCTGCCGCCGCCGTTATCGCGCATCAACTTGCCGGCTTCCACCGACATAAAGAAGTAGCCGCGAATATTCACGTCGACGGTCTTCTGGAAGGCGCCGAGGTCGGTGTCCAGCACGTTGCAGAATTGCGGGTTGGTCGCGGCGTTGTTGACCAGGATATCCAGGCGCCCGAACTGTTCACGGATACCGGCAAACACCTGGGTGATTTGCTCCATCTCACCAATGTGGCAGGCCACCGCCGTGGCTTTGCCGCCGTCGGCGATGATTGCGTCAGCAACGTGCTGGCAGCCTTCGAGCTTGCGGCTCGACACGATCACGTGCGCACCTTGCTGGGCCAGCAACTTGGCGATGGCTTCACCGATACCGCGGCTGGCGCCGGAGACAAAAGCAATTTTGCCGTCGAGGTCGAACAGGTGGGTCTTGGACATAACAACTCCTTAAAGGGTGGATTTGCCGATCACGTTCAGGCTCATCTGCTCCAGCAGCTTGTTCATCTGGATGAACTGCGCAAAGCGTTTGTCCTGGGTCTGGCCATGGAAGAAGCGGTAGTAGATCTGCTGCACGATGCCGGCCAGGCGGAACAGGCCATAGGTGTAGTAGAAATCGAAATTGTCGATCTGGAGGCCCGAGCGTTCGGCGTAGTAATCCACGAACTGGCGGCGCGTGAGCATGCCGGGGGCATTGCTCGGCTGGCGGCGCATCAGTTGCACTGGCGCCGGGTCGGCGGCTTCGATCCAGTAGGCGAGGGTGTTGCCCAAATCCATCAGCGGGTCGCCCAGGGTGGTCAGCTCCCAATCCAGCACGCCGATGATTTGCATCGGGTTGTGGGGGTCGAGGATCACGTTGTCGAAGCGGTAGTCGTTGTGCACGATGCTGGAGGTCGGGTGGTCGGCCGGCATTTTGTCATTGAGCCAGGCGCGCACGGCCTCCCAGCTGGGGGCGTCGGGGGTCAGGGCTTTTTCGTAGCGGTCGCTCCAGCCACGAATCTGGCGCTCTACATAGCCTTCGGGTTTGCCCAGGTCGGCCAGGCCGCACGCGGCGTAATCCACCTGGTGCAGCTCGACGAACTTGTCGATAAAGCTTTTGCACAGCACCTCGGTCTTGGCCGCGTCCAGGCCCAGCTCGGGTGGCAGGTCGGAACGCAGGATGATGCCGTTGACCCGCTCCATCACATAGAACTCGGCGCCGATCACTGACTCGTCGGTGCAATGCACGTAGGCCTTGGGGCAATACGGAAAACCGTCTTTGAGCTGGTTGAGAATGCGGTACTCACGGCCCATGTCATGGGCGGACTTGGCCTTGTGACCGAACGGCGGGCGGCGCAGTACGAACTCCTGGCCGGGGTATTCCAGCAGGTAAGTCAGGTTGGACGCGCCGCCGGGGAACTGGCTGATCTTGACCGTGCCGCTCAGGCCCGGAATATGGGCCTTGAGGTAGGGATCGATGAGGCCGGCATCAAGTTCTTCGCCTGGGCGAGTCTGGGTCGATTGGTCGTTAAGCGCCATGCTTATCCCTTCTGCTTATTCTAAAGGCCTTGGACTATTGGCTAATCTAATGCGCACCGCCGCCCAGCGACAAGGTCGGGGCGGCTTAATAGGTTAGCGTGTTGGCCGATGATCAGCGGGCATGATGTGCTCAAATCACCAGCATGGCCCGGCCACCGGGGTTGCAGGACAGGTTGGCACCGATTTCGACTTTTGCCAGGTCAATGCCAAGGCCGGCGAGCAGGTTGTTGACGATGGGGTCGAGCAGCGGGCCCAGCACCCCGGCGATCAACCCGCCCAGGGTTGAAAGCAAGCCGTTGAGCAGGCCGGTGACCAGACCCAGCACAGCGCCGAGCAGGCTGGCCATTTTGGGTGGGTGGTTGATCAGTTGGATGCCGGTGAGGGTCTCTTTGAGGCTGCTGACCACATTCGAGGCGGCGAACTGAAAATAGCTGGGTGGCTGATTAATTGCGGGCGGGGCGGTGTAGGTGTGCGCACGCTCGGTTTTCAGCACTTTGCTGTCGACGCGGATGCCCAGGCCGCCCGCTGCAAACGCCTGCCTGTCGCTGCACACGCCGGTGCCGCGCTTGCAGGTTTTGGTGCCGATATCGACCACCGGGTACTCGTCGACGTTGAGTTGTTCTTTGGATGAAAACAAGTTCTGCGGATCAACCTGGCCAATCATCGCGCGCAAGGCAGCGGTTTCGCCGAGCACCGACAAGGACTTTTTATCGCCGTCGCAGCTGTAGCCAGTGACCTTGGCGCTGCCGCCGGCGGCTTCCAGGGCAATGTCGAGCTTGTCACCGATTTCAAGGCTGGTGACCAAACAACAATTGGGGTCGAGTAAGCCGAGCAGGCCGCCGAGCACAACATTCAAGGTATCCACCAGGCCCCCGAGCACGCTATTGACCACCGTGACGATCGGCAACTTTACCGAAATCAGTGTGCGCACTTGAGCGGTACGGACAAAGATGGGCTGCTTGTCGATGTCCTTCGGGTTGCCAATGCTGGACAACTGCGCGGGCTCGATCACTTTGGTGGTGACGGTGACACCGATCAGGCCCAGCACGTCCACCGGCAGCTCGACCGCCAGCGCGCTGGCCTTGTTCGACAGCTGCACAAAGCCCTGGATCAGGTTGAACAGTTGCAGGTCGACATCCAGCGCACTCTTGTCCGTGCCGTTCTGGATATTGATCAAGTCGCCCAGGTGCAGGATCTGCGTTCCCGGCGCGATCAACTTGATGGCTTCGAGGTTATTGATCACCACCTTGACCGCGTCGCCGCCGAGCTTGAGCACGTCAATGGCGGCCTGGATCAGTTGGCCAACGGTGGCGTCGGTCTTGAGCAACTGGTCGTAGTTGCCCGCGCTGACATTCAGCTGGATGGCCAAGGCATCCAGGTACTTGAGCAGGCTGATATCGGTATTGATCAAGCCGTTCCAACCGACCGCGTCGAGTTTCAACTTGCCGCCGAGCAAACCACCGATCAACGCGTTGAGGGCTGCAGACTTGGTGCTGTCCACGGTCAACAACGTGCTGCGAATGGTGAGTGACGCCACCGTAGGGGCGGGTGTCGAGGCCACGGCGGTGGCGCTGAGGAGTGTGGTGAGGTTGACGGGCTGGGCCGAGAACAGCGTGAGCAGGCCGTGGGCGATGCTGGTGTGCACCCGGTGGGTGGCGATCACCCGGATGGCGTCGGCTTTGGCGGGGTCAGGGCTGAAGGTGCGCATAAAGTCGGCGCCGGTGGTCAGGGTGCCGCAGGCAATGGCGAGCGTGCGATTGGCGTCGACCTTGAAGTTGTTGCGCGCCGCACTTTCGGTCGCAAATTGTGCGGCATTGTTGTTGGGCGCCACGCACTTGCCGCTGCGGCTCACCGCTTCCAGCGCGGCGGTGTCGGCCACACGCTGCAACTTGCGCTTTTCCAGGTACAGGCGACCGCTGTCGACCACCAACAACAGAAATAACAGCGCGACCCCAAGGGTTACCGCGCCCATCAAGCCGATGGCCCCGCGTTGGCGGGCCGGGCCGCGTCCATGGCCAAACATTCTGCGTTCCTTCGCCGGTCATGCACCGGCGTCCTGAGCATCCCCGCCAAGCAGTGTAGCCAGGTTTCAGGTTGGCGCTGGCTATTCGCTACTAGTTGCGTGGCGGCAGGTTCACCGGGGTCAGCACGGGGCGGCCGGCAAAGTATTCAACCAGGTTGTCGGCCACGCGCTGCACGGTGTCGTGGGCAGCTTCCGGCGACAGGCCGGCCACGTGGGAGGTGAGCACGGTATTGCTCAGGCGCTTGAGGGCGTCCGGCACTTTGGGCTCATCGTCGAACACATCCAGCGCCGCGCCGCCAATGCGCCGTTGCTCCAGCGCGGCCACCAGGTCGGCGGTGACCACCACGCTGCCACGGCCGATGTTCACCAGATAGCCGTTCGGGCCCAGCGCATCCAGGGCGTGGCGATCGATCAGGTGGCGGGTGCTCGCGCCGCCAGGCGTCGCCAGGATCAGGAAGTCCGAATTGCGCGCCAGTTCCACCGCCGTTGCGCAATAGGTGTAATCCACATCATCGCGGGGCTGGCGGTTGTGATAGCTCACCTCCATGCCGAAACCGAGGGCGGCGCGCTTGGCGATCTCCATGCCCACCGCGCCGAGACCGAGAATGCCAAGTTGCTTGCCGCCCAGGGAAGGGCGCATCACCTTCGGCCATTCGCTGCGGCGCACGGCCGCGTCAGTCTGAGGAATGCCGCGTACCAACGACAGCAGCAACGCCATGGCGTGGTCGGCCACGGACGGCGCATTCACCCCGGCGCCGTTGGTGACGACGATGCCACGGTTGGCGGCCGCCTGCAGGTCCACATGTTCGTAACCTGCGCCGATCACGCAGATGATCTCCAGCAACGGCAGCGCGGCGATTTCCTCGGCATACAGCCCCAGCGGGCCGCGGGTCAGCACGGCCTTGATCTGCCCACCGTGGGCTTTGATCGCCTGGGCGCGTTCGGCCGGTGTCGGAGCCAGAATCACATGAAAGTCATTGCTCTCGATGATTTGCAGGTATTCGTTGATGGTTTCAACCAGGACCAGGACGGTGGTGGACATCGGAAGGCTCTTCCTGAAGGGTTTGAAGGGTGAGTATGCGGGATTTGTACGACGGAACGTTTTGTTGAGGTGGAAAAATTTCTTCTTTCGTAAGGCTATTCTGAATTTTCCGACCGCTCATCCAGTGGTGATTTACTGCGCCAGACTTTGTCGACTTTCCCTTCCGCAGAGACGACATGGATGCTTGTTGCTGCCACACACGATGAGATTGATTGGACGCCGCATGGTTACAAACATAGCCCTTCGACGCTGATACCTTGGAGGACTGTTATCGCCGGTACGCTTGTCGGGCCTGCCAAGTACAGACCCGGCATCGCTGTTGAAATGCTTGAAAGGGAAGTCTATAAAAATGGAAAGCCCACCACTAATGGAAAACCTTGGAAAGTGATGGAATTTCCACACTGCATAGGCGCCAGTCATGGCAAGCTCAGTTGCTGGGTTCGCATTGAGTTGAGTGCCGGTGTTATTCACGGTCATCCGATTTCTGAACAGGAATTCAGGAGGTTAACAAATTGATCCCGCTCAACTTTATCGGTGGCACAGTCACCCATGATGACCTGTCGCTCTTGCAGGATGTGGCGGTGGCGAAGCAAATCGGTCTGCTGAAAGAAGACATGCTCCAGGTCGAGTTCGCTGGGGGGCTATTACTTGATGTGGGTTGGTATCCGGAATTCGATGCCGCAGGCGGATTTCGCATCATTGTCATCAAGGATTACGACTGGGACCAGCCTGTTCTTGCGCTGACCGCCCACGAAACCGCTGAGCTGGTCGAAAAACTCGATATTGCGCAGGACGCCATAAAAGGCGAACTGCGCAATGCAAACATTGGTGCTTCGGCTGTTTAGTTGGATGCCTGATCGCAGCTGCTCCAGACATCCATCGCCTTGACCCGCTTCACAAACGCCCCCGCCAGGGTCGCATTGTGATGCTCGATGATCGCCGCGGCCGACAACGCCGGGGTGTCCATGCAGGTATGGCCGTCCTCCGGCAAGATCACCGAAAACCCCAGTTCCACGGCGACGCGGCAAGTAGTGTCGATGCAGAACTGGGTTTTCATCCCCACAATCACCAGTTCATCGACCTGCGCCGCCGCCAGTTGCTGGGCGAGGTCAGTGCCGAAAAAGCAGCTGGGGCGGGTTTTATTGAACAGGTGGTCACGGGCTGCGTCGACAGCCAGGCCGGGCCATAGCTGCCAGAGCGGGCTGCCAGCCTCGATCGGCGAGCCCGCCGGACCCGTGTGGCGGGCGACGAAGATCGGCGCGTTGACCGCGCGGGCGCGCTGAATCAGTTGGTTGATGGTCGCCAGCACGCGTTCGCGTTCAAAGGGTTTTTCCGGGCCATCGTATAAACCTATTTGCATATCGATGATCAGCAGGGCATTTGCCATGGTCTTGCTCCTTGCAGTGGCCAGGTGGCGGAGCCATAAAAAAGGCCCCGTCCATTGCGGGCGGGGCCTTGGGTTGAATCCGGGTGTGTTTAGTTCAAGCACCCACAGCAACCGTACGACCCGCCATTAGCGGTCGTGGTGGTGGTGCGGGTGAGGTGCAGCTGAATAAGGTTCATGCCCCGATCATGCTGGGCTGGGCGCACGGCTGTCAACGCTTGCATCCGATTTCTTCTCGGGCAGCAGGGTGTTTCGCGCGGCTTCCAGGAATTCGTCTGACAAGCTGCTGCCGCGTGTCGCACGCGCCAACGTGACGGCGCCGATCATCATCGCGTACTTGGCCAGCATGGCCTGGCGGTCGTCATCCTGAAGCTGGGCGAAGATCTCCAATGACTGTTCAACCCCAGCGATAAAGGTGTGGTGCAGCGGCGTGTCGGCGGGCTCATGGCACATGTCCGGGGTGAAGGCGGATATGGGGCAGCCGTCGCCAGGATTGTCGCGGTGGTTGGCTGAAAAATAGTGACGCAGGATGGCTTCGCGGGCGGAGTGCGGGTCTTCACAGCGCTCGAGTTTCTCCTGCCAGCCCTGGTTGGATTGCTCGAATGCCTTCTGGCTAGCCTCGGTGGCCAAGGCTTCCTTGGACGCAAAGTGCCCGTAAAAACCGCCGTGGGTCAGGCCAGCGGCGGCCATCACATCCGACAGGCTGATGCCGTGCAGCCCGCGCTCACGAAACAGGTGCGTGGCCGCCTCGACGATGATTTCACGGTTGAGTTCGGCTTGTTTGCGGGAAACGCGAGGCATGGCGGGGCTCTCAGAAAAAAAGGCGGGCACAGCCTCAACGTACAGGAATCAGGTCGATTCTAAAATAGATTTGCCAGGGAATGTATTATTCAGCCAAAGCCGGCGCCTATAAATTGCCTCCCGTGTCAGTTCCATCGCGGCTGCACAGTGTAATCGTCCAGCCGCCTGGCCATCATTACTGCGCAGCGCCAGCCTGGCGTGCCTTGGTTTGTTCCGCCTGTGCGATGGGCATGAAGTCGTACGTGGGAAAGAATTCTGTTGTGTAAACACCCCAGGCGGTGTTTTCGATCGCAAGATTAACTTCTGCCAGGCGCCGCGCAGGCAGGCGCAGGACGATCACCTGCCCAATGCCCATGGTTATATTCCAACTGACCACTTCCACGCCGGCAGGAGGGAACACCTTGTGAAATTCCTGCTGGGCAAGTTGTGCTTTCAGCGCGCTGAGCGGTCGTGACTGATCGTGTTTAAGGAAAACGGTCAACATGACTGCATTGTCGGACGTAGCGGCATTGGTGTGGGCGGGCTGGGCGGGAGTGGTCTGTGCAATGGCAACGCCTGGTAGCAAGGTGGCCGCCAGCAGTGCAGGGATATACCACGATTTGATGCGGGTGCTTATATTCATGTTGGTAACTCACTGGTTATTATTGAAATGTGGGCGAGTGACAGTTATAGGGCTTTGAATAGTTGGCTAGTTCGACATGGCCGTCTTGATCGGGCCATTGTACGGGGCGTGCACCACGTAAATTCGAACGGGAGGGTTGGTGGCTACCATGTCGCGAGGCACTTCGCGCGAGTAAGTGAACTCGCGGTTATCAAGCTTTTCCAGGCGTCGGACAATTGTTCTGTTCGGTCCCTTGTCAGGTATCAGAACATGGGTCTTTCTGTCGCCGCTGACCAGGAAGTAACCGCCACCGCCGTCGGCATATTTTGATTGCCCGGTGTCGGTGTAAAAAAACTCGTAGCGGTTACGCTGCGGGTCCCACATTGATATCCCCACCACGCCGGGGTAGCTGGCCTTGACGTCCTGTTCCGGCGCGCCCTCTATATAAACCTTGGTGGTCAACCATTGAGGAGAAGAGCCCAGGGCATTAGGGTCGGATATAGGCTGTTTGGCGTAACTTGCAAACGGGCTTAATGAACTTATAAGCAGTAGGCCGGAAAAAACAAGCGTATGTGTTCGCATTTTCGAACTCCTGAGGCGTTAAGTGAGGGCGTCGTTATTGTTTTTGTGAGCGGTGCGACGAAGGATGTTAGTTTGACGCCTGTCGGTTGCTCAATGGCTGGGTATATTCCTGTAACAGTTATTACGTTGTTGCTGTGAAAAAATAATTTAGATGCAGGTTTCATCTTTTTCTTTTGTGAGAATTCTCTTTAAGTTTGGGTGCGTGATGATCGTGAAGGCGCCAGGGCGCGCAGCGTCAGCGCGAGCCTGGGCTGCGGTCAAAAATAGATTGTTTGGGCATGCATTCCATGTGCGCAGCCCTCTAAAACCGCCGCCTGCGGCCGCACTCAAGCACCTTCGCCGCACCACCGTTCCTCAGCTAAGTCTTTGCTTATTCAAGAGAATCCCGGACAATCGCGCGCTTGTTATGGTCGGGGCGCTGCCTGTCAGGTTTTTCTGACTCGTCCCGGCCATGGAAATGCGGAGATCCGACCGGATGAATGATCAGGCCAATAGCGTCGACGAACGCTATGCAACGACACCTGCAACCCTCACAAGCTGGAGCCGCCAGGACACCACCTGGATGCTCGGCCTGTTCGGCACCGCCATCGGCGCCGGTACTTTGTTTTTGCCGATCAACGCGGGCCTTGGGGGCTTCTGGCCGCTGGTGATCCTGGCGCTGCTGGCATTCCCGATGACGTTCTTTGCCCACCGTGGCCTGACCCGTTTCGTACTGTCCGGGCGTGAAGGCTCCGACATCACCGACGTGGTCGAAGAACATTTCGGCCTCAAGGCCGGTGCACTGATCACCTTGTTGTACTTCTTCGCGATCTTCCCGATCCTGCTGATCTACAGCGTGGCACTGACCAACACGGTCAGCAGCTTCATGGAGCACCAACTGCACATCATGCCGCCGCCACGCGCGATCCTGGCGTTTGTGCTGATCCTGGGCCTGTTGGCCGTGGTGCGTTGCGGTGAGCAAGTGATCGTCAAGGCCATGAGCCTGATGGTGTATCCGTTTATCGTCGCGTTGTTGTTCCTCGCCGTGTACCTGATCCCACACTGGACCGGTGGCATTCTCAGCACCGCCAGCGAGGTGCCGGCGCCCTCGGCGCTGCTTAACACGCTGTGGCTGGCGATTCCGGTGATGGTGTTCTCGTTCAACCATTCGCCGATCATCTCGGCCTTCGCGGTGGACCAGAAGCGTCAGTACGGCGCGCACGCCGATGAGCGCAGCTCGCAGATCCTGTCGCGCGCGCACTTGCTGATGGTGGTGATGGTGCTGTTCTTCGTGTTCAGCTGCGTGCTGACGCTGTCGCCGGCGCAACTGGCCGAGGCGAAAGCGCAGAACCTGTCGATCCTGTCGTACCTGGCCAACCACTTCGACAACCCGACCATCGCCTTCGCCGCGCCGTTGATTGCGTTTGTGGCGATTGCCAAGTCGTTCCTGGGCCACTACATCGGCGCCAGCGAGGGTCTCAAAGGTCTGGTGCTCAAGACCGGTCGCCGCCCGGCTGCCAAGTCCCTGGACCGCATGACCGCCGCCTTCATGCTGGTGGTGTGCTGGATCGTCGCCACGCTGAACCCGAGCATCCTCGGCATGATCGAGACCCTGGGCGGCCCGATCATCGCGTCGATCCTGTTCCTGATGCCGATGTACGCGATCCGCAAGGTGCCGGCCATGGCCAAGTACCGTGGGCAGGCGTCCAACGTGTTTGTCACCGCAGTCGGTCTGGTCGCGATTACCGCGCTGATTTACTCGCTGCTGTCCTGACACCAAGCTGCACACCCCAAGGCCGATTCGCGCACTGCGCGAATCGGCTTTTTTTTGCGCCTGGAAAACTTGCCGAGTCTCGACCCTGGGCAGGCAATGAGGGCTAAGCTGTCGGCATAGTCATTTCCTGTGGAGAGATTCATGGCACGGCCGCGCCCGCAACTGATCACCTGCAAACTGGAAAAGCTGCACCCGACGCAATTGACCGTCGGCATGGCTGAAGTGGCCACCAAGCGCGAAGCCTGGACCAGGCTCAAACGCAAGGAGCGCGCCGCCGCGCTCGACAAGCACTGGTTTCCTTGCGTGCTGGGGCCGGACGAGCGTTATTACATCACCGATCACCACCATTTCGGCCTGGCGCTGCTGCTGGAAGAGGTCAAGAGTGTTTCGTTGCTGATGCTCAAGGACTTGTCATTTGTGGAGCGCAGCACCTTCTGGAATGTCATGGCGTTCAATCAGTGGGTGCATCCTTACGACGCGCGTGGCCTGCGTCGGACCTACGAAGCCATTCCGCGCAAGATTACCGACCTGCAGGACGACCCGTATCGCAGCCTGGCGGGCCTGTTGCGTATGGCGGGTGGCTACGCCAAGGACGCGACGCCGTTCAGCGAGTTTCTGTGGGCCGACTTTTTTCGCACCCGCATCGGCAGCGACGTGGTCAGCCAACCGAACGCCAAGCTGTTGAGCAAGGCCATGGGCTTGGCGCGCAGCCAGGAAGCGCGTTATTTGCCGGGATGGGTCGGGACGATTGAAAACTGAAACCGCTGACCCAGTTGCCACGCCTCCCAATTGCACCCAGGACCTACTCGCCGGGTTATCCATTGCCGGTTTGCTGCTGCCGGAGGCCGTGGCTTATTCCAGTATCGCCGCGCTGCCGCCCCAGGCCGGGGTGATTGCGCTGTTTGCCGGGCTGGTGTGTTACGGCCTGTTCGGCACCAGCCGCTTTGCAATTGTCTCGGCCACCTCGTCTTCGGCAGCAGTATTGGCTGCCGCCACCGCCAGCCTCGCGGGCGGTGACCCGGCGCTGAGGCTGGCCCTGGCGTTCGGGTTGGTGTTGATCACCGGGGTGCTGTTCCTGCTGGCCGGGCTGTTCAAGCTTGGCGGTGTCACTTCGTTTATCGCTAAACCGGTGTTGCGCGGGTTTGCCTTCGGCCTGGCGCTGACCATCATCCTCAAGCAGCTGGCCAGCGTGGTCGGTGTGCACCTGACCGACAACAACCTGGTCCGCTTTCTGCCGCAACTGATAGAGCAGCTGCCCCGTTGGAACTGGCCAGCTGCGATGGTCGCGGCGGCTGCGTTGATAGTGTTGTGGTTGTGCGCGCGTATTCCGCGCCTGCCGGGCGGGCTGCTGGTGGTGATCCTGGGCATTGTTGCCGGGCAGTACCTGGATTTACAGGCACACGGTGTGGCGTTGATCGGTCTGATCGATTTGCGCTTGGAATTCGGGCATTTGCCGGTGCTGCCATTCGCCGATTGGCTGCGCCTGGGTGAGTTGGCGTTTGCCTTGGTGATGATCCTGTATGCGGAGTCCTACGGCTCTATCAGTTCGTTCGCGCTGAAGCACGGCGACCGTGTGTCATCCAACCGCGACCTGCTTGCGCTGGGTGCGGCCAACCTGATCTCCGGGCTGTTTCACGGTATGCCGGCCGGTGCCGGCTATTCCGCAACCTCGGCCAATGAGGCCGCCGGTGCCGGTTCACGCCTGGCCGGAATCGTCGCCGCGCTGGTGGTGCTGGTGATCGTGCTGACGGTACTGCCCTATGTCGCACTGACCCCGGAACCGGTGCTTGCCGCCATCGTCATCTACGCGCTGGGCCGTGGTTTGAGCCTGCAGCCGCTGGGGCGTTATTTTCTCTGGCGGCGCGATCGTCTGCTGGTGATCTGTGCCGTGGCTGCAGTGCTGGTGCTGGGCGTGCTGGATGGCTTGCTGGTGTCGGTAGCGATCAGCGTGGTGCTGATGCTGCGCCAGATGTCGGCGGCTGATATCCAGGTGCTGGGGCGCTTGGCTGACAGCCATGACTTTGTCGATCGTCAACACCACGCTGATGCGGTGCAAGTGCCGGGCCTGCTGATCGTGCGGCCCAGCGAGGCGCTGTTTTTTGCGAACGCCGAACGCATTCTTGGCGCAGCGTTGCGCCTGATGCGCCAATCGCCGGTGGAGGCGGTGGAGGCGGTGGTGCTGAGCCTGGAAGAATCTCCGGATCTGGATGGCACCAGTATCGAGGCGCTGGCGGCGTTTTTCGCGCAGGTGCGCGGGGAGGGCAAGCGCTTGGTGCTGGCGCGCGTGCGGCATGACGCGTTGGAAGTGCTGCAAGCCTTGCCGGAGGCGCTTGCGCCACAGGTCTTGCTCAGCGGCTTGAGCGTTGATGGTGCTGTGCAGTTGGCACTGCGGCACCCGTCCTGAATGTACAAAGCATCAACTGTGGGAGCTGGCTTGCCTGCGATAGCGGTAGGTCAGTCAAAGATGCATCAACTGATGCACAGCTATCGCAGGCAAGCCAGCTCCCACAGGGGTTTGTATTCCAGGCATAAAAAACGCCGCGTATCTCTCGATACGCGGCGTCCTTTACATCAACACACCTTAGGCTTGAATCACCGGGATGTTGGCGCTTGCTGCGATTTTGCGGAACTCGGCGATCTGGTCGAAGTTCAGGTAGCGGTAAACGTCACTGGCCATGGTGTCCAGTTTCGCTGCGTAACCCATGTACTCTTCGACGGTCGGCAGGCGACCCAGCGTGGAAGCCACAGCTGCCAGCTCAGCCGACGCCAGGTAGACGTTGGCGCCGTCACCCAGACGGTTCGGGAAGTTACGGGTCGACGTCGACACAACGGTCGAGTTCGGCTCTACACGTGCCTGGTTACCCATGCACAGCGAGCAGCCCGGCATTTCCATGCGCGCGCCAGCCTTGCCGTAGATGCCGTAGTAGCCTTCTTCGGTCAGTTGGTGAGCGTCCATCTTGGTCGGCGGCGACAGCCACAGACGGGTTGGCAGCTGACCCTTGACCTGTTCCAGCAACTTGCCGGCAGCGCGGAAGTGACCGATGTTGGTCATGCACGAACCGATGAACACTTCGTCGATCTTCTCACCGGCAACGCTGGACAACAGACGGGCGTCGTCCGGGTCGTTTGGTGCGCAGAGGATCGGCTCGTTGATTTCGGCCAGGTCGATTTCGATGATTTCGGCGTATTCCGCGTCGGCATCGGCTTCCATCAGTTCCGGGTTGGCAACCCAGGCTTCCATCGCTTGGGCGCGACGTTCCAGGGTGCGTGCATCGCCGTAGCCTTCGCCGATCATCCAGCGCAGCAGGGTAATGTTGGAGTTCAGGTATTCGGTGACCGAATCTTTCGACAGCTTGATGGTGCAACCGGCAGCCGAACGTTCAGCCGAGGCGTCGGACAGCTCGAACGCTTGCTCCAGCGTCAGGTCGTTCAGGCCTTCGATTTCCAGGATGCGGCCGGAGAAGGCGTTCTTCTTGCCTTTCTTCTCTACGGTCAGCAGGCCAGCCTGGATCGCGTAGTAAGGAATGGCATGAACCAGGTCACGCAGGGTGATGCCAGGTTGCATTTTGCCTTTGAAGCGCACCAGGATCGATTCCGGCATGTCCAGTGGCATCACGCCAGTGGCTGCAGCGAACGCGACCAGACCGGAACCGGCCGGGAACGAGATGCCCATCGGGAAACGGGTGTGGGAGTCACCACCGGTGCCGACGGTGTCCGGCAGCAGCATGCGGTTCAGCCAGCTGTGGATGATGCCGTCGCCTGGACGCAGCGATACACCGCCACGGGTCATGATGAAGTCAGGCAGGGTGTGGTGGGTGGTCACGTCGATCGGCTTGGGGTAAGCCGCGGTGTGGCAGAACGACTGCATCACCAGATCGGTCGAGAAGCCCAGGCACGCCAGGTCTTTCAGTTCATCACGGGTCATAGGACCGGTGGTGTCCTGGGAGCCCACGGTGGTCATCTTCGGTTCGCAGTAGGTGCCAGGACGAACGCCTTTGCCTTCTGGCAGACCGCAGGCGCGACCGACCATTTTCTGCGCCAGGGTGTAGCCCTTGTCGCTTTCAGCCGGAGCTTCCGGCAGTTTGAACAGGGTCGAAGGCGGCAGGCCGAGTTCGGCACGTGCCTTTTCGGTCAGGCCACGGCCGATGATCAGCGGGATACGGCCGCCGGCGCGAACTTCGTCCAACAGCACCGGGGTCTTCATTTCGAAGGTGGTCAGGACTTCATCGGTGCCGTGTTTGCAGACTTTGCCAGCATGCGGGTACAGGTCGATCACGTCGCCCATGTTCATGTTGGTGACGTCGAATTCGATTGGCAGTGCGCCGGCATCTTCCATGGTGTTGTAGAAGATCGGAGCGATCTTGCTGCCGAAGCAGAAGCCGCCTGCGCGCTTGTTCGGCACGTAAGGAACGTCATCGCCGAAGAACCACAGTACCGAGTTGGTTGCCGATTTACGCGACGAACCGGTGCCGACCACGTCACCGACGTAGGCGATCGGGAAGCCTTGGCCGCGCATCTCTTCGATCTGCTTCATCGGGCCGGTCTTGCCTTGCTCGTCCGGCACGATGCCTTCGCGCGCCATTTTCAGCATGGCCAGGGCGTGCAGCGGGATGTCAGGACGGGACCAGGCATCCGGGGCAGGGGACAGGTCGTCGGTGTTGGTTTCGCCGGTGACCTTGAACACGCGCAGGCTGATCTTGTCGGCCAGGGTCGGGCGGTTCTTGAACCACTCGCCATCGGCCCAGGACTGGATCACGGCTTTAGCGTGTTCGTTGCCGTTCCTGGCTTTTTCCGCGACGTCGTGGAATGCATCGAACATCAGCAGGGTGTGCTTGAGTTGGGCGGCAGCGACGGGCGCCAGTTCGGCGTCGTCCAGCAGCTCGACCAGGGTCACGATGTTGTAGCCGCCTTGCATGGTGCCGAGCAGTTCAACAGCGCGTTTCTTGTCGATCAGGGGGGAAGTGGCTTCGCCCTTGGCCAGGGCAGACAGGAAACCGGCCTTGACGTAGGCAGCTTCGTCAACGCCTGGTGGGATGCGGTTGGTGATCAGGTCAACGAGGAATTCTTCTTCGCCAGCCGGGGGATTTTTCAGCAGCTCAACCAGGCCTGCGGTTTGTTCGGCGTTAAGCGGCTGGGGAACGATACCCAGTGCTGCACGCTCTTCGATATGTTTGCGGTAGGCTTCAAGCACAGTTATTACCCTCATCAGTGGTCCCACGGGACGCTCATCCAGAAATGAACGGCACGCATGCGCTCGGGGGCTTTTTGGGCCGCAAAGCCAGCGCTGCCGGCATTCCTCACAGAAGCTGCTTTCAAAGTTTTACGCCTGCAGAACGGAGCTGATGAGGGTTGGCGCTGGCTGTTACCTACCGGGTAATAACCATCGCCAACACCGTTCTGAAGGAACGACTGTGCTCGTGACGCTTTGAAAACAGCTTCCAGCGGATTATTGGCGCCTTACAAGGCCGGATGATTCTACGGCAAAAAAAATCTAAAGGTAAGTTGCCTAACCAAGTTTGCTGGGTGATCAACCTTAGACAAAGGGCTAACATGGCGCACTGTTTCGCTGATTTGTGTGTCGCTGCCCATGTCCAACCAAACCATCAAGACCCCCTGCGTCGGCCTGTGCTCCACGGTTTACGGCGATCTGGTGTGCCGTGGCTGCAAGCGTTTCCACCACGAAGTGATCCAGTGGAATGGCTATAACGAGGAAGAAAAACGCGCGGTCTGGCTAAGGCTTGAACAGCTGTTGGTGCAGGTGATGGCCGGCAAACTGGAGGTTTTCGACCCCAAGATGCTGCGCGGGCAGTTGGAGCAGCGCAAAATTCGCTTTGTGCCGCACCAGTCCGAGTACTGCTGGGCCTACCAGTTGATTGCCCGGGGGGCGCGGGTGATTTCCAATCTGGAGGCTTATGGCATGGTGCTGATGCCGGAGTTTCGCGATTGGGCATTGCCGGAGCTGCGCGATGCCATTGACCGCGAGTTTTTTATCCTGTCCGAGGCGCATTATCAGCGCTATATCGCCCCTGGGTTCCTGCGGGATGCGTTTGCTGACTGACAATACAAAGCAAAAATGTGGGAGCGGGCTTGCTCGCGAATGCGGTCTGTCAGTTGATACAGATGTCGACTGAGCCACCCTATTCGCGAGCAAGCCCGCTCCCACATTTAATCTTCATTGTCTCAAGCTTTGGTCGCCAGCTCTTCCAAGTGATCCATCAATTCCTGCGGCTTGAGCACCAGCACATCACTCTCCACCGCATCCAGTACCACTTCCGCCGTATTGCCGATCAGCGCCCCCGAAATACCCGTGCGCGCCACGGTGCCGATGATCGTCACCGCCGCCTGCCATTTATGCGCCGCATGCGGGATCAACACATCGGCCGGGCCTTCCTCGATATGCAGGCGCGCGTCATCCACGTCGAACTCGGCCTGGAACGCCTTGCACTGCTCGCGATAGCGCGCCTCGATGGTTTCCTTGAGCTGGAACGTCGGGTCGGCCGCCGACAGCATGGGCGATGGGTGCGCGCTGATCACGTGCAATTGCGCCTTGGCCAGGCTGGCTATTTCAAACCCGTGGTCAATGATGGTGTTGTGCAGTGCCTGGTGTTCAGTGTCGTTGTTGCCCACGTCAATCGCCGCCAGCACCACCTTGTCGGCCCACGGCGTCGCCGTTTTCACCAGCAGCACCGGAGTCGGGCAGTAGCGCAGCAGTTTCCAGTCGGCGGGGGTCAGCAAGGCTTTTTTCAGCGGGCTGTCGGCGAAGTGCTGCTTGATCACCAGCCCGCAGCCCTCGGCCTGCTGCACGTCGATAATGGTTTCATGCAGGCTGTCATTCCACGCCTGCTCGGTGGTCACGCTGTAGCCGTCTTCCTGCAGGCCGGACTTGAGCAGGCTCAGCAGCGCCGAGTGCTCATGCTTCTTGTCGCAGACCAGCAAGTGCAGGTGCGCGCCGGTGACCCCGGCGATCAGCTTGGCGCGCTTGAGGGCCAGGCTTTCCGAGTGCTCGGGCTCGATGACCACCAGGATGCTGCGGATAGCTTGCATGGACGGATCTCCAGAGACGGGGAAAAGGCGCTCTGGACAACTATAGTTGCTGCTCGCCAGACGTCATGTTGATGCACATCAACGCCAGTGGCTGGTGGTCTGCGGCGGGGTCGGTATAATCGGCGCCCTTTTGTAATCCTTTTGCCCGTGAGCCCGATGAACCTGCCCGAAATCCACGAATTCCTCGGCTGCCGCACCCCCGACGCCTGGGTCCAGGCTGCTTTGGCCGATCAGGAAACCCTGCTGATCGACCACAAGAACTGCGAATTCAAAGCCGCCAGCACCGCCCTCAGCTTGATCGCCAAGTACCACGCCCATGTTGACCTGATCAACATGATGTCGCGCCTGGCCCGCGAAGAGCTGGTGCACCACGAGCAAGTCATGCGCCTGATCAAGAAGCGCAAAGTCGAACTGCGTCAACTGCACGCCGGCCGGTATGCGTCGGGTTTGCGCAAGGTGGTGCGCAGCCACGAGCCGGTCAAGCTGGTGGATACCCTGGTGGTCGGGGCTTTTATCGAAGCGCGCAGTTGTGAGCGTTTCGAAGCACTGGTGCCACATTTGGACGAAGAACTCGGCAAGTTCTATTTCGGTCTGCTCAAAAGCGAGGCCCGGCATTTCCAGGGTTACTTGAAACTGGCCTACCAGTACGGCGACGCCAAAGACATCGCCCAAGTGATCGAGCGGGTGAGGGCGACCGAGCAGGAGCTGATCGAATCACCCGATATCGAGTTCCGCTTTCACAGTGGCGTGCCAGCCTGAGGCCACCGCCACCCCAAGCAGCGCGGTGAGCCCCACCAGCAGCAGGATCACCGTCTGCGTGCCCAGCGGCGCCGCCCATACGGCCACCAACAAGCCTGCCAAGGGTTGGGACAGGTTGTTGAGCAAGGTAATCACGCCGACGGTTTTGCCGAAGTCCTGCACCGGAATCACGCGCTGACGGGTGCTGCGCAGGTACACGTTGAACATCTTGTCGAAGCCGGTAACCAGCAGGAAGCCAACGCTGTACGCCCACACACTGGGGCTCAGGGCGGTGATCAACGCGCCCACGCCGATCATCGCGTAAGACAGCCCGCCCATCACCTTCAACGGTAGCGTGGCGCGCGCCAGATAAAACAGAATGCCGATGGTCACCAACGCACCCGCCGCCTGCAGCAGGGCATAGGTGTCCTTGCCGGCGCCGTATTGGCCCGTGACCATCGCGGCAGACGTGGCCAGCGTCACGCCAATCATCAGGTTCACACCCACCGCCAGGGTGATGATCCGTTTCAACTCCACCAGGTTGCGGATATGCCCGAACGCGATGCGCAGCGGTTGCAGCCAGATATCCGGGTGCTGCTCATGACTGTGCAGATTCACCGTGGTGTTGCGCTGCCAGACCCACATCGCCACATCCGCCAGCACAAACAAGCCGGCAATCCCGATGACCACCCAATGCCAGGCCCAGACTTCCAGCATCAGCGCCGCCACCAACGGCCCCAGCACCAGGCCGCTCTGGTCGGCAATCTGCGAGTAGGACAAGGTTTTGGCGTAGGTGTAATACTTGAAGATATGCGGCATCACCACTTCCCGCGCCATGATGCCCTGAGTGGTCAACACGCCGCACAGCGCCGACAGGATCACCAGCCAGTAGATGCCGTCGAACACGCCGTACAACGCCACCGCCACCCCGCAGGCCAGCGCCCGGTACACCTGGCTGATATGCAGGATGCGCACCGGCGAAAACTTGTCGCACAACGCCCCGCACACCGGGAACGCCAGGTAACGCGGCAGCGACTCGACAAAGAACGCCAGCCCTGCCCAGGACACACTGTTGGTGGTCTGGAACACGATCAGCGGCACGATAAACAGCAGGATCTGGTCCGCCAGCCGCGACAGGAACAGTGAGATAAAAAAAGCCAGGTAGTCCTTGCGCATGCTGCTCCCGTTCCAGTAACCACCGCGACAACTGAAAGCGGTTCAATGCCTTCCTTGATTTCCCTTGGTCCTCTGCGCCAACGCGCGAATCCACGTTGCGAGTGTAACGTGGACAGGCTTTTTTGCGAGTGCAACGGCGGTTCAAGGCCGGCGTTGAGCGAGTCGGTTACCGCGCTACTGTGCCGTTGCGGGTTGAGCAGGCACTACCACCACTGCATCTATTTCCAACAGCAACTCTTTGCGAATAAATTGCGATACTTCAACCAGTGTGCTGGCGGGCGGATTTTTCTGATTGATATATTTATCGCGAACGGTTCGGAAGGCACTTAGTTGCCCCACATCGGTGACATAGACGCCCAGCTTGACCACATCATTAAAGGTTGCGCCACTGGCCTCCAGTGCAACTTTCAAATTGGCAAACACTTGTTCAGCCTGGGCGGTGAAATCACCTGGACCCACAAGTTGTCCCTGTTTGTCGAACGCGATCTGCCCGGAAATATACAGCGTGCGCCCCACCGGCGCTTCTACGACATGGGTATAGCCGGTGGGCGTGGAAAGCCCGGCCGGGTTGATAAACTTGGCCTTGTTAGGCAGGGTATTGGGCACGGCGCCGTTACTGCATCCGGCCAAGATACCGACGAGCCCGGCAATGGTTGCAACGTTACGCAGGGTTTTCCCTGGGTTACTTTTACTTCGGGTATCGAGTTGGGTATGACGCATAGCTAAGTGGCTCTTGCAGGAATGAAATTTAACTATGCCGCAGTGTAGTTCACCATCGCGTGACTGATTTATTACTTGATGATTCGCGGCGCGCAGGTTGTTTCAGTGCTGCGAGAAGGGGCCGCGCACGCCGCGCAAAAAAGCAGGTTAAAAAGTATGCGGCAAATGTAAAAAACTCTTAAAAACATGAAAGTTGTGCAAAAACCGCGGAGAACATCGGATTTTCCTTCTTGTACAGTACCGTTTCCGGCCAGCTTGCCACCTATAATGCCGGTACTTCAATCCGCGTTCTTACACTGAGAATTTATGGAAAACCTGGGTTTGGGCAAGGTCTTGCTCGTTGAGGACGACGAGAAGCTGGCAGGGCTGATCGCGCACTTTCTGGCGCAGCACGGTTTCGAGGTGCGCGTGGTGCATCGGGGTGATGAAGCCCTGGCGGCGTTTCTCGACTTCAAGCCGAAGATCGTCGTGCTCGACCTGATGTTGCCGGGCCAGAGCGGCCTGCACGTGTGTCGCGAGATTCGTAATGTGTCTGACACGCCCATTGTGATTCTGACGGCCAAGGAGGACGACCTGGACCACATCCTGGGCCTGGAGTCCGGCGCCGATGACTACGTGATCAAACCGATCAAACCGCCGGTATTGCTCGCACGGCTGCGTGCGCTGCAACGTCGCCAGGTGCCTGAGCCCACCGTACGCGGCTCGCTGGAGTTCGGCCGGCTGTCGATTGATCGCAGCTGCCGGGTGGTCAGCCTGGGCGGTGAGAAAATCGACCTCACCACCATGGAGTTCGAGTTGCTGTGGCTGCTGGCCAGCAGCTCGGGGAAAATCCTCTCCCGCGACGACATTCTCAATCGCATGCGTGGTATTGCCTTCGACGGCCTTAACCGCAGCGTCGACGTGTACATCAGCAAACTGCGCGGCAAACTCAATGACAACCCGCGTGAGCCGGTGTGCATCAAGACCATCTGGGGCAAGGGCTACCTGTTCAACCCGTTCGCGTGGGAGGTTTAGATGCTGCGCCTGTTTCTGCGCCTGTATGTGATCCTGGCGCTGGGTTTGGCGGGGGCGATCTGGCTGGTCAACTACACCTTCGACGAGTTATTGCCCGAGGCCAACGAAGTCTATAACCGTGAGGCGCTGCGTGGCCCGGCCTATGGTTTGGTGGAGCAACTGAAGCCCCTGCAAGGCGCGGCGCGGCAAGCGCGTCTGGATGAACTTCAACCCCATTACGGCTTGCGCCTGAAACTGGTGCCCAGCGATGCCCTGGCGCTGAACGAGCGCGAACAAAAACTGCTGGCTGACGGCCAACTGGTCGTGCGTGGGGACTTTATGGAGTTCCTGACCACGATTGATAGTGGCCCGCAATTGCTGCAA
This sequence comes from Pseudomonas sp. D2002, assembly GCF_013385735.1. Lineage (NCBI taxonomy): Bacteria > Pseudomonadati > Pseudomonadota > Gammaproteobacteria > Pseudomonadales > Pseudomonadaceae > Pseudomonas > Pseudomonas sp. D2002. The sequence continues at coordinate 173,541 of NZ_JACAPL010000002.1, read as the reverse complement.
ATCAAACTGCCGGAAGAGCCCAAATGGCTGTACCTGTGGGCCTACGGCTTCCTCGGTGTGAGCCTGGCCATCGTGCTGTATTTCTGGGTGCGCCCGCACTGGCGTGACCTGGAGCATATCCGCCTGGCCGCGCAGCGCTTTGGCGATAACGACCTGGCCTCGCGCATTCTGCTGCCGCGCCGCTCCACCGTGCGCGAACTGGCCGGGCACTTCAACCAGATGGCCGAGCGCATCGAAAGCCTGATCGCCAACCAGCGTGAACTGACCAACGCGGTGTCCCACGAATTGCGTACGCCGATTGCGCGCTTGTCGTTCGAACTGGACCAACTCAAGCAACAGTCCGACCCACGCCAAAGCCGCGAGCTGATCGCCGACATGTACGCCGACCTGGGCGAGCTGGAGGAAATGGTCTCCGAACTGCTGACCTACGCCAGCCTGGAGCGCGGCGCCACCCAGGTCACCCGGGAAAACATCGAGGCCCACAGCTGGCTCGACAGCGTGATCGGCAGCGTGGCCCTGGAAGCCGAGGCGGCCGGGGTGCAGCTGTCGTTGCGCACCTGTGAGGTCGACTTTATCCAGATCGAGCCACGCTTTATGGCGCGCGCGGTGATCAACCTGCTGCGCAATGCGATTCGCTACGCCGAGCGCCGTGTGGAAGTGTCCTTGGTCAAATTCGGCAGCGGTTACGAAGTGCGGGTTAATGACGACGGGCCTGGCGTACCGCTGGAAGGCCGGGCGAAGATCTTCGAACCCTTCCTGCGCCTGGACACCAGCCGCGACCGCCGCACCGGCGGGTTTGGTTTGGGGTTGGCGCTGGTCAAGCGGGTCAGCCAATGGCATGGCGGACAAGTGGAAGTGCTGGATTCGGAGTGGGGCGGTGCGTCGTTTCGGATGACCTGGGCGTATGCCGAGTAAGCCCTGACGTTAAGCAAGGGTCAGGGTGATAACCGATTCAGGGTGGGAGCTGGCTTGCCTGCGATGGCATCAACTGGTTATGCCTGATGGACCGAGTTGCCTGCATCGCAGGCAAGCCAGCTCCCACAGAAAAGCAAAGCACAGAAGTCTGACGGCCGAACTCGGTCAAATTGTGGGAGCGGGCTTGCTCGCGAATGCGGTGGGTCAGTTACAGATAAGCTGACTGACCCACCGCATTCGCGAGCAAGCCCGCTCCCACATTTGGATCTCGGTACATCAGACAAAGAGTTGCGTAGATACCTATGGATATTGCAGGCAAGCCAGCTCCCACATTGCCCGGATGGGGCATCAAGCTAGAAGCTGTATTCCAACACCCCCATCACCGCCGTCTGCAACCGCCGCTCCACAATCGGGCTCTTGCCTGCTTCATCCGCCAGGTACTGCACGTCCAATAACGTCGAAAACTGCGTGCGCTCGCTGATCGGCATGCTCCACACCAAATTCATGCCATTACTGATGTTGCCTGCACCGGCCTTGTAGGCCTTGAAGCGGCTTTGCGCGGCCTGGCCGGTGGTGACGCCGTACCAGGTCTGCAAGTAGTTGCGGTCGCCGAAGTGGCTGCTGAGGCTGGCATCCACCGAGCCAAAGCGGCCTTCATACAGGTTGGTGCCCAGGCTCAGTTCCAGGTGGGTGTAGGCCTTGCCGGTGTCCTTGTGGTCATCTTCCTTGAGGGCATGTTCCAGCGTCGCACCCACGATCACGCCGCCCAGGTTGTAGGCGGCACTGACCCCCAATTGCGGGCGCGCCTTGATTTCGCCCATGCCTTTGAGACGTTTGGAGCCAGCATGCAGGCTTTCGTTTTTATCCTTGCGTGAACGGCTGGCGCCTACATAAGCGCTGAAGCTCAAGGCATTGCCTTCGTAGCCCCAGCCCAGGCCCTTGTCGGTGTCGAGGAAGATCCCCCAGGGGCTGATAATTTTGCCGCCCAGCAGCGGCGCAGTCATACGTTCGTCGCTGCCGCTGTAGCGGGGCGCGTTGGCCACGCCGGCCTTGAGGCTGTATTGCCAGTCTTCGGCAGTCGCGGTGTCGGCAGCCGCGAGCAGGCACAGCGAGGTGAACGACAGGCAGAGGTTTTTTGAGCGCATCAGGGTGTTCGTCCGTGTTAGAAATTCAGGCGGTGGTTGAGGGAGCGGGTGCGTTTGAAGGAGTAGCCCGACGCGCTGAGGCCATTGACCTGGCGGCTCACGGTGTCGCCCAGGCCATAGCCGTTGCCGGCCAGCACGGCGTGGGCGTTGTCGACGGGGAGCAGGATGTAGTCGGTCAGCGGCTCGTCGTGCAATTGGCCGCGAATCACCAGGAAGCCTTCTTCCAGGCGCACGCTGATGCCACTTAACGGCGCGTCGGGCTCGTGGGTGTTGAGCACTTGGTAAGTGCCGATGGTGTCGGCCCACGCCAGCGGCAGTGGTGGCGGGTCGATACGTTCGCCGATCGCAATGCGCTGGCCGTGGCTGCGGGCGGTGAGCAACTGGCGGCCCTGCACCGTGACCACGTCGAGTTGCACGCGGCCCAGGTCACCTAGGTCCTTGAGCCAGAAGCCGAGGATCTTCTTCTGCGCCCGCAGCCAGCCGGATTCATCGCGTAACAGCTCGAAGTCGAACCCGGCCAACTCGCCGGCCAATCGACCGTTGTCGTCCTTGATGCGGAACACGCCCCAGGCAGTGGTATAAAACCCGGCCAGGCGTTTGCGGTCGACGGCGGCCGGCACATGGCGCACCTTGAGCCCATGGTCGGGCGCCTGGCAGTCGTCGGCGCAGACCGCTTCGCCGGTTTGCGCCTGCAACATCAGGCGCAGGGCGTCGGTGGCGAGCCTGGCGACCAGCTCTTCGGCATTGCTGTCATTGGCCATGATGATCACGGCCAGTTGCGCGTCCGGTAACACGGTCAATTGCGCGGCAAAATCATCGCCACCGCCGCTGTGCTGGTAGGTGCGCACGCCGGGGGCGACCGGCTCATCGCCGCACGGCGCGAGGAACCAGCCCAGGCCCATCTGGCAATCGAAGTCCAGCGCGTTGCCGGTGTTCTGCTGGGTGAACATCGCGTCAATCGACGCACTGCCGAGCACGCGGTTGCCTTTGTACAGGCCCTGGGCGAACAGCATCTGCACGTAGTGGCTGAGGTCTTTCGGGCTGGCCCACAAACCGCCGGCGGCAAGGTCACGCACTTGGGCGTCGGTGCTCGCCACGCCATCCTCATAGCCCAGGGCACGAAAGCTCAACTGCGTGCCGGTGCCGACAAAGCTCGACTGGCTCATGTCCAGCGGCTTGAGCAGGTTGCTCTGCAACTGCGCTTCAAAGCTTTTGTGGCTGACCCGCTCAATCGCCGCGCCCACCAGCGAATAGCCGAGATTGGAATACGCCACTTGCGAGCCGGGTGGGCTGCTCAGCCACACACCCGACACGCGCATCGGCATCTGGCCCATGGCGAAGCTGCTGCGCAGGTCGCGCAGGTGTTCACTGGGCAGGCCGGACTGATGGCTGAGCAAACGGCGCAGGGTGATATCGCGGTCAGCGGCGCCCTGGTCGGTGTGAAAGCGCGAGCGCACGTAGAACTCGCGCAAAGTCTGCTGGATCGGCGCGTCCAGGCCCAGGCGTCGCTGCTCGACCAGTTGCAACGCGGCCGTGGCGGTGAGCAGTTTGGAGATGCCCCCGGCGCGAAACGCGGTGTTCGGCGTAACCGGCACGCCCTGGGCCTTGTCGGCCATGCCGAACCCGCGCGCCCAGATCAGTTCCTGGCCATTGACCAGTGCAATCGACAGGCCGGGCACATTCTCCTGGGCCATTTCCCGTGGAATACGCGCTTGCAGGTAACGAATGATCGCGCCGTAATCGCCCTTGGGAATTGGCGGCGGGGCAGGCGGTTGCCCATGGCAACCGAGCGTGCCCAGCAGGCAACCCAACAGCGGAATACCGCGCAATGTGCGAAACATGAAGAGCACCCGCAGGCTTATTTGGATGCTCGAATGCTAGGGCGCAGTTGGCCAACAATCTTTGTGAGCTTTGTCGGGAAACTGTCAAAGACTGTTAACGCGACAGGCCCAAGCGTGCATGCCACTGGGCGATGGATTCTTCGGGGTATTCGTCGAACTGCAGGTCACCCTTGCGCACGCTGACTTCCACCCACGGCGCCTTGGAGCCGAGCATCAGGTGCGTGTGCTCCGGCGGCACCGGCAACGGCGTGTCGATGGCCGAGGCAAACGGGTGAATCAGCTCCGGCCACTCCGGGCTGAACAGCCACAAGGCGCTGCCGCACTGCGAGCAAAAATGCCGTTCGGCAGTGCTCGCGTGCGCGCGGCTGGCGCCCTCGGGCTTGAGCTTGGCGTGGTAGATCGAGATGTGCTTGCGTCCCTGCACCTTCAGGCTTTGGGTATCGCCGGCAAGGTTGATCGCATAGCCACCGCCGCCTTGGGTTTTGCGGCAGATCGAGCAGTAGCAACGCTGATAGGGGTATGGATGCGGGCTGCTCAGGCTGAATGTTACGGCGCCGCAATGGCAGGATCCTTCGAGTTGCATGGGCTGACTCCTCAAGGCAGGTTGTAACAACGCTTTGCTAATACCTTAGCCTCAGGCAAGATTCCCCGCTTTGGTTTCAGGGAAGACACCCATGATTGCTCAGTTGCAAAGCGCTGCCACGCAAATCCGCCACGCTGTGCGCACGGCGACCGAAGGCTTGGTCGGGCGCGAGCAATTGGCCGAGCTGATTGTGCTGGCGGCGGTCGCCCAGGAGCACATTCTGGTCATCGGCCCGCCCGGCACGGCCAAGAGCGCCGTGGTACGGCGTGTGGCGCAATCCATGGGCGGGCGTTACTTCGAATACTTGCTGGGGCGCTTCACTGAGCCGTCGGAGCTTTTCGGTGCCGTGGACCTGAAGAAACTGCGTGAAGGCACGGTGGAAACCGACGTCAGCGGCATGCTGCCGGAAGCCGATATCGTGTTTCTCGATGAAGTCTTCCTGGGCTCCACCGCCATCCTCAATACCTTGCTGGGCGTGCTCAACGAACGCCGCTTTCGCCGTGGCCATACCCAAATCCAATGCCCGCTGCGGGTGTGCGTCGGCGCCGCCAACGGCTTGCCGGACGATGAAGCACTGGCGGCATTTGGCGACCGCTTCCTGTTGCACCTGTTCGTCGAGTCGGTGCCGGACAATCAACTGGAAGCCATGCTGGCGGGCGGTTGGCAGTCGGAACAGCGGCCCGTGCAACAGTTGCTCGGGTTGGCGCAGTTGGACACGCTGAGCCAGGCCCTGAAAAACGTCGACCTGGGCGCCGTGCGTCCGGCCCTGGCCCAGGCGATTCGGCGCCTGCGCGAAGCCGGCATCCCGTTGTCGGACCGCCGTATCGTCAAGTCCCAACGGCTGATCGCGGCTGCCGCGCTGCTGGGCGGGCGGCTGCAAGCCAGCGATGCTGACCTGTGGCCGCTGCTGTATGTGCTGCCGACCAAAGAGGCTCAGCAGCATGGCCGCGAGGTACTGCGCGACCTGTTTGCCGCGTCCAGCAACAGCCATTTGTTCAGCGCGGTCGAAGAGGCCACCTTGCAGCCGATGTCGCGCTTGAATCGCTTGCTCGAAACGGCGCAAGACTACCTGGCCCGCAGCGAGCCGCCCGACAGCCCGGCGCTCGAAGGGCTGCTGCGCGAGATCGACGCCAACTTCAATAGCGAGACCATGCCGGAACCCTTGCAGCAGGTACGCGGGCAACTGTCCCGAATGCTGACGCCATGAGTGCCGACCACTACGCCTGGACCTGGCGCCCAAGGCAGGTGCCGGCTGACCCTCAAGCCGCCGTTGCCTGGGGCGACGCCGCGCGCCGCTTGCATGCGCGCTTGCTGCTGCTCGCCGATGAACAGGCGGCGCGCTTGCACGCTACCGCCAGCGGCGACGTACTGGTGGTCACCGGGGCGGCGGCGGATTTACCGTGGGTCGACGGCGTGGCCTACGCCGCAGTGCACCCCGACGCGCCGGGTCTGTGGCTGCCCACCAGTTGGGAGCCGACAGCGCCGGTGGACGTGCTCGGCCAAACGCTGTCGGCACGTTTCAAGCGCTCGCCCTTGCTGTTGTGGCGCGAACCGCAAGCCGTCGTGCCGTTGGATCGCCTGTTGCCGGTGACGGTTGAACACCTTCAGCGCATCGCGACGCAGTGGGGAGCCCGCCATGCAACTGCCTGAAGCCCTGCAACCCTGGCGCCAGTGGCTGGAGTGGTTTGCGCCGCAGCATCTGCCGCTGTTCGCCGATTTGCTGGGGCGCCTCAACCCGGTGCTCGGGCCACTGCGCGGTCGGCAGCAGGGCGGGGTGCCGGAGCCGGATGGCGTAGGTGATCTGCAACGCCGTGGGCCGTACGAGCGCCTGCTTTCCAGCGAATGGCTGCTGGCCGATGAAGTGCCGGATGAGTTTATGCGCCGGGCTGTCGGCGGCGAGCATATGTTCCTGGCGCCGCAATACCGCGCCCGTGAAGCCAACCGCCTGATAGTCGTGCTGTTCGACGCCGGCCCGTTGCAGTGGGGCGCCGCGCGGCTGGTGCATATCGCCTTGCTGATGCTGCTGGCCCGGCGTGCCGAGGAGGCGGGCGCACAGTTGCGTTGGGGCATCCTGCAAGGCGCGCCGGTGCTGCATGCATTCGATAGCGCGGGGCAGCTCAAACGGCTGCTCAAGGCGCGCACCTACGAAAGTGTCGCCCCGGCGCACTGGCACGCCTGGCAAGAATGGCTGGCCGCGCAGGGTGAGACGCTGGGTGAATGCTGGACCGTCGGGCAGCGCTTGCCCAAGGACACCACCAAGACCTCTACGCACCGGGTGCAGGTGCAGCGCAGCCTGGATGGCCAAAGCCTGTCCTTTGAATTGCAGGCCGGATCGGTGCGGCGCGTGCTGCTGCCTATGCCGGATGAAGGGCGGGCGGTGCAACTGCTCAAAGGCCAGTTCGACGATGAAGTCCAGGCGTCGCCGTCGAAGCTCGCAAATGGGGTGCCACGCGTCGCCTTGACCTTGCCGCCGGTAATCTCCAGCGCCGGCAACTACGTGGCGCTGCGCATGCTCGATGAGCCGGGCATGGTGGTGATCAAGCTGCCGCACAAGAACCAGAAAAAGTCCCTGGAGGTTCGGCGCCGTCTGTGGGGCAAACATCAGCGCGTCTTGAGCACCACCTTTCACCACCGCAGCCTCGGTGCCGTGTTGAGTGATAACGACAGCCTGACATTCTGGAACATCCCCGGTATGCCCACCGTCGACAAGCCCAACCGTGAACAGCTGCAACTGCCACCGGGCACCGCGACGTTCCTGCCGAGTGTGTGGCTGCACAGTCAGAATTCCGTGCGCGTGTACTTGCTCGACAGCCAGGGGCGGCTTGCCTACTGGAAGTCGCGTGAACTCTGCCGGGTGGCGGATGACGTGATGAGCCTGGTGCAGGTCGACCCCTTGACCATCGCTTATGCGCGCAGCGAAGGCGGGCAGATCGTCGCGTATTCCGGGTCTGCTGACGGTTTACGTACCAATGGACATGCGGTCGGCTCGGCAGCGGGCGTCAGCCAGGTGTTGCTGGCCGCCAACTTTTACTGGCGCCAGTACTGCGGCGGTTGCGCGCTGCTGACCACCGAGGGCGGCCACCAGAGTTGGCGCCTGGTGACCCATGAAAGTTTTCCGAAGAAATACGAGCAGATCGACTTGGCGCCTGGCTGGAAAGCCATCGGCCTGCACTACACGTACGCCCAACGGCCGGCTTACTCACTGGTGCTGCTGGGGCCGAATCAGCACAGCGTCGGGCTATACGCCGAGGGGCAACAGCGCACGTTGTTTACCACCTCGGCGGCGATTGCCCGTGCGAGCTTTTGCCCCATGAGCGGCTTGATCGCCGTACTGACCACTGACCGCGAATTACTGGTTTACTCGGTTGGCGAGCGCGCCATGCGCTTGCAAGTGATGTGCAACCAGGCACCGCAGCTCACCCAGGACGCTGCCAATGCTTGAGCCAGAACAGATGCTGATTCGCCGCCCGGTACTCACCGGGCACCAACAGATTGACGGCCTATGGTTTGCCGCCGAGCGCTTTGATGAAGGCGAGCGCAGGCGCTTGATCCTCGACTATTGGCAAACCGACGCGCGCGCCTATCGCTTTGCCGACGGCGACTTGTTGCAGTTCCACAGACCTTGCCCGGTGCATTGCGAAAGCCTGCACGGCTGGCCGCTGATCCGCCAGGGCCGGGGTTTGTCGTCTGCCGCGTTGCACCCGGAGGAATTGCGCGGGCTGCCCGTTGCCGACCTGTGGCTGGTGCGCGGCAGTCATGTCCACGCCCTGCAGTTGCGCGATGCACAGGTGCTGAAGCCCGGGCTGTGGCTCGACGTCAGCACCTACACGCTGCTTGACACCTTTGACTGCCATACCCCGTTGCCGGCAACGCTGCCGGAAGCGGTGGTCACCGACCTGCGTGAAATCCTCGGCGGGCCACTGGAGCCCGTCAGCCCGGAGCGCGAAGCAATCATGCAAGCGCTGCTGGAGCGCCCGCGTCACACGCCGAGTAAAGGGCCGGGCGCCAGCGCGGCGTCTGCGCAAAACAACGCGAACGGCGCCCGCGAAGTCTCTTCCCCGGTGCTGAAAATCGTGATCGGCTTGCTCCTGCTGGGTGGGCTGGTCCGCCTCTTCGGCCAGAGCGAGCCCGCCGCCATGTTGGCCACCCACACACAGTCCCTCGGCGGCACGCTTCTGGGCGCCCTGATCTGGATGGTGGTGATCACCGCGCTGCTGTTCGGGTTGAACCGCTTCCTGCACCGTGGCGCCTCGGCACCCGCCAAAGCGGCGCCCAGGCCGGTGGCCCGCGCACCCGCTAACCCAGGCATCGCTGCGCGTGCCACCCCGCGCAGGCACAAACCTGCTGCGTGGCGCCGCCTGTTGACCCGGCTGACCCAGCATTCCCAGCTCTCCAAGCTGTATGGCAAACGCCAGGCCGCCTACATGCAGCGCATGTTGGAGATGTTCGAAGACGGCAATTTCGAAGAAGCCTTGCGTCACGCCATCCCCTTGAAGGGCGGTGCCTCCAGCGGTGAACAGAGCTTTGGTACACCGCAGCGTCGCGAGGATTTGAGCCTCAGCCAGCAGGATGGCCCGGCGCGCTCGATGCTGTTCGAAGACGACTTGACCGAGCACTTGCGCCAGGTGTATCGCCAGACCTTTGAACGCCTGGACCGTGCCGGTCGTATCGAGGAAGCGGTGTTTGTACTCGCCGAATTGCTCAAAGAGCACCAGCAAGCCCTCGATTACCTGGAGAAACACGCGCGCTATCAGCAGGCCGCCGACCTGGCTCTGGCCTGGGACATGCCGCCTGCGGTGATCGTGCGCCTGCTGTGCCTGGCCGAGCAGTGGCAGCGCGCCGTGCTGGTGGCGCGGCGCGACAATGCGTTCGCCGACGCCGTGGTGATGCTCCAGGCCAAGTCGCCGGAAGCCGCCGACCGCTTGCGCCTGGAATGGGCCGAGTCGTTGATCGCCAAAGGCCTGTGGTTGCAAGCTGTCGATGTGATCTGGAGCCTGCCGGCTGAACGCCCACGCGCTGCGCAATGGTTGCTCAACGCCGAGGCAGCCGGCGGGCGCTTGGGCATTGAGGCGCTGGTTAAACGCGCGATCCTGTTGCCCGAAACGCTGCAGGCTTACGGGCCGTGGGTCGAGCAATTGCGTGACGACCCCGCGCGCGCCGGCGAACGCGCTGCCCTGGCGCAGGCCTTGTTGCTGCACAAGGCCAACACCACCGCCCTGGCCTGGCTCGCCGGTGCCACCGTGCACGCGATTCTGGCCGATCAATTCAGCGATCAAGGCCAACTGACCCATAACCAGTTGCAGGCGCTGGTCAAAATGAGTCGGGACAAAGCGCTTCAGGCGGACTTGCCGGGCCAGGCGCTGAAGCGCACGCCTGTGGTCTCGCTGGAGCGTTTGGGTGAACTCCGCGAGTGGTCTGCACCGGCCGCCGGCAGCCGGCCGATTTTCGACGCGGCGCCGCTGGAGGATGAGCGTTACCTGGTGGCGCTGGGCGAGGCCGGCGTGATGGTGGTGGACGCGGCGGGCGCAGCGTTGTTTCACTTTGCGGTGCCGGCGCAGAAGATCGTGATTGCCCATAGCCGACAGGTCGCGTTGGTGCTGATCGGGCGGGGGAATGTATGGCGCGTGAGCAAACTGGACCTGGTCAATCGTGTCGCCAAAGACCTCGGCGTGCTGGCCATGGGTGTCTTTGCCAACGCGTTTGATGGCAGCCGCTGGACCATCGGCAAAGGCCCGCAGTTGCGCGTGGTGGATGTTGACCGTGGCTTTGAAACGCTCTGGCATGTGAGTGATCTGCCGGCGCCGGTGCAGGCCATCAAGGTCGATGAACACAACGAATACCTGTGGTTGTCAGCGCCGGGTGGGTGCCTGATGCTGTGGCATTATCGTCTGCCGGAGCGGCGCCTGGTCAGCCGCGAAAGCGCGTTTGACATCGGGGCGACGGACTTCCAGGTGCCCAGTGCCACCGCTGAATCGGCGCAGTATCGGATCAAGCACGACGATGGCACGCCCATTCTGGTCCTTAAGCAGCACGGGGTTCGCAAGGGCTACAGGTTGCCTGGCAACTTGCCGGACGAAGAATGGGATGAGTCCGTCAGCCCGTTTCTATTTGAGGACTGGTTGCTGATCAGTTATCGGGTGGAGCAGCAGGACACTTGCTGGCACGTGATCCACCGTACCAGCGACCGGCTTTGCGTCACGTTGCACTGGCCGCAATCGCCGGCCCAGCTTCGCCGCCTCGGGGCTGATTTGTTGCTGTTCGACGGGCAGGGCCGACTGAGCCATATCAATATAGATACCGCCAGCCAGCGCAACATCAGCCTGCACTGAGTGGGGCCGGCATCAGGGTGGCGATCAGCGCCCGAATGGTGCCGGGCAGGGCTTCCAGTTCGCGCACCAAAATGCTCCGCTCGCGAATCGCCCAGGGCTCATCGAGCTTTACCGCCACCAACTGCATGGTCCGGCTGTGCCGCACCGCGGCGGATTCGGGGATGATGCCGATGCCCACGCCAGCCTCCACCATCCGGCAAATCGCCTCGAAACTCGATACCTGGATACGCAACGACAAATGCTTGCCGAGCCGTTCCACGTGCTCACGCAAAAAGCTCAACAGCGTGCTGCCTTCGTGCAGGCCGATATGTTGGTAGGCGAGGGTTTGGTCCAGCGTCACTGAAGGCTGGTCGGCCAACGGATGACCCACGGGCACCATCAACACCAGTTCGTCGGTGCTGAAGTGCAGCACCTGCAAACCCGCCGCTTCAACCGGCCCGGCGATGATGCCCATGTCGCTGGTGCCATCCAGCACGCCACGCACGATATCGCGGGACAGGCGCTCTTGCAGGTCGACGGTGACGCCGGGGCGCTGGGACAAAAAGCCCGCCAGCACCTCGGGCAGAAACTCGGTGACCGCCGTGGTATTGGCAAAGATGCGGATATGCCCGGCCGAGTCCACGCCGTACTGGGTGAACTCGCTTTTCAGGTAATCCACCTGGCGCATGATCAGTCGCGCATGGTGCAGCAGGCGTTCACCGGCCGGGGTGATTTCCACGCCGCGGCTGTCGCGGTACAGCAGCCGCGTGTCGAGCTGGCCTTCCAGCGCCTTGATCCGCGCACTCGCGGCGGCGGGCGAGAGGAACGCACGCTTGGCGCCCTGGGTCAGGCTGGGGGATTCGGCAATATGGATAAACAGGCGCAGGTCGGCGAGATCGAAGTGCATGGCGGCTCCTGGGTGTACACAAGTCTCATCACACTGAGGATCCAAATGTGGGAGCGGGCTTGCTCGCGAAAGCGCCGGGTCAGCTACAGATGAGTTGACTGACATTCCGCATTCGCGAGCAAGCCCGCTCCCACATTAGTGCGTGGTGTGACGAGTGGCGTTCAGCATAACCGAACGCTGGTTTATTGAAATGCAAATTCTCAGAACGGGCAGGCGCTTGCATGATCCGGGGCAGACCACCACTGCCAGAGGATGTGTACCCGATGAGCGCCACCGATTGGATCGGCCGAAGTGAAACCGCCCACGACCACCTGAGCCACAACCTGCTCAAGCGCATCGCCGCGACCTTCGGCGAAGCGGTGCCCCTGGAGGGCGAAGCCGTTCCACCGCTGTGGCAGTGGTGCTTCTTCCAGGACCCACTGCCGGAATCGGCGCTGGGCACTGACGGCCACCCGGCCCGTGGCGGGTTTCTGCCGCCGGCGGAAAATCGCAATCGCATGTGGGCCGGTGGGCGTATCGAGTTCCTGCATGCCTTGCGCGCCGGTGAGGCGGCGACCCGCGTGTCGACCATCACCCACGTCGAAGAAAAAACCGGCCGCACCGGCGCGCTGCTGTTTGTCACCGTGCGCCATGACTATTCCCAGGACGGGCGCCTGGCGATTCGCGAAGAACAGGACATCGTCTACCGCGAACCCACGCCGCCCAAGCCGGGCAACGGCGACGCACTCGCCGAGGGTGAATGGCGTGAGAGTGTCGACCCCACGCCAACCCTGTTGTTTCGCTACAGCGCCGTGACGTTCAACGGCCACCGCATCCACTACGACTACCCCTACGTCACCGGCACCGAAGGCTATTCGGGCCTGGTGGTGCATGGGCCGTTGATCGCCACCTTGAGCCTGCGCGCCTTTTGCCGCGCGCACCCGGACGCCACCTTGCGCCGTTTCGCCTATCGCGGCGTGCGCCCGTTGATTGCACCGCAGCCATTTACCGTGGGCGGGCGCGTGACTGCACCCGGCGTGGCCCAGTTGTGGGCAGGCAATGCCGATGGCGTGGCGCAAACAGCCGAACTGCATTTCGACTAACACCAGAACAACAGGCGGAGAGCCGTTAATGAACCCGAATGACAACGAAGAACTCAATGCCATCCGCGAAGGCGTGCGCGCCTTGTGCGCTGAATTCGACGCCGCTTACTGGCGCAAGGTCGATGAAGAAAAAGGCTTCCCCGAAGCCTTCGTCAAGGCCCTGACCGACGCCGGCTGGTTGTCGGCGATGATCCCCGAAGAATACGGCGGCTCCGGCCTGGGTCTGGCTGAAGCCTCGGTGATTCTGGAAGAAGTGAACCGTTGCGGCGGCAACTCCGGCACGGTTCACGGCCAGATGTACAACATGTTCACCTTGCTTCGCCACGGCAGCGAAGCGCAAAAAAGTTTCTACCTGCCCAAACTCGCCAGCGGCGAATTGCGCCTGCAATCGATGGGCGTCACCGAGCCCACCACCGGCACCGACACCACCAAGATCAAGACCACCGCGATCAAACGCGGCGACAAATACGTGATCAACGGCCAGAAAGTCTGGATCTCGCGGGTGCAGCATTCCGACCTGATGATCCTGCTGGCGCGCACCACGCCGCTGGCCGAGGTGAAGAAAAAGTCCGAAGGCATGTCGATCTTCCTGGTCGACCTGCGCGAAGCCATCGGCAACGGCCTGACCGTGCAGCCCATCGCCAATATGGTTAACCACGAAACCAACGAGCTGTTCTTCGACAACCTGGAGCTGCCACTCGACAGCCTGATTGGCGAGGAGGGCAAGGGCTTCAAATATATCCTCGACGGCCTGAATGCCGAGCGCACGCTGATCGCCGCCGAGTGCATCGGCGACGGCCGCTGGTTTATCGAAAAGGCCAGCGCCTATGCCCGTGACCGCGTGGTGTTTGGCCGGCCCATCGGGCAGAACCAGGGCGTGCAGTTCCCGATTGCCGAAGCGCACATCGAAATCGAGGCGGCGGACCTGATGCGCTGGCGTGCCTGCGAGGAATACGACAGCGGCCAGAACGCCGGGGCCAGCGCCAACATGGCCAAGTACCTGGCGGCCAAGGCGTCCTGGGAAGCGGCCAACGCCTGCCTGCAAACCCACGGCGGCTTTGGCTTTGCCTGCGAATACGACGTGGAGCGCAAATTCCGCGAAACGCGCCTGTACCAGGTGGCACCGATCTCCACCAACCTGATCCTGTCCTACGTGGCCGAGCATCTGCTCGAATTGCCACGCAGCTTCTGAGGGCCTGACCATGAGCCATACCCACGCCTTGTGTCGGTTCCTTGCCGAGTTGAGCTACGAACAGTTGCCCGACAACGTGCTGGCGCGCACCGAAGACCTGTATCTGGATTGGCTGGCCTCGGCGCTGGCGAGCAAAGGTGCGCACCCGATTCCACTGTTCGAACGCTACGCGCAAAAGATGGGCCCGAGCACTGGCCCGGCGCAGATCATTGTTAACGGCGGCAGCAGCAGCGCGTATTTCGCTGCGCTGGTGAACGGCGCCTCGTCCCATCTGGTGGAGCAGGATGACCTGCACAACAGCTCGGTGCTGCACCCGGCCACGGTGGTGTTTCCCGCCGCCTTGGCCGCCGCGCAAGACCTCGGCAAATCCGGCCGCGAGCTGCTGCTGGCGTCGGTGGCGGGCTACGAGGCCGGGATTCGCATCGGCGAATTCATGGGGCGTTCGCACTACCGCATCTTTCACACCACGGCGACTGTCGGCACCTTGGCCGCCGCCGTTGCCGTGGGCAAGCTGCTGGATTTCAATCAGGAGCAATTCATCAATTTGCTCGGCAGTGCCGGCACTCAGGCTGCAGGGCTGTGGGAGTTTTTGCGCGACGCCGCCGATTCCAAGCAGCTGCACACCGCCAAGGCCGCAGCCGATGGGTTGCTTGCCGCCTACCTGACAGCGGACGGGCTGACCGGCGCGCGCAATATTCTTGAAGGCGACCAGGGTTTGGCGGCGGGCATGTCCAGCGATGCCGAACCGCGCAAACTGTCTGCCGACCTCGGCACGCGCTGGGCACTGCTGGAAACCTCGTTCAAGTTCCACGCCTCGTGCCGCCACACCCATCCGGCCGCCGATGCGCTGTTGGAGTTGATGCAACGCGAAGGGCTGGGCGCCGATCAGATTGCACGCGTGGAAACCCGTGTGCATCAGGGCGCCATTGATGTGCTGGGGCGCGTCACCGTGCCTGCCAGCGTGCACCAGGCCAAGTTCTCCATGGGCACCGTGCTCGGCCTGATCGCCGTGCACGGCAAGGCCGGGCTCACCGAGTTCCACGAACTGGCGCTGAGCGATCCAGCCGTCTCGACGTTTCGCGACAAAGTCAGCATGAACCTCGACCCTGAAGTCGACGGCGCTTACCCGCAACGCTGGCTGGGCCGCGTCACCGTCACCACGCTCGACGGCCGCACGCTGCACGGCGCCATTGATGAGCCCAAGGGCGACCCAGGCAACACCCTGAGCCGTGTGGAGCTGGCAGATAAATTCCAGCGCCTGACCCACTTCAGCGGCGCGCGTACACCGGCACAAGCCAATGCACTGATCGACAAGGTCTGGAACCTGCGTAACGCGGCGTCCATGGCCCACTGGCTCTGAGGAACTGTGATGACTACTCAACGACCGCTGGACGGCATCACCGTTGTCAGCCTGGAACACGCGATTGCCGCGCCGTTCTGCACCCGCCAATTGGCCGATTTGGGCGCCCGCGTGATCAAGGTCGAACGCCCAGGCGCTGGTGACTTTGCCCGTGGCTATGACGAGCGCGTGCGCGGCCTGGCCTCGCATTTTGTGTGGACCAACCGCTCCAAGGAAAGCCTGACCCTGGACCTCAAGCAGGACGAGGCGGGCGATATCCTCCACAGCTTGCTGGCCGACGCCGACGTGCTGGTGCAAAACCTCGCACCCGGTGCGGCGGCGCGCATGGGCTTGTCGTTCGAGGCGCTGCATGAGCGTTTCCCACGGCTGATCGTCTGCGATATTTCCGGCTATGGCGAAGGTGGGCCTTACGAGAAGAAGAAGGCCTATGACTTGCTGATCCAGAGCGAGGGCGGCTTTTTGTCGGTGACCGGTGGCCCCGGTGACGACCAGATGGCCAAGGCCGGTTGCTCCATCGCCGATATCTCGGCGGGCATGTACGCCTACAGCGGCATCCTCTCGGCACTGCTGCTGCGCGGCAAGACCGGGAAGGGCAGCCGCATCGATGTGAGCATGCTCGAAAGCCTGGTGGAGTGGATGGGCTACCCGATGTACTACGCGTTTGACGGCGCGCCCCAGCCACCGCGCGCCGGGGCGGCGCATTCGACGATCTACCCGTACGGGCCGTTTCCCACCGGTGACGGCGGCACGGTGATGCTCGGTTTGCAGAACGAGCGCGAATGGGCGGCGTTCTGCGACAAGGTGCTGCTCACGCCTGAGCTTGCGACCGATGAGCGTTTCTCGGCCAACTTCAAGCGTTCGGCCAACCGCGAGGTGCTGCGCCAGATCATCGTCAACAGCTTTGCGCAGCTGGACGCCGAGGCGGTGATTCAGCGCTTGGAAGACGCGCAGATCGCCAGTGCGCGCGTCAATGACATGCAGGGCGTGTGGGACCACCCGCAGCTCAAGGCGCGCGACAGCTGGCGTGAAGTCCAGAGCCCGGCCGGGCCGTTGCCGTCGCTGCTGCCACCGGCGCGCAATGCCGCGTTCACGCCGAGAATGGACGCTGTGCCCGCGCTGGGGCAGCACAGCATGAGCATTCTCGACCGGCTCGGCTACTCGGCCGATGCCATCGACAGCCTGCGTGCGCGCGGCGTTATCTAATAAGGAATTTACCTGATGCCAAAGCCTTTAGTGCGTTCAGCCTTGTTTGTACCGGGCAGCCGCCCGGAGCGGTTTTCCAAGGCGCTGGCCAGTGGCGCCGATGCGGTGATTGTGGATTTTGAAGACGCGGTGGAAGAGCCGCTCAAGCGTCAGGCGCGAGACAACCTCGGCGCGTTTCTTAACCAGCATCCCGAGGCTCAGGTGTGGGTGCGCATCAACGCACCGGAACATGCCGAGCACTTTGAAGATGTGGCGTTCTGCAAGGCCCACGCCAACGTGGCCGGTGTGCTGTTGCCGAAGGTGGAAAGCGCGGCCCAGGTCGCCGTGGTGGCTGCTACCGGAAAGCTGATTTGGCCGATCATCGAAAGCGCGCGGGGTTTGTTGGCAGTCGCCGAAATCGCCCATGCGCCGCAGGTGGAACGCCTGTCGTTTGGCGGCCTGGACCTGGCGCTGGACTTGAACCTGAGCAGCAACTCGCCTGCTGCGCAGTTCGCCCTCGACCAGGCACGCCTGGCGTTGATCGTGCACTCGCGCGCTGCGGGTCTGGTCGCGCCGCTGGATGGCGTGCACCCGGCAATCGATGACCCTGAAGGGTTGCGGCGTTCGATCCGGCACGCCTACGAGATGGGCTTTGCCGGTGCGCTGTGTATCCATCCCAAGCAGGTGGCGGTGATACATGCGGCACTGGCGCCGAGCGCCGATGATTTGGCCTGGGCCAAGCGCGTGGTGGAGGCCGGGGCGCATGGGGCAGGCGCGTATCAGATTGATGGGCAGATGGTGGATGCGCCGGTGCTGCTGCGGGCGCAGAGGTTGCTGGCGGCCCAACTCTAACTGACGAAACCGGATCAAAATGTGGGAGCGGGCTTGCTCGCGAAAGCGGTGGGTCAGGCATTGAATTTATTGACTGATCTAGCGTATTCGCGAGCAAGCCCGCTCCCACATTGGAATATCAGCGTCTACAGGATCGGCGTTCACCCACACCGAACGCAGGTATCTAAAATTCGAAATTCACTACACGCGTGACATCAGGCACCTTGCCCTACAACACAACAATAAGAAGGTGATTTTCCATGCTCAAGCTTTCTCGGGCGCTGCTGTGCGCCGCCACCTTGTTTGCCGCAGGCCTGGCCCAGGCGGCGGACCCGATCGTGATCAAGTTCGCCCACGTGGTCGCCGAAAATACCCCCAAAGGCCAGGGCGCGCTGCTGTTCAAGAAGCTCGCCGAAGAACGCCTGCCGGGCCGGGTCAAGGTCGAGGTGTACCCGAACTCATCACTGTTTGGCGATGGCAAGGAAATGGAAGCGCTGCTGCTGGGCGACGTGCAGATGCTGGCGCCGTCGCTGGCCAAGTTCGAGCAATACACCAAGCAAGTGCAGATCTACGACCTGCCGTTCCTGTTCAACGACCTGGCCGCCGTCGACCGCTTCCAGGCCGCCCAGGGCAAGGCCCTGCTGACTTCGATGCAGGACAAGAACATCCTCGGCCTGGCCTATTGGCACAACGGCCTCAAGCAACTCTCCTCGAACAAGGCGCTGCATGAACCCAAGGATGCGCGTGGCCTGAAGTTCCGCGTGCAGGCCTCCAGCGTGCTCGAAGAACAGTTCAAGGCGATCCGCGCCAACCCGCGCAAAATGAGCTTTGCCGAGGTTTACCAGGGCTTGCAGACCGGCACCGTCAACGGCACCGAGAACACCTGGTCGAACTATGAAAGCCAGAAGGTCAACGAGGTGCAGAAGTACTTCACCGAGTCCAACCATGGCCTGATCGACTACATGGTGATCACCAACGCCAAATTCTGGAACGGCTTGCCGCCGGACATTCGCACCACCCTGGAGCAGATCATGGTCGAAGTCACCGTCGAGGTGAACAAGCAGGCCGAGGCGCTGAACCAGTCGGCCAAGCAGAAGATCATCGACGCCAAGACCAGCGAAATCATCGAATTGACCCCCGAGCAACGCCAGCTCTGGCGCGAAGCCATGCGCCCGGTGTGGCAGAAGTTCGAGGGTGAGATCGGCGCTGACCTGATCAAGGCGGCGGATGCGTCCAACCAGTGATCGCGGGCCGTACCGAAATCCAATGTGGGAGCGGGCTTGCTCGCGAAAGCAGTCTGTCAGTTGATAAAACTGGTGACTGACACACTGCCTTCGCGAGCAAGCCCGCTCCCACATTTTGATCCGGTTACCACCCCGAGCGTTGCACCTACCCATCTTTGCTTCGCGAGGTTTTGCCATGCAAACGCTAAGGCGCGTCTGGGAGCACCTGGAGGAAGGGTTTATCGCCTTCCTGCTGGCCGCCATGACCCTGGTGACATTCGTCTACGTCATGCTCAACAACATCTACACGCTGTTCTTTGCCCTGGCCGATAAATGGGCCTTCAGCGCCAATGTCTTCAACGCCCTGGGCGACCACACCATGACCTGGGCCCAGGACATGACCTGGAGCGTGGCGCTGACCAAGGCCATGTTCGGCTGGCTGATTTTCTTCGGCATTTCCTATGGCGTGCGCACCGCCGGCCACCTCGGCGTGGACGCGCTGGTCAAGCTGACCAAACGCCCGGTGCAGCGCCTGCTCGGCATGCTTGCGTGCCTGTGCTGCCTGGCGTACGCCGGGCTGTTCATGGTCGCCAGCTACAAGTGGGTCAGCGCGGTGATGACCGCCCACATTGGCGCCGAAGACCTCGACCAATACGGCGTGGACGTGGGCGATATCGTGATCATCGTGCCCATCGGTTTTGCCCTGGTATTTATCCGCTACCTGGAAATTTTCTACCGCATATTCACCCACCGTCAGGTCGGGTTGGGCCTGGCCGACGAGGCCGGTGAGGCCAGCAAGTTGGCCGGCAGCCATGAGGAGCGTCACTGATGGCCGTGCTCTGTCTGTTTTTGCTGTTGTTCGTGTTCATGTTCCTCGGCGTGCCGATTGCGATTTCCCTCGGGTTGTCCGGCGCGGTGTCGATCCTGATGTTCAGCCAGGACTCGGTGAGTTCGCTGGCGATCAAGCTGTTCGAAACCTCCGACGCCTACACCTTTTTGGCGATTCCGTTCTTCCTGCTCTCCGGCGCGTTCATGACCACCGGCGGCGTGGCGCAACGGCTGATCGACTTCGCCAACGCCTGTGTCGGCCACATCCGTGGTGGCCTGGCGATTGCGGCGGTGTTGGCGTGCATGCTGTTTGCGGCGCTGTCCGGCTCATCGCCAGCGACCGTAGCGGCGGTGGGTTCGATTGCCGTGGCGGGCATGGTGCGTTCCGGTTACCCGAAGGAATTCGGCGCCGGCATCATCTGCAACGCCGGCACCTTGGGCATCCTGATTCCGCCGTCGATCGTGATGGTGGTGTACTCGGCGGCCACGGAAACCTCGGTGGGCAAGCTGTTTATGGCCGGGGTGATTCCGGGGTTGCTGCTGGGCCTGATGCTGATGGTCGCGATCTACATCGTCGCGCGCATCAAGAAGCTGCCGGCGCAGCCACGCGCGACCTTTCGCGAATGGCTGACCTGCGCGCGCCGTGCCTTCTGGGGCTTGCTGTTGCTGGTGATCATCCTCGGCGGCATCTACAGCGGCATGTTCACGCCGACGGAAGCAGCGGCGGTGGCGGCGGTGTACTCGGCGTTCGTGGCTTTGTTCGTTTACAAGGACATGAAACTGCGTGACTGCCCCAAGGTGCTGCTGGAGTCCGGACGCCTGGCGATCATGCTGATGTTTATCATCGCCAACGCCATGCTGTTTGCCCACGTGCTGACCACCGAACAAATCCCGCAGGAAATCACCGCCTGGGTGATCTCCGAAGGCCTCACGCCGATTGGCTTTTTGATCATGGTCAACATCGTGTTGCTGGTGGCGGGCAGCTTCATGGAGCCGTCGGCCATCGTGCTGATCCTGGCGCCGATCTTCTTCCCGATCGCGATGAAGCTGGGCATTGACCCGATTCACTTGGGGATTGTGATGGTGGTCAATATGGAAATCGGCCTGGTGCACCCGCCGGTGGGGTTGAACCTGTTCGTGACCTCGGCGGTGACCGGTTTGACGCTGGGGCAGACCATCCGCGCGGCGTTGCCGTGGCTGATGATCCTGCTGGTGTTCCTGATTATGGTGACTTACTTGCCGTTTATCTCGCTGGCGTTGCCGCACTGGCTGGGGATGTAAAGGCAGCGCTGATTACTCGCCCTTGAAGCGTATTTCTCGATAGCGCGGCACTGCCAGGTGCCAGGCGATGTTGCCGCGCCATAGATCATGCAGGGCTTGGGCGCAGATCATCGCTTGCTCCTGAGCCCGTTCTTCATAGCCCAACGCTGCCAGGCGCTCGGGCAGCGCGGCCTGAGCCCGTGCGAACTGTGTGGCCCACTGGTCAATGCGTTGCGACACTTGGCTCGCGGCTTGCGCCGCGCCAAGGCCTTGGGTGTGCCTCAGGTGAGTGAGCAGGTTGTAGATGTCTTCATCAGGGTTTTCCATGATCCGAAACGACAGCAAGTCGTTGACGGCCTTCAGCAAGTTCAAGGTCAGGCTGCGCAGTTCCTGCCAGGGTTGGCTGTAGTAAAGCGACGACGATAATTGGATGTTTTGCACCAGGTAGATGAACTCGAGACAGACTTGAAAACCGCCAGCGTTTTGCCAGAGCGTTTCATAACCTTCCACACCCGGCTGTGTGTGGTTGATGCGGTGCATCAATGCGGTGGTAGAGGGCGTCAGGTACGTTGAGTATTGCTCGCCAACGCGCTGTTTCCAGAGTGGCGGCATCAGGCGCGACGCGCGCCGGATGATATCTGCCAGCGCACGCGCCAAGGGCTCTCGGTTGGTGGTGTCGCCTGTGAAGGCAGTGGTGTAAACGCCCCGAATCAAGCGTTCAAGGGTTTCGGGATTATTGCAGTCTTCGTCAGCAAGGTCGTCCTGGCAACTGAACCATCCCACCAGGTCGGAAAGAATGAGCAGTATCTCAAGGGGGGCAGCACTCCACATGTAACCGGCGTATTTACCCGGAACGTATATGTCCAATCGGCGGGTGGTTTCGGGGCTGTCTTCCAACCCCATGGACTTGAGCCATTGACGCGTGTGCTGTTGGACCTGATCCGTAAAGGGGCTCAGGGGGTACGTGGCTGTTTCAAGCCAGCGGGGTAAATGGAAGGGAGCAACCGACGGCGGGGTGCTATGCGGCGATGAGGGTGAGGGCGCGTGCTCCGGTGTACCTGCCCACTTGGCTATCTCATTTAACCCGTAATGCTCGATCAGTGTGCGAAACCAAATCGTGAAGGTATCGGGTGCGTTATCCAGCTCATCCTGCAAGTCGAGAGGGTGTACCCAACGCCAGGCCTTGGCTTCATCAGGGGCAGGATTGGGTGCTGCGTCACTGATACCCACGAAGACATGATCGTATTCGTACTCCATCAACGCTTGCGACACCTGTGCTTGGTAGGTGAATGTAAAGCGCTCGACCAATTCACAAGCCAGCCCCATCTCTTCCATCAGTCGACGTTTTGCCGCATCCAGCGTCTTCTCGCCCAGTCGTGGATGCCCGCAGCAGGTATTACTCCACAGTCCAGGGGAGTGGTACTTGCCGTCCGCTCTTTGTTGCAGAAGTACACGAGCCTCCCGGTCGAACACGAAGATCGAGAACGCACGGTGCAACAAGCCTTTTTGGTGCGCGCGCAGTTTTCCGGCAGTGCCTATCTGCTGATTGTTAAGGTCAACGAGTATGAGTAGATCTTCCATTGTGCAGTCGTCGGCAGGGCTGTGAGATAACTTATAGTGCTGAATGGGGCGGCAAGCTTATTTTTTTATAGGTATTTGCAGCGAAGGGCTTATGCCTTTTGTTTTTTATGTCGGGGATTTTAATTTCGTTAAAGTTTGTTGGTGTACTCATAACATTGCTAGCGTTGAGTGAGTAGCAATGTTGCCCACGCAAAGCAGTGGCCTGTGTTGTGTTGATGGTCTTTTACGCGTGAAGAAAACACTGTGTAAAAAGTGAGAATGGACGCTCTCATACCTTTCAGCCAACGAGGTCGTGAAGATGGTCAATTCCTGCTTGTCATTTGATAATGCCTGGTACTTGGGTGCCAAAGCCCAGTGGTCTGAGCCTTTCATGTATCAAGAACGCACACCTGGAAAGCTCGTGCGAACGGAGCTTGCGTGGGCGCTCTGCGCGCTATACGGCGTGCCTTGCGCACAAACCCACGTGCTGTGCGCTGCCATAGAGCGAATGAACCTGTCTTCATTGATTCATGACGACCTGCTCGACGGGGACAGTTTGCGCCGAGGCATTCCAACGGTGTGGAAGCAATATGGCCCGGAAGTTGCGCTGGTCTCAGGCATGTACGGTTACTTGGACGGGCTGAGAATGCTCGCTGAGTTAAATGATATGAATATTGTCCGCGCCGGCATAGAGAGTCTTGAGTGCCTGCATGTGGGTCAGTACTTGGATGCTCAAGTAAGTGCCGGTGAAACGTTGCCCTCCCTGGAAGAGTATGGCTGCATCGCTCAAGCCAATACGGGTTGTTTTTTCATGTTTTTATTAAATGCTTGTCAGTGTTTAAGGGCGCTGGATGTTGACACCTATAGCTTACTTAAGTCGATGATGAACCTGTTGGGTGTCTATTATCGCTACGTCAATGATTACTGCGATATTAATCATATCCCTCATTTTGAGAAGAAAGGCTTTGCAATGGATCTGGAAGGGGGGCCAAAGTCGTTTCTGATGATCTTGGCTAACAGGCCATTGGTGAAGGGCGCGTTAACGGCGGATCAGAAAAGACAAATTATTCAGGACTTCGGTGAGGCCGGTGTATTTGACGCCGCCCTGGCGCTGATGGAGGCAACCTACGCACAGCTTCTCAGTTACTTGGAGGCTGTGAGGCAGTGCAAGGGTGCGGTCAATATCAATATGCTGGAGGTGTTTTTAAGTACCCTGCATTTCCAGCCTGGCCCGGATGACAATTACTACAAGCGCGTGCTCGCTTAACGCCGTCGCGGCCACGTGTGCCCGCGACGGTCGGGAACAGGCTTGCCGCTTAGTGATCCATCGCACTCAAGATCGCATGCGCCACCTTGACCCGTTCAGCATTCGGGTAATTCTTGTTCGCCAACATCACCACGCCCATGTCCTTGCTCGGCACGTACACCACGTACGCGCCAAAACCGCCGGTTGAGCCGGTTTTGTTGTACAGCACATTCGCCGGTTGCGGCTGTGCCGGTGTCAGCCAAGTGACCTTGTGCGGCTCCATTGCCATCGGCGTGGAGTTGCCCTCCAGCAGGGCTTGCAGCGTGATCGGGTAAGGGTAGCGTTCCCAACCCAGGCCTTGGGTCATGCCGTTCACGGTGTAGTAACCCGCGTGGGTGGTGGCAATCGCCTGTTGCAACGGCTTTTCCAGGGTTTGCGGGTGCATGTTCACCATCACATAGTGGGCCATGTCCTGGGCGCTGGTCTTGATGCCATAGGCTTCGCTGTCGAGTGCACCGGGGCTGACGCGGATGGGCTTCAGGTTCTTGTCATAGCCCTGGGCGTACAGGCTGGTCTTGTCGGCGGGCACGCTGACGTGGGTGTTGGTCAAGCCCAGCTTGGGCAGCAGGGTTTTCTCCATGGCCACGTTGAACGGTTGGCCAAGGCTTTGCGCCGACAGGTAGCCGAACAGCCCGATGCTCGGGTTGGAATACAAACGTTGTGTACCTGGCGTGTAAGTCGGCTTCCAATGCTGGAAGTAGCCGAGCATGGTCTCAGGGCTGTCGGCCGCGTCCGGGAACTGCAGGGGCAGGCCGCCGGGGGTGTAGGTCGCCAGTTGCACCAGGCTGATCTTGTCGAAAGCGCTGTCGGCCAATGCGGGCAGGTGCTGGCTGGCGGTGTCCGACAGCTTGAGCTTGCCTGTCGCCTGGGCATAGCCACCGAGGGTGGCGGTGAAGGTTTTGCTCACCGAGCCGATCTCGAACAGGGTGTTTTCGCTGACCGGTTGCTGGGTTTCCTTTGAAGCCGTGCCGTAGTTAAAGTATTGCACCTTGCCGTTCTGAACCACGGCAACCGCCAGGCCCGGAATCGCCTGTTGTTGCATCAACGGTTTTACGTTGGCGTCTACCACGGCTTGCAGGTCGGTGGCCGCCAGGCAGTTGCCGGCTGCCAGCAATACGGCCAGGGCGGTTAAATTACGCACTCCAAACAGAGAAAGTTGGGGCATGATGTCGCTTCCATGAGGTGATCGATTAAATAGATAGCCTGCGCAGGCGGGGCAAATGTAGGCAGTTTGCCGGCCGCGATCAAACGATCATATCTTGCACCAGCCATTAGATAAATTAGGGTCAAGCATGCTGCGTTCCCATCTGCCGCTCAATGCCTTGCGCGCGTTCGAGGCGTCGGCCCGCCACCTGAGTTTTACCCGCGCCGCGATTGAGCTGTGCGTGACCCAGGCGGCGGTCAGCCATCAGGTCAAGAGCCTGGAAGCACAACTCAATGTCACCTTGTTCAAGCGCTTGCCACGCGGCTTGATGCTCACCCGTGAGGGCGAGACCTTGCTGCCGGTGGTGCGCGAATCGTTTGACCGCATTGCCCAGACGCTCAACCAGTTCGAAGGTGGGCATTATCGCGAAGTGCTTACCGTGGGCGCGGTGGGCACCTTTACCGTGGGTTGGCTGCTGCCACGCCTGCCGGATTTTCAGGCGCGTTACCCGTTTATCGACCTGCGCCTGTCCACCCACAACAACCGCGTCGACGTGGCCGCCGAAGGCCTGGATTACGCGATCCGTTTCGGCGCCGGAGCCTGGCACGGCACCGACGCCTGCGAGCTGCTCGCAGCACCGCTGACCGTGCTGTGTACGCCCACGCTGGCCGAGCAATTGCGCACGCCGGCCGACCTGTTGAAGCACACGCTGCTGCGCTCCTACCGCGCCGATGAGTGGACCCAATGGTTCCAGGCCGCAGGCCTGCCCGCCGACACCGTCGTGCCGCGCAGCATTGTGTTCGATTCGTCACTGGCAATGATGGAAGCGGCGCAGCAAGGCATCGGCGTGGCGCTGGCCCCGGCGATGATGTTCTCGCGGCAATTGGCGACGGACGTGATTCGCCAGCCGTTCGACATCGGCATTACCACCGGCAGTTATTGGCTGACGCGCTTGCAGTCGCGGGCGGAGACCTCGGCGATGCTGGCGTTCAAGGGCTGGCTGGAGGAATTGTCGACAGCGCATCGAAAGCTGTCCCAAGGCCATTATTTTGAAACAAAATGAAACATTCTCTCGGCGGCAGCGATCTACAGTTTCTCCCGTCTTGAGTTCATCCATGAAAACCCCGCGCCCCGCCGACCGCATGCCCCACCTCACGCAACTACGCAATTTGAAGATGGCGCGCTCCGCCCATGCCTATGTGCGTGGCAGCACGGTGCAGTTTTACGAATGGCTGCACAGCCAACCCGGCCGCCGCTTGCCCCACGGCCCGGCGATCTGGATCTGCGGCGATTGCCATGCGGGCAACCTCGGCCCGACCGGCGACACTAAAGGCCGTATCGACATGCACATCCGCGACCTCGACCAGACCGTGATCGGCAACCCCGCCCACGACCTGGTGCGCCTGGCGCTGTCGTTGGCCACCGCCGCGCGCGGCTCGGACCTGCCGGGGGTGACCACCGCGCGCATGCTCGAAGAAATGATGGTCGGCTACGAGCAGGCCTTTAAAGACAAACCCGATGAAGCACCGCCACGTCCGTCCCAGGTCAAGGCCGGTATGCGCAGCGCGGTGGAACGCACGTGGAAGAACCTGGCGCGTGAACGCATTGAAAACGTACGACCGACGATTCCGCTGGGCAAGCATTTCTGGTCGCTGTCGGGCGCAGAAAAGGCTGCGCTGAAGACGCTGTGCGCCTCCGATGAGCTCCACCAGTTGGTCACCTCACTCAAAGGCCGGCCAAAAGACGCCGAAGTTGAACTGCTGGACTGTGCCTATTGGGTCAAGGGCTGCAGTTCCCTCGGCCTGTTGCGCTATGCGGTACTGCTGGGCGTGGGCGACAAGGATGATCAGGAATATTGCCTGA
The DNA here is from genome assembly GCF_013385735.1 of Pseudomonas sp. D2002. Classification (NCBI taxonomy): domain Bacteria; kingdom Pseudomonadati; phylum Pseudomonadota; class Gammaproteobacteria; order Pseudomonadales; family Pseudomonadaceae; genus Pseudomonas; species Pseudomonas sp. D2002. Next base: position 147,011 of record NZ_JACAPL010000002.1, on the reverse strand, counting down.
TCGACATCAAGGAAGCCGTCGGCGCCGCTGCACCGCGTGCGGCCCGCGCGAAGATGCCCAGGGATAACGGGCGCCGAGTGGTGGAGGGCGCCCGCCAGCTGTCACCGGGGCTGGGTGAACGCATGTTGGCGACGCGCTTTTTGGACCACGGTTTTTTCATCCGCGAGTTGCTGCCCCAAGACATGAAGCTGGAGCTGGATGAACTCAGCGAGACCGATGCGATGCACGCCGCCGGCTACCTGGCCCGCGTGGTCGGCATCGCCCACGCCCGACAGATGGACCGCGATACGCGCAAGCAGTGGATGGCGGTGCTGCAGGAAAACCGCTCGAAACAGTTGGATGCACCGTCGTGGTTATGGACCAGCGTGGTGCAGTTGGTGGGGAGCCATGAGCAGGGTTATCTCAACCATTGCCGGCGTTATGCGTTGGAGCATTGATCTGGAAATCAGCGACGAGCCGATGTGAGAGAGCTGGCTTGGCGATAGCGGTGGATCAGCCAGCCTATTTATCACTGACAGACCGCCTTCGCAGGCAAGCCAGCTCCCACAGTTTGCCCGCGTTTCAAATCAAGTCATGCAGGGCGCGGCGATCAGCAACTGGATAAATGCGGTCCACCTGTGGGAGCGGGCTTGCTCGCGAAAGCGGTGGATCAGCCAGCCTATTTATCACTGACAGACCGCCTTCGCAGGCAAGCCAGCTCCCACAATTTGACCGCGTTTCAAATCAAGTCATGCAGGGCACGGCGATCAGCAACAGGATCAACACAGCCCACCTGTGGGAGCGGGCTTGCTCGCGAAAGCGGTGTGTCAGCCAGCCTTTGTGTCACTGACAGACCGCCATCGCAGGCAAGCCAGCTCCCACAGTTTGCCCGCGTTTCAAATCAAGTCATGCAGGGCGCGGCGATCAGCAACTGGATAAATGCGGTCCACCTGTGGGAGCTGGCTTGCCTGCGATAGCGGTGGATCAGCCAGCCTATTTATCACTGACAGACCGCCTTCGCAGGCAAGCCAGCTCCCACAGTTTGCCCGCGTTTCAAATCAAGTCATGCAGGGCGCGGCGATCAGCAACTGGATAAATGCGGTCCACCTGTGGGAGCGGGCTTGCTCGCGAAAGCGGTGGATCAGCCAGCCTATTTATCACTGACAGACCGCCTTCGCAGGCAAGCCAGCTCCCACAGTTTGCTCGTGTTTGAAATCAAGTCATGCAGTGCACGGCGATCAGCAACTGGATAAATGCGGTCCACCTGTGGGAGCGGGCTTGCTCGCGATAGCGGTGGATCAGCCAGCCTATTTATCACTGACAGACCGCCATCGCAGGCAAGCCAGCTCCCACAGTTTGCCCGTGTTTCAAATCAAGTCATGCAGGGCACGGCGATGAGCAACTGGATAAATGCGGTCCACCTGTGGGAGCGGGCTTGCTCGCGAAAGCGGTGAATCAGCCAGCCCATTTATCACTGACAGACCGCCATCGCAGGCAAGCCAGCTCCCACAGTTTGCCCGCGTTTCAAATCAAGTCATGCAGTGCACGGCGATCAGCAAC